>NZ_CAMIAF010000016.1 GCF_946190375.1 Streptococcus mitis | reverse complement strand
ACCGTTATGGGGAGGATGGGAGGTAAAGTCCTACTCACCTTCAATCTATCTTTCTGTAACTTTATCTTCGCTAGACTGCTGGATAATAAAACTGCCCTTGAGGTTACCAAACACCTCTATGACATCAAGAACACTCTTCACCAAGCTGACAAAGATTTCTTCCAACTCTTTCCTGTCATTCTGACCGATAATGGTGGGGAGTTTGCCAGGGTCGATGATATCGAAATGGATGTGCGAGGAGAGAGTAAGCTGTTCTTTTGTGACCCTAATCGCTCTGACCAGAAAGGCAGAATTGAGAAAAATCACACGCTGATTCGCGACATTCTACCTAAAGGAACTTCTTTTGACAATTTAACTCAAGAGGACATCAATCTCGTTTGTTCGCATGTCAACAGCGTCAAACGTGCTGCTTTGAATGGAAAGTCAGCCTATGAGCTCTTTGCATTTACCTATGGAGAAGAGATTCCTAAGCTTCTCGGCATTTCTAAAATACCTGCAGAAGACGTCTGTCAGTCGTCTAAATTACTCCAACATAAGTTCTAAAAACTAACCTTTAACCGCATTCAAACGTCTCACAATAACTTCCACCATAGCGGAACTTAATCTGAAACGCTTTCAGATGAGGGGATTTTGTGCGCTCTTTTTTTCGATTCATTTTGGCTATAAAAGCGATGAAATCAAGCATTAGTAAAACCAGTGGAACTTACCCTGACACGGAATTCCACTGGTTTTTACGATTTTTATCAGACTAACTTCCACTTGGATTAGCGGTGGAAGTTAGTTTGGGAATTTACCCTTATAAATTGCTTATAAATTGCTTATAAATTGCTAAAGTCATATAACTGTGGGTACTGGTCACACTCTGGATTTTTAGGATGACAAATAGCTCTTCCAAAATAAATCATGGCCTGATGGGCTGCTAACCACTGCTCAGGTGGTAAGATATCCATGACCCGCTTTTCCACCTCAAGTGGTGTCGCTGATTTTTTGACGATATCATGGTGTTTGCAAATACGCTCCACATGAGTGTCTACTGCAAAGGCTGGAATCCCAAATCCTACACTCATGACAACATTGGCCGTCTTGCGACCAACACCTGCCAAACTCTCTAATTCCTGACGTGTTTGAGGGACTTGACCATCGAAATCATCTAGTAACTGTTGGGCACATTTTTTTAGGAATTTAGCCTTATTTCGATACAGTCCCAGGCGAGAAATGTGTGAGGCAATTTCACTTTCTGTTGCAACAGACATGGCTTGTGGCGTTGGAAAGGCAGCAAAGAGACCTGGTGTGGCCTTATTTACCGCTGCATCCGTTGTCTGAGCTGACAACATGACCGCAACCAAGAGTTCAAAATGATTGGTGAAATCAAGACTAGGCTTGGCATCTGGAAAAAGAGCAATGATTTCTTCTAGCACCTTTCGTGCACGTTTTTTTGACAAGACCATTATTCGTCTCCGTCAAATAGTCCTTGTAAGCCAGCAAAAGGACTGTTTTCTTCTTTCTTAACTGCCTGTTGAGCTTGGTATTCTTCCTCAGTCATGATTTGCCAGTCATTTCCTGAAACAAATCCTTGACCAGCTTCTTCTTCAGCCGTCAAGACCTTGATAGGAATGTTCAGAAGGATATTATCTGACACGCTCTCAGCAAGGTCAAGTTCTCCATTTTCGATAGGAAGGACCAAATCATCGTCTAAAACTTCCTGATCTAGTTGGTTAGATGCACCTTCCATGAAAACTTCCGTTACTGGATAAGATTCAACTAACTCAACTGGTTCCATACTGCGACTTGAAGCAAGAACAATGGTATAAGATAGTTGATAATCTAAGAAATACATACGGTCTTCGTACTGTACTTTCCCAACTGCAAGGATATCTTTTACATCTAAAATTTCTTGATTGCGTGCACGCAGGTCTGCGGCTAGGTCTAACGTTTGTTCAAAATGCAAGCCTTCAGACTGCTTACGAATTTCTTGAATATTTAATTTCATACTTCCTCCATAAAGATTTACTCTCTTGATTATACCATGAAAAGCCTACAAATCAGCCCACCAAACTTTGTAATTAAAATTCGATTTTTTAATATATTTATCACTATATTTTTTGGTGCTATACTATAGGCAAGAATACATGATAGCAAGGAGGATGCCCCTATGGAAGACAAAGAACTCATTACAAATGCTTACCACTCGTATTTTAGAGGTATTTTAGAGATTGGAATTTCCAGTTTTCTGTTGACAAAATTTCCTTAAAGGTATAGGATAAAGATACTAATACTCGGAGGTAAGGGAGACATGAACAACTAAATCTATCAAATAAAGAACCTTTATTTAGTAGATCTTGTTTTTGTCTCTTTTTGTGTGCTCTTTTATGCTCTTTTTCTGGCATTTTATACTCAATGAAAATCAAAGATCAAACTAGGAAGCTAGCCGCAGGCTGCTCAAAGCACTGCTTTGAGGTTGTAGATAAGACTGACGAAGTCAGCTCAAAACACTGTTTTGAGGTTGTGGATAGAACTGACGAAGTCAGTAATCATATCTACGGTAAGGCGACGCTGACGTGGTTTGAAGAGATTTTCGAAGAGTATTAATAGAGTTTTTTGACATAAACTTTGGCTCTACTAGGTAAAGTAGAGCTTTTTGTTATGCACTATGGACAACATTCTAGAAAGGGCAATCATATGATAAAAATCAATCACCTGACCATCACACAAAACAAAGATTTACGAGACCTTGTCTCTGACCTAAGCATGACCATCCAGGATGGGGAAAAGGTAGCTATTATTGGAGAGGAAGGAAATGGCAAATCAACCTTACTACGAGCTTTAATGGGGGAAGCATTACCTGATTTTACTATCAGGGGCGACATCCAGTCTGACTATCATTCTCTGGCCTACATTCCTCAAAAACTTCCCGAGGAGCTGAAAAAGAGAAGTCTACACGACTACTTCTTTTTAGATTCTATTGATTTAGACTACAGTATCCTCTATCGTTTAGCAGAGGAATTGCATTTTGATAGCAATCGTTTCGCAAGCGACCAAGAGATTGGTAGTCTATCAGGGGGTGAAGCTTTGAAAATTCAGCTCATCCATGAGTTAGCCAACCCCTTTGATATTCTATTTTTAGATGAACCTTCAAATGACCTAGACCTTGAGACGGTTGATTGGCTAAAATGTCAGATTCGAAAGATTCGGCAAACTGTTATTTTCATCTCCCATGATGAAGACTTTCTTTCTGAAACGGCAGACACTATTGTTCACTTGCGACTGGTCAAGCACCGTAAAGAAGCAGAAACGCTAGTAGAGCATTTAGACTATGATCGCTATAGTGAGCAGAGAAAGGCTAATTTTGCCAGACAAAGCCAGCAAGCTGCTAACGACCAAAGAGCCTACGATAAAACCATGGAAAAACATCGGCGAGTCAAGCAGAATGTAGAAACTGCGCTTCGAGCTACCAAAGACAGTACTGCAGGTCGCCTATTGGCTAAAAAGATGAAAACTGTTCTCTCTCAAGAAAAACGCTTTGAAAAGACAGCTCAGTCCATGACCCAAAAACCACTTGAAGAGGAAGAAATTAGACTTTTTTTCTCAGATATACAGCCATTATCAGCATCTAAAGTCTTAATCCAACTGGAAAAAGAAAATTTGTCCATTGACGACCGTGTTTTGGCTCAGGAACTACAACTAACTGTCCGTGGACAAGAAAAAATCGGTATCATTGGCCCAAATGGTATTGGGAAATCAACTCTATTAGCTAAATTAAAGCAACTTCTTAATGATAAAAGAGAGATTTCGCTTGGTTTTATGCCACAAGATTACCACAAAAAACTGAAATTGGATTTATCACCAATAGCCTACCTCAGCAAAACTGGAGAAAAAGAGGAACTGCAGAAAATCCAATCTCACTTAGCCAGTCTCAATTTCAGTTATCCAGAAATGCAGCATCAAATTCGCTCCTTATCTGGCGGGCAACAGGGAAAACTCCTGCTTTTGGATTTAGTGCTGCGCAAACCAAACTTTCTCCTGTTGGATGAACCTACACGAAACTTTTCTCCAACTTCTCAACCCCAAATTAGAAAACTCTTTGCTACATATCCAGGCGGACTCATCACTGTTTCGCATGACCGTCTTTTCTTAAAAGAGGTCTGTTCAAGCATCTATCGCTTGACAGAACATGGTTTGGAGGTAGTTAATTTATAAGATTCATACTCATGAGGATAATTCTTTGCTTTGGAGCGCTATTTAAACATTATAATCAGTGAATAAATCTTATATCCACATTCAAGTCAATAATTTCTTTCAAGATTATTTGTAATCAACTCTAAATAGACGGATAAAAACTACTTCTAACTATCAAAAAACGAGCACCTCCTCAGTTGGAAATGCTCGTTTTCTTATCTTGCCATGGTTTATAATTACAATGAGAAATAGGAAACAGCCTTGAATGGGAAAATCTCCTAGATCTACGACCACAAACATTTTTATTCTACTGGTTTTTCTTGATTTCCAGTACTTGTTGGAGATTCTGTTGTTTCCTTTTCTGAAACTGATTCAGCAGATTTAGAACCTGTTGCGTTGCTCGGTTTGTTTTCGTCGCTAGCAGTTTCACTGTTAGATTCTGTAGCTACATTTGGTTGGTTCTCAGCACTGCTGTTATCACCATTTGCCTCGGTATTTGTTGCTGGACTTGCTTCTTCACTCGCACTTGATTTTGACTTGATTTCTTGATTCAAGACCAGAATAGCTTTTGTCAATTCAAGTAAAGCAGACTTATCTTTACTCTTAGCAGAAAGTTGATCTAGTAGAGCATCCACCTTATCAAAGTCCTCATCAGAACCCTTATTGTTTTCTAAGTAAGCGTGAAGTGACATGAGGATATTGTAAAGTTTTTGATAGAGTACAAGTGTCTGAGGATCTTGCTCAGCATTTTCCTTCTCTTGTTGAAGAGCGCTAGCGATACGAGTCAAGACATCTTTCACCTGACTATTTACTTCATCCAAGTCTGCATCAGCCTTGTTTGTAGCAGCTTTGAGATTTTCTACTTCTTCTCCCAAGGATTGTCTGATTCCTTCTTCTTGGATTTGCTCTAAGAGTTGAGTTGCCTTGCTCAAGAGATTTTCTACTTGTTCCTTGCTGACATGATTCACATGCTCTTCAGGCATAAAGTCTCCATACAATTCTTTCAAGAAGCCATAAATAGCTGTCTTGGCACTTTGATTATCAACTTTTTCAGTATCTAGAACTGTCTGACTTGATTTCGCAGTAGTTGGCTGAGCTTTCAAAGCTTCTTCCACTTCTTGTTTTGCCTGATAGATACTTGGGAATAATTTGTTCAATTCTGCCGCCTTAAGGAAGGATTGAGATTGATACAAGGTCCAAGTCAACTGAGCCACTTTGTTTCGAAGTTCATCATTCAAACGACCGTCATTTACGTGTTCGTAGAAATACTTGATGTATTCTACAGTTGTAACACCTGTTCGATCATTAAAGTCTTGCAAGGCTTGAAGTTGTGATTCAACCGCTGCTAAACCAGCCTCATCTTTAGCCAACTTAGCTTCCTGGAGTCGAACGAGAAGGTCTTTCTTAGGAAGTCCATAAGAGTCTGTATCCAGTGTATTGATTTTATCAATCAAAGCTTGATATTTCTTATCTAAAGCACTTGTTTCAGCAGGCTTGACACTCTCATCAATATGGATATATTGCTTATCAAAGAGATCCAGTGTCGCAAGATAACCTGCTGTAGAGTTAGTTGCCAGTTTCTTCATGTTCTCAGTAAACTGACCTAAGGCTAACTCAATCTGTCTTTGTTCGATAGGCTTGTCTTTGTAGATGCTTCTGCTATCAGCTAGAAGTTGATCTACTTTTTCCAAGACAACCTTTTCATCAAAAGCTCCAGGTTGATAATTGGATTGTAGGGCTGGAATCTTGTTTTTCAAAGCTACTTCATAGCCCTTCGTTTGAACCTTGATGTAGTGATTGTGATCGCCATGAGGAATCACAAAACTACCATTTTCTACCTGTAAACTATAAGGAGACACACCATCTCGCAAAGCAGTGGTATAGAGTTCATTTAGGAAATCAAGTTCTGGATTTCCAGTCTGGAGTGGAAGTCGAACGTGTTCCTTACGAACAGCATAGGGATGGATATGAGTTGGATCGTAGGCTTGGTCTGGATTTCCAAAAACAAAGAATCCGTTTGAAATTCTAATCGCTTCAAGTGGAACACCGTAGGTCTTCGAAATATAAGCAATCTTTTCTTCATCGCTAGCATCTCTTGAGAAAGACTCTACCGTTTTAGCAAGAGGTTTTACAGGCTCTGCATCATGATGTGTTTTCAGATGATCCTGTGCGACCTTAATTTGCTCAGCTGTCAAATCTTTCTTATAGAAGTAATGATTATGGTCGCCGTGACTCATGACAAAGCCTTGATCATCCTCACTAATGACACGATCGGCATCAAAACCGTGATCATGGTCTTCACCATGATGGTGTCCATGATGATCTTCATCGTGATCGTCATCATGAGCTGGATTTGGTTTTGCTGTATTTGCCCCTTTCAAGTGGTCTTGCGCTGCCTTGATTTGATCAGCTGTCAAATCCTTCTTGAAGAAGTAATGATTGTGGTCGCCGTGACTCATGATAAATCCTGCTTCATCTTCAGCAATAATACGATTAGCATCAAAGCCGTGCCCACCTTCTTCATGTTTCTCATATGAAGTTCCTGGATTGACTGGAAGAGATGGCGAAGGTGTTGCTAGACCATTGTTTGGAAGAGTCGGTTGACCAATTTGATTCGTCTTAGGAATGTAATGGAAATGATCACCATGTCTTACAATATAAGCTGTAGCAGTTTCTTCAACAATATCTTTTGGATTAAAGATATAGCCATCAGATGTTGCAGAGATTGCCTTATTTGTAGTCAATGATTCATGATTCAAAGTAGACGAATTAGTTGGAAGACTTCCTAGACTAGACGCTACTTCATGAGGTTTTTCATTTGTAGAGACCGTAGAATCAGTTCCACCGATAGGCACCATTCTAGCAATCTTTTCTTCTAAAGGAGAGAGCTTGCTATAAGGAATAAAGTGATAATGATCGCCATGCGGAATCGCAACTCCATTTGGTGTACGACTGATAATCTTAGCAGGGTCAAAGACCAAACCATCTGATTCACTGTAACGTTGGTCGCTAGGTGAATTGTAGAGTTCTTTCAATAGACTTTGGAGATTTTCAGCTTTATTTGCTGGCTTGCTAGTTGAGCCTTGTGCTACAGATTGCGTGTTATTGTCACTAGCTGTTGAAGAATAGCTTAGCTGACTCGGTTGCGTATTTTTGCCAGCTAAATGAGCTTTTGCTGCTGCTAACTCACTAGCAGACAAATCACTTTTTGGAATGTAGTGATAGTGTCCTCCATGAGGAACGATATAAGCATCACCCGTATCTTCGATAATATCAGCTGGATTAAAGACATAACCATCATCTGTCGTATAGCGTCCCTGAGACCTTGCTACAGCAACATCAGAGCTGACCTTCTCATTATCTTTGACGTGTTCTTGTTTTTGACGATTGATTTCATCCTTAGTTCGAACATTATCAGCATGAGCTACATCTTTCAGGTAGACATAATATTTTCCATTGACCTTGATAATGTAGCCACCCTTGACCTCATTGACAATATCTCCATCTTTAAGTTGGTAGTTTGGATCCTTCATCAGAAGTTCTTCACTAAAGAGGGCATCATAAGGAACTTTCCCATTATAGTAATGATAGTGGTCGCCGTGTGACGTCACATAGCCCTGATCTGTAATTTTGATGACAATTTGCTCAGCCTGAATTCCTTCTTTCTGGCTAACCTGATCTGGTGTCAAGTTTTCACTTTTCTGACTTGATTGGCTACCATCCACATAAGAAACACGATTATTGTCTTTATTTTCCTGCGATCGATGCTGGTTCAATGCATAAGCACAAAGACTCAAGGATACGATAACAGCTGATCCAGCTGCTATATACTTTTTACTGAATTTCATAAATCCCTCATTTCAATAAATGATGAAGCTTTTTCTTAACTTCCTTTACTTGATTAAATAGTTTTCTAAATTGGTTATTTAACCAATTAATTAACCAGTAAATAGTTTACATTTTTTAAGTTTATCTGTCAAGATTTTTATGTTATTTTAATCATAATCACCCCTAAAACGGGTGGTTTGCCTGTCTCACACCTGACTTAGCGAAACGGACTGAAAGTCACGTAATCCAAAATATCGCCCCGTCTGGAGCGATATTTTTATTTTTTCTTTTTCGATGGTGTGTGGATAGCAATCTTCACTTCAAAGATTGTTCCCTTGGGTTTATTATCTTTAACAGTAATGGTTCCTTTAAGCGCATCTACAATTTGCTTGGCCAGAGATAATCCTAAACCAAAACCACCTTTTTGGCGGGTTCTAGCCTTGTCTACTCGATAAAAACGGTCAAAAATTTTCTTTTTATCTTCTGTCGAAATACCGACTCCATTATCAGAAACCAGTAAATACAGATTGCGATCGGTCGCCGAGATAAGAAAATCAATTTCACCATCCTCTTCAGTATACTTGACAGCATTATCAAATAGGATAGTCATCAACTGCTTCAAGAGAAGCTGATCTGTGACAATCGTGCGATGGATCCGATTTTCAAAACGGAAGACACGATCATTTTCCGAAGCAATCATCTCATAGTTTGTGAAAGTCGTATTAAAAAAGCTAGTTGGAACTTCTGCAAGTTCTGGCTTAATGCCATCATCTCTACGAGCTAAGTTCAACAAGTTTGTTGTCAAAAAACGCATATTTCGGACTTCTTCCAAACTAGAGGCAATGCTTTCGCTTACATCCATAATGGTTGCTTCTGGCTTACGAAAAAGGGTCTCTAAGCGATTTTGCAAAACTGCGAGTGGAGTTCGTAACTCATGACTAGCATTTTCCACAAAGGACTGTTGCTTCTGCATGCTCTCAAGCAGGGGACGAACACTGACCCTAGCTAGATAGAGACTGGCAATCAAAGACAACATCCAGAAACTAGCCATCACAATCACAATCAATTTCTCGTGCTTTTGACTAGCCTGCTCCAACTGACTGGTATTAATCAAGATAGCTGCATACTTGATATTGGTTGAAACCGAACTAATATTGGTTTCCATCAAAATCATGCGATAGATTTCTTCTTGTCCATAGCTATTAAAAACCTGAATCTGATAGATATGGCCTAGTTCTTTCTTCTCTAACTTAATCTTATCTAATCCCAAAAATCGATTTCCAGAAAGGAGCTGGGTAAAATTCTTATCAAAAAGAATGACTTCTGTGTTGGAACTGACATTGGGTTTTACTTCAGTCTTACTAGTATCTGTAGCGGCATTCTCTAAATCTTTAATCTCTTCTGTCGCCCTATTTACCGCCAGCTGAATAACTGCCTGAGGATTTTCACTCAGTCCATGAAGCTTATCATCCACCGAAGTATAGAGACTCGAATGCATGACCTGCAAAATAATCAAGGTCATGGTGGAGAAAATCAGAGTAAAGACACCAAAGTTGCGGATAAAATAACTAAAGTCATCCGCATACCATGTTTTTTTTAGTTTACTGAACATCTTTTAAAATATACCCAACACTGCGCAAGGTTTGCAAATTCTCTGCAAAAGTGGTTCCTTTTAATTTCTTACGGACTTTTGAAACATAGACTTCGACAACTGAAATCGTTGTGTCACTATCAAATCCCCATAGACGATCAAAAATCTGAGTCTTAGGCAAAATAACATTTTGATTTTGAAGGAAATAAACTAGTAAATCGAACTCTTTCCCCAGCAATTCGACAGGAGTATCTTCAACCTTAACGGTATTTGTTGATAAATTGATGAGAATATCTCCATAAGATAGCGTATTTTCATTAAACTTACCTGAACGTTTGAGAAGGGCTTGAATCCGCATTTTGAGTTCTTCTAAGTAGAAAGGTTTGGTCAGATAGTCATCCGCTCCCAGTTCAAATCCATGTCCCTTGTCATCCAAACTTTCCTTGGCAGTCATAATCAGAACTGGTGTCGTAATTCCCTTTTCACGCAATTCTTTCAAGACTTGGAAGCCATTTTTTTCAGGTAACATCAAATCGAGCAAAATCAAATCATAGACTCCACTCTCAGCTTCGTAGAGACCTTCTTCCCCATCAAATACCTGCATGACATCCGCAAAATCGTCTAAAAAGTCAAATACTGAATTTGACAGGCCTAGGTCATCCTCAACCAATAAGATTTTTATCATGAGAAACTCCTCCTTATTAAAACCATTATACCAAATTTGCCTTAAAAAAACTCAACTCTCTGCATTTTATACTCAATGAAAATCAAAGAGCAAACTAGGAAGCTAGCCGCAGGCTGTACTTGAGTACGGTAAGGCGACGCTGACGTGGTTTGAATTTGATTTTCGAAGAGTTTTACATGAGATAGCTGAGTTTTCTTTTTATTTTAGGCTTATTTATGCGTTTCCGTATTGAAGAACGACTACTTCCACTGCAGCTTTTTCACGGTTAATCAAGTCAACACGCGCTGCAATTTCCTTGATTCCCATACCGATGTTACGGCTAAGAGCAAGGTCAGAAAGTTGTGGCTCAAAAAATTCCTTGTACTCTGCCAAACGTTGCTGAGTCTTAAATACATGCGCAGGAAGGATAACAAAGCTATCAAAGCTCATATCTCCTCCAAGAGCTGCCTTAATCCAAGCCCAGTTTTCACGCGCCCAAGACCAAGCTGTTTCCTGAGTTGCTTGGTGAGCTAGGAATTGGTAATACCAAGCAGACAAGTCCTGCGGTTTCACCACAAATTTGTCCTTCCAAGCAGCAATCAAGGTTTGGATATTGTCCGCATCTTTACTATAGGCAAGAGCGGCTGCCAACTGACGTTTAAAGACAGCATCTGTTGCGTGCGTATAAGTATCAAGATAAAGTGCTAACAAGTCTTTGGTCTCGTGATGTTTCATCTCATTGATCAGGACTTGTGAGCGAATAGCTGCTGGAAGTCCTGCAAGATGATCCTTGTGAGCTTCGAAGATTTGGCTAGCGACTTGGCTAGCTGCTGCATCATTTGAGCGAATCATCATAGAAACAGCCAGCTGACGAACCAATTCATCCTCATCTGATTCTCCGTCTTTAGCTTCAAAACCAAGACGGTCATAATTGTGACGAGCCAATTTAGCAACCAAGGCTTTGAAGGCTCTTTCAGCTTCTGTACCTTCATCGATAAAACGCTCAAGAGCAGAAATCACTTGAGAAACAGCTGAAACGACAAGGTAAGATTCTTCTTTAGCAAGTTTATCAAGGACAGGGAGCAAATCAGCATAGGAAATGTGCCCTGCTTCAGCAAGCAAACGACGTTCTTGGACGATTTGAAGTTTACTTGTGTTATCAAGTTCTACTAGGTCTGCAAGCACAGCATCAAGTAATTGACCTTGATAGTCTGTAATGTAGTGGGCTGTATTTTCAGTGTTGAGACGAAGTGCTCCTTCATTTTCAGCAAGAAGTGCTGCATAGCCAGGGATTTCGATACTTTCAGTTTCAAGTGTATCAGGTAAACCTTTCCAGTTGCTATTGAGTGGCACTACCCAAAGTCGGTTCTTATCTTCGTGTTCACCGATAAAGAATTGTTTTTGCGAAATCTTCAATACATCATTTTCAACTGTGACAGTAAGGACTGGATAACCAGGTTGCTCCAACCAAGAATCCATGAAGGCTGCTACATCACGACCAGATGCTTGTCCGAGAGCATTCCAAAGGTTACGACCAATGGTATTTCCGTATTGGTGTTTTTCAAAGTAAGCGTGCAAACCTTTGGCAAAATCAGCATCCCCTAACCAACGACGAAGCATGTGCATGAGGCGACTTCCTTTGGCATAGACGATAGCTCCATCAAAGAGCGTATTGATTTCATCTGGGTGTTTGACTTCAACGTGAACAGATTGAACGCCATCCGTCGCATCGCGTTCAAGAGCGAGAGGTACTCCACCTGTTTGGAAATCTTCAAAGATATTCCAACTTGACTCGATGGCATCCACACAGACGTATTCCATCATGTTCGCGAAGCTTTCATTGAGCCAGAGGTCATCCCACCACTTCATAGTCACAAGGTTACCAAACCATTGGTGAGCAAGTTCGTGAGCAATGACAAGAGCTACCTGTTGACGGCTGGCAAAGGTAGAGTTCTCATCCACAACCAAGTAGACTTCACGATAAGTTACCAGACCCCAGTTTTCCATAGCACCTGCTGAGAAGTCAGGAAGGGCGATGTGGAGAGATTGAGGAATTGGGTACTTAACTCCGTAGTAATCTTCGTAAAACTCGATAGAGCGAACGGCGATATCAAGTGAGAAATCAAGGTTAGATAGTGGATGGGCTTTGGTTGAGTAGACACCTACGAGGGTACCGTTTTTAGTTTTAGCCGTTACCCCTTGCAAATCACCCGCAACAAAGGCCAACAAGTAAGAAGACATGCGAGGTGTTGTCTCAAACTTCCAGATACCTGTTTCCTTACGGTTTTCAACATCGATTTCTGGCATGTTAGACAAGGCCAATTCATCTTCTGCTTGGTCAAAACGTAGAGAGAGGTCAAAAGTTGCTTTGGCTTCTGGCTCATCCACACATGGGAAGGCTTCGCGCGCAAAATGGCTCTCAAATTGAGTAGACAAGACTTCCTTCTTAACTCCATCAACAGTATAGTAAGAAGGGTAAATCCCTGTCATGTTGTCTGTAATTTTTCCTGAGAAAGCGATAACCACTTCAACTTGACCTGCTTCTGCAAGTTCAAAATGAAGGGCTTCATTATCATGGTCAACTGTAAATGGACGAGCTTGACCTGCAACTTCTATAGAAGCGATTTCCAAGCCTTTTTGGTGGAGGGAAATACGGTCACTCTGTGCTTGACCAGTGATGGTCACCTTCCCTGAAAACGTCTTGGTCTCACGACTCAAGTCTAAAAATAAATCATAATGTTCAGGAACAAATTGCTTAATAAAATGTTCAACTGCTTGCATAGTTTTCTCCTATTCTAAGTTTAAGAGCTGCTGCTCTTCTTCAAACAAACTTATTATATCATGTTTTGCTTGAGAAAAAAGGATTGGACAGCGATTTCTAAAACTTTCTTCCGTCTAACAGTCTACAGGGGGTAGACCTTGCGAAATTCTTCTAAAACAACCTTGCTGTCAGGTGTAAAAGTCTGTCCTGCCTCCCTCAGCCACTCGGCGAAACAATCCTCATGAACCTGACGCCAATAGGCTAGGGATTTGTCACCTTCCCCTTCATTAAAGGCATGTTGCGCAGAAACTTGATTAAAGGGCTGAACGGAAACCCTTGTAATTTCGACAATGCAGACAGCCTGATTTTGACTGTCTAAAATGATGTCAAAGGTGCCTTCTTGCGGAAGAAGTTCGCCTTCTAGTGCGTAAAGGTCGTAGGCTGAAGCTGTTGCAGTCTTTTCGCCTTTTAAAACCAAATCTGCTAAAAGGTCTGGTTCCACTCCAAAAGCCCAAGCATCGATTTCATCTCCGATAGAGGGGTTAATTTTCTTGTATGCATTCCACATTTCTTGCGGTGTCATGGGCGCTCCTTTGTGATTTTTTACTTTCTTCTTTTATGTGTTTAAGATGATCTGCATGGTCAATTTCTAAATCAAAAATCTCTAGAATAGAACTGTAGTGAATAATGCACTTGATACCCAACTGATTCATTTTTTGTATGAAAGAAACATTCAGATATCCTGCTACAGCAAAATCAATCTTTTTCATCCTTGCTTTATCCTGCATCTGTCTCAGCATATCTAACATTATTGGACTTTCCATATCATGCCATTGACTGTTTCTTACAGTGGCAAAAACAAAAGAAGTCAAATCATTCATTCCGACTACAATCTTTGAAATGCCTGTTTCCATTATTCTGTCCAAGTCAAAATACGCTGACGGTAATTCAATCATAGTGCCGACTTTCCCAGTAAAACCATGCTGGCGCAATACTCTAATAGCTTGTTTTAACTGTTCAGCATCATTGACAAAAGGAAAGATAAGAGATAGATTGGGATTGATTTGATAAACTTCTGTAACGACATGTGCTTCAGTCTGAAATTCATCCGGACACGCCAGCAAACGCCTAGTTCCTCTATAGCCAAACAAGGGATGATTTTCGTCAAAATACTCTTTAGTCCCCTCTAAACAATTGGCTTCTGTATTTGTTAACTCTGAAAAACGATACCAAACCTCTTCATCTGAGTACAAGAAGCAAATAGTGTCTAGATAATCTTTTACAAATGCCTGACAACTTGGTAACAGGATGTTTTGATTGAACTCTCTCAACAAATATTCCCCACGAATCATGCCAATGTGGTGAAATAGTTGGGGGTAAACTTTTGCAATAATTTTTTCGCCACTAAGAGCTAGTTGGTTTCTCATCATTCACCTTCCAATTCATGTAAGAGGTCTTGTCCAATTATGGAAATCCTAATAATTCTGCTTTGACTTTCAGGACTAGTGGCGATGCATTCTCTTCTGTGATTTTTGATTTCCATCCAATTACTCCTACTTCAAAGACCAGCCACCATCTATTGTCAGAATTTGTCCTTGCATGGCAGATGCCTTTCCACTGGCCAACAAGAGACTGACTTCTGCCACTTCCTCTGGTTCAATCCAGCGCTTGATTGGCGTTTCACTCGCCACCCAGTCAGCCAATCCACCTGGCTCAAAGTCGGCAGCGGTCATACCCGTCTTGACTGCTCCTGGAGCAATACCAAAGACCTGAATACCAGCTTCTGCATAGTCTAGAGCCAACTGCTTGGTAAAGCCAGCTAGGGCGTGCTTCGAAGAAGTATAGGCGTGTCCACCACCGCCTGCTAGACTAGAAGCGATAGAACACATATTGATAATGGCCCCCTTTTTATTTTCCAGCATTTGTGTCAAATAATAGCGAGTCAACTCAACAGGAGTCACGTAGTTTATTTCAAAAATCTCTTGAATTTCCTGGGCTGATTGCTCCAAAAGTGGTTTATAATCATCCAAAACTCCAGCAGTATTGCACAAAACATCAACCTGAGGACACCAGTCAAAAATAGGCTCCAAGTCCAAGGTCAAATCTCTCTGTAAAAAATGGAAATCACCTTGTAGGAATGGATTTTCACCTTGGTCCACTCCATAAACTTGATAGTCCTTCTCTAAAAAAAGTCGAGCCTGAGCCAATCCGATACCTGAACTCACTCCTGTAATGAGTACACGCCTAGTCATGCACTTCTACCCAATCTGTCGCCAAAACATCACAAGGTGTCGGACTCCACATGGAAAAACCTTCTCCCTCCCCAGATACGTTGATTAGGAAATAGGGCGTTACTTCAAGCGCAACCCCATTTTGCTCGATAGTGTCAAAGATTTGGACATAGTTTTCCGCCCCTCCCCAACCAGTGCGTACATATTTTTTCTTAGCCTTTAAGCCAGGCAGAATTTCTTCAAAAGTCATGTTATTCTCCTTTAATTCTACATTCTTCATTTAATTATAACAAAAAACCGCTTTGCAACGGCTTTTTGACTCATTTTAAATCAAAATCTATAAGCATTTTATAATTATAGTCATTTAGTTTTAAAAAAGCGTTCCAAACATTCAAAAATATTTGGAACTTCCCTTAATAAATCCGTCACTTTCTTCTTCAAAATATCTCAAACTTGCTCAATAGGATTCAAATCTGGTGAATGAGGTGGTAGAGGTAAGAGAAAGTGTCTATTTTGGATACAGAGTTCATCCAAAATGTTCTTGGGATGAAAACTAGCATTGTCCATGACAATGACATGAGGTGTCTTCAAAGCAGGCAGGAGTTACGTTTTAAACCACTCCACAAAGAAATCGATTGTCATACTTTCCTCGTAAATCATGGGAGCTATAAACTCTCCGTCTACCTGTCCTGCAACAATTGAAGTCCGCTCAAAACACCGTTCGCTAATCTTTTCATAGACTTTCTCCTCTATAGGAGCCCGTGCATAAGGACGATAGAGGTAGTGGTCGATTCCTGTTTCGTCAATATATACGACTGGTAAATCTTTTAGGTTATCCAAAATATCAAGAAACTCAGCGACTTTCTGGTGTCCTTAATCTGCTTTAAAGCTGTCCATACTGAAGGAACAACACAATCAAAATGTGCCGCAATTTCCCGTAAAAAAGCGTCTGGATGAGCCTCTACAAAGGCTTTCAATTCCTCTAAAGGGATTTTCCGCTTTGTGACGACTCGCTTTTTCCGCTCTAAGTGTCCTTGTTCACGTCTTTCTTTTCCCACGTGAAGAGAGTTTTGACGCCAACATCAAAAACTTTAGCTGCTTCGACATGGCTATGTCCCTCTTTAATGTAATCTAATGCTCCTTGTTTAAAATCTGTACTATATACCATAGCTTTATTATAATATTCTTATTTAAAACTAAGCAACTATACCCTGGCTTGAACTGACTATTTTATATATTGTCTTACTTCGTCCTCACAAAAATATATCAAAAATCAAAAGCGCTTAGGAAAAAACTCTATTTCATTAGAGAATACAATAAAACGCATAATATCAAGTTTTTTTGGCTCGCTCCTGATATCATGCATTTTCTGTTCTTAAAACCTTTTTCTCAGTCTCTTGTTGTTACAAGTTCATCTTCAAGATCCTTGATTGGGGGTAAATCTAAAAACAAATTTTACCCAACTGATCCTTCCATTTCATAGCTAATCAAGCGATTCAGCTCAACTGCATATTCCATTGGAAGTTCTTTTGTGAAGGGCTCCACAAATCCCATAACAATCATCTCAGTTGCCTCAGATTCTGACAATCCACGGCTCATGAGGTAATAGAGTTGCTCTTCTGAAATCTTAGATACCTTAGCTTCGTGTTCCAAAGCGACTTGTGAGTTGTGAATTTCATTAAATGGAATGGTATCTGATGCTGACAAGTCATCCATGATAATGGTATCACATTCGATGTGAGAGACAGATTTCTTAGAGTTCTTATTAAAGGTTACCTGTCCACGGTAGTCAACCTTTCCTCCGCCTTTAGCGATGGATTTAGACACAATAGACGAGCTGGTATGTGGAGCATTGTGGATCATCTTGGCACCAGTGTCCTGGTGTTGCCCTGCATTAGCAAAGGCAATAGAGAGCATGGTACCACGCGCCCCTTCTCCATCTAGGTAAACAGATGGGTATTTCATGGTTGTTTTAGCACCCAAGTTACCATCAATCCACTCAACAGTGGCATCCTTTTGAGCTTTAGCACGTTTGGTTACCAAGTTATAGACGTTATCAGACCAGTTTTGGATGGTTGTATAGCGCATATAAGCTCCGTCCAAAGCAAAGATTTCTACGATGGCAGCGTGCAAGCTGTTACTTGAATAAGTAGGCGCTGTACATCCTTCTACATAATGGACACTTGCTCCTTCATCAACGATAATCAAGGTACGTTCAAACTGACCAGTATTTTCGTTGTTGATACGGAAGTAAGTTTGAAGTGGGATATCTACTTTGACCCCTTTTGGTACGTAGATAAAGGTTCCACCAGACCATACTGCTGAGTTAAGGGCAGCCAATTTGTTATCTGTTGGCGGTACCAACTTCGCAAAGTATTGTTTAAACAAGTCTGGGTATTCCTTGAGGGCAGAATCCGTATCTGTAAAGATAATCCCCAATTTCTGGAACTCTTCCTTCATATTGTGGTAAACCACTTCTGACTCATACTGGGCAGAGGCACCTGCTAGATAAGCACGCTCAGCTTCTGGAATCCCGATACGTTCAAAGGTTTCTTTGATTTTTTCAGGAACCTCATCCCATGAACGAGCTGGTTTATCAGATGGTTTTTGGTAGTAGATCAAGTCATCAAAATCAATCTCTGACAAGTCTGCTCCCCAAGTTTGCATGGGCATTTTTTTAAAGGTTTCATAAGACTTCAAACGGAATTCTAACATCCACTCAGGTTCTCCCTTAGCAGCTGATAGTTCACGAATGACATCTTCGTTCAATCCTTTTCCTGTCGATAGGACAGGCTCTACATCATCATGGAAACCAAATTTATATTCACCAAGGTCAATTGGTTTTGGTTCTACTCTTTCTTCAGCCATAATATCCTTTCTTTCATTCTTCATTTCTAATAGTCCATAAGACAAAAGAAACTTGTCTTACTTGTTTTCTTGATTTTTAATTGTTTTCTTCAGGGCATTCCAAGCTAGGGTTGCACACTTAATTCGTTGAGGGAATTTTGCAACGCCTGATAAGAAAGATGCATCTCCAAGTTGGTCTTGACGCTCATCTTTTTGCCCTTGAACCATTTCAGAAAAAATAGTTGCAAGTTCTAAAATTTCTTGTTTGGTTTTTCCTAAAACTGCATCTGTCATCATGCTAGCAGAGGCAGTCGAGATGGTACAACCTGAGTTTAGAAAAGCGATATCCTCCAAGCAGTCATCTGCATCAAACTTGACGGAGAGATTGATAACATCTCCACAGGTTGGATTATTGAGACTGATTTGCTCAGCATCATCCAGCTTCCCTTGATGATGTGGATTTTTCGAATGATCCGCTACCACTGCCATATAGAGGCTATCTAGTTTAGAAAGTGCCATTGAAAAACTCCTTTGTCTTTTGTAAGGCATCGATCAACTTGTCGCAATCTGCCTTGGTATTGTAGATATAAAAACTTGCACGAGCTGTTGCTGGGACATCCAAATACTGGAGCAAAGGTTGAGCGCAATGGTGACCCGCGCGAACAGCCACTCCTTCATAATCAAGTGCTGTAGCTAGGTCGTGCGGATGAAGATCACCTAGGTTAAAGGCAATGACACCTGAACGTTGAGCCAAATCCTGTGAACCATAAATGGTCAGTCCTTCAATCGCCTGCAGTTTTGGATAGACGTATGCGATTAATTCCTGTTCATGAGCTTCAATGGAATCCATACCAATCTTTTCCAGATAATCCACTGCCGCAGCAAGTCCGATTGCACCAGCCATGTTAGGAGTTCCAGCCTCAAATTTCCAAGGCAATTCTTTCCAACAAGCAGATTGCTCATAGACGAAATCAATCATCTCACCGCCAAATTCAACTGGTGACATTTGCTCCAGATACTTTTCTTTGCCATAAAGAACACCGATACCAGTCGGACCAGCCATCTTGTGACCTGAAAAGGCAAAGAAGTCCACATCCAAGTCCTGAACATCAATCTTCATATGAGGTGTAGATTGAGCACCATCCACCACCATGATGGCTCCCACTTGGTGGGCCAATTGAGTGATTTCTTTGATTGGATTGACCACACCAAGAACATTTGAGGCGTGAGCTAGGGAGACAAACTTGACTCTATCAGTCAATTTAGCTCGCAGATCATCCATATCCAAGGCTCCATCCTTGAGATAGACATAGACAAGCTCAGCCCCAGTCTTGCGACAGGCCTCCTGCCAAGGAATGATGTTGGAATGGTGTTCCATGACAGAAATCAAAACCTGGTCTCCCTCAGTCAAGACTTCCTCAGCATAACGCGCTACCCAGTTAAGACTAGTTGTCGTTCCTCTTGTAAAGAGAACTTCCTTTGTAGACCCTGCATTGATAAACTTACGAATTGTTTCACGGGCAGCTTCATAAGATGCTGTCGCTCTCTCAGCCAAGGTATGAACGCCACGATGAACATTGGCATTGTCGTTCTCATAGTAGCGGTTAATCGTCTCCAGAACTGCTAGTGGTTTTTGTGTCGTCGCAGCATTGTCCAAATAAACCAATGGTTCATCATTAACAATCTGGTCTAAAATTGGAAAATCCTTGCGAATCGCTTCTACATCTAACATAGGCTACCCCTTAGCGTTTTGACAATTTTTCTTCGATAGTTGCAATCATTTCATCACGAACTTCCTTGACAGGGATCTCAACGATAACGGATCCAAGGAAACCACGAACAACCAAGCGTTCTGCAGTTGCCTTATCCAAGCCACGGCTCATGAGGTAGTACATATCTTCTGGATCTACCTGACCGATAGAAGCTGCATGACCTGCAGTAACATCATTTTCATCAATCAAAAGAATTGGATTGGCATCTGAACGCGCTTGGTCTGAAAGCATAAGAACACGACTCTCTTGTTGCGCATCTGCTCCCTTGGCCCCCTTAATAATGTGACCGATACCGTTGAAAGTTAAAGTTGCTTTTTCAAGAATAACCCCATGTTGGAGGATATTTCCGATTGAGTTGCAACCATAGTTAGTTACTCGGGTATCAATCCCTTGTACCTGACGGCCACTTGAAAGAGCTACCACTTTAAGGTCAGCATTGCTACCATTACCAATCAAGTCACTATCAAAATCCGCAACGACATTTCCTTCGTTCATGACACCGATTGCCCAGTCAATACTTGCATCGTTACCTAGTTTACCACGACGGCTAATGTAAGCAGTAACATTTTCACCTAGACGGTCGATAGCCGCAAACTTCACTTGCGCACCAGAACGAGCAATCACTTCTACTGTGATATTAGCAGTTGCTTTGGCACTTCCTCCACCACGTGACTCTAAACGTTCTAGATAACTAATCTTAGAGTTTTTACCAGCGATAATCATAATATGCTTGTTAAACGGCACATCGCTATCGCTGTCTTGATAGAAAATTCCTTCGATTGGTTCTTTAATCTCAACGTTATCAGGAATGTAGAGAACAGCACCACTATTGAAATAAGCTGTATGGTAGGCTGCCAACTTGTCATCGTCATACTTAACAGATGACATGAAGAATTCTTCGATCAGCTCTGGAATTTCTTCTAAAGCTGAATGAAAGTCCGTAAAGACAACTCCTTGTTCAGCCAACTCAACTGGAGTTTGCTCAAAAACAGTTTGAGTTCCTACTTGCACCAACTTCAAGTGATTATCTAGTGCAGTGAAATCTGGAACATTTGCTGATGGCTCACTTTCTGTAATCGTTCCATCACCCAGATTCCAACGGTGGAATTTGACACGCTCAATAACTGGTAATTCCAAAGTCTCAATCTTGTCAAAAGCTTTTTGACGGAGATCAGCCAACCAGCTTGGTTCAGCGTGCATTTCTGAAAAAAGTTTAATAGTTTCTTTAGTCATTTACTTCTCCTAAAAGATACGAGGGAATTACAATTCTTCCTTGTAGTCGTAGCCAAGTTCTTCAGCTAGTTTTGCGTATCCTTCACGTTCCAAACGCGCAGCCAATTCTGGACCACCAGAAAGGACAACACGCCCCTCCATCATGACGTGTACCACATCAGGTGTGATGTAGTTCAAAAGACGTTGGTAGTGAGTGATAATCATAGCACCAAAGCCTTCACCACGCATGGCATTAACACCTTTAGAAACAACTTTAAGGGCATCAATATCAAGACCAGAGTCAATCTCATCCAAAAGGGCAAAAGTTGGTTCCAACATCAAGAGTTGAAGAATTTCATTTCGTTTTTTCTCACCACCAGAGAAACCTTCGTTGAGGTAACGCTCAGCCATTTCTTCTTTCATGTTGAGCAATTCCATCTTCTCATCCAATTTAGTGATAAACTCACGAACTGAAATCTTCTCATCGTCTTCTTTACCAGCATTCATAGCTGCACGAAGAAACTCAGCATTGGTAATTCCAGGAATTTCTGATGGGTATTGCATAGCAAGGAAAAGTCCCATACGCGCACGCTCGTCAACTTCCAACTCAAGGATGTTTACGCCATCAAACAAGACCTCACCTTTGGTAACTTCATAGTTTGGATTTCCCATGATAGCTGCAGAAAGAGTCGATTTACCAGTACCATTTGGTCCCATGATAGCAGCGATTTCTCCTGTTTTCAGGGTCAGGTTAACCCCTTTTAAAATTTCTTTTCCTTCAATCTCGACGTGAAGATCTTTAATCTCTAATACTGACATAATAGTTCCTTTCTTTTTCAAGACCTTTACAGTTCTTACTGGAAACATACTTGATTTCCCTAGAAAATACGGTAAAAGGTCAATAAATATACTTTTATAGTATAACAAAAAAAAGCCTAAAAGGCTTTGATTTTGTCTAGAAGCTGAGGACTAGTCTTTTCCTTTTAAATGCTGGTCAATGACGTCTACAATCTTGCCCATCAAGTAACTAACTCGGAAATTTCTAAAAAGCAAAATGGCCCAAAAGGCTGCCATAATATAACGACCAGTCATCCAAGCTTCATTGAAAAAATAGGTCTCAGCAGCTGTAAACAGCGCGATGATAATAAATTGTTGTCTATTCATAAACTTATTGTATCATGAAATCTTTCTTTAGTCTTCCTCTACCTTCACTTTATCAGCCAAAAATTCAAATCCTTCTGGAATCAAGCTTTCTTCTGCTTCTTTTTCAGTTTGAGAAGATTTGGCTTTGGCTGAAAAGGCTGCGCGAACTTCTTTCCATTCCTCCATGGAAATGGCTAAAATTTCGGGTGAAAAACCTGCTGCCTGACTGAGGATGTTACCAAACATAGTATTGAGATTGTCCCGTTTCATGGTTTGACCAGCATTGAAGTTAGACTCAAAAGCAAGAATAGCATGGTGTTCATTGGCCGCAACCGGTTGAGAACCAACTAATAGAGCCTTATCAGGACCTCCTAGACTTTCAATCACCTCTCCCCATGCATTCTGCAAGCGAATCAGATTTTGACGTGCTAAATCAGGATTTTCGACAGCCTCTTGTAAGATAGATTGAACCTTATTGCGATCCACACGATAGACTGTTTTGCCTGCTGTTGGGCGACTAGGAGCTGGATTTGTTGGCTTAGCTACGGTTCCCACATTGGCAAGTTCTTGTTTGAGACGTGCAACTTCCTGTCTCAATGCAGCAATTTCATGTTCAACTGCCCCAGAAAGAGCTGGTTCAGGTTTAACCTCCGCCAAACGGATGGTCATCATCTCAGCATAAATCTTGGGCTGCAAACTAGACTTAATATCCCCTAAACTCACCGTCGCTAAGCGAATCATTTCAAACAGATTTTCTTGAGGAAGTGCCAAATTCTCTACAAATACTGGACTATGATGAGTGTTTTCTCCACCTGTTTGAACAATTAACAAGTCTCTTAAATAGTGCAAAAGGTCCGTCACAAAACGAGTCATACTCTTACCATTGTCAAAAAGAAGATTTAAGCAAGACAAGGCCTTTGTAACATCCTGTTGAGATAAGGCAGCCACATAATCATCCAAGGCTGATAGGCTAATAGTACCAGTAATTTCTTCAGAGATGGCAGTCGTCAGCTCGTTTCCCTGTGTCAAACTCAAGGCTTGATCCAAAATAGACAAGGCATCCCGCATCCCACCTTCAGCCCGTCTTGCGATAATTTCCACTGCCTCTGGTTCAGAACTGATATTTTCTTTTTCTAAGATATAGCGGATATGTTCCTTAATATCCTGTGTCTTAATCGATTTAAATTCAAAACGTTGCACACGGGATAAAATCGTAGCAGGTATCTTGTGCAATTCAGTAGTAGCTAAAATAAAGACCACATTCTGTGTTGGCTCTTCCAGCGTCTTGAGAAGAGCATTAAAAGCCCCTGTAGACAGCATATGAACCTCATCTATGATATAAACCTTATAACGGGCAAGACTAGGGGCGTAGGTAGATTTATCACGAATTTCACGGATTTCATCGACCCCATTATTAGAAGCTGCATCCATTTCGATGACATCTTCTAAACTACCATCCGTCACTGCTTGACAAATATAGCAGTTATTACAAGGTTCACCCCCCACTTGATTGGGACAGTTCATAGCCTTGGCAAAAATTTTAGCTACACTGGTTTTTCCCGTTCCACGAGGACCTGAAAAAAGATAAGCATGACTTATTTTCTCTTGCTCCACCGCTTGTTTAAGAGTCTTAGCTACAACTTCTTGACCAACCAACTGGGAGAAGTTTTGACTTCTATATTTTCGATAAAGTGCTTGATACATTAGGCTTTCTCCCCAAACATTGTAAAGTCCCATTCTGTCTTTTCAAGCAAAATAGCGACAAATTGTTCCAAATAATCTCGATCCATAGCATCATAATCATCAAGCTCTGAAGAATCCAGATCCAGAACTCCGAGCAATTGACCATTCTTTATCATCGGCACAACAATTTCACTTTTAGCGCTACTATCACAAGAAATATAGTTGGGATAAGTCATTACATCTCCAACAATAACAGTTTCCTGAAAGTGAGCTGCCTCACCACAAACACCTTTGCCTAGCGCAATACGGATGCAGGAAACACCTCCTTGGAAAGGACCTAAAACCAATTCCTTTCCATCGAATAGATAAAAGCCTGAAAATACGGTATTAGGAAAGCGTGATTTTAGAAGAGCACTGGCGTTGGAAAGATTAGCCAAAACATTGGTTTCACCATCCAATAAAAAAGAGAGCTCCTCATTTAACATTTGATAACGTGATTGTTTTTCTGATTCTAACATAGGACTATTATATCAAAAAAGGCTTACAGACAAAAGAAAAATCCCTTGTTTAGTAAACAAAGGATTTTGTGAATTTTCAATTTGATTAAAGTTCGATATCACCGAACAAGTCAGCCATTGAGAATCCTGTTTGTGTTTCTGGAAGTTCGAAATCACGTTTTTCTTGACGTTTTGGACGACGTGGACGAGCAGCACGTTTTTCTTCTTTTTGTCCTTCTTCTTGAGCTGGACGCTCTTCAAGAGCTTTGATAGAAAGTGATACGCGCTCTGCATCTGCGTTAACTTCAAGAACTTTAACTTTAACTTCTTGACCAACTTTAAGAGCTTCTTTGGGATTTTCAATACGTTTGTGTGAAATTTGTGATACGTGAACAAGTCCATCGATACCTGGCAATACTTCAACAAATGCACCGAAGTCAGTCAAACGTTTAACTGTTCCTTCAACTACATCACCTTTAGCCAATTTTTGCTCAACGCCATCCCATGGTCCAGGTGTTGTTGCTTTAAGTGAAAGTGATACACGTCCTTCTTCTTCGTTAAGATCAAGGATTTTCACTTCAATTTCTTCACCAACAGTTACAACTGATTTTGGTGATACGTTACGTTCATGTGACAATTCAGTCAAGTGAACCAATCCGTCAACACCACCAAGGTCGATGAAAGCACCGAAGCTTGTGATACGTGCAACTTTACCAGTTACTACATCACCAACAGCCAATTTACCAAATACTTCAGCACGAGCTGCTGCAGTAGCTGCTTCAACAACTTCACGACGTGAAAGGATGAAGCGGTTTTCTTTAGCGTCAACTTCTTTGATCTTAGCATCAAATTCTTGACCTACAAAACGCTCAGTGTTACGTACGAAACGAGTATCCAACATCGAAGCTGGGATAAATCCACGAACACCTTCAAATTCTACTGAAAGTCCACCTTTAACGGCACGAGTTCCTTTAACAGTAACAACTTCTTCTTCACGACCAACAAGTTTGTCCCATGCTTTGCGAGCTTCAAGGCGTTTTTTAGATACAAGGTATGTAACTGTATCAGTATCTTTACCAACTACTTGACGAAGTACAAGAACATCCAATACTTCTCCTACTTTAACAAAGTCATTGATATCTGCATCGCGATCGTTTGTCAATTCGCGAAGAGTCAAGACACCTTCAACACCAGTTCCAGAGATTGCAACGTTAGCTTGAGTCGCATCAACTGTCAATACTTCAGCACTAACAACATCACCAGTCTCAACTTGGCTAACGCTATTTAGCAAATCTTCAAATTCGTTCATCTAAAAAATCCTCCAACAATCAAGTTTTTCTTAAACTTGACATACTTATAATTTTTTCCTAAGCACCCACAAGGACATGTTCATATCGTTCACGTCTTTCAATTATAAAAATAAAATACCCTAAGATATTTTGCTTTTTATCTTGATTATTACCTAAGAACTGGGGTAGCTGGATTCGAACCAACGCATGAGGGAGTCAAAGTCCCTTGCCTTACCGCTTGGCTATACCCCATTGATGAAATGGAGAGAGAGGGATTCGAACCCCCGAACCCGAAGGAGCGGATTTACAGTCCGCCGCGTTTAGCCTCTTCGCTATCTCTCCTACAATCAACATGGACTATTATATCATGAAAATTTCAAAAAAACAAGACTTATTTTGCTAAATTATAATTTTCAATCAAAATTTCCACAGCTTTTTCCAATTTTTTATAAAAACTATCGACATTTCCATTCTTTATGATGGCAAATTGTCCATCTAATTCGGCAATTTCTCCGATAACTTTTTTACCAATGGTCAACGTATAACCTTCAAAACTGTCTTTTCCTACATTAACCTTGGCATCTGCTACTTGAATTTCAATTTTTTTATCTTTCTTGCTCATTTCATACCTCTCTTCACTTTTTCTATTTTACAAGAAAATCCCAAAACTAGCAAGAAAAAACTCTATATCATTCCAAGTCTGATATAGAGTTTTCTGCTTTATTTAATGTGTTTTTCTAGTTCTTTTTGGTACTTACCATTTGATTCCAATTTTTCTTTTTGCCATTTTTTCAGTGCTTCTTCATATTCTTTTGTTGTAACGATATCTTTTTGCAATTTCATCCCTTTAAAGATATATGGGTCACCCTTAATACCAACTTGTGAGTATGGTTTTGAGAATGGCACGACATTACTTACAACTGGAGAACCACCAGATGAAGCAGTTGGCATCAATAATGAACTATCTGTCAACCAAGCTTGAGCCTTGGCATATTTTTCATAGCGTTCTTCAAGATTTGTAGTTTCTGAATCTGCATCATCCAATAATTTCTTATATTGGTCCAAACCAAGTTTCGCTACAACATCCTTATCTTTCCCTTTAGTAATACCAAGGTGTTTCATAGCAGAACCTGATTTAGGATCCATGATATTCAAGTAAGATGCTGGATCTTGATAGCTTGGAGCCCATCCTGTACTGTTCAAATCATAGTCTTTTTGAGAAGGAACACGCGCTTGAGAAGTGATTGTTTCCTTTTCATTATCTGTCATTTGAAGAACATCGATGACAACATTTTCAGCACCAAGAGTTGATTCGATTGACTGTTTGAAAGAGTTGCTTTGTTGAACAGCGATGGTATCTGTTTGTTCAACTGGGACATCCAAGTGAATTGGGAAAGTTACCCCTTTAGATTCCAAGTCTTTCTTAGCTTTTTCGAACGCAGCTTTAGCCTTATCAGGGTTGTAGATAGAATCCTTACCGTCAACTAGCTCAACACCTTTCCATTGGTCACCATAGTTCACCAACTCGGCTTGGGCGATTTGACCAAAGTTTTTACCCCCTGCTTGTACAAAGTTGTCAGGAACAAGGCTGTTACGAATAATCTTGTCCGCACCGTCATCACCATTTAGCTGGGCAGCATAAGAATGGCGGTTGAAGGCAAAGTTGATAGCCTGACGGAAGTCCTTATTAAGCATAGCTTCTTTTGTAGAAGTCTTTTGCTCTTCACTTGTTTTCGCAGTTTTATTATATGACTGACGATTTACGTTAAAGGTGAAGTAATAGCTACTTGAGTCCTGTGGGCTATAAGTGATTTTATCTCCGTATTGTTCCAAAGTAGAAGCAAAGTTTGAGCTACTTGGGAAGAGACGGGCTGTCGTATAGGCACCTGAAGAGAAGCTACGAATCAACGATTCCTGATCTGAACCATCGTAGTAGGTCAATTTGACCTTTTCAATTTTTACCTTTTCTTTATCCCAGTAGTTTGGATTTTTCTCGTATTCAATCAACGATTTAGACGTCAAGGTCTTCAAGATATAAGGACCATTGTAAAGAATCCCTGCTGGAGTAACTGCTCCATAATCTTTACCTGATGCCTTCAAAAACTCTTCATTTACAGGCAACATCGTCGCTGTTGTAACTTTAGAGTTCCAGAAACTTTCTGGTTTGTTTAGGGTATATTCAACTGTATAATCGTCCAAGGCCTTAACACCAACTGTAGAGAAATCATTGGTCTCACCAGTCATGTAGGCATCCAAACCCTTGATTGAATTTTGGATGAGAGAGACACCGTCTGACTTACCGTCAGCTACGTGTTTCAATCCTGTTACAAAGTCATGGGCTGTTACTTCTGCATATTCTTCACCTTCAGAAGTGTACCATTTAACTCCTTTACGAAGTTTGTAGGTATAAGTCAAACCATCTTTTGACACAGACCAATCCTCAGCCAAGGAAGGGATAACATTTCCGTACTGGTCGTTTTCCATCAAGCCATCAACCACGTTCCCGATGACATCTGTTGTAGATGTACGAGTCGCTATACTATAGTCCAAAGATGCTGGATCTACTGCATAGACATATGAAAATGTTGTCGGTGCATCTGCTTCTTTATCAGCTTTTCCACAAGCCACTAAAAGAGCTGTTGTGCTCAGGACCACTCCTGCTGTTAAGAGCCACTTTTTCGATTTCATCAAAAATCTCCTTTTGTTTGTTTTAATCTACTTTTACAATCCAACCTTCTGGCGCTTCAATATCACCAAACTGAATACCTGTCAATTCATCATAGAGTTTACGAGTCACAGGGCCAACTTCTGTTTCACTATAGAATACATGGAAATCATCGCCGTGCTGAATTCCACCAATTGGCGAAATAACTGCTGCTGTACCACAGGCACCTGCCTCTACAAAACGGTCAAGGTTATCAATTGGGACATCTCCCTCAATAGGAGTCAAGCCCAAGCGGTGTTCTGCCAAATAAAGCAAAGAATACTTAGTAATAGATGGCAAGATAGATGGACTCAATGGTGTTACAAACTCATTGTCAGCTGTAATTCCAAAGAAGTTAGCTGAACCGACTTCTTCAATCTTTGTATGAGTTGAAGGGTCTAGGTAGATAACATCTGAGAAATGACGTGATTTCGCCAATTTCCCTGGCAAGAGACTGGCAGCATAGTTCCCACCAACCTTAGCCGCACCTGTACCATTTGGAGCGGCACGGTCGTATTCATCCTGAATCAAGAAGTTGGTTGGAACCAAACCACCCTTAAAGTAATTTCCAACTGGCATAGCAAAGATGGTGAAAATGTATTCCTCTGCTGGTTTAACCCCGATAATATCTCCAACACCAATCAAAAGTGGACGAAGATAAAGGGTTCCACCTGTTCCATATGGTGGTACGTATTCTTCATTGGCGCGGACAACTGCCTTACAAGCTTCTACAAACATGTCTGTCGGAACTTGTGGCATCAAGAGACGATTACAAGTACGTTGCAGACGTTTAGCATTTTCGTCAGGACGGAAAAGTTGAACACTACCATCCTTAGTACGGTAAGCTTTCAAACCTTCAAATGCTTGTTGACCATAGTGAAGACTTGGAGAAGACTCTGAAATATGCAAAGTTGCATCCTCTGTGAGCTCTCCTTGATCCCATTGTCCATTTTTAAAATGAGCAATATAGCGATAAGGTAATTTCATATAGGAGAAACCAAGGTTCTCCCAATCAATCGTTACTGTCATATTCCACTCCTTATTCTAAAAACCTATTTCTTATATTCTACACTTTTTTTCTAAAATAGCAAGTATATTTTGTAATTTTCAGAAAATTTCTTCAATAAAAAGAATCTAAGGTATCAATAGTAATGAATCCTATATGGAGATTGCATAAAAGACTCAAATTATTCTTCTATCTCATTTAGTGAAATCTATTCAATAATTGAACTTATTTTTGACATACATAGAGCCCGTACATTAATATTAGTAACCTGTTTCGACAGAGATATGATAAAATGAACTAAAGATAGTACACAATGTGGTACAGTCATCTTATACCATATTCAATAGATTTACGTAAAAAAGTTCTTGCCTATTGTAAGCGAACAGGTAGTATAACAGAATTCCAAATCTCACTTAATACCATTATCTAAAAGAGAAAATAGGTAATCTAAACCATCAAGTAAAAGGAACAAAACCAAGAAAAGTTGATAGAGACAGACTTAAAAACTATCTTACCGACAATCCAGACGCTTATTTGACTGAAATAGCTTCTGAATTTGGCTGTCATCCAACTATAGCGTATTGAATCTAGAATAGCACATTACGGTTGCTAAAACATTTTTAGAAAAAATTGACTTTCTCAATCACTTTGTTCACATCTTATTTCAATCTACTATACTATCCACTATGCTCTCAAAGCTATAGGCTACACTCGAAAAAAAGAATCATACCTACTATGAACAAGCCCCAGAAAAGTAGCTTTATTTCTTATTCCTCCCCACTCACCTGAGTACAATCTTATTGAGAAAACCTGGGCTCATATCAAAAAGCACCTCAAAAAGAGTTTGGGACAAAAGTCTAACCTTAAATATAAAAAGCGAACAAAACGAGTTATCTGACATTCAGAATTCTATCTTGTTCGCTTTTTTCCTAATCTATCGATTTTAAAAATTTATAATAAAGAATTCCTAAAATCACAATATTTTTGTCCCAGACTCTTTTACGAGGCTCTTTTGTCCTATTCTTGTTTCAATCTGCTGTGTTTCTCATAAAAAACAAAAGGATTAAGGGAGTGAATTTCCTTAATCCGATAGTCTCTTAAGCCTGACGCTGACCAAAATCCTTAATCATCTGATCCATTTCTTGTCGACTAGGAGTTGTCAGCATATAAAGGTAATCTCCTTGAAGTTCTGCGAAGGCAGCTGGCATGATTTTTTTAACCTTGAACTGCTGACTGTATTTGGCAAGCAAGTCCTCTTCTGAATAGACATAGTGAGCATTTGCACGACGTGATGTAGCCAAACAATACTGAGGTTCAAACTCTGACGCTGGGAACTCTTCTCCTGCGACTATAGCTGCGTAGCCACGATAGAGGTCCAAGGAATGAGCAAAATTATAAACATCGATAGTGAAACCACCTGCAGGACGGTTATTGTACTCGATGGCAATGTAATCGTCCCCTTCACGGAAGAACTCAATATGGAAGAACCGTTCTTTCATGCCAAATTCCTTGACAATTGCCTCACCATATTTACGTAATTTAGGATCCATATCCTTGAGAACGTAATAAGAATTGTCCATCTTGTAAATCATGAGATCCAGCGGTGTATAGGCGTAATCAAAGGTTGTTGAGAAGACAATTTTACCATCCTTGTCCACAAGACCATCAAAGGTGCAAATTTCGCTGGAAGTGACAAATTTCTCAAAGAAATAAACGGTTGAATGATCCCACTCAGTCTTGAAGTGATTGATATCGTCTTCTGTCTCAAGCTTAAAGGTTGCGGCTGCTCCCACTCCATTGTCAGGTTTGGCAATCATTGGAAGGCCGATTTCATTCACAGCTTGATCCACATCTGCTTCCGTCTTAATAACAGATCCAGGTACCACAGGGACACCTGCTTTTTTGAAGAGTTTCTTCATTTCAGACTTAAATTTCGTCTTTTTGAGATCCTCTGGTTTGGCACCAAAGACATTGAATTGTTCTCTGAGTGTTGCATCTAGCTCAAGCCAGTATTCATTGTGGGATTCAATACGGTCAATTGGGCCATGTTTATAAAAGAGAAAAGCAACTGCACGTTTGACTTCATCTATATTTTCAAGATTGTCAACACGGAAATACTCGGTCAGGCTATTGCGCAAAGACTCATCTAATTGCTCGTATGGTTCTTGACCAATTCCCAAGACTGTGATGCCTTTATTGGCAAGTTCGATGGTAAACTGTTGAAAGTTTTGTGGATAGTAGGGAGAAATAACAAGGTAATTCATAGGTCACTCCTTTTATAAATAGAGATTACCGAGGAAATAAGGCATTTGTTTGCGCCACCATTCCCAGTCGTGGGCGACATCATGTCCCCACTCAGCAAACCAGGCTGGAATTTGTTTCTGGTCAAAGGCTTCTTTGAGCTTGTAGAAGGATGGTAAACCATCTTGTTCCCAGGCTCCAAGACCCGTACACAGCACAATCTCTGCCTGACGATAACGGTCAATAAACCAGCCGTCGTTTTGGTTCCAGATATAATCTACTGGCGAGTTTTGGTAAATTGCATCGTCATTGTAGTAATCTCCGACAAAGAAACGTGCGTCGTAGACACCACTAAGAGCAATTACTTTGGTAAAGACATCTGGATGCTGGAGGAAGAAATTGAGTGCATGGTAGGCACCCATCGAACAACCTGTCGTCATCATGCCATCAAACCAACCTGTCTTGTGCTTGATAAAAGGAATGGCCTCCTCAATCACATAGCGCTCGTAGGCACGGTGCATCTCTGCTTGGTCGTGACCGTTTTTCCAAGTGGCCAACCAGCTCTCACTGTCTACACTGGAGAGGGTAAAGAACTGAACACGGCCTTCATCTATAAAGGAAGCACAGGCATCAATCATGCCAAAATCATAGTATTCGTTGTGACTACCACCTGATGAAGCAAAGACCACAACTGGAATCCCAGCATGACCATAACGGTTAAGGTACATTTCACGGTTAAGATTGCCACTCCAGTGGCTAAGATGTTCAATATGCATTGGCTTTCTCCTTTCTTGCTTTACCATTTTTCTGCAAAAAATCTCAGACAGTCTGGTAAATTCTCCGACCAAGGGATTTCACTATGGATGGCACCAGACTGAACTTTCAAAACAAGATTGCCCAAGTGTACTCCCCCTGCTATCAAATCATGGTAATAGCGAAGCGATGAGTCGATATAGGCTTGTTTGATATTGCCAGCCATCAAGGTCTTGTCTGTATCATCTGCTTCTTCTGTTCCAACATAGATAAAGATACGCTGGTCAGGCGATAGTTGCTGACGCTCGATATAGCGGTTAAAGGCTTCTTGGTGGAGCCAGTTGGCAGATGAAAAGACGCCCAAGCAACCAATTTGGTCTTGGTATTCCAAACCGATAAACTGGGTAATATTGCCTCCTAGTGAGGAACCAATCATAGCCGTATGCTGGCGGTCAGCTTTGGTACGGTAGGTCTCATCGATAAAAGGTTTGACCACCTCCATGACAAACTCGGCATACTCCACACCCTTACCACCAAACTGCTGCCCTGGGATAGGAGATTCTTGGAACTTCCAAGCCGCATACTCATTCATCCGCCCCATACCATCATTATCAATGGCAACGACAATCATGCGACTGATATCAGGATTACGCTTAATAGCTGGGATAATCTTCCATGAATGGCCAATGAAAGACTCCTTGCTATAAAAAACATTTTGCCCGTCATGAAAGTAAACAACAGGATAGGAACGATCCGTGTCTTTCTCATAATCTTTAGGAAGAAGAACACGTACACGACGCTCCTTCCCTGTATAAGGAACCTTGAGTTTGTGTTCTTTCATTTTTAAATAAAAGTAGGATTGATTCATTGTCAGAAAACTCTCTATATTCAAAATTTTATCTTATTATATCACAATTATAGAAAAAAGTTAGTTTTGCTTCCACTTTTGGAATTAAAAACTAACTTTTTTATTTAATTTTCTAAATTCTTTTGGATTTTCTGATTTAGAGGAGATTATCAATCAAGTCATCCACTTCATCTTTTTCAGCTTGAGGTGTAATCTCGGTAATCATGATACCAGCCACTGCTCGTTCAACCAAGGCTTCAACATCCATACGCGCTTCGTACTGCTCCGCATTCTTAATCTTAGGATTTGTTTTTGGACGATCTGGTGCAAAAATCGTACAGCAGTCTTCAAAAGGCTGGATAGAAATTTCAAAGGTGTCGATTTCCTGGGCGATGTCAATGATTTCCAACTTGTCCATTGTCACAACTGGACGGATGATGGGAGTGTTGGTCACAGCGTTAATAGCCTGCATACTTTCAAGAGTTTGACTGGCTACTTGACCAAGACTTTCACCATTGATGATAACTAAACCATTTCGTACCTCACGAATACGATCGGTAATCCGCATCATAAAACGACGGGTCAAGGTCATGAGATAGGCTTCTGGCGCCTTAGCCTTAATTTCCTCTTGAATCTCTGTGAAAGGCACTTCGATAAACTGGATATTGCCCCCAAACTTGGTCAATTTACGGGTCAAATCTTGAGCTTTTTTTAGTGCACCAGGACTCGTGTAAGGTGGGCTGGCAAAATGAACAGCCTCAATATCCACTCCACGTTTCAAAGCAAGATAACCTGCCACAGGTGAGTCAATCCCTCCTGACAACATAAGCATCCCTTTACCTGAAGTTCCAACTGGCAAACCACCAGCCCCACGAATGGTTTCATAAGAAAGATAGGCTGCTTCTTCACGTATCTCCACCTGAAGATTGATGTCAGGACTTTTCATTTGAGCTTGCACATTTGGAATGGCTTCGAAAACAGCACCTCCAAGTGTTTGATTGAGTTCACGACTATCCAACTCAAAGTTGTGGTCGCTACGTTTACTAGAGATTTTAAAGGTCATGCCTTCCTTGTAGATGTCCTGCATAATCTCTTGGACAGCAGACTTCAGAACTTCTACAGATTTTTCAACCTTATAAACAGGGGAAAAGTTTTGAATTCCAAAGACTTGCTTAAGCGATTCTGCAACTGCTGTGTAATCCGCGCCATTGAGGTATGCATGGGCACGATCACGATCTGCGGTTACCTTAACTTGGGGATAGATAGACAAAACGTCTGAAATATTATTGCGAAGTTTATTGATGAAACGCATACGGTTTTTACCCTTGGTTGACAACTCACCGTAGCGAATCATAATTTCTGAATATTGCATGAATGCTCCTATCTTACTTTTCTAGTTTGATTGTAAATCAATTTTAACTTGGTCAAAAACTGCTCGACCTGACTCATATCATTTTCAAGGTCTAGGCTAAGACGCACAGCTGACTGAGCCTTATCCTTGTCCACTCCCATGGCAATCAAGGTGCCTGCAGGCTTACCAGCTTTTGAAGAACAAGCTGAAGTGGTGGAAATAAAAATATCATAGTCTTCAAAGGCATGAACAATGACTTCACCACGAACACCCTTGATTCCAAAAGTCAGGATATGAGAGGCAAAGTCTTCCTCATCTGAAAAGACAAAAATATCTGGATAGTCCAGAAGTGCTTGACGAATCACTGCCTTCATCTGCCCAGTCTTGCTAGTAAAGATATCTAGCTTTTCCATAGACAAGCGGAGGGCCTTAGCTGTCGCTGCAATTCCTGCCACATTTTCAGTTGTCGAACGGTAATCACGTTCCTGACCACCACCTGTTAAAAGAGGCGTAATCTTCTTGCCAGACTTGATATAGACAAAACCAACACCACGGATTCCGTGGAACTTGTGACCAGAGAAAGTCGCGAAATCCACTCGTTCTGTCAGATACTTTTCAGTCGGAATCTTGGCAAGTGCCTGAACCGCATCAACGTGGAAGGAAATAGTCGGCTTGTCTGCTAACAGTTCTGAAATAGCCTCAATGGGCTGAACAGAGCCAATTTCATTGTTCACTGCCATGATGGAAACGAGGTTCGTATCTGGTCGTATCAAATCTGCTAGGGCCTCAACATCGACAAATCCTTTCTCATCTACTGGAGCCAAATCCACTTCAAAACCTTGAGATTTCAACCAAAGAGCTGATTCCTTGACTGCTGGATGTTCAATGGCTGATACGATGATGTGCTTGCCAAACTGGGCTTTTTCAAAGGCCACACCCTTGATAACCCAGTTATCACCTTCTGTTCCACCAGATGTAAAGAAGATTTCATCGCTTTTCTTACCGATTAAATCTGCAATCTGTTGACGGGAAGCATCTAAAATTCGTGTTGCCTGGTCTCCCAAACGATGGAGACTAGATGGATTTCCTAAAATTTTTGAAGCGACCTGCATATAAGTTTCAAGTGCTTCAGAATAGGGCTTGGTCGTCGCCGAATTATCAAAGTAAATCATGTTTTCTCACGCTTTCTAAAATCACTCCTTCTATTGTATCATGAAACGGAGCTTGCGACAAGAAAGGGCAATTCCTCTTTTTTTAAGATTTTTTTAAAGAAATGCGGTATAATAAATTTTAATTAAAGGAGAGAATGTATGTCTAATTATCGTAGAACTTCAAAACCAAAAACAGAACACATCAAAAAAGGCTTTACAGTCTTTCAAAAAACCGTTGCTACAATCGCTAGTATCCTTGGCTTGATTACCGCAAGTATCACTATCATGAACGCCTTGGATAATAACAAAAATACTAAAAAAGAACCTACGACAAGCCAGACGACAACTATTGTCAAAGAAATTCAAAAAGAATCCCCTAAAGAAAATACTAGTCCCAATAAGGAAAATCACACCACTCAAGAAAAAACACAACAAGAAGAAACGCCAAAATCTAGCGTCAAGGAAGAGAAAAAAGAAGAGCAGAAAACATCAACTCAGGATTCTTCTACTCCTGCTCCTACTCCAAGTAAACCTGCTACTGAAAACGAAAAACAGGTCAATCCGCCAACTTCAGAAAATAAAAGCAATCCTCAGTAAGCACATGATCTAAGAAAAAATCAACTCAAAAAATAAAACTGCGCAGTAACTTCTGTCTTGACCACAATCAAGCTAAAGAGAGACTGTGTTTTTGTATAATTGATGTTTTAGATGCTAGATTCTTGACCAATTTTGTGAGATTCATACTCATAAAGATGAATCCTAGCGATGTTATGACAGTTTATTTATTTCTAACATAAACTCTGCACATGCCAAAAATACTCTCTCATCTGCCCCAAAAGGGAAAACATCCATTTTCTGTTTGACATAAATTCGAAAGCCTTCTTCACGCAGAAGTTAGTAACCCTTTTACATCTGACATAAATAACCTAGTTCAACCACTTCATAGGCATTACTTCCTGTTTTATTCTTATTTCATACTCTTCGAAAATCTCTTCAAAGCACGTCAGCATCGCCTTACCGTAGATATGGTTACTGACTTCGTCAGTTCTATCCACAACCTCAAAACAGTGTTTTGAGCTGACTTCGTCAGTTTTATCTGCAACCTCAAAGTTGTACTTTGAGCAACCTGCGGCTAGCTTCCTAGTTTGCTCTTTGATTTTCATTGGGTATCAATTATAAACCATGGCATAATAAAACGAGCATATCCAACTGATACATCGCTCGTTTTTTTACTATTTCAGAGGTGAGTTTTTGATCAACCTCTTTTTGCTTACTAAAAATTAAAGAATTCCATAGCCTGTTTGAAAAGCAATTCAGTATACTCTGGGTCTTCTTGCGCAATGGTTACCTGGTCTTGAATCATTTCCAAGTCATCTGTTATCATGCCATCTGCTCCTAGCTGAACAGATTTATCAAAGGACTCTGAACTATTGATGGTCCAAACGTACAATTTCTGATCGGTATTCCATAGCTTGTTGACAAAATTTTGGTCCAAGGTCGAATACTCCATAGTGTAACCTGTAGCTTTCGTTCTTGGAAAAATACTATTGTAAGGCAGGATAAAATAGACTGGAATTTGTGAATCGTAGGCCAACACCTGATCAATCACATGGTAGTCCAAGGATTGCATTTGGTGACCATTCTGCTTAAGAATCGTTCCATATTTTTCCATAAAGCGTTTCATCATATCTGGACTATCTTTTCGACTGGTTTTAATCTCAATAAGAAGTTTTTGATGCAATTCATTAGCTTTGTTAAGGTAGTCATCAAAACTAGATATCTTGGTATGATAGCCATTTTCAGAAATATCAAGTTTGGTTAATTCATCCAAAGTGAGATCCTGAGGATTGGCATTAACTCCTGTCAGATTCTTGATATTGGCATCATGCATCATGACAAACTGGCCATCTTTTGTTTCCTGAACATCTGTCTCAACGAAATCTGGAGATAACTGAGCGGTTTTTTCTAGTGATTGGACGGTATTTTGTACACCATTCTTATTAGATACTCCCCTGTGAGAGATAATTAAAGGTTTATTGGCAACTGGAGCTTCTAAATAAACATAACCCTCAAGAGCGAAAAAGATACCAGCACATCCCATCACTCCCCATCTCATCCAGTGGTCTTTCTTTCTCCTTGGTGTGATTTCTAGTTCCTCCCCTGTCAAAAAGGAAACAAACTTAATGAGAAAGTAAGTCAAGGCCATATAGTGGAAATTCTTAATCAAGACAAAGTTGATCATTCCCAGCACAAGAGATTCCCTATGGGTCAAACCATCCATCAGTGTCTGACTTGCCAAGATTGGAATCAATAAAAGAATGAAAAATAGGTAGGTTTTGACAACAATCCAAAGTAAGTTCCAGATATAAAACCAGGAGTGCTTTCTTGTCTTCTCTAGACTGTATTTGACTGCTTCTTTGACTGTTTTTTTCTCAAATAAAAGCTGGGGTAGGGCAAACATCAAACGTATTGAAATGTAGAACAGCAGCAAGGCTAGAACAGTGATTACCAAACCGACCAACCAATACTTATCTTCTACATAGGCTACTATGAATTCCGGAATGACGATTTTATTGAGATAATAAATCTTTAAAATCTTTCGAATCAATGGAAAGAGCATCATGATATAAAAGAAAATAAAGGCCATTTTGGAAATCGTCACTTGTCTCATAAATAAGAAACTTTGACGAAAGACCTTGCGACTGTACTCCAGCAGAGTTCTCTTTTCATGATAGAGGAGGTGTCGAGCTCCGATAAAGAGGAGTCCTATCTGGTAATAGGCGACCAGTAAATTAACAATTACCAGAACAAATAAAGCAAGACTAACAAAGGGAGAACCCTTTATAATAGTAAAAATATTGTTGTAGGAAAGAAAGAGATAACCTGTCTGTCGGAGCAACAGTCCAGCAATCCAAGAATTAAGTGGCAACCAGACAAACTCAATCATCATAAATATCAAGAAAAAGAGAAAGAGAATTTTATCTAGATTAAAGTAGATTTTCCTAAAACCTAGATTTTTAGTTTTTTCAGGTTTCATAGGCACTCCTAGTCAAATAATTGAGACAAATCCAAGCCTCCAAAAGGATTGTTTGATAGGCTACTTTCTGTCTCTAACAATTCTCTAGCTTGATCCGACTCCAAGAAGGACTCGTAAACACGTGCCGTCATCCGAGCATCCTCCAAGCTATTATGAGACTGACCTTGAAATCCAAGAAATGAGGCAACAGTTTGCAATTTGAGATTGGCAATACCATGTAAATCCGAACTACGACGTTCAAAGGCTTCATCATACAAATCCACCTTGTACTGCTGGCTGTAGTCTAAACCATGCTCCGCTAGAATAGGCAAATCACTTTTAGCAGCATTGTAGCCTACCATGGGTAAAGAACCCACAAACTCTTGGAAATCTTTTATAACTTTCTCCACTGGAGGAGCATCTTTTAAGGTCTCAGCTGTAATCCCAGTCAAACCATTGATAAAACTCTTTAGAGGCACACTAGTGTGGACATAGGAATCATAGGCATCGATTTCCTGACCATCTCTAAAACGCACTGCCGATACTTGAATCAGGTGTGTTTGTCCTTCGTGCTGATTAAATTCTAAATCGAAAGCAATGTAATCTTCTAATCGTTCCATTTTCTACCTCTCCTATACTGTTATTTTATACTCTTCGAAAATCAAATTCAAACCGCGTCAGCTTCGCCTTGCCGTAGATATATGTAACTGACTTCGTCAGTCTTATCTACAACCTCAAAGCAGTGCTTTGAGCAGCCTGCGGCTCGCTTCCTAGTTTGCTCTTTGATTTTCATTGAGTATTAATTGAGCAACTATACTATTTAGAAACAAAAGAAGCCATCAGGTTAGCATGTAACCTAAACAGCTCCTTGATTATCCTCCAAATAAACGAGCAAAAAAGCCTTTCTTAGTGGATTGGACTTCTTCTTTTGCTTGGTCCAGCTCTAGCTTGAGATTTTCTTGATCCTTCATGGCTTGAAGAGTCAATTGTTGCTGTTGATCCAGTTGTTTGTCTTTCTCAGCAATCTGACGGTCTTTGATGCGCATTTGCTCATCTTTTTCTGATAACTGACGATCCTTGGCTTTTAATTGTTCATAGAGACGAAGAATTTCTGCATTCTTCTCATCAACTAGAATCTCCATCAGTTCACGCTGCTTGACATCTTCACTGACAGGCTCATCTTCAAAAATCGTTTTTTTATAGATTTCTTCTAGCTTAATCAAGCCACTTCTGGTAACTACCGTTACCCCTTTGTCATTTTTATCTGTGTCTTCTTCTGGTAATTCTTTGACACGGTTATTGATTGCTTGGCGAGATAATCCTAAAACCTCTGCAATCTCACTGACGGTCATTTCAATACTCATAATATCCTCTGAAACGTTTTCTAGCTTTTCTTTATTTAAATCTTATCATAAGCTAGAAAAACTGTCAAATTTTCGCTTAATCTAAAGCCTTCAAAAAGGCTAATAAGACTTGGGCAGAGCGACGTCCAGCTTCTATAATAAACTCATCAAAAGAGATGTTTGCTTCATGGTTGGCATTGTCACTCATAGCTCGAATGACTAAAACTGGGAGATTAAGGGCATGCGCTGCCTGAGCAATAGCTGCTCCTTCCATCTCAACTGCTAAAACTTCTGGAAAATGGGACTTAATCGCTTCTATCTTGTCATTTCCTGCGACAAAACTATCTCCTGTAACAATCAAACCAAGATGCCAGTTCTGGTCCAATTGAGATAGATTCTCTTGAATTTTGGCAACAAAGATTTTGTCTGATTCGAAATAAAGCGGTTGTTGCGCCATTTGTCCATAAGCATAACCAAAAGCTGTGACATCCACATCATGATAGGCTAACTTGTCAGCAATCACGACATCCCCAACAGCGATACCCTCTGCTACTGCTCCAGCAGATCCCGTATTAATTAGAGCATCCACTTGGAAATGATCAGCCAAAATCGCCACACTCATAGCAGACATGACCTTACCAATTCCACTTTCTACAAGAACGACTTCATGAGAGGCAATGGTGCCTGTATGATAGGTATTCCCCAAAACAACATGCTCTTGGGCATTGTCTAAATGCTGGACCAAATAAGCTAGTTCTTCTGGCATAGCTGCAATAATTCCTATTTTCATTTCAATTCCTTTTCTATTACAAAAGTTTCATTGCTAAGACAAGCAAAATCAAGAGAAAGATGACTGCAAATAAAATCTTATTCAACTTAGAATTGAAGACATTTCTCTTAGTATTTTCAATGCGACGGCTTTTATGAATAGACGGTTCGACCTGAATCTTCAAGGTTTCCTGGCTAAAACCATGTTCCTTAGGATTGGCATAACCAAAACGGGAAGAAGAGGTTGGTAAAATCTTGGTCTCCTCATCATCTAGCAAAGGGGGACCTGAAATTTTTTCGCCTCTATTAGCTCTTTCAATCATTTCATCCGTTAATAAAGGTTTACCCATACTGACCTCCTCTATTTTTTGTGCAATTCCCAATACTGAACAGCCATAATTGTCTTGGCATCACAAATATGACCTGATTGGATTAATTCCTTAGCTTCTTCTAAGCTCACTTCAAGGACTTCTAAGGTTTCATCCTCATCCTGGGGACGAGGATTTTCCACCTTTGTCAAATCGCTTGCTAGGTAAAGTTTTAACTTTTCATTACAAAAGCCAATGGCTGAGTAAAAATCGTACAAGAGTTCTAACTTTCCTGTATAGGCTGTTTCTTCCTCTAATTCACGAAGGGCAGCTGCTACAGGGTCTGTATTTTCTCCTACTTCTAATTTTCCGGCTGGAATTTCGTAAGAGACAGCCTCGATGGCTTTGCGGTACTGCTTGACCAAGATGAGTTTTTGTTCATCTGTTACAGCTAAAACGCAGACAGCTCCATTGTGGAAAATCAAATCCCGTTGGGCAGTTCCCTTGCCTTCTGGTAATTCAACCTGATCTTGGACAAGTTTAAATATTGGTCCTTGATAGATTTCTTTTCGGCTTAGCGTTTTTTCTTCAAATTCCATGATAGACTCCTACTGATTCTTAGGATGATGAGGAAGACGTGTTGCATATTCGTCTTTGTTGACCTGACGACCGCGACCAATAGCAATAGCATCCGCCGGCACGTCTTTAGTAATAGTTGAACCAGCACCAACAAGGGAATTGTCACCAAGTTCTACTGGCGCAATAATAGTTGAATTTGAACCAACAAAGACATTGTTGCCAATGACTGTCTTGTATTTGTTTTTGCCGTCATAGTTGACTGTAATGGTTCCAGCACCAAAGTTAACCTTGCTACCCACTTCACAGTTTCCGATATAAGTCAAATGACCAGCCTTGGTATTTTCACCGATAGAAGACCCTTTCACCTCAACAAAGTTTCCAATATGAACTTGAGCACCCAGACTTGAACCTGGACGAATGTGGGCATAAGGACCGACTGTCACACCGTCTGCAACACTACTTTCCTCAATCATAGAATTGGTAATGACAGAACCTGCTCCGATAGTGCTATCCACTACATAAGTACCGTTTGTCAAAACAGTCTCAGCACCAATTTTCGTTTGCCCCTTCAAGGTAACATTGGCTTCGATTTGAACTTCCGGAGCAATCTCAACGTCAATATCAATATAAGTTGCTTCTGGATTGACAAAGCTGACCCCGTTGACCATGTGATAATGATTGATGCGACGACGCATAACCGACTCAGCAGTCGCAAGAGCCACACGGTCGTTTACCCCAAGACTTTCATCAAAATCTTTCAAAGTATAAGCGCCGACTTTTTCACCAGCTTCACGGAAAATGCCAATGACATCTGTAATATAGTATTCGCCTTGAGCGTTATTGGTATTGATATTTTTCAAAGCCTCAAACAAACGCTCGTTGTCAAAAACATATGTTCCAGTGTTGATTTCCTTGATTTGCTTTTCAAAATCTGTAGCATCCTTCTGCTCAACAATGCGAAGAACCTCAGCATTGTCATTACGAACAATTCGTCCATAGCCGAAAGGATTATCTGTTTCAGCAGTCAAGATAGTCGCTACATTCTTATGATTGATGTGGAAATCAATCAAGTTTTTCAAGCTTTCACCTGTGATTAAAGGAGTATCCCCTGCAATGACCAAGGTGTGACCTGATAAACCTTCTAAAATAGGCTCTGTCATCATAACTGCATGGCCAGTCCCTAACTGTACAGATTGAGTCACAAATTCTGTCTGTCCAGCCAAGACCTGCTCAACCAATTCTGCCTTGTGTCCGACAACTGTTACTGTCTTTTCAGGTTGGATAGCTCCCACACTACGGAAAACATGTTCCAGCATTGAAATACCCGCAACCTTGTGCAACACTTTTGGCAAATCAGATTTCATGCGAGTCCCTTTACCCGCTGCTAAAATAATGGCATAATTTGACATAATCTTCTCTTTTCTCTAGAAATTCCCTTTTATTATACCATATTTCAAATCATTCCGCGCCCTTGAATGAAAAAATGCTCCAAAGTCCTTTCCTTAACCCATTTTTTGAGTATTTTTTTTGATTTTTTTTCATTTTTAAGGTAAAATTATGAGATATGAGAAAGAAAATAAATCCGCTTATTTTGTTTGGTTTTTTTGGGATTATGATTTTCATTTTAATCCTGAATCGCCCTCGTTTTGAGGACCATCCTGTAAAAACAAAGTCAAATATCGCGCAAGTAGAAACGCAAGCGCTACATAATATAGATAAACCGGTGATTGATGTTTCTGGTTGGCAACGTCCTGAGGAAATTAATTACGATACTCTCTCCCAAAACATTTCTGGAGCTATTGTTCGCGTCCATAGTGGTGCTCAAACGTCCAAAGAGAACGATGCTTCCTATGTTAATGGTGTTGATAAGGCCTTTAAAACCCATATCACCGAGTTTCAAAAACGAAATGTCCCAGTTGGTGTCTATGCTTATTTAGCTGGAAAAAGTGTCCAAGAAATGGAAAAAGCCGCTGAAGTTTTTTATAACGCCTCTTCACCATACAGCCCTAGTTACTATTGGCTAGACGTGGAAGAAAAAACCATGTCCAATATGAACGAGGGTGTTGAAGCCTTTCGAGCAAAGCTAGAATCACTTGGTGCAAAAAATATCGGCATCTACGTTGGGGTCTACTTCATGGAAGAACACAGTATTGATACAGACAAGTTTACCTCTGTTTGGATTCCTTCATACGGTTCAAATACTGGATTTTTCGAAAGCAAACCTAATACGGACTTAGATTACGACATCCACCAGTACACTTCTAAAGGAAAAATTGCTGGCTTTGACCACGATTTAGATATCAACGTCATTTCTTCCTTAAAAAACAAAGAAGAAACCTTTAGAAAACTCTTTTTAAAACCTTAAAAGCATTTGTTTAGCATTTGCTTTTTCTTTTTGTGTTTGATTGTGATACAATATAGTAAGGATTTTTTGAAATAGAAATAGTTGGAGGAAAAATATGCTCTCATGGTTAGCACGCCTTATTAAAGGGATTGTAATTGCTCTTGGATTTATCCTACCGGGAATTTCCGGAGGGGTTCTAGCAGCAATCTTAGGAATTTATGAACGAATGATTGGTTTTCTGGCCCATCCCTTTAAGGACTTTAAAGAAAATGTTTTGTACTTTATTCCAGTTGCCATCGGTATGCTTCTGGGAATTGGCTTATTTTCTTACCCGATTGGATACTTGCTTGAAAATTATCAGGTCTTTGTCTTATGGAGCTTTGCGGGTGCCATTATTGGTACTGTTCCTAGCCTTCTCAAAGAATCAACTCGAGAATCTGACCGAGACAAGATTGATTTAGCTTGGTTCTGGACGACCTTTATTATTTCTGGATTAGGACTCTATGCCTTAAATTTTGTTGTTGGAACCTTAAGCGCCAGCTTTCTTAACTTCGTCCTAGCAGGTGCACTACTGGCTCTTGGCGTATTGGTACCTGGCCTCAGTCCATCAAATCTACTTTTAATTTTGGGACTCTATGCTCCTATGTTGACTGGTTTTAAAACCTTTGACCTCTTGGGAACTTTCTTCCCGATTGGAATTGGTGCAGGTGCAACTCTCATCGTTTTTTCAAAATTGATGGATTATGCCTTAAACAACTATCACTCACGCGTCTATCATTTCATCATCGGAATCGTCTTATCAAGCACCCTTTTGATCTTGATTCCAAATGCAGGAAACGCTGAGAGTATCCAATACACAGGCCTTTCACTTGTTGGGTATGTCATCATCGCCTTCTTCTTTGCACTGGGAATCTGGCTTGGTATTTGGATGAGCCAATTGGAGGATAAGTATAAATAATGGCAAAAAAAGTTAAAGTCAAAAAAACATTAGTAGAACAAATCCTGTCTAAAGCAGGTATCCAACATCAGGGGATTCAAATCAATGCCCTGGAAGGAGAGCTTCCTCAAGGTTATGAACGAGATCAGATTTTCAAAACCTTGGCTCTTTTGGGAGATAAAACAGGACCGATTATCGGAATTGTCCCTATCACTCAACACTTGTCGGAAAAGAAACTAGCCAAAATTTCTGGCAATAAAAAAGTGAGCATGATTCCACAAAAGGACTTGGAAAAGACAACAGGTTATATTCATGGAGCCAATAATCCTGTCGGAATTCGTCAGAAACACAATTATCCCATTTTTATCGATAAAATTGCTCTAGACTTGGATCAAATGATTGTCTCCGCTGGGGAAGTTGGTCACAGCATTATAGTCTCTCCCCAAGACTTAGCCAGCTTTGTAAAGGCCGACTTTGCAGATATCTTGGAGGACAGCAAGTAATGAAACTCTACTTTGTCCGCCACGGTCGTACTGTCTGGAACCAAGAAGGACGCTTTCAAGGTGCTAGTGGAGACTCTCCCCTTCTTCCTGAATCCATTGACACCCTAAAACGACTTGGCCAGTATCTCAAGGATATTCCTTTTGATTGGATTTATTCAAGTGATTTACCTCGAGCGGTCAAATCTGCTGAAGTTATCCAAAGTCAACTCAAGACGCCCTGTCCTTTAGAAAGTGTTCCTAATCTCCGTGAATGGCAGCTGGGGAAGTTAGAAGGTTTGAAAATTGCAACCTTGGAATCTATTTACCCACAACAAATCAAAGCTTTTCGATCTAATCTTGCTCAATTTGACACTCAAATGTTTGGAGCCGAATCCCTCTATAGCACAACACAACGAACTATCCAATTTATCAATTCCTTAAAAGATAGTCCGGCTGAGCGTATTCTAATTGTCGGTCACGGTGCTAATCTCACTGCCAGTCTTCGTACTCTTCTAGGATATAAAGAACCACTTCTTCGTAAAGATGGAGGTCTAGCAAATGCCAGCCTAACCATTCTAGAAACCCATGATTTTGAAACATTTACTCTCGATACTTGGAATGATACTTCCTATCAATAACAGAACTTGATTTTATACTCAATGAAAATCAAAGAGCAAACTAGGAAACTAGCCGCAGGCTGCTCAAAGCACAGCTTTGAGGTCGCAGATAAAACTGACGAAGTCAGGAACATGCATACGGCAAGGCGACGTTGGCGTGGTTTGAAGAAATTTTAGAAGAGTATTAGCGTCAAGTTCTTTTTAGTTTTGAAAGATTATCCGTGAATTTCTTGGCTATTTATGATAAAATGGGAGTATCGCAAAAAATGACTCATCGTATTCAATTTTGAGTAAAACTAGGAGGATCCCATGTCAACAGAACATATGGAAGAACTAAATGACCAGCAGATCGTTCGCCGTGAAAAAATGGCTGCGCTCCGTGAACAAGGAATCGATCCCTTTGGAAAACGCTTTGAACGTACTGCAAATTCACAAGAATTAAAAGATAAATTTGCTGACCTCGATAAAGAACAATTACACGATAAAAACGAAACAGCTACTATCGCAGGACGCTTGGTAACCAAACGTGGTAAAGGTAAAGTTGGATTTGCCCACCTTCAAGACCGCGAAGGTCAAATCCAGATCTACGTTCGTAAGGATGCTGTCGGTGAAGAAAACTACGAAATCTTCAAAAAAGCAGACCTTGGTGACTTCCTTGGTGTCGAAGGTGAAGTGATGCGTACAGATATGGGAGAACTCTCTATCAAGGCGACTCACATTACACACTTGTCTAAGGCACTTCGCCCACTTCCAGAGAAATTCCACGGTTTGACTGACGTTGAAACAATTTACCGTAAACGTTACCTTGACTTGATTTCTAACCGTGAAAGCTTTGAACGCTTTGTCACTCGTTCAAAAATCATTTCTGAAATCCGTCGTTACCTTGACCAAAAAGGCTTCCTTGAAGTAGAAACACCTGTTCTTCACAACGAGGCTGGTGGTGCTGCTGCCCGTCCATTTATCACTCACCACAATGCCCAAAACATTGATATGGTGCTTCGTATTGCGACTGAGCTTCACTTGAAACGCCTAATCGTAGGTGGTATGGAACGTGTCTATGAAATTGGCCGTATCTTCCGTAACGAAGGAATGGATGCTACTCACAACCCTGAGTTCACTTCTATCGAAGTTTACCAAGCTTATGCTGACTTCCAAGACATCATGGACTTGACTGAAGGCATTATCCAACATGCTGCTAAAGCTGTCAAAGGCGATGGTCCAGTCAACTATCAAGGTACTGAAATCAAGATTAACGAACCATTTAAACGTGTTCACATGGTGGATGCTATTAAAGACATTACTGGTGTCGATTTCTGGCAAGACATGACTTTGGAAGAAGCTAAAGCTATTGCTGCTGAGAAGAAAGTTCCAGTTGAGAAACACTACACTGAAGTTGGCCACATCATCAATGCTTTCTTTGAAGAGTTTGTTGAAGAAACCTTGATCCAACCAACCTTTGTCTATGGCCATCCAGTAGCTGTATCTCCGCTCGCTAAGAAAAATCCTGAAGACGAACGCTTTACAGACCGTTTCGAGCTCTTCATCATGACTAAAGAGTACGGTAATGCCTTTACTGAGTTGAACGACCCAATCGACCAGCTTAGCCGTTTCGAAGCCCAAGCTAAAGCCAAAGAACTTGGTGATGATGAAGCAACAGGCATCGACTATGACTACATCGAGGCCCTTGAATACGGTATGCCTCCTACAGGTGGTTTGGGAATCGGTATAGACCGTCTCTGCATGCTCCTCACCGACACAACTACTATCCGTGATGTATTGCTCTTCCCAACAATGAAATAAGCTCTTATCCTCTGGTAGTTGCCAGAGGATTTTTTGATGCAAAAAGAGACTGAGTAAAAACGGCTCTATAATATTTGTAGTGGGTAAATCCCCTATGGATATTATGGAGCCTCTTTTGTTGTAGAAAAAAAATCCCAT
>NZ_CAMIAF010000015.1 GCF_946190375.1 Streptococcus mitis | reverse complement strand
TATCAAAAAAGAAAGGACAAATTTCGTCCTTTCTCGATCTTAGCTTTTCTTCAACCCACTACAGTTGACAAAGAGCCTCATTTTTCATTAGTTTATTTTTCTTTGCTTACAGATGTAGGATTACTACCTTTTAACAAAGCAAGCAATTTTTCTGCTTCTGTCATGATACCATTATTATCCAAGGTTTGGAGACTCAGATTATTTCGTAAACCAGCTAGGGTTTCTGTTGCATTGGCTTTCAAACTAGCATCTGTTACTTTAGCAAGTAAAGCTTCTGCTTCTTTGAGCTTGGCTTCTACTTTTTCAGTCTCTACTTGAGGGACTTCTGGTTCAGCAGGTGTTTCCTCTACTGGCTCTTCATCTGCTTTGAAGTTCTTATTTGGATCTTCACTGTGGTCTTTCTTACCTAAGACATGCTCGCTGGCATTACCCCATCCATCATTAGAATGTGGACGTTCATCAGGATGTTCAACATAGTACTTAATCGTCGCAAATAAATCTTCCAAGGTATAACCGTTTGGAGCTTTGTATGAGTGATCATCAAACCAAGCAAATTTAATGTTATGGTAATGATCCTTATGAGGAATGATTAAATTACCATTTTTTATCTCAACTGTATGCTCTACCATGTATGGAAGTCGAACGAGTGGAATTCGTTTCTCACCTTTCACACGATTGTAAATGGCCGCTGCACTATCTCCAGTTGGATTTGCTTGAGCGTCTGCATCTGGAGATGGAGGTAGGATACCTTTTTCTTTAGTATAAGATTGAGCAGCTGCTTTTTCCTTATCAGAAAGGCTATCTTTTCCAATCCAGTGACTATGGCCCATATGAGGCGTTACATAAGCATCTCCTTCATCACTGATAATATCATGTTCGTCAAAAATATAACCATCTGAGGTTGTATACTTATCAGCTAATTGAGCAATACGAACTTCGGCCTCAGTATATTCAATTTGAGAATTTGGTTTACCAAGTCGCTCTGGATGGGTAATTGGTGCTAGGAATGCCAATAAATCGTCTACTAATTTTCCTTTATTAGAAGATTCATCATTCAAGCGTTCTGCTAATTTGTCTAAGGCTTGGAAATCAGAAGTACGCCCCTTATTTTCAGACAAGGCTTTATGAGCCTCGGCCAACAAATTATATGCTTTATCATAAAATTCTTGGTCACGAGGAGCGACATTTTCTTTCTTCGCAACTAGGGCATGCGTCTCTTGAGTTTTCTTAGACAAGAGATTTTCAATAGCGTCAATCTTATCCTTGGCTAAGTCTTTAGCTAGAACATAACGACTAGCGCCCTTATCTTCTATAATATATCCATCACCAACTTTTCTAACAACCTGATTGACATCAAATTCTGTCGGTTTATTTTCCACTGGTGCTAGAGGTTTGGTAGTAGGGGCTGGCTTCAGAGGAGTAATACTTGGCAAGACACTGCCATTTTGTCCCTTAACAGCTATCATACGAGCCAATTTTTCTTCCAGCGGTGACATTTGTGAATAAGGGATAAAGTGATAATGATCTCCGTGTGGCACTGCAACACCGTTAGCTGTACGTTTGATGATTTGTGCCGGATCAAAGACTAAGCCATCCGATTCTACATGGCGTTCTGATAAAGGTTTGGCATACAATTCACTTAAAAGTGTTGGGATATCTTCCCCTTGATTTTGATGATAAGTTGGGGTGACAGTCAGGTTTGGAGTCTCTGTCAAACTTGGTTGGGCTGGAGCCGGATTTGGATTGTTACTACTTGGTTTACTTGAGCTTGTAGCAGAATGTGAGCCCTGCTTACCATTCCAATAAGCTTGGGCAGCAGCCAATTCTCCTGCAGATAAATCACTCTTAGGTATATAGTGGAAATGATTGCCGTGCGGTACAACAAAAGCGTCACCTGTATCTTCAATCACATCTGTCGGACTAAATACATACCCATCATCCGTTGTATAAGCGCCTCCAGTTCCTCGATTTGGTGCCTGCGTATTGAGATTAAAGTTTGGTTTAATCGGTGAACTTGGTGTTGAACTTGGTTTATCTGTACTGCTTGGTTTCGTATTATCAGAATGACTTTGAACTGGTTGACCACCAATTGGTAGATTTCGAGCCAATTTTTCTTCCAAGGCAGACATTTGCGAATAAGGGATGAAATGGAAATGATCTCCGTGAGGTACTGCGACACCATTGGCTGTACGTTTTGTAATCTGTGCTGGATCAAATACCAAGCCATCAGACTCCACATGACGTTGGCTAAGTGGTAAGGCGTACAATTCTTGAAGGAGACTAGCTAAATCCTCACTTTGACTTTCAGAATCTGTTGCAGGATTTTGAGGTGTATCAGATTGACTCGTTCTCACACTAGATCTTGTTTCAGCTCTGCTAGAACGATATTCAACCGTACTTAATTGCCCACCTTTTCCAGATAAGAAGGCTTGGGCGGCAGCTAATTCACTAGCAGACAAATCACTCTTAGGAATATAGTGGAAGTGATTGCCATGAGGAACAATATAAGCATCACCCGTATCTTCGATGATATCAGATGCGTTGAAGATATAACCGTCATCCGTTGTATAACGTCCTTGGGCTCTGGCTTCAGCAACAGCATTATCAGTACTTGAATTATGATTATGACTATGTTCCTGCTTCTGACGTTTAATCTCTTCTTTTGTCCGAATATTGTCCGCATGAGCCGCATCCTTGAGGTAAACATAGTATTTCCCGTCTACCTTAATGACATAGCCACCCTTGATTTCATTAACAATGTCTGAATCCTTCAACTGATAATTCGGATCTTTCATGAGGAGTTCTTCACTGATGATAGCATCATAAGGAACCTTGCCATTATAGTAATGATAATGGTCTCCATGAGAGGTCACATAACCTTGATCCGTAATCTTGATAACAATTTGTTCGGCGTTGATTCCCTCTCTCTTACTGACTTCATCTGGTGTCAAATTTTCTGCCTTTTGACCAGCCTGATCACCATCTATATAAGCAACTCGATTAGACTCTTTCTTAACTTGACCAGCTTGGTAACGACCAAGTTCATAGGAACAAACACTTAGGGCAAGAACTGCCACTGAACCCGCTACATATTTTTTATTGATTTTCATTCTTATCTCACTTTAATTCTTCTGCTAGAACACTCATATTTTCTTCAAGATTTTCTAAATAGGTCTTGTCATTTTGTGGGTCTGCCTCTAAAGGATTCAGAGTTTTAAGCCCCACACCTGTTGATTTGACAAGAGTTTCAGCTACTTTTGAAGAAGCATTACTTTCTGTAAAAATCGTTTTAACCTTATAGGTTTTAACAAATTCCTGAATTTCTGTTAGTTGTCTTGGACTTGGTTCTTGTTCAGGAGAGATGCCTGCAATACCAAGTTGATTAAGTCCAAATCTCTTCGCTAGATAAGAAAAGGCTGTATGTTGTGTTACAAATGTTTTCTGAGTCGCTTTTTCAAATTTAGGCTGGAATTTCTTAGTCAATTCTTGAGCTTTTTTGATAAAGGCTTGCGCATTTTTCTGGTAAGTTTCTTTATGCTCACTATCCACCTCTGAAAGTTTATCAGAGATAATCTGAGCTTCTTCGCCAGCTTTTTCAGGATCTAGCCAAGTGTGAGGGTCATAGAGCGTTTTTTCATCAACTCCATCCCCTGCTTCCACATCTTCTAGCCCTGGGACGCGGTCTAAAGTCATTCCCTCTGAAGCCTCTAAAACCTTCACTTTAGATTTTTTTAGATTGGGATCCAGACTTCCTGCCCAAGATTCGAGCGTATGAGAATGGTAAACAAAGACATCTGCATCATAGATAGCTGCGATATCATTTGCCGAAGGTTCAAAAGAGTGAATTCCACTACTTGACTGAATCATCCGAACATCATTCAAGTCACCAGATACTTCCTTGACCATAGCGTAGATAGGATAAAAACTGGTCACAATTTTCATCCCTTTCCCTGTCTGGCTTTCCTTTTGACCACAAGCACCTAAACACAAAAGAAAGACACTTAACAATACTAAAAATAAACTTTGTTTTTTCATGGATAACCCCTTAACTATTTAATTAACTGGTAAACATTCTACTCCTAAAAATTTAATCTGTCAAGCTATTTTTAGAAAAAAATTGAAATTTCTTTCACATATAAAAATCTGCTGAGTTTCAATAACTCAACAGATTCTCACTTTATATACTCAATGAAAATCAAAGAGCAAATTAGGAAGCTAGCCGCAGGCTGCTCAAAACACTGTTTTGAGGTTGTAGATGAAACTGACGAAGTCAGTAACCATACATACGGCAAGGCGAAGCTGACGTGGTTTGAAGAGATTTTCGAAGAGTATTATTCTTCTATGGTAGAATGCTTATAACCATAAGTGACGTAAATAATACTTCCTATCAACAAAGCAACTAGGAAAGCAATCCAAGTTTCCATATTATACTGCAACATAAAGGATAAACAAATGATGATTGATAAAATTGGTAATAAGGGTACCAATGGTGTTTTAAATTCTCCAGCTTTGGGCATCCCCTTTTCTCTCCGTAAGCGAATCAAGCTGTAAGCAAGCATAATCAAGTATGCCAAGGTACAAATGTTTAAGAAGGCTGCGATACTGGCTAGTGGGAATATTCCTGCTGCTACTGCTGAAGCTAGACCTGTCAAAATAGTCGCATTTTTGGGTACCTTGCTAGTCTTCGTCAGTTCCTTAAAGGCAGCAGGCATCAATCCGTCACGTGCTAAACTGTAAATCATACGCGATAGGGCATAGGTCATCGAGATACAAACCGTAATCAAGGTCAAGATAGCCACCAATGACACATAGTTGGCTGCCCAACTAATCCCAACACTACGAAGGGCAAAGGCAACGGCATCATCAACATTTAGATGACTATAGTGAACCACACCAGTCAAAACAAGAGTCACCAAGGCATAAAGAATGGTTACGATAGAAAGCGATAAGACAATCCCTCTAGGAATATTTTTTTGAGGAGTCTTGACCTCATCTACGGCCATAGAGATGGATTCAAATCCCAAAAAGCCGAAGAACATCAAGGACGCACCAGCCATAATACCAGTACTAGCACCATAGATTTGTCCAAAACCATAAGGAGCAAAATTACTCCAGTTGTCAAGTTTAATATGCCAAATTCCTACTAAAACAAAGAGAGCTAAAGCGGAAAATTTCAAAATAACTAGAATAGAATTAAAGCGTAAGGCTGCCTTGGCATTTAGTAAAACAAGCGAAGTCACCAAGACCAAGACAAGAATAGGCAATAAATCAACAAATGTTCCTGCTTGAGGATTAAAGGTACCATTTAAAGCCTGAGGAAGGGCTATCCCATATTGAGAAAGCAAGCCTTTAAAATAAGCTGCCCAACCCGAAGCCACACCAGATATGGCTGTCATGAACTCCATCATGGTTAACCAACCAGCCAACCAGGCTGGGAATTCTCCTAAAATAGCATAGAGATAACTGTAGGCACCACCTGTAGCAGGTACTCGTGAAGCAAATTCTGCAAAAAAGAGGGCTGATAATCCTACACACAAGGCAGAAATGACGATTGAAATCACTAGGGCTGGACCAGCAAGCGTTGCAGCTGCAGTACCTGTGATTGTAAAGACACCTGTCCCTACCATGGCTCCGATACCCAGCAAAATCAAATCCCATAACTTCAAATGCCTGTGCATCTCTGTTTTATCTAAACTAACGTTCTTTGTTCTAAATATATTCATCTTTGACTCCATAATAAAATGATGATTCTATTTTACCATAAATATAGGAGATTTGTGAATATTTATAAAACATTTTTCTGAAAAAATCTGACTACCTTTTTGTAACAGCTTAAGAACCAAAACTCTTGAAGAAGTTGACAACGGCTTGCCAGAGGGAGCTTAGAAAATTACCGCCGTCCTCTAGCGCCTTATCCGCATCAAAGTTAAGATTGATATTTTTAAAACTATCGCCAGCTTGTGAAACAATACTTTGTTTAAGGTCATTTAGAGTTTTAGTGAAGTCTGTATTGCTAAGAATATCACTTTTTGAGAGATTTAAAGCAAAATTGATGATGATATTGATCTGGTTTCCTGTTATCACCTGATCAAGTTTGTAATTTTTTAAGGTATCTTCAACGATTTTACGGACATCTTCCTCCGTCAGATTTCCCTTGCTTTCTTTAGCTTTGGCAAGTCCTGACTTGATATCGGCTAGGGCAACGTTTAATTTATTAGCATCATAGCCTGTTTTGTCCTTGTTTTCAGCATTGATATCGGACAAAGCCTTCAGCTCTTCTTGAGCCAAATCTTTGTTGGCTTGTGGCACCTTGGCTCCATTAGCTTCCAGCGAATAGTAAATCCCGGCTAAGGCACTCTCACCTGTAACTGGAATAGGTGCTGCTACAGTGATTTTGGCGTGTTCCACACCCAAAGTTACGGCTGCATTTCGGTACATATCCTGAGTTACCTTGGTGATATTTTCAGGTGTTTCAATCTTGACCTCAAGTGGTGATTTGTCCCCTAGCTTTTGAATCTTGGCTGATGAATACAATTGTAAGCTAGAGTCATTTGCCACATTCATAATCTTAGAATAGACATCAGGTGTCATGGTCTTGAGTTCTTTGGTGTCTGTTGAGGCATTATAGCCTAGTTTTTTAAGGGTTTGATTTTTTTGATCTTCAGACAATGATGAACCTAGGACATATTCAGGTTGAACATAGGTTTCGTCAATGACTTTTTGAACATCTGTTGCTGCATGGACGCTATTCATAGCTGTTACTGCCCACAAGACCGCAGCACTAGTCAGAAAGAGTTTCTTTCTCATAGGGAATTTCCTCCTTTACCATTCTAGAGTAATATATCTATCTTAAAGAAAACTTATAACAAAAACACCTGGACTAGCCAGATGTCGAAAAGAGAGTGAAACATTTGATGATGTAAAGGTTGAGTTGCACCTGTCTAGAATAGTAATAGTTTCCTCCATTTACATAGAGTTCGGCACCGTGAAAAATGGAAATGGGGTGAATATAACTATAAGTCTTTCCAGTGGTATTGCCAAGCAAGGGAGCAACAGTCTCGCGAGAGTACTGTTTGGCCAGAGCCAAGGTGTTTTCCTTGCCATTTTGGGCAATATAATCGATATAGGCAGGACCAAAATTATAAGCTTGAACAGCTGTCCAGACATCTACATCCTTCTTCTGGGCCAGATAGAGATTGTCTGTCAGAGTTTGAACGCCTTGCCGAATGCTAGAGGCATTATCATTGATGGTGTTGGTTGAACCACTTGCAGACTCACTAGACTGCATGACATCGCCTTCTTTTCCTTTTGTTTCGGTATAAATCATAGCGAGCACAAGCTCTTCGTTTGCTGGGGTGTCTTTTTCACTCAAGATTTCTCGCACCATGGGTTGATAGGTCATGACTTGCTTGACATCTTGGTGAACGCGGTAAGCTTTATATCCAGCAAAAAGGAAGACTGCTAGTACAAGCACTCTTCGAATTCGTTTAAACATTATTTGCTTTGAATATCCTCGATATTTTTGATTAAGATAGAGTAAGTTCCATTGTCGTTTTGGATAAACTCAACAGACTCGGCGTCTTGATAGACGTTATTGGGAACAATGAGCTCAATTCCATTTGACAAGGAAAGTTTTTGGTTTTCAAATTTTTTAAGCTGACGACTGGCATCAATTTCATCAAATTGAACTGGTTCTGGTACGGCTTCTTTGACTTGGTCAATAAAGCTCAAACGAGCTGTCAGATTGTTGTCAAAAAGGTCGTTAGCCAATTTTTCAGGTGACAATTCATTACTTTCTTCTAGATTATTGAAAATCGCTGATTTGACCTTGGATTGAAATTGAAAATCATCTGGGTTAAAAGTCTCAGCAATTCTCTGAGCTGTTTTTTCCAGTTCTTTGATAGATTTCTTGGGTGAAATTTTAGGGGTGACAGCAAGAAGATTTTCTGAAAAATAGTTCAAGAAAGCCCCGTTGTACTTGATTCGTTTTTCAATCAGATGGTACTTGCGACTCTGAAGATTGACCACCAAGGCTTCGTCGGCACCCGTTCCAAATCCAGGCAGGTTATTCTGAGTCAGCTTGATTGGATTATCAACTTCTCCTCCGAGGTGGGTCAAGGTCTCACGCAGGGCAATTCTCAAGAAAGCGAAATGTTCCACACCTTCTTTAGAAAATTGCACAAAAATCAAGTCATTGGTCTTGAGATTTTCAGAAATGCTAAACTCCTCTTTCCAGAGATTAGCCAGTGTTACTGATGTCTCCAATAAATCGTCTGTGATGTGATTGAAGAAGGGATTTTCTTCCTCGAAAATCCCAGTCTTGGCTTCATCTGAATACACACGTTCAATTTTTTTACGCAGGTATTCTTCGATTTTTGGAGTAATATTGAGAAGCTTATCCGCTAGGAACAGCTCGGTATCAGCCGGACTGAACTGGTGAATAATGGCTTTCTTAATATAAATGTCCATAAAAGTTTTAGTCCTCGTATAATGGGAAGGCGTCTGTCAAGGCTTTGACTGCACTTCTCACTTCTTCTAAGACAGCTTCATTTTCTGCATTTTTAAGGGTTTTAATGATCAGTTCAGCTACTTTGCGACTTTCTTCTTCACCAAATCCACGTGCAGTAATGGCTGCAGATCCGATACGAATACCACTTGTCTTGAATGGTGACAAGGTTTCGTAAGGGATTGAGTTTTTATTTAGGGTAATATTGACTTCATCCAGCAAGTTTTGGGCAACTTTTCCGTTTTCTACAACCTTAGTCACATCCACTAGGAAGAGGTGGTTTTCAGTTCCTCCAGAAATGATACGAAAATCAGGGTCTTGCAAAAAGACATCCGCCATAGCCTTGCTGTTTTTGATTACATTAGCAGCATATTCCTTGAAGGCTGGATCCAAAACTTCTTTGAAGGAAACAGCCTTGGCAGCCACAACATGCTCTAAAGGACCACCCTGAATACCTGGGAAAATAGCAGAATTGATTTTCTTAGCTAGGTCTTCATCATTTGTCAAAATCAAACCACCACGAGGGCCACGAAGGGTTTTGTGGGTCGTTGTTGTCGTGATATGAGCGTATGGCACTGGGCTTGGATGTAGACCAGCAGCAACCAAACCAGCGATATGAGCCATATCTACCATAAGTTTAGCCCCAACAGCGTCCGCAATTTCACGAAATTTTGAAAAGTCGATAATTTGAGAATAGGCTGAAGCACCTGCTACGATCAATTTTGGTTTTACTTCTTGGGCTTGTTTCAAGATAGCATCAAAATCCAAGAATTCCGTTTCAGGATCCACACTATAAGAAACAAAGTTGTAGGTTTGACCAGAGAAGCTAACAGGAGCCCCATGGGTCAAGTGACCACCTGCTGCCAAATCCATCCCCATAACGGTATCACCTGGCTCAATCAAGGCCATGTAAGCCGCACAGTTAGCTTGACTTCCTGAGTGAGGTTGGACATTAGCAAATTTTGCACCGAAAATTTCTTTTGCGCGTTCAATGGCTAGAGATTCCACCACGTCTACCACATCAGTTCCACCATAATAACGGCGTCCTGGGTAACCTTCGGCGTATTTATTCGTCAAGATAGACCCTTGAGCAGCCATAACAGCCTTGGAAACTACGTTTTCCGAAGCAATCAACTCAATGTTGTTTTGTTGTCGTTCTTCTTCTTTGGCAATAGCATTCCAGAGATCAGCATCGTATGCTTTAAAATCATCTTTGTCAAAAATCATAGGTCTTCTCCTTTATTGTGTGACTAGTCCATTAGTTTAATTTTCTTATTAGAAAATCAAACTAAAAGATGCGAATAAACCGTTTCTGCACTTTATCACAAGTATAACCAACTTTTTCATAAAATGCATGAGCACCCAGACGATGGTCGGCAGAGTTTAAGCGGATAAACCCATAGCCGCGTCTTTTTGCTTCTTGCTCCAACCCTTGCAATAAGCTTTTGCCAATACCTTGACCTTGCGCTTGAGGTGAAACTGCTAAAGCTAAAATATTAAATCCTGCTTTAGAATAAAGTGATTCATAGACCTCGGCGTGGACATATCCAAGCAAGGCATGACTAGCTTCATCCTCATAGCCAAGTAGGAAATGATGGGAATCCTGAGATAATCTAGCTAGTTGACTAGCTGTGTCCTCTGGACTAAAAGAATAGCCCAAAGCTTCTTGGTTAATGTCACAAATAGCTTTCACATCAGTTTCTCTTAAATTTCTGAGCATCTCATTCCTCCTCAAAAGAAACCTCTGGCAACCGGGCAAGAATATCTTCTCGCTTAATGGCCCCTTGGCGTAAGATTTTCACCTTGTCTCCAGACAAGTCCACGATAGTTGAATCCTGTCCAGTTAAAAAAGCATCGTCTTCCAGACCCAGAACCTCTTGGTCAAAATCCTTCAGAATTTGTTCAAAGGTTACTCCACTTGCCTGACCTGAAATATTGGCAGACGGCCCAATCAAGGGACCTGTCTCTCGAATCAAATCAAGGGTAATGGGATGACTGGGCATCCGAAATCCAACAGTTGCAAGACCAGAATTGACCCAATAGGGAACTCGGTCATTGGCTTCAAGGATAATGGTCAAGGGACCTGGTAAAAAGGTCTCTACAAGTTTTTGAAGATAAGCTGGCTGATTCTTTGAAAAGTGCAAGATATCCTCTAAAGAGGCAATATTCAGATTGAGTGCCTTGTCTCTAGGTCGACGTTTGAGTTGGTAAACATGATCAACTGCTTTTTCGTCTAGAGCTTTGGCAAAAAGACCGTAAACCGTCTCTGTAGGCAGAACGACAGCTCCACCATTTTCCAACTCTTGTCTAATCCTGTCCATCATCAATCACGACCATCCTATCTTGACCAAATTGGTCCTTAAGTGTTCTTACACGTTTTTCAGGAAGATGCTTCCTAAAAAGTTCAGGAACACTTTGACCTTGCTTGTATCCAATTTCAAGGTAAATCTTACCACCATCTTTGAGATAGTCTTTTGCATCTTCCGCAATTCTACGGTAAATAGCTAGGCCATCCTCGTCTGCAAAGAGAGCTAGATGAGGCTCCGAATGAAAAACATTCAAGCCGACCTCTGACTCATCTTCACGAGAGATATAGGGTGGATTGGAAACAATTATATCATATTTTTCAGAAATTTCTGTAAAACAGTCAGATTTTTTTAAAAATATTTGAAGATTTTGATTTTTAGCATTTTCGCTAGCTACATCTAAAGCATCTTGGGAAATGTCTGCTGCTGTTACTAACCAATTTGGTCTGTTTTTTGCTAATGTAAGGGCTATAGCTCCACTACCTGTTCCAATATCCAGAACTGAAAGATTCGTCTCAGGATTTTCAACCAGGATAAGCTCCACCAACTCCTCAGTCTCTGGACGAGGAATTAATACTCGTTCATCAACTTTTAACTGCATTCCATAAAAATCTGCCTGTCCAATGATGTACTGTGCCGGTTTATGAGCTACTAACTGTTGAAAAATTCCTTTTACAAATTGTTTTTCTTCCTCTGTTACCTCTTTCTGGAGAGCAAAAACAAAATCTGTGAAAGGGAGATTTTTCAGGCCACGATAGACAAAAGAGAGGCTTTCAGCTTCCTCTCCTTGTCTTATCAACTCTTCTTCAAAATCTGAAAATAATTGAGCTAATTTCATTATTTGTTTAATTCTTCTAATTTTTGTGTTTGATCATAAAGCACCAAGGCATCCACAACTTCATCCAACTTACCAGACAAAATGGTATCTAGTTTTTGGAGGGTCAATCCAATACGGTGGTCTGTGACACGGTTTTGTGGGAAGTTATAAGTACGGATCCGTTCTGAACGGTCACCAGTACCGATCGTTGACTTACGCTCAGCGTCTTGTTCGTCTTGGGCAATTTGAGCAAAGTGGTCAGCAACACGCGCACGGATGATTTTCATGGCTTTCTCACGGTTCTTCTGTTGAGTACGTTCTTCCTGCATCTCAACCTTGATGTTGGTTGGCAAGTGAACGATACGAACCGCAGTCGCAACCTTATTGACGTTCTGTCCACCAGCACCTGATGCATGATAGATGTCGACACGAAGGTCTTTTGGATCAATGTCGTATTCAACCTCTTCCACTTCAGGCATAACAAGAACTGTCGCTGTCGAAGTATGAACACGGCCTTGGCTTTCTGTCACAGGAACACGTTGCACACGATGGGCACCTGATTCGTACTTGAGTTTAGAGTATACAGACTGGCCAGAAACCATAGCAACCACTTCTTTAAAACCGCCGACACCGTTCATAGAAGCTTCCATAACTTCAAAGCGCCATCCTTGGGCTTCTGCATACTTTTGGTACATGGTTAGCAAATCCCCAGCGAAAAGTGCTGCTTCATCTCCACCAGCTGCTCCACGGATTTCAAGGATGATGTTCTTGTCATCGTTTGGATCCTTTGGAAGGAGCAAAATTTTCAGTTTTTCTTCGTATTCTTCTTTTTCAGCCTTGGCATCTTTGAGCTCTTGCTTGGCCATTTCTTCCAAGTCAGCATCTCCACCTGATTCCTTAATCATCTCTTCAGCATCGATAATATTTTGAAGGACTTGTTTGTACTCACGGTAGGCTGTTACCGTATCACGAGTAGAAGCCTCTTCTTTGGAAAGATCCATGAAACGCTTGGTGTCCGAAACCACATCTGGGTCACTGAGCAATTCTCCTAATTCTTCATAACGGTCTTCTACAGCTTGTAGTTGATCATAGATGTTCATTTTTTCTCCTTATTTCTCAATTGTTAAATCATAGATTGCTACTACTTCGTTCTCGGATATTTCCCCAGTTTCTTTAAATCCATAACTGAGGTAACAAGATCTTGCATGTTCATTTTCTAGTTCATAAGACAACCAAAGTTTATTGCTTAAACCTGCTGGCGCTGTCCGAACATAGTCTAGCACTTTATCCATAATTAGTTTAAAATATCCTTGATTTTGAAAATTCTTATCAATCATAAAACGAAATAGTAAATAATTTCCACTACTAATTCCGATCTTTTTATCATAAGCTATCATCACAAAACCTATAATTGCATCATTATCATAAACTGCCAATGGAGCTACAAAATCTCCATTTTTAGTATAGACGTATGCTTCAGCTAAACTAATTGCGTTAGTAGCAATGAATTGTTTTTGATATTCCTTGACATCCAAATTCAAAACATCAAAATAATTTTCCATTGTAACATCTCTTAATTCAATTGTCATAGTTTTGCTCCTTGTTAGAGGTTATCATTGGCGCAAAATAATGTTTACGACAAACTGAGATATAGGTTTCATTGCCACCAATCTGAATCTGCTCACCATCATAGACTGGCAGTCCATCCTGTGTACGCAAAACCATAGTTGCCTTTTTTTTACAATACTGACAGATGGTCTTGATTTCGTCAATCTTGTCTGCTAAAAGTAATAGATATTTGGAACCTTCGAACAGTTCATTTCGAAAATCATTTTTCAAACCAAAAGCCATGACGGGTATATCTAACTCGTCTACAACACGAGCTAGGTCATAAACATGATGACGTTTGAGAAACTGGGCTTCATCGACCAAAACACAGTATGGTTTCTCAGGTAAATCTCGGATAAATCCAAAGATATCCGTTGACTCCTCAATCGCAATGGCAGGGCGTTTCATGCCAATTCGACTCGATACATAGCCAACACCGTCACGCGTATCCAGAGCTGAAGTCATAATCACAACACCTTTTCCTTGCTCCTCATAGTTATAGGCCACCTTGAGAATCTCGATTGTCTTTCCAGAGTTCATGGTCCCATAACGATAATACAACTGTGCCATGTTTCTTGCTTCACGTCCATTTCTAAATTTTTGCTACATTCTAGTATATCATAATTTTCTTAAGCTTTAAACGGCAAAATGTGGTAAAATAGAAGAAATCAAAAACTAGTGGAGGAAGCTATTATGCCATTTGTACGCATCGATTTATTTGAAGGACGCACGCTCGAGCAAAAGAAAGCTCTTGCTAAGGAAGTAACGGAAGCTGTTGTCCGTAACACTGGAGCACCTCAATCTGCTGTCCATGTCATCATCAACGACATGCCAGAAGGAACTTACTTCCCACAAGGGGAAATGCGCACCAAATAAGCTAGCTTAAGCAGAATTGCTTAGGCTTTTTCAATCTCCAAGTAGCATCCATTGAAGAAATAGTTCAAATTTGTTACAATTTGAAAAGAAACTTGGAAAATTTTCCAAAAAAAGAGCTATTAATTAAAGGAAATATTATGATTACACGTGAATTTGATACCATCGCTGCTATCTCGACTCCACTAGGCGAGGGGGCTATCGGTATTGTCCGCCTGAGCGGAACAGATAGTTTTGCGATTGCGCAAAAGATTTTTAAAGGAAAAGACTTGAATCAGGTTGCTAGCCACACTCTTAACTACGGTCACATCGTTGACCCTCAAACTGGTAAAGTTATGGACGAGGTTATGATTGGGGCCATGAAATCTCCAAAAACCTTCACTCGTGAGGATATTATCGAGATTAACACCCACGGTGGGATCGCGGTGACCAATGAAATTCTCCAGTTAGCTATCCGTGAAGGAGCTCGATTGGCAGAACCTGGTGAATTTACCAAACGTGCCTTTTTAAACGGTCGCGTAGATTTGACACAGGCCGAGGCGGTGATGGATATCATCCGTGCCAAGACAGACAAGGCTATGAATATTGCAGTTAAGCAATTAGACGGCTCCCTTTCTGACCTGATTAACAATACCCGTCAAGAAATCCTTAACACACTTGCCCAAGTCGAGGTCAATATCGATTATCCTGAGTATGACGATGTTGAGGAAGCCACTACTGCTGTTGTACGTGAAAAGACTATGGAGTTTGAGCAATTGCTAACCAATCTGCTTCGGACAGCTCGTCGCGGTAAAATCCTCCGTGAAGGAATTTCCACAGCCATCATCGGACGCCCCAACGTTGGGAAATCCAGCCTTCTCAACAACCTCTTGCGTGAGGACAAGGCTATCGTTACAGACATTGCTGGTACTACTCGAGATGTCATCGAAGAATACGTCAACATCAATGGTGTCCCTCTCAAATTGATTGATACAGCTGGAATTCGTGAAACAGATGACATTGTAGAACAAATCGGTGTCGAGCGCTCCAAAAAAGCCCTCAAGGAAGCTGACTTGGTACTACTTGTATTAAATGCCAGTGAACCACTGACCACCCAAGATCGCCAACTCTTAGAAATCAGCCAAGATACTAATCGCATTATTCTGCTTAACAAAACTGATCTTCCTGAAGCAATTGAAACTTCAGAACTACCTGAAGATGTCATCCGTATTTCAGTCCTTAAAAACCAAAATATCGATAAGATTGAAGAACGCATTAATGACCTCTTCTTTGAAAATGCTGGTTTGGTTGAGCAAGATGCTACCTACTTGTCTAATGCCCGTCACATTTCCTTGATTGAAAAGGCAGTTGAAAGCTTACAGGCTGTTAACGAAGGTCTTGAACTGGGTATGCCAGTTGACTTGCTTCAAGTTGACTTGACTCGTACTTGGGAAATCCTCGGAGAAATCACTGGGGATGCTGCTCCAGATGAACTCATCACCCAACTCTTTAGCCAATTCTGTTTAGGAAAATAAGAAAAATCCATGATCCTTCTTGCGGTCATGGATTTTATTGTCTTCATTAATAATCTGGTCTTAAGACACCTGTTACGGTTGCTTTAGTCGCTTCGTAGTCGCCATCTACAACAACCTTGATAATGCGTTTGGCATCTTCTTCTGGTGCTGGAACAAGAGGTAGACGAGTTGGTCCAGCTTCAAATCCCATATAGTTCAGAACTGCCTTAACTGGAGCAGGACTTGGATAAGAGAAGAGAGCATTAACTTTAGGAATGAATTTACGCTGAATAGATGCAGCTTTCTTCATATCGCTTTCTGCAATGGCGGTAAACATCTCGTGCATTTCATCCCCATTTGTATGGGATGCAACAGAAATAACCCCGTCCGCACCAAGGTTCATGGCATGGAAAGCATCTCCATCTTCACCAGTATAGACCAAGAACTCTTCTGGCTTGTGCTCAATCAAGTAAGCCATATTAGCCAAGCTCGTACATTCTTTGACACCAATGATATTTGGATGGTCAGCCAAACGAAGCATAGTTTCTGGAGTCAATTCGACAACTACACGCCCTGGAATGTTATAGATAATAATTGGTAGGTCAGAAGCATCTGCAATAGCTTTAAAGTGCTGATACATTCCTTCTTGAGAAGGTTTGTTGTAGTATGGTACGATTGCAAGCCCAGCAGCAAAACCACCAAATTCTGCTACTTCTTTGACAAACTCGATCGAGTCACGCGTATCATTGGTACCTACACCCGCAATCAAAGGAACGCGTCCATTGACAATCTTTTGTACAGCCGCAAACAGCTCCAACTCCTCATCGTGGGTCAAAGTTGGACTCTCAGCAGTGGTCCCTGCGAGAAGAATTCCATCTGTATGATGGGCCAATAAATGCTCAATCAAGGCTGGAATGGCATCAAAGTTGATGGAACCATCCTCGTGGAAGGGAGTAATAAAGGCTGTGATGATTTTACACTCTTTTAAATCTTGATAAGACATGAAAACACCTCTCTATTTCAAAGAAGGAGTTCATCTGAACTCCTAAACGATATGACTATTTTAATTCAAATTTCAATTCAGCTGTTGGACGAACCAGGCCACGTTCATGAAGAGTTTCTGCAATCTGAACTGAGTTCCAAGCAGCACCTTTGAGAAGGTTATCTGAAACAACCCACATGTGAATTCCTTTTTCAGCATCCAAGTCTTTACGGATACGACCAACAAAGGTATCACGTGAACCCACTGCATTGATGGCTTGCGGATAAATTTGATGAGCTACATCATCTTCGAGAACAGCACCTGGGAAGGCTGCGATAGCTGTTTTTACTTCTTCGATTGGAGCCACTTCTTTTGTTTCGATGTAAACAGACTCAGAGTGAGCTGACAAGACTGGAATACGCACACATGTTGCAGATACTGCAATGCTATCATCTTCCATGATTTTCTTAGTTTCCTTAGTCATCTTCATCTCTTCGTAAGTATAATCATTGTCAGTGAAGACATCGATTTGTGGAAGAGCGTTAAAGGCGATAGGATAATGTTTCTTGTCACCACCCGAAGGTAAGATTTCCGCATGCAAATCACGTGGTTTCACTCCATCATTCAATACTTCACGAAGTTCACGTTGTGTTTCAAGAATCGCTCCCATACCAGCACCAGAGACTGCTTGGTAAGTTGAAACAATGATACGATCCAAGCCCCATTTTTGACGAACTGGCTCAAGCGCCACCATCATTTGGATTGTCGAACAGTTAGGGCAGGCAATAATCCCGTTGTGGGCATCAAGTGCGTGAGCATTGACCTCTGGAACAACCAAAGGAACATCTGGATTTTGACGGAAGTAAGATGTGTTATCTACTACCACCGCTCCAGCCTTAACTGCGTACGGTGCATACTTAGCTGATGTCGAACCACCTGCTGAAAAGAGAGCAATATCAACTCCTTCAAAAGCTGTTTCAGTCGTTTCTTCAATCGTAATATCTTGGTCTTTAAATTTCAAAGTCTTGCCTGCTGAACGTGCAGAAGCAAGTAAACGGATTTTATCGATTGGAAGTGTTGATTCTTCCAACATTTTTATCATCTGAGCTCCGACAGCACCTGTCGCGCCGACTACAGCAACTGTATATCCCATAAATAACCTCTTTCGGAATTTTCTAAAAATTTCTATAATAGATGTATTATACTACTTTTTCCATGAATTGCAAAGCTTTTTCATCATTTTTTGGAAAATAAAAATCCCCGGTCGCTAGACCAGGGACTAAGAGGCATCTTCATGTGATGAGCAGGTTCACACAACTCATCAAGGTCCGCTCCTGCGTTATGACCTCCTTATGCTCAATAGTAGTCCGAAGACTACCTATCGACTCATCGCATCTACTATTCTACTAAAGTGAAGGACTTTTGTCAACTGACGAAACTCTTTGTTTTTATTTACACATGTGCATAAGAAACATCTTTGAAAAATTTGGGGCAGACATAACAAAAACCCTTGTAAATCAAGGGCTTTTCTGTCTATTTCATGCTAATTGCCGGGATTGAACCGGCGACCTCATCCTTACCATGGATGCGCTCTGCCAACTGAGCTAAATCAGCTTACTTAAGAAGTATACTATAATCAGAAAAACTTGTCAAGTTTCCTTAGAAATTTTCTATAAGAAAAAGCCAGGTAAAGGCTACCCAGCTTGTCTTCTTCTATTTGCTTAAATCAATTCGACGACCAATTTTACCAATGATAATCGCTCCAATAATCAATGAGGCAAATTCACCGATCCCTGTTGTAAACCAAGTAAGGAAGAATGGTAATTGCGCTACGATATTCAACTCTGCAGCGATGGTAAACATGGAAATTGAAAAGAGGATTGAAAAGAAGAAATGATCTTTTCGAATTAATCCATTAAAGAGGTAATCTTTGCTGTATTTTGCAAAAAGCCAAACACCTAGACTGAGGAATACTAGGGTTGATCCACCACCAACAAAGACATCTAGCAGTCCGAAGCTAAAGAAATTAGCAATCATACAACCGATGGTAACTCCGATGATGTACTTAGGATTATAAAAAGCCATAAAGTTCATCATTTCTGAAATACGGAACTGATAAGCACCATAGCTAATGGCATTTAGGGGCGGTGTAACAGTCAAAACGACATAGATAGCAGCGACGATTGCAATGTCTGCAACATCACGAATAGTTAATTTTTTCATCTTTTCTCCTTTAGCGGATTATCCGCGTGTAATATGCTTGGTGAAAGAAGCTAAGCACCAAGGGTTGCTTTATTCAACCTTACTAGTATAGCACAATAGCCTGCTTTATGCTATACTTAAAACATGAAAATTCCTATTCAAAAATTTTTTAACAATGAAATCTTAGCCTATCTCTTCTTTGGCCTTGCAACTACTCTTGTCTCCTTTCTATCCCGATTAGTCCTTTATCAATTAACCCATAAAGAACTGCTTGCTACTACCCTAGCAAATATTATTGGTATCCTCTTTGCCTTTATCACAAATGATAGGATTGTATTTAAGCAAGCTAGGAAGAATTGGCCAAGACGTTTAGTGAAATTTTCTCTTGCCCGCCTTTCTACTTTTCTGTTAGACTTGCTCTTTACTTTTCTATTTGTAACCCAGTTTCCCCACATCATAGGTCAATTCGTAAATGAAAATCTTGACAAAATCAATGCAATCGAAACAGTTCTTGCACAATTGTTGATAATTATCCTTAATTACATTTTTAGTAAGGTTTTTATTTTTAAAAAATAAAATTTCTGAGCATATATCTTGCAAGCTTTTTTTAATTAATATATAATGAAGTATAAACTTTTTTTGAAAGGAAATTATGAAAATGTTAAAAGATCTTAAAGCATTTTTGCTTCGTGGTAACGTTGTTGACCTTGCTGTCGGTGTGATCATTGCCTCTACTTTTGGTGCTATTGTAACTTCATTCGTTAACGATATCATCACTCCACTTCTATTGAACCCTGCTTTGAAAGCTGCAAAAATCGAACGTATTGCTGAACTTTCATGGAATGGAGTTGCTTACGGTAACTTTTTGAGCGCTGTTATCAACTTCCTTGTAGTTGGTACTGTTCTATTCTTTGTGATTAAAGCAATAGAAAAAGCTCAAAACCTTACTAAGAAAGAAGAAGCTGCTGAGGAAGCTCCAGCTGGTCCAACTGAGTTGGAAGTACTTCAAGAAATCAAAGCCCTTCTTGAGAAAAAATAATCGATTAAAAGGATCTAGCGCAAAGCTAAATCCTTTTTCTTTACTCTTTTGGTAACTTACCTGCTTTCTCAAGCATTTTCTTGATCAAATAAGGCATCTTAACATTTTCACGACCTTTTTTCTCAATCAATTTTTTCACAAATTCTGGCATTTGTAAATCTTCAGATTCAGCCAAAATGTTTTTCGTCTCATCTGAAGGAACTAACTCATCAAAGGTTTCTTCTTCTGGGAGAAATTCCTTAAATTCTTGATCTTCATTAGCTCTGACTGCATTAACCAAGGCATCAATCAAACGAGAATCTGTATTTGGCATTGGTGATCGATGGTAGTTCACACCCAATTCCTGACATAAGTCATAACATTCCACATCATTGTCGAACAAGACTTCAATATGCTCACTGATAAAACTGATAGGAACAAAAATATAATGGTCTGGGTGTTCTTTCTGTTCTCTGAGATACTCTAAAACATCTGGCTTAATCCATGGAATACCGATATCACTTTCACTCTGCCAGGTGTTAGTATATTGTTCTGTACTCAAGCCTAGTTTTTCAGCGACTAGCTTGCTATTTTCGAAAATTTGGTCAATATATGGGTCACCAAAATCCAAGGCGAAAATAGGTACACTGTGGGCTGAAAAGATAACTTTAAAGCTATCCTGTTTTACTTCTTCTTTTAAAATCTTACCAATTTCATCCGCCCAATAGTTTAAGAGCGCTTCTTCTTGATACCAGTCCTTAATGACCAAAAATTGAATTTGCTTGCTTTCTAAAAATTTCTCATAACCCATGACAGAGTAAAAAGAATAATGAGGCTCCAAAATCAAGCAAATACACTGTTCAATGCCGTCTACTTCCATCTGACCGATCACATCTGGAATAAAGGGACTGGAAAACTTATTGGCAAAATAGACACTGTATTCATTTCCCAGCCTAGCTTCTACCAAGGCAACCTCTTCACGAGTAATTCTTTGCAGAGGCGTGCCTCCAATTCGTACATAATTATCATAGAGAGTCTGAATCTCGTGGTCTTGGGGTCTCACTCCACGACGAATATTTGTGAAAAAATCAGCTACACCTTCAAAGGTAATCTCTTCTGGTGAACCGAAAGTCATCATTAAAATTGCTTTTTTCATAACTACTTCCTTGTGATGTTTTTATCAAGTTTATTTTATCATTAATTCATTGATAAGTAAACGCTAACATAGGGACATTCTCAATCTTCTGTCTTTTGTTTTTCTCTTCTTTCTATGATACAATGGAAAAAATGAATTAAAAAGGAGTTTTTATGACTTACCCAAATCTCTTGGACCGCTTTTTAACCTACGTTAAGGTCAACACGCGCTCTGATGAACACTCTACTACTACTCCAAGTACACAGAGTCAGGTTGATTTCGCAACCAATATCCTTATCCCAGAAATGAAACGTGTTGGTTTACAAAATGTTTATTATCTACCAAATGGTTTTGCAATTGGGACCTTGCCAGCTAATGACCCATCTTTAACACGTAAGATTGGCTTCATCTCTCACATGGATACTGCTGACTTTAATGCCGAAGGAGTCAATCCTCAGGTGATTGAAAACTACGATGGTGGTGTGATTGAACTAGGGAATTCTGGTTTTAAATTAGATCCAGCTGACTTCAAGATTCTTGAAAAATATCCAGGCCAAACACTCATCACAACCGATGGAACAACCTTGCTAGGAGCTGATGACAAGTCTGGCATTGCTGAAATTATGACAGCTATTGAATATCTGACTGCTCATCCTGAAATCAAACACTGTGAGATTCGTGTTGGTTTTGGACCAGATGAAGAAATCGGTGTTGGTGCCAATAAATTTGATGCAGAAGATTTTGATGTTGATTTTGCCTACACAGTTGATGGTGGTCCATTAGGTGAGCTTCAGTACGAGACCTTCTCAGCAGCTGGAGCTGAATTGCATTTCCAAGGACGTAATGTCCATCCTGGTACCGCCAAAGGTCAGATGGTCAATGCCCTTCAGCTAGCAATTGATTTTCACAATCAACTTCCAGAGAATGAGCGACCTGAGTTAACGGATGGTTACCAAGGTTTTTACCATCTAATGGATGTGACAGGTAGTGTCGAGGAGGCGCGTGCAAGCTACATCATTCGCGATTTTGAAAAAGATTCCTTTGAAGCGCGTAAAGCAGCTATGCAATCTATCGCTGATAAGATGAATCAAGAACTTGGGAGCGACCGTGTCACCCTGAACTTGACAGACCAGTACTACAATATGAAAGAAGTCATTGAGAAAGATATGACGCCAATTACCATTGCTAAAACTGTTATGGAAGAATTAGGTATCACACCTATTATCGAACCAATCCGTGGTGGAACAGACGGCTCTAAAATTTCCTTTATGGGAATCCCTACTCCAAATATCTTTGCGGGTGGTGAAAATATGCACGGACGTTTTGAATACGTCAGCCTTCAGACTATGGAACGTGCAGTTGATACCATCATTGGTATCGTAGCTTATAAAGACTAAAAATAGGCTGGGCAAAAACTCAATTTTAAGAGAAAATGAAGTAAATCTTCACACAATAAAACGCATAGTATCAAGGTTTTCGGCTCCTGATACTGTGCGTTTTTTGATTATAAATACGAATTATTTAGTAGAATTTCTCTTTTCTCTTTATTGATGAACTGCTTGAGCCGCTGTGATAAGGGTCAACTTGTAAACATCATCTGCATTACATCCACGAGAAAGGTCGTTAACTGGCTTGTTCAAACCTTGCAAAACAGGTCCTACAGCCGCAAAGCCACCGAGGCGTTCGGCCATCTTGTATCCGATATTTCCTGCTTCGATACCTGGGAAAATGAAGACATTTGCTTGACCAGCTACCGTACTTCCAGGAGCTTTCAAAGCTGCAGTTTCAGGAACAAAGGCTGCATCAAATTGCAACTCACCATCGATTTCAAGGTCAGGACGCAAGTCGTGAGCAATTTTAGTTGCTTCCACTACCTTATCAACGCTTTCACCAAATCCTGAACCTTTAGTAGAATAGCTCAGCATAGCAATTTTAGGCTCGATACCAAACATCTTAGCTGTGATTGCTGAGTTGATGGCAATTTCAGCCAAGGCTTCTGCATCTGGATTGATATTAATGGCACAGTCTCCAAATAGGTAACGTTCCGTACCACGAACCATGAGGAAGGCACCTGAAGTACGCGTTACATTTGGACGAGTTTTGATAATTTGAAGGGCTGGGCGAACTGTTGAAGCTGTTGAGTGAATTGCTCCAGACACCATTCCATCAACCAAGCCCAGGTAAACTAACATAACACCAAAGTAGTTGACATCTTCAACCAAAACCTTGCGCGCTTCTTCTTCAGTCATTTTACCCTTACGACGCTCCACTAAGGCAGCAACCATTTCTTCAAATTGAGGATAATGTTGAGGGTCAATAACTTCATAACCATCCATGATCCCTTCAATTTCAAGATAAATTTTAATTTTTTCAGGATTTCCAAGCAAAACAGGAATTACTTCTGTTTCTTTTACCAAGCGTTTAGTCGCTTGAAGAATACGTGGCTCTTCCCCTTCAGGCAGAACGATACGAGCATTTTTACCAACAAGGTTGGCTTTGAGACTTTCAAAAACTTCCATGAGTTTTCTCCTTTAAGATAATAATTATACTCTAAACAGTTTTTATAGAGTATTAGTTGATAACTGGGTAATAAGGTTACTGAAATCATCCGGCAAGGGACTTTCTAACTGCAAGTCTTGCTCTAGAAATGGATGATAAAAGGATAGGTAATGGCAATGCAAGGCCTGACGTTGGATGCCATCGTCCAGGCTACCACCATACAAATCATCTCCCAACAAAGGAAAGCCGATATGAGAAAAATGTACTCGGATTTGGTGGGTCCGACCAGTGTGCAAACGAATATCTACCAAGTGAATATTTCCATATGAAGCTGCAATCTTGTAGGATGTATGGGCATACTTTCCACCTTTAGCCACTCTTCTGGTAATAATGGAGTCTTCATCACGCGCTATTGGAGCAATAATTTCTCCTTCAGGCTCTAAATATCCATCTCCTTTAACCAAAGCAAAGTAGCGCTTCTCAATAGACTTTTTCTGCAACTGCTTGTCCAATCGTGCATGGGCATAACCGTGCTTGGCAAAGAGCATCAAGCCAGAAGTGTCCCTATCAAGTCTAGTCACAATGTGAACCTGCTGATTTTCATAATTTTGCTTAACATAGTAACCCTTGATAAAATTGGCAATGGTATTAGAGTGGTTGACACTAGGAATAGAAGCCACTCCATAGGGTTTATTCAAGACTAGAAAATGGTCATCCTCATAGAGAATATCCAGTGGACGCTCGATTGCTTCTAGAGTTTCAAAGCCTTCTTCAGCGGGAATATCGATAGTAACGCGGTCCCCAATATCCAATAGGTACGTTGCATTTTTCGGTTGGTCATTGACCAGAATTGCACCACCTCGAAACTTAATCTTGGCCAAAAGTCCTTTAGAAACCTCGTGCTTTTTCAAAAAGCTCTTAACCTTGACATGCTCATCTGCGATAAATTCAAACCTCATTCATCCACCTCGCCAATAAAAGCATCCTTAACACGATTCCAGAAACTGGTGTGACTCGGTGTAGCGACAAAGTGAATCTTATGATGGTCAATTTGATACTCAATTCTTTCGATATTACGGAAGGAATAAACACTATTGTCAACCGAAATAGTATGGTAATCGTTTCTCGTTGGAATGAGTTCAATCTTATCCTTCTTAGGAACAATAATGGACGAACCTAGCGTTCGATAGACGCGATTATTAAGGCTAGCAATTTCCGTTAATTGCAAAGCTTCAATGGTTGGGTGTAAAACAGCTCCATCAAGAGATTTGTTATAAGCTGTACTACCCGTCGGAGTTGAAACTGTTAGTCCGTCTCCTCGAAAACGTTCAAAGGGGACACCATTGATTACAACATCTGCTACCATGGTTCGATCAGACCTGCGGATACTGGCTTCATTTAGTGCCCTGAAAATCTTCACTTCACCATTTCCAAGAAAGACCTTCACATTTAGAACAGGGTAAGAGACTCTTGCTCCTGTATCTAGCTGCAAATTAGTCACTAGCTTATCCAACTCAAAATCACGGTAGTCCGTATAGAAGCCCAAATGTCCAGTGTGAACACCAATGAAGCGGACCTTGTCAAGCTGGTTTTCGTACTTATGAAAGGCCGACAAGAGCATGCCATCCCCACCTATGGAGATGACAATATCCGGATTGGTATCATTGAGTATAAACTGATTTCTCTTCAAACGATCTCGCAATTCATACAAAACCCTTTGACTCTGCGGTTTTCTATTAGCTATCAGATCAATTCGTTTACCTGTATTCTTCATCTGTATCGTCACTGTTTCCTACACCATCATTTAATTTTCTACTCAAAGGATCAAAAAGAGCCTGGGCTTCCTGGATATCATCTCGAATTTTACCCATTTCTTCATCCAACTGATGGGCAATCTTGGCTGTAATTTCCAGTCTCTTTTTAATTTCCTCTGGGAAATCCCCTTGATACTTGTAGTTGAGAGAATGTTCTATCGTTGCCCAGAAATTCATGGCCAAGGTACGAATTTGAATTTCCGCCAAAATGGTCTTGGCACCATTGACAGTATCAACCGTATATTCTACTACCACGTGATAGGAACGGTAGCCTGATGCTTTTCGATGAGTAATGTAATCTCGCTCCTGTATAATTCGCATGTCCTGACGCTTGTGCAAAATTTCCACTACTTCCTTGACGTCATCTACAAACTGGACCATCACACGCAAACCAGCAATATCCTGCAAATCGTGTTCCAAGGTTGCATAAGTAATGCCACGACGAACCATTTTTTCCTTGATACTTTCAATCGGCTTGACTCTACCAGTCACAAACTCAATCGGAGAATGCTTATTTTGCTTACGATATTGCTTACGAATACCACGTAGTTTAATCTTTAACTCACCAACAGCTTGAATGTAAGGATCTAGAAATTCTTCCCATTCTAAGGTCATATATTCTCCCTTGTTCTCATATTATCCTTCAAAAATATCTTTGATTTTTTCTCCAGATTCATATACAATAAATACAATGCTATTATATCATAAATCCGCTTTCAACGATAAAGAAAAGGTAAGAAAAATGAAACATTTAGAAATTGAATTGAAAACACTCTTGAAAAAAGATGAATACAATCGTCTAAAAGCGCAGTTCGCAGGTGTCACTCCTGTTCTTCAAAAAAATTACTACATCGACACTCCTAATTTTGAACTTCGAGAAAAGAGAGTTGCTATGCGCATTCGAACCTTTGAAGACTGGGCAGAATTGACACTCAAAGTCCCACACAGTGTTGGAAACATGGAATACAATCAAAAATTACAACTAAAAGATGCTGAAAACTATCTAACCAAGGAAGAACTTCCTCAGGGGCTGGTTCTTGATGAATTAGCTAAACATGGCATCCAGAGCAAGAACTGGCAGGTGCTCGGTTGTCTAACAACGCTTCGCTATGAAATGCAAACAGCTATTGGTCTCATGGCACTGGATGAGAGTCAGTACTTTGATATTACAGATTACGAATTAGAGCTTGAAGTGGAAAATCATGAGCAAGGCAAACAGGATTTCCAACAATTTTTAGAGGAAAATCAGATTGCTTATCAAAAAGCTCCCTCAAAATTGGTCCGATTTGTCAAAAGCATGAAAAATAGCTGAAATAATCTCCATTTTTTGGTAAAATAGAAAAGATAAAAATACACAAATCCCAGTTCATATAGGCAAGACATATATAACTAGGATTTATAAAGTTTACAGAGGACGGTCTATAATGTCAGATAGAAAAAACATGAAACTTTTCGCACTCAACTCTAACCAAGAGATTGCACAGAAAATTGCACAAGCTGTTGGTGTACCGCTTGGAAAACTATCATCACGTCAATTTTCAGACGGAGAAATCCAAGTAAATATCGAAGAAAGTGTCCGTGGTTATGATGTTTACATCATCCAGTCTACAAGTTTCCCTGTTAACAACCACCTAATGGAATTGTTGATCATGGTTGACGCTTGTGTGCGCGCAAGTGCCCACAGTATCAATGTTGTCCTTCCATATTTTGGCTATGCACGTCAAGACCGCATTGCTTCACCACGTGAGCCACTTACAGCAAAACTAGTTGCTAATATGCTAGTTAAGGCTGGTGTTGACCGTGTCCTTACCCTTGATTTGCATGCTGTTCAGGTGCAAGGCTTCTTTGATATTCCTGTTGACAACCTCTATACAGTTCCTCTATTTGCCAAACATTACTGCGATAAGGGGCTCCTTGGCTCAGATGTTGTTGTCGTTAGCCCTAAAAATTCAGGTGTCAAACGTGCTCGTAGCCTGGCTGAATATCTTGATGCTCCTATCGCCATTATCGATTACCCTCAAGACGATGCAACTCGTAACGAAGGTTATATTATTGGTGATGTTGAAGGTAAGAAAGCCATCTTGATTGATGATATTCTTAATACAGGACGTACCTTCTCTGAAGCTGCTAAAATCGTTGAACGTGAAGGGGCTACAGAAATTTATGCTGTTTCTAGCCACGGTCTCTTCGTCGAAGGTGCTGCTGAACTTCTTGACAATACTAATATTAAAGAAATTCTTGTGACTGATTCAGTAGCAACAAAAGAAAAAACTCCTAAAAACGTATGCTACATCACTGCTAGTGAGTTAATTGGTGATGCTATCGTCCGTATCCACGAAAGAAAACCAGTCAGCCCACTCTTTGCCTACAACAAAAAGAAATAAGGTGATTCTTTGATTTATTTGGACAATGCTGCAACGACTCCTATGTCAGCAGTTGCTATTTCAGCTATGACCAAGGTTATGCAAGAAACCCATGGCAATCCATCTAGTATTCATGGTCATGGTCGTCAAGCTGGCAAACTCTTGAGAGAAGCCCGTCAGGAACTAGCCCAGTTACTGGGGACAAAACCTCAACATATCTTTTTCACTTCTGGTGGGACTGAAGGAAACAATACTGCCATCATTGGCTACTGCCTTCGTCACCAAGAACAAGGAAAACATATCATCACAACTGCCATTGAGCACCATGCCGTCCTTGAAACCATTGATTACTTGGTTCAAAACTTTGGGTTTGAAGCAACCATTATTCAGCCAGAAAATCAAGAAATCGCAGCCCAGCAAATTCAAAAGGCTTTACGTGACGATACGATTTTGGTTTCTACCATGTTTGCCAATAATGAGACAGGAAACCTACTGCCCATTGCTGAAATTGGCCAAATACTCAAGCAACACCCAGCCGCCTATCATGTCGATGCAGTTCAGGCTATTGGTAAAATCCCTATACACCCAGAAGAATTGGGCATTGATTTTCTCACTGCTTCGGCCCATAAATTCCATGGTCCTAAGGGAATCGGCTTTCTCTACGCATCTAGCATGGACTTTGATTCCTATCTACATGGCGGAGACCAAGAACAGAAAAAACGTGCAGGAACTGAAAATCTAGCTGCCATAGTGGCTATGGTTGCAGCCCTAAAAGAAGACCTAGAAAAACAAGAAGAACATTTTCAACATGTACAAAATTTAGAAACTGCTTTTCTGGCAGAGCTAGAGGGAGTTCAATATTACCTGAATAGAGGCGAACACCATCTCCCTTATGTTCTCAATATTGGATTTCCTGGTCAGAAAAATGACCTCTTACTCCTTCGTCTAGATTTAGCTGGAATTTCAATCTCTACTGGCTCAGCTTGTACAGCAGGCATTGTCCAATCCAGCCATGTTCTTGAAGCTATGTACGGAGCAAATTCAGAACGCTTAAAGGAATCCGTTCGTATCAGTTTGTCGCCACGAAATACTGTTGAAGACCTACAAACCCTCGCAAAAACCTTAAAAGAAATTATCGGAGGTTAGCCATATGGCATTTGAAAAAAACATTAAGTTAAAAAATTGTCGTTACGACTACACTCTTAGCCCTTCTGTTAAAAAATTCACCCTCAAAGATAACACATTTTTTGAGACTAAGGTTGGTAACTATGAACTGACTCGCCTTTTGGAAAAAGTGCCAAACAGCGGTGAAGGCTTCCAACTCAAAATCATCATTAACAAGGAACTTACAGGGGCTAAAATCAATATCACTGACAAGTTTGGGCTTCGTCTAGTTGATATTTTCAAATCAGAAGACCACCACATTCATCAGGAAAAATTCTACTTCCTCATGGATAGCTTGGTAGAACGTGGTGTCTTTACAAAATCAGAAAGATAGAGCCAAAATGTTTGAACTGACCTATAAGGACAGCTATCATGTAGAGCGCACTCTCAAGTATGAGGATTACGAGGCTCTCATGCTGGCTCTATCAGGATGTGTGACTCTACCAGATACACTTTATGTAACTTCTTTGACCTTTCAAGGGCAGGAAGTTTACCAAGGACTGGTCGGAGACCTCTACCGTTTTCTATCACATGCAGATTTTTTACATTAAAACTAAGATTTTTCTTAGTTTTTTCTTGTTTTTGTTGATTTTTTCACAATGTTTCTATAAAATAGAAGAATAGAAAGGTTGTGATTTTGTGAAAGATAAACAGTCTGCTATTCCAAAAGCTACAGCGAAAAGACTCTCTCTCTACTATCGAATTTTTAAGAGATTTCATTCAGAAAAGATTGAACGTGCCAACTCTAAGCAAATTGCAGAGGCTATTGGGATTGATTCAGCGACCGTACGTCGTGATTTTTCCTATTTTGGTGAACTTGGTCGTCGTGGCTTTGGCTATGATGTCAAAAAACTCATGACGTTTTTTGCCGATTTGCTCAATGATAACTCTATTACCAATGTCATGCTGGTTGGTATTGGAAATATGGGGCATGCCCTTCTCCACTACCGCTTCCACGAGCGTAACAAGATGAAAATTATCATGGCCTTTGACCTAGATGACCATCCCGAAGTCGGTAGCCAAACCCCTGATGGGATTCCCATTTACGGAATTTCACAAATCAAGGATAAAATCAAGGATGCTGATGTGAAGACTGCTATCCTGACCGTTCCCAGCGTCAAGTCACAAGAGGTTGCCAATCTCTTGGTGGATGCTGGCGTGAAAGGAATTCTCAGTTTTTCACCAGTCCATCTGCATTTACCAAAAGACGTGGTCGTTCAGTATGTCGATTTGACAAGTGAACTCCAAACCCTCCTCTATTTCATGCGAAAAGAGGATTAGAAAGCGAAAATCATTTTATGAAAAAACCAGTTATAGGGATTACAGGAAACGAAAAAACTCATCCAGATGATGACATCATGATGAGCTACGCAGCAAAAGGCTTTGTTGAAGGCGTTAAAGACGCTGGAGGGATTCCCATCATCCTACCGATTGGTGATCAAGAAATGGCCTGCCACTATATCAGTATGGTTGACAAGCTCATCTTGTCAGGTGGACAAAATGTTGATCCAAAATTCTATGGTGAACCAAAAACCATTGATAGCGATGACTACCACCTTCAAAGAGATATCTTCGAACTGGCCCTCATCAAGGAAGCTATTAAACAGAAAAAGCCAATTTTTTCTGTCTGCCGTGGAACACAACTCTTTAACGTTGCCATGGGTGGAACTTTGTACCAAGATATCGAAGACCATTGGCAGGATTGTTCTGCCGAATACACAACTCAACGCTTAGTGACAGAACCAAATACCGTTCTCCGAGAAATCTATGGAGAAATCTCCCATATCAACTCCTTCCACCATCAGAGTATTAAGGATTTAGCACCTAACTTAAAGATTGCAGCTCATGATCCTAAAGATGGTATCATTGAGGCTGTCATGAGTACGGATGATGTCGCCTTTCTAGGTGTCCAATGGCACCCAGAATTTCTTTTTGAAAATCGTCCCAAAGATAAAAACCTCTTTGACTATGTCGTTAATGAACTTTAGATTAAATCTGTTTTTTCACGGTAACTAAAGTAACTAGAATGTGAGACAATCAAATGGTCCAAAAGGACAATCCCCATCAGGTCACAGGCTTCTTTAACAAGTTTAGTGACATAATCATCATTTCGGCTAGGGGCTACCGCTCCCGAAGGATGATTATGAACCAATATGAGTGAAGTCGCCATATGCTTGATAGCATAGTGAAGAATCTCTCGCGGCTCAGCGATACTACGAGTTGCAGAACCGATAAAAATGGTCTGTTGATGGATGATTTGATTTTGAGTATTGAGATAGAGCGCCACTAGGTGCTCTTGTTTTTTGTCCCCCAATTCCTGCTGCATCTTCTTGGCTAACTTTTGGCTACTGAGAATACTTTCCATCTCAAGGGTTTCGTGTTTGTGAATACGATGCCCCAGTTCAATCATAGCTTGTAATTCTATTGCCTTAACACGGCCGATACCAGATAGACTCTGCAATTCCTGCAGGGTCATTTTTTTCAAATCTGTTAGGCTTGAAAGATTGTTCAGGACTTTCTGGGCAATTTCAAAAACACTGACCTGACGTGTTCCTGTTCTGAGTAAAATAGCTAGCAACTCTTGGTTACTGAGTGCTTCCACTCCTTCTTGGGCAAGTCTTTCTCTTGGCAATAATGAATCTTCTTGGAATGAAATACTGTACATAAAAATCCTCCTCACTTTATTATTCGTGAGAAGGATGAAAAATTAGATTTTTTTCTCAATTGGGGCCACACTGGCTAAAAGTTTTTTCAAACCAACATCTGGGAAATTGATTTTCAATTCCTGAGTTGCACCGCTACCTGAAACTTCCAGAACAGTTCCCTCTCCCCACTTCTTGTGGAGGGCAATGTCTCCAATGGACCAATTTGCCTCGCTAGAGGCTGATTTTGAGCCAGCTGTAAATTGACCAAATGGGAGACCGCCTGACTGGATAGTTTTTGGAGCTGCACTGCGTTTACAGTCTTGGAGTGCCTGCGCCAAACTCATACCTTGACCGAAGGCAACCCCACCGCTGCTATAAGATGCCTTAAAGCTTGAATTTGAAGGACGAGCCAGACCTTGATACTCAAGCAAGTCTGAACTGATTTCGTTAATAAATCGGGTCGGACGGTTGTAGTTGGTACGACCAAAAAGCAGGCGCGAGTTGGCATTGGTCAGATAGAGAATTTTCTCTGCACGCGTAATTCCTACATAGGCTAGACGGCGTTCTTCTTCTAGTTCATCTTGATCTTCAGCCGCACGGCTAAGCGGAAAGACATTTTCTTCCATCCCAATCAAAAAGACAACTGGAAACTCGAGACCTTTGGCAGCATGCAGGGTCATCAAGGTCACTTCTGATGTCTCCTGACTACCTGAATCTGTGTCCGCAATCAAGGCCAAGTCATTTAAGAAACGACTCAGTTTATCCAGACCAGTTTCCTCTTCTGGACCATCAGAGGTGTCATCAAAGTTTTTCGTAACAGAGAGGAACTCTTCGATATTTTCAACCCGAGCCTTACTTTCCAGAGTCGCTTGAGCATTTAGAATATCGACGTAACCTGTTCTTTCTAGAACCGCCTCAACCAACTCAGTAATGCTTAAGTGGTCCAGTTGCTCCCGCAAATCCAGAATCATATTGGCAAAATCCCAGATAGATTGGGCTGCTTTACCTTTGATACCAGATAACATGATATTGGCTGAAGCATCTAGCATGGACATGTCTTGCATATTCGCAAAGTCACGGATTTTCTCAACTGTACCTGGCCCAATTCCACGTTTAGGCTCGTTGATAATTCGCTCAAAACTGATATTGTCACTCAAATTGGCAATAAGATTGAGGTAAGCGATAATATCTCGGATTTCCTTACGGCTGTAGAACTTGGTTCCTCCAACCATGGTATAAGGAATGTTAGATTTGAGCAGGGCTTCCTCAATAGTACGAGACTGGGCGTTTGTACGATAGAGAACTGCAAAATCCTTATGAAGGAAGTTTTGGTTACGACCAAGTTCATCGATGGTTTTGGCAACATATACAGCCTCATCCAGCTCATCATTGGCACGATAGTATACGATTTGCTCCCCATCAGCGTTTTGAGTCCAGAGATTCTTAGGACGGCGATTTTTATTGTTTTTAATAACCTCGTTAGCCGCTTGGAGAATGGTTTTAGTTGAGCGGTAATTTTCCTCCAACAAAACAACCTTGGCCTGAGGATAATCCTTTTCGAAGTCCAAGATATTCTGCATATCAGCACCACGCCAACCGTAGATAGACTGGTCCGCATCCCCAACCACACAAATATTGTTAAAGCGTGAAGCCAAGAGTTTGACCAGTTGATACTGAGCATGGTTGGTATCTTGGTACTCATCAACATGGATGTATTGAAACTTCTGCTGGTAGTAGGTCAAAACATCAGGATTTTGATCAAAGAGACGCAAGGTCAACATAATCAAATCATCAAAGTCAACCGACTCCGACTGACGCAGTTCTTTCTGATAGGCTGTATAACACTGAGCCACGATTTGCGTGTACATATCGCCAGCTTGAGCAGCATACGCCACATCATCAATCAAATCATTCTTGGCATTGGAAATGGTCCCCAAAATAGTTCGTTCATTCCATTTTTTAGGATCCAAGTTCAACTGTTTGAGAATGCGTTTCATGAGAGTTCGTTGTTCACCAGGATCTACAATAGTAAAATTACGATTGTAGCCAATATGGTCCGCATCGCGACGCAAGATACGAACACACATGGAGTGAAAGGTCGCAATCAGACAGTCCTGAGTTGCTGGATTAAGGCTATAAGCACGCTCCTTCATCTCACGCGCAGCCTTGTTGGTAAAGGTAATGGCCAAGATATTCCAAGGATTGACCAGCTTTTCATCAATCAGATAAGCAATGCGGTGGGTCAAAACTCGAGTCTTTCCAGAACCAGCCCCCGCCATGATCAACAAGGGACCTTCTGTCGTTTGTACCGCCTCAGCCTGACGGTCATTCATTCCATTCAATAATGCGTTCATCTTCTTTTCCTTACTCTTGAAGTCAATATTTCTATTATATCAGAAATCAGGGAAAATATCTTTACCTAGACTGATTGCGTCTAGAAGGCAACTATTTCATTAGCTTAAAATAAGGACTTATGCCTAGATAAGAAAATGAGCTTGGATGTTATTTCCAAACTCATTTAAATTCAATTAAACTATTAGAACAAGCCTAGAACGGTTCCATCGCTTTCAACATCCATGTTGAGGGCTGCTGGTCGTTTTGGAAGTCCTGGCATGGTCATGACATCGCCAGTTAGAGCAACGATAAAGCCTGCACCTAATTTTGGCACCAATTCGCGAATGGTAATTTCAAAGTTTTCAGGTGCTCCAAGTGCATTTGGATTGTCTGAGAAGCTGTACTGAGTTTTAGCCATACAGATTGGCAATTTGTCCCAACCGTTTTGAACGATTTGGGCGATTTGTGTTTGAGCTTTCTTCTCAAAGTTTACTTTGCTACCACGGTAGATTTCAGTAACAATCTTTTCAATCTTTTCTTGGACAGAAAGGTCATTGTCATACAAACGTTTATAGTTAGATGGGTTTTCAGCGATAGTCTTAACAACTGTTTCGGCAAGTGCTACTCCACCTTCTGCACCATCAGCCCAAACACTAGCCAGCTCAACTGGAACATCAATTGAGGCACAGAGTTCTTTCAAGGCTGCGATTTCAGCTTCTGTATCAGAGACAAATTCATTAATAGCTACGACTGCTGGAATACCGAACTTACGGATATTTTCAACGTGGCGTTTCAAGTTAGCAAAACCGGCACGAACCGCCTCCACATTTTCCTCTGTAAGAGCGTCTTTAGCCACACCACCATTCATCTTAAGGGCACGAAGGGTTGCAACAATAACTACTGCATCTGGTGAAGTTGGCAAGTTTGGTGTCTTAATATCAAGGAATTTCTCGGCACCAAGGTCTGCACCAAAACCAGCTTCAGTAACTGTGTAATCAGCCAAGTGAAGGGCTGTTGTAGTTGCCAAGACAGAGTTACATCCGTGAGCTATATTGGCAAATGGACCACCATGTACAAAGGCAGGTGTTCCGTAAATTGTCTGAACCAGGTTCGGCTTAATCGCATCCTTCAAAATCAAAGCTAAGGCACCTTCAACCTGCAAATCACCTACAGAAACAGGTGTACGGTCATAGCGATAACCAATTACGATATTAGCCAAACGGCGTTTCAAGTCCTCGATATCCGTAGCCAAGCAAAGAATTGCCATGATTTCGGAAGCAACGGTAATATCAAAGCCATCCTCACGTGGAATACCGTTTAGAGGACCACCAAGTCCAACGGTCACATGGCGAAGAGCACGGTCGTTCAAGTCAACGACACGTTTCCAGAGGATACGACGTTGGTCAATTCCCAGCTCATTTCCTTGGTGCAAGTGGTTGTCAATCAAGGCAGAAAGGGCGTTGTTGGCAGTTGTAATGGCATGCATGTCTCCAGTGAAGTGGAGATTGATGTCCTCCATTGGTAGAACTTGAGCGTAACCACCACCTGCCGCACCACCCTTAATCCCCATTACTGGACCAAGAGATGGTTCGCGGATAGCGATCATCGTTTTCTTGCCAATCTTATTCAAGGCATCCGCAAGACCAATGGTAATGGTTGATTTTCCTTCACCTGCAGGTGTTGGGTTGATGGCAGTAACCAAAATCAATTTCCCAACTGGATTGCTCTCAACTGCACGAATTTTATCAAAGCTGAGCTTAGCCTTGTACTTTCCATACAACTCCAAATCGTCGTAAGAAATACCAAGTTTCTCTACAACATCAACAATTGGCTTCAACTCAATACTCTGTGCGATTTCAATATCTGTTTTCATTCAAAACTCCTCTAACCTCTTATATGATAATTCATTATAACACAAAACAAGGTTTTTAACATCCGAAAACTCTCTAAACGTTCGTGAATATCCCTATTTTCAAGGTTTTTAGAGCCCTTTCTTAAATTTTATATGGCTTTATAGTTTGAAACTATAGTAAATCTTCGTTTTTACCAAAAATTTATCACTTTCATTTTACTTACCGTTTATTTTTGTGTACAATAGTGCTATGAAAATTTTAGTTACATCGGGCGGTACCAGTGAAGCTATCGATAGCGTCCGCTCTATCACTAACCATTCTACAGGTCGTTTGGGGAAAATCATCACAGAAACCTTGCTTGCTGCAGGGCATGAAGTTTGTTTAATTACTACAAAACGAGCTGTGAAGCCAGAAACCCATCCCAACCTAAGCATTCGAGAAATTAACAATACCAAGGACCTTCTTCTGGAAATGCAAGAACGTGTTCAGGATTATCTGGTCTTGATTCACTCAATGGCTGTGTCCGATTACATTCCTGTTTATATGACAGGTCTAGAGGAAGTTCAGTCTAGCTCCAATTTGGAAGAATTTTTAAGCAAGCAAAATCATCAAGCTAAGATTTCTTCAACTGATGAGGTTCAGGTTTTATTCCTGAAAAAAACACCCAAAATCATATCCCTAGTCAAGGAATGGAATCCTGCTATTCATCTGATTGGCTTTAAGCTACTGGTTGATGTTACCGAAGACTATCTGGTTGACATTGCTAGAAAAAGTCTTATCAAGAACCAAGCAGACTTAATCATTGCAAATGACCTGACTCAAATCTCAGCGAACCAGCATCGTGCTATCTTTGTTGAGAAAAATGAGCTTCAAACAGTCCAAACTAAAGAAGAAATTGCAAAACTCCTCCTTGAAAAAATTCAAGCCTATCATTCATAGAAAGGAAAGCTATGTCAAACATTCTCTTGGCTGTAACGGGCTCAATCGCCTCTTACAAGTCGGCAGATTTAGTCAGTTCTCTAAAAAAACAAGGTCATCATGTCACTGTCTTAATGACTCAGGCTGCTACAGAGTTTATCCAACCTTTGACACTACAGGTACTCTCACAGAATCCTGTCCACTTGGATGTCATGAAGGAACCCTATCCTGACAAAGTCAATCATATCGAACTTGGCAAAAAAGCAGATTTATTTATCGTGGCCCCTGCAACTGCTAACACTATTGCAAAACTAGCCCACGGCTTTGCGGACAACATGGTAACCAGTACAGCTCTAGCCCTGCCAAGTCATATTCCCAAACTCATCGCACCAGCTATGAATACAAAAATGTATGACCATCCAGCAACTCAGGCTAATCTAAAAACATTAGAAAGCTACGGCTATCAGCTGATTGCTCCTAAGGAATCCCTACTAGCTTGTGGCGACCATGGACGAGGAGCCTTAGCCGACCTCACAATTATTTTAGAAAGAATAAAGGAAACTCTCGATGAAAAAACGCTCTAATATTGCACCTATTGCTATCTTTTTTGCAACCATGCTTGTGATTCATTTTCTAAGCTCGCTTATCTTTAACCTTTTTCCATTTCCAATCAAACCGACCATTGTTCATATTCCTGTCATTATTGCCAGCATTATCTACGGTCCACGAGTTGGGGTTACACTTGGATTTTTGATGGGGCTACTTAGCTTGACAGTTAATACGATTACAATTCTACCAACAAGCTACCTCTTCTCACCATTCGTACCAAACGGGAACATCTACTCAGCTATCATTGCCATCGTCCCACGTATTTTGATTGGTTTGACTCCGTATCTAGTTTATAAACTGATGAAAAATAAAACTGGTCTTATTTTAGCTGGTGCCCTTGGTTCACTTACCAACACAGTCTTTGTACTAGGTGGAATTTTCTACCTTTTTGGAAATGTTTTTGATGGTAATATCCAAAAACTCCTAGCAACTGTTATCTCAACGAATTCGATTGCTGAATTAGTTATTTCCGCAGTTCTAACCCTAGCCATTGTTCCAAGACTACAAACCTTGAAGAAATAAAAATAATCTCCGCTTTCAAACTTGAAGGTGGAGATTTTGCTCTATACAGTTTCTTTTTAGTGAAATCTTTGCCAATATTTAATTTAAAATGGCCTATAAACTTAAGTAAATCCTTGCTTTATTGTCTTGTTTATTATACTATACTAGTGTATATACAGTTAAAAAGGAGATTCTTATGAACACACGGAAAAAGACACAATTTATGACAATGACTGCCCTTTTAACGGCTATTGCAATTTTGATTCCAATTGTTATGCCTTTTAAGATTGTCATTCCACCTGCTTCTTACACTTTGGGGAGTCACATCGCTATTTTTATTGCCATGTTCTTGTCGCCCTTGATGGCAGTTTTTGTCATCCTAGCCTCTAGTTTTGGATTTTTGATGGCTGGATATCCCATGGTGATCGTATTTCGAGCTTTTTCCCATATCTTTTTTGGGACTTTGGGAGCTCTTTACCTACAAAAATTCCCCGATACCCTAGATAAACCAAAATCTTCCTGGGTTTTCAACTTTGTTTTGGCTATTGTTCATGCCCTTGCTGAAGTATTGGCCTGTGTCGTTTTTTACGCAACTTCTGGTACCAATGTAGAAAATATGTTTTATGTTCTATTTGTGCTAGTTGGATTTGGTACAATTATCCATAGTATGGTAGACTATACATTAGCACTAGCTGTCTATAAAGTGCTTCGAAAACGCCGTTAAAAGGAAGAACTATGACAAAAGATCGCAAACAAGCCCTGCTCCAACTCTTGAAAGAAGCTCCTAAAGCCCTCAACGGCCAAAGTTTAGCTGAACATTTTCATGTCACACGTCAGGTCATTGTACAAGACATTGCAATTTTGAGAGCCGATGGCGCTCCTATCCTATCCACTAATCGTGGCTACGTCTATAAGCAAATTGAAACCAATCCTTATGTTCACAAACTTTTCAAAGTAAAACATGAAGTTGAAGAAATCGGTCAAGAACTCCTTGCTATCGTTGATAATGGTGGGCGTGTTCAAAATACCTTGATTGACCATCCCGTTTATGGAGAAATCGAAACCTTGCTGAAACTGTCTTGTCGCAGAGATGTGCAACATTTTCTAGAACAAGTCGAGCATTCTGACTTTAGACCTCTGTCTGAATTAACAGATGGCATCCATTACCACCTAGTCGAAGCTGAAACACAACAAGACCTCCACTATATCGAGGAGGCCTTGGATCAACTTGGTTATTTAGTAAAAGACTAGAAGATTTTCTTCTCCCAATCATCTTCTGTACAGCGAGGGTAGAAAAATTCAGATTTGTCCGGAGCTTCCATCATTTCCATCAAAGGTAACATATCATAGGCCAGATCCAAGTTTGGAATCTGGTCTTTTTGCACCCAAGAGTTCAAATAGTAGCAATGATATTTAAAAACTACATTGAATGAAGATGAATAAGTACCTACTTATTAAAAAAATATATCACCAGTTATGTTGATCAACATTATCCTTAGTCACAAGATAAATTGGAGAAACTGTTTCTTTTTCTAGTTTTTTCCCTTGATAATGATCAATTGCTGATTGAATAGCGATTTCACCCATCTTAGCTGGTTGCTGAGCAATAGTGGCAGTAATATCACCTTTTGCAATAGCATCATGTGCATCTGGTTGACCATCGATACCAACAATTAATACATTGCTAAGACCAGCTGCTTTTACTGCTTGTGCAGCTCCCAATGCCATCTCATCATTCTGTGCGAAAATCGCTTGTACTTCTTTGTTTCCTTGAATCATATTTTGCGCTGTATTCAAAGCTTTTGCACGATCAAAATTAGCAGATTGACTAGAAAGAACATCTAAATTTGTCTTTGAAATTTGTTCAAATCCTTTACCTCTATCTACTGTTGCAGAAGCGCCTGGGACCCCTGATAATTCAAAAGTTTTTGCTTTTTCTCCCAATTGCTTGGTAATAAATTCAGCAGCCATTTTACCCGCTTCTACATTATCAGAAGCAACAGTTGTCAAGACTTCACCACCATTACTACCGCGGTCAATTAAGATTACTGGAATGTTTGCATTATTAGCAGCTTTAATAGATGTCACAATTGCATCAGAATCAACTGGATTAATTAGCAAAGCATCTACATTTTGACTAATAAAATTTTGAATATCATCTGCTTGTCTAGCAGCATCATCTTGTGCATCTGCTATCTTCAAAGTTACTTCTTTTTCCCCTGCAGCTTTTTCAAGGCCATCTTTCATAGCCACAAAATAAGGATTGTTAGTAGTAGAAATAGAAACTCCTAATTTTAATTCTTTTGCCGACTTTTGAGTCGTAGATTTATTATCATTTGATGAATTTCCTAAACCAGTTTTTCCACAAGCTACTAAAGCAAAAATAAATGTTACAAACAAAGCAAAAATGCTAATTTTTTTAATAATTTTCATGTTATTACTCCTCGTAATATATATCTACAGGGATAGTTTCCATCCCGACTATTGTTCGTCATCTAATAAATTGTTACTATTTCCAAAAAACTTGAAAAATTATTCTACTATTTTACAACTTTAAAACGATCAATCAAAACAGCAATTAAGATTACAACTCCTTTTACTACTTGTTGCCAAAATGCTGAAACACCAATAATATTAAGTCCATTATTCAAAACTCCAATAATTAAAGCACCTATTAGAGTCCCCAATATACGACCTTTACCTCCAGATAAAGAGGTTCCCCCAAGAACAACAGCTGCAATAGCATCCATTTCATAACTAGCACCTGCTGTTGGTTGAGCAGAACTTAAGCGTGATGTTATAATCAATCCAGAAATTGAAGCCATAATACCTGATATTGAATAAATGATAATTTTCACTTTATTTAATTTTACACCTGATATATATGCTGCTTTTTCATTCCCCCCTATAGCATATACAGATTTACCAAATGCTGTTTTATGAAGTAAAACATATAAAACAATAAATACAATAAACATAATAATTACAGGAAATGGAATTCCTACTATGTAACCTTGCCCCAAAAATTGAAATAAGAATGTATCACTTAATCCTTTTGTAATAGGATTTCCATTTGTATAAACAAGTGTTGCTCCCCTAAAAATAGTCATAGTCGCTAAAGTGACGATAAATAGAGCTAATTTCCCGTAGGAAATCAATAATCCATTCATCATACCTAGAATGCAACCCAAAATTAAAGAGATGAGAATTGCTAATGTAACAGGCATTCCAGATCCTAATAGGCCAGCTGTTAGCGCACTGGATAAGGCTAAAATTGATCCAATTGATAAATCAATTCCACCTGTTAGAATAACAAAGGTCATTCCAAAAGCAATCAGTGCATTTGATGTTACTTGCAATAGTAAATTTAACAGATTATTTGCTGTTAAAAAATTTGAATTGATAATAGTGATGACAGCCATTAAAATTATCAATGCTATTACTGTTGTCAATTCTGACATATACTTCATAGTATTTTTCACACTATTGTCCTCCTGTAGCTAGTTGCATAACTTTTTCTTGTGTAGCTTCTTGACGTGTTAATTCTCCACTAATTCTACCTTCATGCATGACCATAATACGATCACTGACTCCAATCACTTCTGGTAAATCTGAAGAGACCATAATAATCGGTACACCTCGTTCAGCCAATTCATTCATTAATTGGTAAATTTCACGCTTAGCTCCAACATCTACCCCACGAGTTGGCTCATCTAAAATCAGTACTTTTGGTGCAATACCTATCCATTTTGCTAAAACTACTTTCTGTTGATTACCACCAGAAAGTGTCCCAACTTCTTTATCTGGATAACCTGATTTAATTTGTAACCTATCAATTAAGCGTTGTACAAATATATCACTTGTTTTATTATCAAAAATGCCATTTTTAACAAAATCACGAGTACTAGGTAAAGTCATATTATCTTTGATAGAAAAATCTAAAATCAATCCCTCATCTTTACGATCTTCTGTTAAGAAACCAATTCCATGCTTAATTGCTTCAAAAGGATTTTTAATTATCAGTTCTTCTTCGTTTATTATAATTTGACCAGATTTTAAAGAATCAATTCCAAAAATTGCTCGCATTATTTCAGTACGACCAGCCCCCATCAAACCAGAAAAACCAAGAATTTCCCCTTGACGTACATAGAAAGAAACATCCGTAAAAGAATTACCAGAAAGATTCTTAGCTTGAAAAACAATATTCCCAATCTCAGCCTTTTTTTCTGGATAATAATCTTCTAATTCACGACCTACCATCTTTTGAACTAATTCATCCGCATTAGTTAACTTCGTTTTCTTGGTATCAATTACAAACCCATCTCTCATTACAGTTATAAGATCTGTGATCTTAAAGATTTCTTCCATCCGATGTGAAATATACACAATACCTACACCATCAGATTTTAATCCTTCTATCACTTTGAAAAGTGTTTCAGTTTCACGATCAGTTAAAGCTGCTGTAGGTTCATCCATAATTAACAAGGAAACTTCTGATAATAAACATTTTGCTATTTCTATCATTTGTTGTTGTCCAACTGATAATTGACCAATAATTGCATCGAGAGGAATAGAGATATTAAGACGTTTAAATGCTTCTTTAGCTTTCTTTTCCATACTAGCTTTATCTAGAAAGCCAATCGAATTTTTAATTTCTCTTCCTAAAAAAAGATTATCAAGTACAGTCATATCTGGCGAAGTATTCATTTCTTGATGAATAAAACTCAGTCCAAACCGTTCTGCTTCTTGAGGATTAGAAAATGTTTTTTCTTTTCCATCAATAAAAATAGTTCCTGAAGTAGCTGGAAAAAGACCAGTTAAAATATTCATTAAGGTTGACTTGCCTGCACCATTTTCTCCCATTAAAGCATGAACTTCTCCTGAATTAAGAACCAAATCAATACTTTCTAAAACACGATTATTCCCAAAAGATTTTGAAATGTTCTTCATTTCAATTTTCATAGGTAACCCCCTTCTAAATAATAACTCCTGATTGCAAGATTATATTCGAATATGGTGTATCTTCCCCAGTGCGAATAACTGCCTTTACTTTAGTATTCATAGCTTTCAATTCTTCGTGACTAATATATTCAATAATTATATTCGATCCTAAAAGGTCTAAAACTGCTTGCCACTGTTCTGTGTTTTGTTCTTTAATTTCTTCTGCTAAGAAAATTTTTTCAATAAGTACATGATCTGAATATTCTTTTAAAACTTCTAAAAAACTTGGACTACCTTTTCTTAATGCTAAATCAATTTTATCAACACCTTTTGGAACTGGCAATCCCAAATCTCCGATACAAACCCAATCCATATGACCTAAATCATCAGCTAGTTTTGCTATATTACTATTTAAAATCCCATATTTCTTCATATCCTGAATGCTCCTTTATTTCTTTCAAACTAGGCATACCTCCTTGTGCTCCAAATCTTTGAACAGAAAGATGTGAAGCAATCGTTGCAAAGGACAATGCAACATTCATCTCTTTTCCTTTTGAGATAGCATAAGCAAAAGCACCATTAAACGTATCTCCTGCTCCTGTAGTATCAACTACTTCAGCTTTTATAGCAGGAATTTTCTTAACTGCTGTCCCATCATAATAAATAGAGCCTTCAACTCCTAATGTTACAATCATTTTATTAGGATAAATTTTAATAATTTCCTCTAATTTCTTATCTGGAAAAAGCTCTGAACATTCATGCTCATTAGGAGTAATAAAATCACAAAAAGGAATCATCTCTTTGTCTGTTTCTCTAGCTGGTGCAGGATTGTAAAGAACCTTAACTTGATTTTCTTGGCAAAATTTAGCTATAGATAAGTTGGCTTCATGTGGTATTTCATTCTGTAATACAACAATACTTGCATCACTAAGTAATTTCCACTCATTTTTCCAATCATTTGTTTTAACTAAATTATTAGCTCCGGGATAATAAATAATCCTATTATCACCTCCATATAAAGTAATTTGTGCAACTCCTGTAGACTGTGGTACCGTTCCCACATATGCTGTAGAAATATCATTATTTTGCAGATTACTTAATAAATCTGCTGAAAAAATATCTTCTCCTACGTTCCCAAATATGTAAATATTATCTTCAACACTGGATAATCTACCAATAGCTACAGCTTGATTTGCACCTTTTCCACCTGGAACTATATTAAATGAATCGCCAAAAATCGTTTCACCTCCTTCTGGAATCCTTTTTGTTCTCATAACTAAGTCCATTGAAATGCTTCCAACAACAACAATTTTACTCATTTCTTTCTCCTTAATGTATTTCTTTCTATGTACCTAACAGGGAGTTTAATTTTAGCTTCATCTATAGAGAACTTATTTGCCATATTATAGATTAGCTTTGCAGCCTGTTCTCCCATTTTATATGATGATTGGTGGATAGTTGATAAAGAAGGATAAATAAATTGACTAAGTACAATATCATCATAACCAATGATTTGAATATCATCTGGAATTTTTTTCCCAATTGCTAAAATTTCATGAATATAAGCTATCGCATGAATATCAGAAGGTGCTATAATACTATCAATATTTGGATTTCTTTTTAGATTCTCTTTAGCTTCTTTTTGAATTTTTTCAAAGTCAAACGTTTCACTTTCTTCAATACAAATTTCTAAATTTTTATTCCTCAAATAGTTTAAACTTGCTTCAAATCGTTCCACAATATTCTCAGCTTTATCATCTAAAACTTTGATGATCATAACCTGCTCAGCGCCAGCATTCCAAATTGCTTTAGCAGCCAAACGTCCACCCAACTGATTATCAGAAAAAACACCATAGCCTGTATCTTTACTAATCCGGTCAACCACAACAACAGGTAATGTTAGATTTGGAAATTCCTTGGTAAAGTCAAGTGTTGTTATAATACCAGCTGCATTTGTTTTTAACAAAAGGTTTATATATTCTTCTAACGAATCATGATCTGAAATAGTACCAACCATAATCCTATAACCTTTATCTTTCAAATATGATTCGGCTCCTCGAACCAATCTTGGGAAGAAGGGATTAGAAATATCTGGCAATAAGAGTCCTACCATTTGATTTTTTTTAGTTTTTAAAGATTGTGCTAATACATTTGGTGTGTAATTTAATTTCTTGATAGCATTTTTTATCTTTTCTCTCGCATCATCTCCGACATAGCCTTTTTTCGAAATATATCTTGAAACTGTTGACTTTGATACTCCAGCTTCTTCAGCAACCTGTTTTATTGTAGTCATCACTCCTCCTTTTTTATTGTGGAACCGTTCCCTTATTTATATAGTAAGCGTTTTCTTTTATTTTGTCAATACTTTTTTAGAAATATTTTAAATTTATTTCAGAGTACACATGTTTTTACTAATCTTCTATTATAGTTGATTGAAACTAGAATAGTACGTCGTGACTGCTAAAATATTTCTAGAAATTAATTTTACTTTCTTGATTGATTTGTTTATATCTTATTTCAATCTACTATACTATTAGAGACGAAACACAACAAGACCTCCACTATATTGAGGAGGCCTTGGAGCAGCTAGGTTATTTAGTAAAAGACTAGAAGATTTTCTTCTCCCAATCATCTTCTGTACGGCGAGGGTAGAAAAACTCTGATTTGTCAGGAGCTTCCATCATCTCCATCAAGGGTAACATATCATAGGCCAGATCCAAGTTTGGAATCTGGTCTTTTTGCACCCAAGAAACTTCTCCTTCATCTGAAGAGCGAAGGCTACCAGAGAACTCAGTCGCCTTGTAACAAATGACAATATAGCGCCCACCTGTATCTAGTGGCCAATTTTTAATGCCGACAAGTTGAGGATTTTGGATAGTCAACCCTGTTTCTTCATAGATTTCACGAATGACAGACTCTGCGAAAGACTCGCCATTTTCTACATGGCCTCCTGGAAAGGCATAACCAGACCAACGATTGTTTTCAGGAGAGCGATATTGCATCACCACGCGCTGAGTTTCGGTGTCTTCAATCAGACAAATGTTTGTTAAAATTGTTAATTGGGAACGGGACATATTTTCTCCTTTAGATACTATTCTAATCTAACGCCTTGACTTCCAACATCATATCACGTATCTGAGCTGCCAGTTCAAAGTCAAGCACTTCAACGGCTTCTTGCATTTGTTTTTCTAGTTTCTTGACCAGTTCTTTGCGCTCTTGTTTGTTGAGGCTATTGATATCGACTTCCTTGTCTTCTTCCTTAGCAACTGCCTTGGTCACAGCAATCAGGTCACGAATTTCTTTCTTGATAGTTTGTGGAACGATACCATGTTCTTCATTATAGGCCATCTGGATTTTCCGACGGCGAGCAGTTTCATCGATGGCACGTTGCATAGACTGGGTAACCGTGTCCGCATACATGATGACATGCCCTTCACTGTTACGGGCGGCACGACCAATGGTCTGGATGAGTCCACGCTCGTTACGAAGGAAACCTTCCTTGTCAGCATCGAGAATAGCTACGAGGCTCACTTCCGGAACGTCAATTCCTTCACGGAGCAGGTTGATTCCGACCAAGACATCAAAGACACCCAAGCGTAGGTCACGGATAATCTCTGTCCGTTCCAAGGTCTTGATATCCGAGTGCATGTACTTAACCTTGATACCCATTTCCTTGAAGTAGTCGGTCAAATCTTCTGCCATTTTCTTGGTCAAAGTTGTGATAAAGGTTCGCTCGTTCTTTTCAACACGGGCATTAATTTCACCTAAGAGGTCATCAATCTGTCCCATTGTCGGACGGACTTCTACCTCTGGATCCAATAGTCCTGTTGGACGAATGATTTGCTCAATCACTGTCTCGGTCTGTTCATTTTCATAGTCACCAGGTGTCGCTGAAACGTAAACAATCTGGTGCACATGACTCTCAAACTCTTCACGACGGAGAGGACGATTGTCCAGAGCAGACGGCAAACGGAAACCATAATTTACTAACATTTCCTTACGAGAACGGTCTCCATTATACATGCCCTTGATTTGTCCCATAGTCATGTGACTCTCGTCAATCATAATCAAGAAATCATCTGGGAAGAAGTCGAGAAGCGTATAAGGAGGCTCACCTTCGCTACGTCCATCCATGTGGCGTGAATAGTTCTCAACCCCGTTGGTATAGCCCATCTCCCGCAGCATCTCAATATCATACTCTGTCCGCTGTTTCAAACGTTGCGCTTCAAGCAATTTACCTTCCTTCTCAAAGACAGCTAACTGCTCTTCCAATTCGGCCTGAATCTTGGCAATGGCAACTTCCATGTGGTCGTCATTGGTCACAAAGTGAGTAGCTGGGAAAATAGCCAAATGATCCACTTCTCCCAACACCTGACCTGTCAGAGCCTCAACCTCACGGATACGGTCAATTTCGTCTCCGAAGAACTCTACTCGAAAGGCATGTTCATCACGGGAAGCTGGGAAAATCTCCACCACATCCCCACGCACACGAAATCTTCCGCGTTGGAAATCAATATCATTTCGCTCAAACTGGATATCCACCAAGTCATTCAAGAGTTTATCACGAGAAATTTCAAGACCTGGACGCAGACTAACGACACTATCAGCGTATTCCTTGGGCGAACCCAGACCATATATACAAGAGACTGAAGCTACGACAATGACATCATTACGCTCCAAAAGAGCTGAAGTCGCTGAGTGTCGGAGCTTATCAATCTCGTCATTGACAGAGCTATCCTTTTCAATATAGGTATCGCTAGAAGGGACATAGGCTTCTGGCTGGTAATAGTCATAGTAGGATACAAAATACTCAACAGCATTTTCAGGAAAAAATTCCTTAAACTCCCCATAGAGCTGTCCTGCTAGAGTCTTATTGTGGGCAATGACCAGAGTTGGTTTATTGACTTTGGAAATGACCTGACTCATGGTATAGGTCTTCCCTGTTCCAGTCGCCCCCATCAGAATCTGAGCTTTTTCTCCCCCCTCGATATTATCAACCAACTGCTCGATAGCTTGGGGTTGATCTCCTGATGGTTGGTATTTTGATACTAGTTTAAATTGATTGTCTGTAATGCGATTAATCATAAGAATCCTCTCTCGATGTGCTATTCCTATTTTAGCATACTTGTAGCATTTTCACGAAGAAAAGGACGGACCAAAGTCACATCCTTTCATTTTCTTTCTTTAATTGATAGGCGAGATAGACAATCAGCAGTAGCAAGACTAGACTTGTCATGATAGATCCTTCGATACCAAAAGAGCCACCTGATAGCCAGCTCTGATCGCCTTGTGGTAAAAAGGTCATCAGCGATGTTCCTGACAGCTGACCACTAACTAAAATCCCAAATAGATTTCCCTGAGCAAAATTCCAGGCGCCATGAATACCTGCAACACCCCAAACTGTATCGGTTTTGAGGAGGTAAAGTGACATAGCAACTCCGAATAAAAAGAGATTCACTAGAGATAGAGGTGTGAGACCCGAATTGCCCATATGAAGCAGGGTAAAGAATAGGCTAGATATAAGAACAGCAAGTTTTAGATTAGTTCTTGAGGCCAATTGGGGAAGGAGCCAAGCACGGGCCACCACTTCTTCTGCTGTCCCCTGTAAAATCCAAAATGGGATAGTAAAGACAACAAAGGCAAGCGAATAAGGATTTAAGTGAATAGACTCAAAACGATATTGCCCCAAGGCCACTAAACCTAACAAGGTCAGAAGAAAAAGTGCCAGACCTAGCCCAAATCCTTTCAGAAGATTGCTGAGGAAATTCTCTCTATAAAATCCCAAAGTTCGAATAGGTCTTTTCTCAACTTTTCTAGTCCATCTGAACACAGTGTTGAGAATAAAACCAAAGGCCAGCAATTCTAAAATTAAACGAAAATCACCTGTTTTATCCATCAAGCTCTGCTGCAAAGCCTGCAAGTAGGTTGCAAGATTTTGACCAGCCTCTCCAAAATTTCTAGCAAGTCCGATGAGAGCTAACAAACTAATACCATACAGAGTATAAGCCACAAACTCTCCTATGAAGACAAAAGCAAAGGCTAACAAGGGGCTTGTGTAAATGTTTAAACTCATTTTTGAAGCTTGGAAGTCTTTAAATATTCTTTTGTTCTTCATATCCCTGTCCTCTTTTCTCCTATATATACTATTATTATAGCACTTTATAGTAGCAATTCAAGAAAGAAAAGGAAAAAACAATGTTATATTTTCTGACACAGAAATATAAAAATTTGCCTTTTTTTACTTTTTCTGATATAATGGGAAAATATTCGGAAAAGGAGACTAAAAATGAAGAAAAAATTTCTAGCATTTTTGCTAATTTTATTCCCAATTTTCTCATTAGGTATTGCCAAAGCAGAGACGATTAAGATTGTTTCTGATACCGCCTATGCACCTTTTGAGTTTAAAGATTCAGATCAAACTTATAAAGGAATTGATGTTGACATTATCAACAAAGTCGCTGAGATTAAAGGATGGAACATTCAGATGTCCTATCCTGGATTTGATGCAGCGGTAAATGCGGTTCAAGCTGGTCAAGCTGACGCTATCATGGCAGGGATGACAAAGACTAAAGAACGTGAAAAAGTCTTCACCATGTCTGATACTTACTATGACACAAAAGTTGTCATTGCAACTACAAAGGCACACAAGATTAGTAAATATGACCAATTAACTGGCAAAACCGTTGGTGTTAAAAACGGAACTGCTGCTCAACGTTTTCTTGAAACAATCAAAGATAAATACGGTTTTACTATTAAAACATTTGACACTAGTGATTTGATGAACAACAGCTTAAGTGCTGGTGCCATCGATGCCATGATGGATGACAAACCTGTTATCGAGTATGCCATTAACCAAGGTCAAGACCTCCATATCGAAATGGATGGTGAAGCTGTAGGTAGCTTTGCTTTCGGTGTTAAAAAAGGTAGCAAATACGAGCACCTAGTCACTGAATTTAACCAAGCCTTGGCTGAAATGAAAAAAGATGGTAGTCTTGATAAAATCATCAAGAAATGGACTGCTTCATCATCTTCAGCAGTGCCAACTACAACTACTCTAGCAGGATTAAAAGCTATTCCTGTTAAAGCTAAATACATCATTGCCAGCGATTCTTCTTTTGCACCTTTTGTTTTCCAAAACTCAAGCAACCAATTTACTGGTATTGATATGGAATTGATTAAGGCAATCGCTAAAGACCAAGGCTTTGAAATTGAAATCACCAACCCTGGTTTCGATGCAGCTATCAGTGCTGTCCAAGCTGGTCAAGCAGATGGTATCATTGCTGGTATGTCTGTCACAGATGCTCGTAAAGCAACTTTTGACTTCTCAGAATCATACTACACAGCCAATACTATCCTTGGTGTCAAAGAATCAAGCACCATTGCTTCTTATGAAGATTTGAAAGGAAAGACAGTCGGTGTTAAAAACGGAACTGCTTCTCAAACCTTCCTAACTGAAAATCAAAGCAAATACGGCTACAAAATCAAAACCTTCGCTGATGGTTCATCAATGTATGACAGTTTAAACACTGGTGCCATTGATGCTGTTATGGATGATGAGCCTGTTCTCAAATATTCTATCAGCCAAGGGCAAAAATTGAAAACACCAATCGCTGGAACTCCAATCGGTGAAACAGCCTTTGCTGTTAAAAAAGGAGCAAATCCAGAATTGATTGAAATGTTCAATAACGGACTTGCAAACCTTAAAGCAAACGGTGAATTCCAAAAGATTCTTGATAAATACCTAGCTAGCGAATCTTCAACTGCATCAACAAGCACTGTTGATGAAACAACTATCTGGGGCTTGCTTCAAAACAACTACAAACAACTCCTTAGCGGTCTTGGTATCACTCTTGCTCTAGCTCTCATCTCATTTGCTATTGCCATTGTTATCGGGATTATCTTCGGTATGTTTAGCGTTAGCCCCTACAAATCTCTTCGTGTGATTTCTGAGATTTTCGTTGACGTTATCCGTGGTATTCCTTTGATGATTCTTGCAGCCTTCATCTTCTGGGGAATTCCAAACTTCATCGAGTCTATTACAGGCCAACAAAGTCCAATTAACGACTTCGTAGCCGGTACTATTGCTCTATCGCTCAATGCAGCTGCTTATATCGCTGAGATTGTTCGTGGTGGTATTCAAGCCGTTCCAGTTGGTCAAATGGAAGCCAGCCGAAGCTTGGGTATCTCTTATGGAAAAACCATGCGTAAGATTATCTTGCCACAAGCAACTAAATTGATGTTGCCAAACTTTGTTAACCAATTCGTTATCGCTCTTAAAGATACAACCATCGTATCTGCTATCGGTTTGGTTGAACTCTTCCAAACTGGTAAGATTATCATCGCCCGTAACTACCAAAGTTTCAAGATGTATGCAATCCTTGCTATCTTCTATCTTGTAATTATCACACTTTTGACTAGACTAGCGAAACGCTTAGAAAAGAGGATTCGTTAATGGCAAAATTAAAAATTGATGTAAATGATTTACACAAAAACTACGGAAAAAATGAAGTTTTAAAAGGAATTACGACTAAGTTCTATGAAGGGGATGTTGTTTGTATCATCGGTCCTTCAGGTTCTGGTAAGTCAACCTTCCTCCGTAGCCTCAATCTTCTAGAAGAAGTCACTAGTGGTCACATCACTGTGAACGGTTATGACTTAACTGAAAAAACAACCAATGTTGACCACGTCCGTGAAAATATCGGAATGGTTTTCCAACACTTCAACCTTTTCCCACACATGTCTGTATTGGACAACATTACTTTTGCTCCTACTGAGCACAAGTTAATGACTAAGGAAGAAGCTGAGAAATTGGGAATGGAGTTGCTTGAGAAGGTTGGGCTAGCAGATAAAGCTAATGCTAACCCAGATAGCCTATCAGGTGGTCAAAAACAACGTGTGGCCATCGCTCGTGGACTAGCAATGAATCCAGACATCATGCTCTTTGATGAACCAACTTCTGCCCTTGACCCTGAGATGGTCGGAGACGTACTGAACGTTATGAAGGAATTGGCTGAGCAAGGCATGACCATGATTATCGTAACCCATGAGATGGGATTTGCCCGTCAGGTTGCCAACCGCGTTATCTTTACTGCAGATGGTGAATTCCTTGAAGACGGAACACCTGATCAAATCTTTGATAACCCACAACACCCACGTCTGAAAGAGTTCTTGGACAAGGTCTTAAACGTCTAAACTCAAACTGTAAGGATTTCCTTGCAGTTTTTTTCTATCTCGTATTGGATTTTTTGATTTTTCGGAAAATTATGTTAGAATTAAGTTTATGAAATGAGATTTCCTCATACCTAGCAAGACTAGGAATAAAAATAGAAATTAGGTAGCTAGATGTCATCTAAGGTTATTGTTACAATTTTCGGTGCGAGTGGAGACCTGGCTAAACGCAAGCTCTACCCTTCTCTTTTTAGACTTTATAAATCCGGCAATCTTTCCGAACACTTTGCCGTTATTGGAACTGCTCGTCGTCCTTGGAGCAAGGAATATTTTGAATCTGTTGTTGTTGAATCTATCCTTGATTTGGCAGATAGTACCGAACAGGCTCAAGAGTTCGCTAGCCACTTCTACTATCAAAGTCATGATGTCAATGATACAGATCACTACATTGCTTTACGTCAATTGCAGGCTGAACTCAATGATAAGTACCAAGCTGAAGACAACAAGCTCTTCTTCTTGTCTATGGCACCTCAGTTCTTTGGAACTATTGCCAAACACCTTAAGTCTGAAAACATTGTAGATGGTAAAGGTTTTGAGCGTTTAATCGTTGAAAAACCATTTGGTACAGATTACGCAACTGCAAGCAAGTTGAATGACGAGCTCCTAGCAACATTTGACGAAGAACAAATTTTCCGTATTGACCATTATCTTGGTAAGGAAATGATTCAAAGTATCTTTGCAGTTCGCTTTGCAAACTTGATTTTTGAAAACGTTTGGAACAAAGACTTTATCGACAATATTCAAATTACTTTTGCGGAGCGCTTGGGTGTAGAAGAACGCGGTGGCTACTATGATGAATCTGGTGCCCTTCGTGATATGGTTCAAAACCATACACTCCAACTTCTATCCCTCCTTGCCATGGACAAACCAGCAAGCTTCACAAAAGACGAGATTCGTGCTGAAAAGATTAAGGTCTTTAAAAACCTCTATCACCCAACTGATGAAGAACTTAAAGAACACTTTATCCGTGGTCAATACCGTTCAGGTAAGATTGATGGCATGAAATACATCTCTTACCGTAGCGAGCCAAATGTAAATCCAGAATCAACAACTGAAACCTTTGCGTCTGGTGCTTTCTTTGTAGACAGTGATCGATTCCGTGGTGTTCCTTTCTTCTTCCGTACGGGTAAACGTCTGACTGAAAAAGGAACTCATGTCAACATCGTCTTCAAACAAATGGACTCTATCTTTGGTGAGCCACTTGCTCCAAACATTTTGACCATCTATATCCAACCAACAGAAGGATTCTCTCTCAGTCTAAATGGGAAGCAAGTAGGAGAAGAATTTAATTTGGCTCCTAACTCACTTGATTACCGTACAGACGCGACCGCAACTGGTGCTTCTCCAGAACCATACGAAAAATTGATTTATGATGTCCTAAATAACAACTCAACTAACTTTAGCCACTGGGACGAAGTGGGTGCGTCATGGAAATTGATTGACCGTATCGAAGAGCTCTGGGACGAAAATGGTGCCCCACTTCATGACTATAAAGCTGGAAGCATGGGACCTCAAGCTAGCTTTGACTTACTTGAAAAATTCGGTGCCAAATGGACTTGGCAACCAGATATTGCCTATCGTCAAGATGGTCGTTTAGAATAAAAAAATTTCCTGCAAGTTTGTTCCTTGCAGGATTTTTGTTTATGATTAGATTAAGCCTTCCAAGAGACCCTTCATAAAGTTTTCTGAGTTAAACTCTCCAATATCATCTATTTTTTCACCAAAACCAATCAATTTTACAGGAATATTGAGTTCTTCTCGGATGGCTAGAACAACACCACCTCGAGCAGTTCCATCAATCTTGGTCAAAACTATTCCTGTCAAAGGGGTAATTTTTGAAAATTCTTTGGCCTGTACAAGAGCGTTTTGACCTGTTGATGCATCAAGTGCCAAGAAGGTTTCATGTGGTGCTTCTGGCACAACACGTTTGATAATACGACCAATCTTTTCCAACTCAGCCATGAGGTTATCCTTATTTTGCAGACGACCAGCAGTGTCAATCATAAGAATATCAATACCTTCAGCCACGGCACGTTCCATGCCATCAAAGACTACACTGGCTGGATCAGCTTTTTCAGCTCCAGTTACAACTGGAACGTCCACACGACGGCCCCATTCAGCTAGCTGAGCTACCGCTCCTGCACGGAAGGTATCTGCTGCAACCAACATGACCTTCTTACCTGCTTGTTTGTAGCAGTGGGCTAGTTTCCCGATAGAAGTTGTTTTCCCAACACCATTCACACCAACAAAGAGCATGACTGTCAAGCCATCTTGGAAGTGGATTCTTTCATCGTAGTTGCCATCCTTTTCATAAAGCTCAACCAATTTCTCAATGATGACACGGCGAAGTGCGTCGGGTTTCTTGGCGTTTTCAAGCTTGGCTTCGTAGCGTAGTTCCTCCGTTAAGTTAGAAGCGACTTGGACACCAACGTCACTCATGATCAGCAGTTCTTCCAGTTCCTCGAAAAATTCTTCGTCAACAGAGCGAAAATTAGCAAAGAAGGCATTCAAGCGGGCACCGAAGCCTGTACGAGTTTTCTTAAGACTTCGGTCATATTTTTCCTGAACAGTTTCTTCTACCTGAGGCGTTTCTGGTTCAAGAACTTCAGAATTATTTTCTTCTACAGTCTCTAGGTGCTCAGGATTCTCTTCCTCTGGGACTTCTTGTGAATTTGAAAGTTCTTCTACTTGTTGAACTTCTTCAACTGGCTCTAAATCCTGACTATCTTCAACTGTCTCTTGATTTTCCTCTTCTTGGAGCAGAGCTTCTTCAGAATTTTCAATCTCTGCTTCTTCATGAGGAAATTCCTCAGCTTCTGTTAAGGCAGGCTCAACATCTTCAGACAAATCAAGATTTTCCAGAGCTTCTTTTACAACTTCTTCGATTTTAGGTTCTTCTTTTTTTCCGAATAGACGGTCAAATAATCCCATATCTTAGTTCTCCTTTAGCACATATTCTTCGATAGCCCAGGCGACAGCTTCCTCATCATTGGTCATTGGAGTTACCACATTTGCGACTGCCTTGACTTCAGGAACAGCGTTTTGCATGGCAACACCGAGCCCTGCCCACTCAATCATAGAAAGGTCATTGGCCTCATCACCACAGGCCATGACTTGACTTTGGTCGATTCCAAGATGGCTGATTAGTTTAGCCAAACCTGTTGCTTTGTGAACATTCTTTGGTGACCACTCTAGCAACATTTCACGCGATTTAAAGATTTCATATTGGTCAAACAATTCTGGAGAAATCTTCTGAATGGCTGCATCCAAGGGTTCTTGAGCAAAGGCAGTCACGCATTTATTGTAAGTCATTTGACTAGATAGATCTTCAAAGTCCAATGGAACAAAGGTCAATGCTGGATTAAATTTGGCATAAAGACTTTCTTGGTCCGATTGGATTTGATAAACAGTTCCTTCTGAGATGGCATCAAGAGGCAGTGACAATTTCTCTGTTTCTTCATACAAACGTGCCACATCATCATATGAAAAGACTGTCTTATCAAGGATTTCACCTGTATTTTTCTGAACCAAACCACCATTAAAAGTAATCGTATACTCATCTTCATGGCCGTCAGTCCCTAGCTCATGGAGAAAGAAATCCATAGCTTTTAAGGGACGACCAGTTGTCAATACGACCTTGATACCACGATCACGCGCAGCTTTCAAGGTTGCTTTGGTACGATCCGTCAACCTTTTATCAGTAGTCAGCAAGGTCCCATCCAAGTCCAATGCAATCAATTTTATATCTGCCATTATAAGCCCTCCATATAAGCTATAACCGACTGGTCCTTATGGTGACCAATCACAGTCTCTGCTAATTCTAAAATTTCAGGTCGTGCATTTTCAGGAGCTACAGGATGTCCCACAACCTGCATCATATGTAAGTCATTAAGATTGTCTCCAAAAGCCATAACCTGATCCATTGTGATACCAAGTTTTTTAGCTAATTCAACAATGGCCACTCCCTTATCGACATAGTCCAGAACAATATCAATGGATTCAAAACCAGTTGTCATGGCCTTAACACCAGGGACATTTTCATTAACCCAAGCTTCCCCAGCTTCCAGCGTTTCTTCTGTGAAGTTGGTTGTAAATTTGAAAATGTCATCTGTGATATCTTCTAGACTCGTTACTTTTTGGATATTTTCATTATAGTGCTGACTCACTTTTAAATAGGTCTCATCAACCGTATCTAGAACATAAGCTCCCTTTTTACCCGTCAAGAGCAGTTTATTGATATCTACATAAGGTGACGTTTTCAGCTTTTCAAAAGTCGTCAAATAAAACTCACGAGACATGGTCGCTTCATACAAGTCTTGACCTCGATACTCTACCAAACTGCCATTTTCCGCGATAAAAATGATGTCATCACGAACATCAGAAAATAATTTTTCTAAGGATAGAAATCCACGCCCCGAAGCTACTGCAAAGTAAATCCCTTTTTCCTTGTAGAAACCTAAGAGAGACTTGAGGCGGTCCATATCAAAGCGCCCGTTTCCATCTAGAAAAGTTCCGTCCATATCTGTTGCTACTAGTTTAATTGTCATTCTTCAATACTTTCTAAATCTTTTAACTTCACCGAAACAATTTTTGAGACACCTGATTCTTGCATAGTCACTCCATAGATAGAATCAGCCGCTGCCATGGTTCCCTTACGGTGGGTCACGACGATGAACTGACTATCCTTGTCAAAGCGGTTGAGGTAATCTCCAAAGCGTTTAACATTAGCTTCGTCCAGCGCAGCTTCCACCTCATCCAAGATGACAAATGGGATAGTCTTAACTCGAATGATAGAGAAAAGCAAAGCTAGAGCCGACAGGGATTTTTCCCCACCACTCATGAGGTTAAGCGACTGGATTTTCTTACCTGGAGGTTGAACAGAAATCTCCACACCAGCTGTCAGCAAGTCTCCCTCAGTCAAAATGAGGTCCGACTGACCTCCACCAAACATCTGCTTGAAAGTCACTTTAAAGGACTCACGAATGGCTTCAAAAGTTGATTTAAAGCGTTCCTTGACCTCATCATTCATCTCTGTAATGGTCTCAAGGAGCAGGTTTTTCGCTGACAAAATGTCATCTCGCTGGCTATTGAGGAAATCCAGACGGCTGTGAACTTCTTCGTACTGGTCAATAGCTTCCAAATTGACAGGACCCAGTGAGCGAATAGCCTTCTCTAAATCCTGCACCTCTTGCTCTGCCATATTGAGATTTTCCAACTCATGAGACTTTTCTAAAGCTTCTGTATAGCTAATCTGATACTGGTCTGTTAATTGACTTTGTAGATGGCGCAAGCGCTCGCTGACCTTTTCTTTCTTGGCTTCAGCACGAGTTTGCTTGCGAATCCACTCTTCATTCTGCTGGCGAGCCTGTTCCAAATGACTGGCAATATCATCCAGCTGACCTTCTATATCATCCAACTCAAACTGCTTGCGAATCAAACCTTGTTGGAGATTTGTTTTCTGAGTTTTGGCTTCTTCGGCCTGCTGGTCTAGAAGCTCCGTATCAACCTTTTCAAGATTGTCAACCTTTTCTTGGAGAAGGCGCTGGATTTCCTCTTGCTCGATATCTAAATTGTCTAATTCCTTGCCTAAACGTTCAATATCCGCAACTTCGTAACGTTTTTGTCCTTGAAGTTCAGTCTTAAGCAAGCGAGCTTGCGCTAGCTCTTCCTGCAAGTTTTGATAGCGTTCTTGGATGGCATTTTTGTTAGACTTAATCTCTTCAATCTCAGCTTCCAGATTTTGCTTGTCACTGGCAATAGTAGCAAGGCGTGCTTGACATTTTTCCTTATCCGCTTGCCAATCTCCCTCAGAAAGACGATCTAATTCCTCTTCTTGGAGTTTCCAAAGAGTTTCTAGTTCTTCAACTTGCTGACTGGTCTGCTGATAAGCGAGGGACAAGCCTTGCTCCTGAATACGTGCCTGTTCTCCCTGAGATTTAATACCTTCTAATCTTTCTGTCAATCTAGCCATCTGGTCTTGTAAGGTCTTCAAAGCCACTTCTTCTGAACGAAGACTTGCTTCCTCTTCAGCAATTTCTTTTTGTAATTGCTCCAGTTCTGGCTTGATGAAGATGCTGTTGTTCTGACGATTGGCTCCACCTGCATAGGAACCACCTGTACGCAGCTCTGTCCCATCCAATGTCACCATGCGAACCTGATAACGAACTTGTCGAGCAGCTTCACGCGCATGTTCTACGGTATCAAAGATAGCCGTCGTAGCTAGCAAGTTTTTGAAAATGGCTTCCAGTCTAGTATCAAATGTCACCAACTCATCTGCCATGCCCAAAAATCCCGGACTTGTAGCGATAGCATCTTGGTTCTGACTAGAAATCGTACGAGCCTTGATCGTTGTCAACGGAAGGAAGGTTGCACGACCGGCTCTGTTCCGTTTGAGGAAATCAATGGCCTTGGTTGCCGCGTTCTCATCTTCCACAATAATATGCTGACTACTCGATCCAAGCGCAATCTCTAGGGCTGTTTGATAATGCACATCAAAGGTCAGGTGCTCACTGACTGCACCAATAATCCCACCAAGGCGATCTTTTTCTTGGAGAACACTCTTAACACCTGCATAAAAGTTACTATGATTTCTCAGGATATTTTCCAAACTCTGAGCTCTCGCCTGCTTGTTTTTGAGATTATCCAGACGGTCAAAGAGTTGGCTTTGTTGAGCTTGATAGGAAGTTTTCTGTTCCTCTTGCTCCTTGGCAATAGCTTGGTAGTCGGCCAATAATTTCTGAACTTGCTCCTTGGCAGTTTTAAGCTCAGCCTTTTGCTGACTTGCCTTTTCTTTAGCTGTAGCCAGTTGTTCTTTCAGCTTTTCTAGTTGATCTGCTTGTTTTTGAGAAAGCTGACGACTATTTTCCAACTCGTTTTCGATACGGGTCAACTGGTTTGAGACATCCGCTTCTTCTTGTAAAAGAGCTACAAAGCGTTCACGCAAGAGCTCAATCATTTGATCAGGATCATCTGAAAAAGCCAGTAATTCAGCTTCTAAACGATTGAGTTTTTGATTATTTTGGACTAGATTTTCTTCTAAGAGAGCTAAAGAACTTTCTTTATCAGATTTTTCTTTGCTAAGTGAATTTCTCTTATCCTCCAAAGCAGCCAAACGAGCTTGTGCTTCCTGTTGATTCAGGGCTACTTGCTCAGATTCTAATTTCGATAGGGCTAATTTTCTCTCTAAATCACTAATCAGACTGGTCAAATCCATCAAACTGCCTTGGTCTTTGGCCATTTCAGCTTGTAAATCTTGGCGTTGCTTTTTAAGAGTTTGGTTTTCTTCTTCTAATTTTTCACGCTTTTGGTAATAGCTAGTTAAGAGTTCCTGAACCTGTGCCAACTCTTCTGCTGTCGAGTCTAGTTCAGCCTTATTTTCCTTGATTTGAGCAACCAGAACGTCTAAATAAATAGCCTTACGTTGTCCTTCCAAGTCTAAAAACTTACGAGCATTCTCAGCTTGCTTCTCAAGAGGCTTAATTTGATTATCCAACTCGTAGATAATGTCTTCAAGACGATCTAGATTATCCTGAGTTTGTTGCAATTTGCTCTCTGTCTCTTTTCTACGAGTCTTGTATTTCAAAACTCCTGCAGCTTCTTCGAAAATAGCACGACGTTCCTCAGGTTTGGAATTAAAAATCTCCTCAACCTTGCCTTGTGAAATGATAGAAAAAGAATCTCGTCCCAAACCTGTATCCAAGAAAAGATCATGAATATCACGCAGACGGACTTTCTTGCCATCAATCTTATATTCGCTATCTCCACTACGGTAGATATGGCGTTCTACCCTGATTTCTTGACCAGCATCCTTGATAAATCCGTCATGATTATCCAAAGTCACAACTACAGAAGCATAATTGAGCGGTTTGCGACTTTCGGTCCCAGCAAAGATAACATCAGGCATCTTGCCACCACGTAGGCTCTTAACACTGGACTCCCCCAAGGCCCAACGCAGACTTTCTGTAATATTCGACTTTCCAGAGCCATTGGGTCCAACGACTGCCGTCACACCTTGGTCAAAGACAACCTTGGTCTTGTCAGCAAAAGACTTGAATCCCTGAATTTCGATTTCCTTTAAATACATGAATCCAGCCCTTTCTCAACGGCATTTTTGGCAGCTTCCTGCTCTGCTAATTTCTTAGAACGACCTTGACCTTGACCAATACTCTTACCTTCTACAAGAACTTCTACATCAAAGACCTTATCATGGGCAGGACCCGTTTCAGAAATCACCTGATAACGGATAGCTACATCCCCATTAACCTGAAGCAACTCTTGGAGATGGGTTTTGTAGTCTGTAATCATCTCAAACTCGCCTGCTTCAACCTTAGGAATCATGACTTGATAGATAAATTCCTTGACCTTGGTCACATCCTTGTCCAAAAGAAGGGCACCAAGAAAGGCCTCAAAGGCATCACCAAGAATGGTGTCACGATTGCGACCACCAGATTTTTCTTCCCCTTTACCAAGTTTGATAAACTGGTCAAACTGGCAATCACGCGCAAAACCAGCCAAACTCTCCTCACGGACAATCATGGCACGTAGTTTAGACAGGTCACCCTCAGGCTTTTTAGGATATTTTTTATACAGATATTCTGAAATCAATAACTGTAGAACAGCGTCTCCTAAAAATTCCAAGCGTTCATTGTGTGAAATTTTTAAGAGGCGGTGCTCATTGGCATAACTCGTATGAGTAAAGGCAGTTTCCAGTAACTTTTTGTCTGCAAATTCGATTGCAAAATGGTTCTTTAGTACAGTTTGTAATTCTTTCATACCAACCTCTTTCTAACTGATAACAGTCCTTTTTATTATATCAAAAAAAGCCCCCTGAGTCACTTTAAAACGGGACTAGAGAGGATTTGAGCATTCTTTAGAATATGATTTTCAGTTTTAGGGACACATTTAGAGCAGTGTAAAGAAAAAAGCCCTATTTAAAGGCTTTTTTAGGATGTTTACATCCACCCTGAGGGAATCGAACCCCCATCTCAAGAACCGGAATCTTACGTGATATCCATTACACTAAGGGTGGAAACTTGTTTTATTATAACAGAATTTTGCTCTAATAACAAGTTTTTTTCTGGCCATATAGCCCGTCTTAGTGGGAAGCATCCCCGTTCCAGATAGAGTTTTTCACGATCACATAATCAACGTGTTTAAGGTCAGCAACCTGACGTCCACCTGCATAAGAAATGGCACTTTGAAGGTCTTGTTCCATCTCAGTTAAAGTGTCTTGCAAGTGTCCTTTGGCAGGAAGCAAGATGCGTTTGCCTTCCACGTTTTTGTAGGCGCCTTTTTGATATTGTGAAGCTGAACCATAGTACTCTTTGAACTGTTCACCATCAACTTCAATCGTTTTCCCTGGACTCTCGATATGTCCTGCAAAGAGGGAACCAATCATAACCATGCTAGCACCGAAACGGATAGACTTGGCAATATCGCCGTGAGTACGAATTCCTCCATCAGCGATAATTGGTTTACGGGCAGCCTTGGCACACCAGCGAAGAGCAGCCAACTGCCAACCACCTGTACCAAAACCAGTCTTGACTTTGGTGATACAAACCTTACCAGGACCGATTCCAACCTTAGTAGCATCCGCACCCGCATTTTCCAACTCGCGAACTGCTTCTGGTGTTCCCACATTTCCAGCAATAACAAAAGTATCTGGCAATTCTTTCTTGATGTGTTGAATCATAGAAATCACGCTATCTGCATGACCATGAGCGATGTCAATCGTGATGTATTCTGGAGCATCAGCCTTGAGCTGGCTAACGAAATCATACTCATAGTCCTTAACACCGACAGATATAGAAGCAATAAGCCCTTGATCGTGCATACGTTTGATAAAGGGAATGCGTCCTGCTTCATCAAAACGGTGCATAATGTAGAAGTAACCACCTTTAGCCAGTTGCTCTGCTACATTTTCATCCAAAATCGTCTGCATATTAGCTGGCACAACAGGTAGTTTAAAGGTGTGATTTCCTAGAGTGACACTTGTATCTGCTTCTGCACGGCTTTTAATCACACATTTATTTGGAATCAATTGAATATCTTCGTAATCAAAAATTGGAAATTCATTTAACATATCGATGTCTCGTTTCTTTTGTAATGACCTACCTATGCTCTCGCATCACTACGCCTTTTCCGACGTTTCCTTAATTTATTATAAACTAAAGTACAGTTTTTGTCAAATAATTTTATAAATTAAATCAAATCGTTCGGATTTTTACTTATACCAAAAACAAAAAAAGTGGAGAGTTTATTTTATCCCCACTTCTTTAGTAATATTACTTTTAAAAGTTTCTTCGGAGTTTTCCATCATTTCACAAAATTCACTATAGGATGAAGACTCCCGAGAAATTTGGATAGACCATTTCTTCAACAAAGCTCCATAACCTGCTAGCTTCCCTATCTCATTATCAACAACCTTGTCCTCGCTCGGAAAAACAAGACCAGCCTTCTCAGCTTTTAAAATATAAGAATAGGAAATCAGTTGGAACAAGTCCTCACGGTTTATTCCTTTTTCAGTATCTTCAAGCTTTTTATATTTAGCGTCTAACACAATTTTTAAATCTCTATTATAGAAATCTGGATAAACTTTTCGTTCTCGACTAGAAAATACTGAAATTCCGTCCGTCTTATCTTTATTTCGTGGATGGATGAAATCTTTTGGCAACAAAGTATGAACATACTCTTCCCAAAGCCAGGCAACATCAAAAAGAATACCATGAATTTTTTGATCTTGATATCCTAAGCCGTGCTTTTCTTGGTTTAGGATCATCAGACAAAGTTCTTGTAACTTTCTGTACTCGTGAAAGTATGCATGACGTATAGGTTTAGATTGATTTCCCCGAATAATCTTAGCACGATCAGCTAGTTTATAAGAAGTCGTTACACGCACAATTTCAGCTACGTTTTCACGACTAGTTGAGAGATTATCTAGTACCCCTTGACCAATGCTTTTCTGGTTCTTAATGTATTCAATAGTGTGACGGACCAACTGCATGAGGGGATTATCATAGGTGAACTCTCTCGTTGTGTAGGCAATATTTCCCGTGAAAGGAAGGTTTTTCTTGAGATGCTTTCTTACATCAATCACTCCCTTAACATGACTGTCGTTATGAGAAAATCTCTGGTATTCCTTATAAAGACCTTTTCGGAGAGCAGCTTGAAGATACTTGGGAAAGAGATACATCAAAAGTTGATAGAGTTTATCTTCACGCGACAAAGCTACATCTAAACTAGTGAGATTGATATGAAGAACCTTGTGTAAGAGATAATGCAAAAAATGGTCATTACTCTCATCAGAAAAGCGAGAGGAAATCGTTAATCGTTCCTGACCACACCCCAGAAAACCAATCACATTTCCAGTCTTGATTTTCTGATTAACTGTTTCAAAGATTTTTTGGTCCTTCTCTAAGTCAGGAGAATTCTTCAAATCATTTGGAAAAATAAAGATATTGTCCTCTTTAGAAAGATTATCCAGTGTTCTATCAAGAAGTGCTTGACTTAGTTTGGGATATTCTGCGACAAAGCCTTCCTTAGCAATTCTATGCTGATTATCAGTTATCCGCATCATTATCACCAGTATCTTGCGGTTCTGTTCGCTCGTTATTTATCAGATCAAATGCTTTTTTCAAAGTTTCCAGAGTTTCAAATTCCTCATAAGTACCCCGTACATAATCTTCCAAAAGCGGTTTGAGATAATCAGACCAGAGTAATTCATAGTCAAAATCTACATCCTTCAAGTTAAGGAAATAACTTGGTCCGATATGGTAATGACTGTTTAATTCTTGAATATTTTCAATAGCAGCATTCAAGTTTCTTAGACGAATTTTTGCTTCTTCAGCTTTATCACCAAGAGCAGTATCGAGCATACCTAATTGGCTTTCAGCAGTAACTTCAACAAAACGGAAACGACGACGCATAGCAAAATCAAAGGTGTCCACCGAGCGGTCAATATCATTCATTGTTCCAATTATATAGACATTCTCTGGAATATAGAACTTGTCATCAGTCTTGTGTAAGTTAGCATACTGAGTAGAAACACTTCCCTTTTCACCACGATAGCCAGGGTCGATAGAGAAAAAGAGTTCGCCAAAAATCTTAGAAATCTCCCCACGATTGATCTCATCGATGATGAAGACAAAATTCTTGTCTGTTTCAACCTCTTCTGGAGAAATATAGTCTTTCAAACCAAATCTTTTCTTTAAAGTTTCAAGGACTTTTTTTCCTTGGTTATGATAATAGGGCTGTTTCAGATAGTTTTCATCTTTATATAGTTCATAAACATAAGATTTTGTTAAGACAGTTCCTTGGGCTTTAGTTTCATAATTGATATTAAAATTATTTCGACTATTTACTGTTAGATAGGAAAATTCTGTCAAATATTCTTTTTCATCTCTGTTATTTACATACTCAAGATAAAGATCCCAAGCTTCATCAAAATTATCTTGACCTCCAATCTTCTTAGAATCTATAGCATTCTGACAAAACTTCTTAAAAATACCTTCTTTTAATTTAAAAAATATACTGCCATCCTCATTTGAATCCGGTCTTAAACCCTCAACAAAATCCGTATAATCATAAGATGGATGAAACTGTACAAAGCCGATTTGATCTTCGTTTCCATCCGTTAATTCTTTAGCAATTTCTTTAGCAAGATAAGTTTTTCCCGTCCCCGGTGCACCACGGAGGATGAGATTTTTGGATTGTAATAAGATATTCTTATACTCGTTGATATTTTCTGACATGTTTATCTCTTCCTTTTCTGATTCTCTATAAAAACTAGTGAAATTATCATAAAACTCTTTTAAAATATCGTTAGGTTCAGCAGTTGATTCCAACTCTAAGTCCTTGACAAAGTATTTATAATCTAAATCTTCATCTCGATTATTACTATACCATTTTACTATTTTAAATTCTGTGAGTTTAAATCTCTGAAAACCACACCTTATATTTATCCATGAGTTATCCATGTCACTCAGCCTATAACCAAAGTAAGGTGATTTAATATATCCATTACCACTCTTTGGACCAAAATGACCTGTGTTAAGCATTTCAACTTTGTACGGAATACCCTCAATAGTCAGAGCAGGGTAAATATGTTCAGCTCCATCTAATTTTTGAGAACGTTTACTTTCTATATCTTTTAAATTATAGATATTTGCTTGATTCACAAATTTAGACAAAAATTCTTTGAAGACTTTATAACACTCTGATTTAATTCCACTTTTTACAAATTCATAAGATTTATTTATAAAAGGTAAAATCTCATTTAATGAATTTTCATCCTCAATAAAATACTCAGCATCAAGTGTCCAACCGAATGAATCAGGCTTCTTATTAAACAACAAAATATCTGAATCATGAAGACTCTTAGAGAGAACGGCAATCTTTATTCCTTTATTTTGAAAATTAATCTCTATAAAATTTTGTAACTTCCCTTTCCTATTTTTAACCTGAAAAGAAATATAACTTTTTGTTTGATTTTCAATTGCATCTGGGAATTCTTTTTTTATCCTGTCAATGACAGTTTGTTTTGAAACCATTGTGTTTTCCTTGCTTATTAAAAATTTATTGTTAGACGTAAATTATATTTGTTTCGTTCAAAGTAAGATATTTTACTTTATAGAAACCACATTCTATTAATATATTCTGCATCTAGCATATCATATCTATCAAAAAATGAAAAGAATTTCTAAAGAAAAAGCCTAGTGTAGGGTGGGGTATTCCCTCTTAACACTAGACTTATTTGGCTCTTTGTCAACTGTAGTGGGTTGAAGAAAAGCTAAGATCGAGAAAGGACGAAATTTGTCCTTTCTTTTTTG
>NZ_CAMIAF010000014.1 GCF_946190375.1 Streptococcus mitis | reverse complement strand
GACACATGTAGCGGACTAATACTAATAGCTCGAGGACTTATCCAAAGTAACTGAGAATATGAAAGCGTATGGTTTTATTAGTTTGAATAGATATTCAATTTTGAGTAGGTATTACTCAGAGTTAAGTGACGATAGCCTAGGAGATACACCTGTACCCATGCCGAACACAGAAGTTAAGCCCTAGAACGCCGGAAGTAGTTGGGGTTGCCCCCTGTGAGATATGGAAGTCGCTTAGCTTTATTCCGCCATAGCTCAGTTGGTAGTAGCGCATGACTGTTAATCATGATGTCGTAGGTTCGAGTCCTACTGGCGGAGTAGTTAATTAAAGGGGGGGTTCAGCCTCTTTTTTGTTATGTAATTAATAATCTAGGCTCTTTTTCAACTGTAGTGGGTTGAAGAAAAGCTAAGCGCGAGAAAGGACGAAATGTGTCCTTTCTTTTTTGATATTCAGAGCGATAAAAATCCTTTTTTTGAAGTTTTCAAAGTTCCGAAATCCAAAGGCATTTCGCTTGATAAGTTTAATGAGATTATTAGTCGCTTCTAATTTAGCGTTGTAAGTTGTAATATGAAGTCTCTTCAAAGTAGGTAGGAGTTGCATTTTGAACCACTTTACAAATAGGAACTATAAACTCTCCCTCTACTTTTCTTGAAACAATTGAAGTCCGCTCAAAACGCCGTCCGATAATATTTTCATATACTTTCTCCTCTCTAGGAGTCCGTGCATCATAAGGACGATAGAGGTAGGGGACGATTCCCGTTTCGTCAATATAGTAGATTGGAACTAGAATAGTATGTTACAACTACTAAAAATATTTCTAGAAATTAATTTGACTTTCCTAATCGATTTATTCATCTCTTATTTCAATTTACTAGATATGCATAGCTTTATTATAACATGCGCATTTTAAACTAAGCGACTATACAAAATTAAGCATACCATCAGCTATTATAGATAATGCAAGATTACATAGATTTGAATATCTGATAATATGCGTTTTTCTTATTTTAAGATTTTTTCCTCAGTCTCTTTTAGTATTTAACGCAGTCAATAAGGTTTTTATCAAAGTCTAATTTAGGTAGTAAATTTATTTCTATTCTGTCAACTTTTCCTATTTTTTCTCTTGTTGAGGTTGGTATTTTAACAATTCAGGAGTTATTAATGATTAATTAAAATTTTTTGTTAGAATAAGATCATAAAAAGTAAAGGAGTGTATGCTTATGCTACAAAATATTTATGATCAGATGACTGATTTCTATGACAGTATCGAAGAAGAGTATGCTACTTTCTTTGGTAATAGTTGGGACTGGGAACATTTTCATTTTAAATTTTTGATTTATTATTTAGTTAGATATGGTATTGGGTGTCGTAGAGATTTTATCGTTTACCATTATCGTGTTGCTTATCGTTTGTATCTTGAAAAGATGATAATGAAACAAGGTTTTGTTGCTTGTTGAGACAATATGAGTTAATTTCCGAACAAATTTAACTTTTTGTGAAAAAATAATGATAAATAGCCGGAATTTTTTCTAAATTATTTTTTAATAGTTGGAAATAGCAAATCTTTCTATTGTTTCTTCTTGATAAAAAGGCGATTTTTTCTTATAATAAATTGTAAGATATAATTGCAGGTGAGAGTCCTGCCATGTATGTGAGAAAGGAAGAGCCTGAGGGCTCAGACAAGATTATGACTTCAGTTGTTGTTGTAGGTACCCAATGGGGTGATGAAGGTAAAGGGAAGATTACAGACTTCCTTTCAGCGAATGCAGAAGTGATTGCACGTTACCAAGGTGGTGATAATGCAGGTCACACGATTGTGATTGATGGTAAGAAATTTAAGTTGCACTTGATTCCATCTGGAATTTTCTTCCCTGAAAAAATCTCTGTTATTGGGAATGGTATGGTTGTAAATCCTAAATCTCTTGTAAAAGAGTTGAGCTATCTTCATGAGGAGGGTGTGACAACTGATAACTTGCGTATTTCTGATCGAGCGCATGTTATTTTGCCTTATCATATCGAGTTAGACCGTTTGCAAGAAGAAGCTAAGGGCGACAATAAGATTGGGACTACAATAAAGGGAATTGGTCCAGCTTATATGGACAAGGCTGCTCGTGTTGGGATTCGTATCGCAGATCTTTTGGATAAAGATATTTTCCGTGAGCGTTTAGAGCGTAACCTTGCTGAAAAGAATCGTCTTTTTGAAAAATTGTATGACAGTAAAGCGATTGATTTCGATGATATTTTTGAAGAATATTACGAATATGGTCAACAAATCAAGAAGTATGTGACAGACACATCGGTTATCTTGAATGATGCGCTTGATAACGGTAAGCGTGTGCTTTTTGAAGGTGCACAAGGTGTTATGCTAGATATCGACCAAGGTACTTATCCATTTGTTACGTCATCAAACCCTGTGGCTGGTGGTGTTACGATTGGTTCTGGTGTTGGTCCAAGTAAGATTGACAAGGTTGTTGGTGTATGTAAAGCCTATACGAGTCGTGTAGGAGACGGTCCTTTCCCAACTGAGTTATTTGATGAAGTGGGAGAACGTATCCGTGAAGTCGGTCATGAATATGGTACAACAACTGGTCGTCCACGTCGTGTGGGATGGTTTGATTCAGTTGTGATGCGCCATAGCCGTCGCGTTTCTGGTATTACTAACCTTTCATTGAACTCTATCGATGTTTTGAGTGGTTTAGATACTGTGAAAATCTGTGTGGCCTATGATCTTGATGGTCAACGTATTGACTACTATCCAGCTAGTCTTGAGCAATTGAAACGTTGCAAGCCTATCTATGAAGAGTTGCCAGGTTGGTCAGAAGATATTACTGGAGTTCGTAATTTGGAAGATCTTCCTGAGAATGCGCGTAACTATGTTCGTCGTGTGAGTGAATTGGTTGGCGTTCGTATTTCTACTTTCTCAGTAGGTCCTGGTCGTGAACAAACAAATATTTTAGAAAGTGTTTGGTCCTAAGAGATTTTTAAGATTTGTTTAAGATAGGTCGGGTATACTATAGACAGTTACAAGAAGACCTCCTAACTTGTTGTAACAAATATCCTAAACTTTTCTTTTTCATAATAATCTCCCTATAAAGTCACCGCATTCGGTGGCTTTTTTTGTCTTGGGATTCATGATATAATAATAAAATCGATAAGCAAGAAAAGAGAAACGGATGAATTATACAGTTGAAGAAAAAGAAGTCTTCATGAGAGAGGCCTTGAGAGAGGCTGAGATTGCTCTTGAACATGATGAAATTCCAATTGGTTGTGTGATTGTCAAGGACGGAGAAATCATTGGCCGTGGGCATAATGCGCGTGAGGAACTGCAGCGAGCGGTTATGCATGCGGAAATTATGGCTATAGAGAATGCGAACTTGAGTGAAGAAAGTTGGCGCTTGCTGGATTGCACGCTTTTTGTGACTATTGAGCCGTGTGTCATGTGTAGTGGGGCAATCGGGCTTGCCCGTATTCCAAACGTGGTCTACGGGGCTAAAAATCAGAAATTTGGCGCTGCTGGGAGTTTGTACGATATCTTGACAGATGAGCGTCTCAATCATCGTGTGGAGGTTGAAACGGGAATTTTGGAAGATGAATGCGCAGCTATTATGCAGGACTTTTTTAGAAATAGACGGAAAAAATAATTTTGCTTTTAAAATGAATAGGAATGTGATATAATAAATAGTGGAGCAACAGTTCTGCGTGAAGCGGGTCAGGGGAGGAATCCAGCAGCCCTAAGCGATTTGAATTGTGTGCTCTTTTTTTCGTGCTTTTTCCGAATAAATAAGATAGAATAATCTAGAATAAATGATAATAGAAAAGAGAAGATGATGAAAATTCGTGGTTTTGAATTGGTTTCTAGTTTTACAGATGAAAATTTATTGCCCAAGCGTGAGACAGCGCATGCGGCTGGTTACGACTTAAAGGTTGCTGTGCGTACAGTTATTGCGCCAGGAGAGATTGTATTGGTTCCGACAGGGGTTAAGGCTTATATGCAGCCGACTGAGGTTCTCTACCTCTATGATCGTTCTTCAAACCCTCGTAAGAAGGGTTTGGTTTTAATTAATTCAGTTGGGGTTATTGATGGTGATTATTATGGAAATCCTGGGAATGAAGGGCATATTTTTGCACAGATGAAGAATATCACAGACCAAGAGGTTGTTCTTGAAGTGGGAGAACGTGTTGTCCAAGCTGTCTTTGCTCCTTTCTTAATTGCAGATGGAGATGCAGCTGACGGCGTGCGGACTGGTGGATTTGGATCGACTGGGCACTAGAATGAAGATTATCTTTGTACGTCACGGGGAGCCAGATTATAGTATGCTTGATAAACTTGAAAATCCGCAACTCTATAGTGGTTTTGGTCGTGATTTAGCACCATTGACCGGAAAAGGTCGCAGTCTGGCAAAAGAAGTTGCTAAAACTGCATGTTTTGGAAAGGCAGAGATTATTGTTTCATCGTCTGTGACGAGGGCTTTAGAAACAGCCCATTATATAGCGGTTGAAACAGGATTGGACTTATTTGTGGAGCCGTTTTTTCATGAGTGGCGTCCAGACTTAGATGGCACTAACTCTGATTTAACTAGTGTATTGGTAGCTCATGAATATTATCTAAAACATCAAGGAGGTTTATCTGAAGATTCTCCTTATCGCTATGAAACTGATCTAGAGATGCGTCATCGTTTTTTAAGAGCTTTGAAAAAATATAAAAATTATAAAACTATTATCATTGTAACTCACGGAATGCTCATGCGCCAGTTTGTGCTAAATGAGAAGATTGATTTTTGCCAAGTGATTGAGTGTGAGTTAGAGATATAGAAAGAGGTTTATCATCGCAAAGAAAAAAGCGACATTTGTATGTCAAAATTGTGGGTATAATTCCCCTAAATATCTGGGACGATGTCCTAACTGTGGGTCTTGGTCTTCCTTTGTAGAAGAGGTTGAGGTTGCCGAGGTAAAGAATGCGCGTGTGTCCTTGACAGGTGAGAAAACCAAGCCCATGAAACTGGCTGAGGTGACTTCAATCAACGTCAATCTAACTAAGACGGAGATGGAGGAATTCAACCGTGTACTTGGAGGAGGAGTGGTACCAGGAAGTCTCGTCCTCATCGGTGGGGATCCTGGGATTGGAAAATCAACCCTTCTCCTACAAGTCTCAACCCAGCTGTCTCAAGTGGGGACAGTTCTCTATGTCAGTGGGGAGGAGTCTGCTCAGCAAATCAAGCTACGAGCAGAGCGCTTGGGAGATATTGACAGTGAGTTTTATCTCTATGCAGAGACCAATATGCAGAGTGTTCGAGCTGAGGTAGAAAGAATCCAGCCAAACTTCCTCATTATTGACTCCATTCAGACCATTATGTCTCCTGAGATTTCAGGGGTGCAGGGGTCTGTTTCTCAGGTGCGTGAGGTAACTGCTGAGCTCATGCAGCTAGCTAAGACCAATAACATTGCCATCTTTATCGTAGGTCATGTGACCAAGGAAGGAACCTTGGCTGGGCCTCGTATGTTGGAGCATATGGTGGATACGGTGCTTTACTTTGAAGGGGAGCGTCACCATACTTTTCGTATCTTGAGAGCGGTCAAAAACCGTTTTGGATCCACTAATGAGATTGGAATTTTTGAGATGCAGTCGGGCGGATTGGTTGAGGTACTCAATCCGAGTCAAGTTTTCCTAGAAGAGCGTTTGGATGGAGCGACTGGTTCGTCAATCGTTGTGACTATGGAAGGGACGCGTCCGATTTTGGCGGAGGTTCAGGCTTTGGTAACACCGACCATGTTTGGAAATGCCAAGCGTACGACGACAGGCCTTGATTTCAATAGAGCCAGCTTGATTATGGCTGTTTTAGAAAAACGGGCAGGTCTTCTCTTGCAAAATCAGGACGCCTATCTTAAATCTGCTGGCGGTGTTAAATTGGATGAACCTGCGATAGACTTGGCCGTTGCGGTTGCTATTGCTTCGAGTTATAAAGACAAGCCAACTAATCCTCAGGAATGTTTTGTAGGAGAGTTAGGCTTGACGGGAGAAATTCGGCGCGTGAATCGTATTGAGCAGCGCATCAACGAAGCTGCTAAACTGAGCTTTACTAAGATTTATGTACCCAAGAATTCCTTGACAGGAATCACTCCGCCCAAGGAAATTCAGGTCATTGGGGTAACAACGATTCAGGAAGTTTTGAAAAAGGTCTTTGCATAATCCGTGACAAATCCTCTTAAAAATGATAAGATAGGAGAAATATTTGACTATCAAATTTTCAAGGAGGGAATCGTGTCGTATTTTGAACAGTTTATGCAAGCCAATCAGGCTTATGTTGCCCTACATGGGCAGTTAAATCTGCCACTTAAACCCAAAACTAGAGTAGCCATTGTGACCTGTATGGACTCACGTTTGCACGTTGCTCAAGCTCTAGGTTTGGCACTTGGGGATGCTCATATCTTGCGGAATGCAGGTGGTCGAGTGACTGAGGACATGATTCGTTCGCTGGTTATTTCCCAGCAACAAATGGGGACAAGAGAGATTGTGGTATTGCACCATACAGACTGTGGTGCTCAGACCTTTGAAAATGGCTCTTTTCAGGAGTATTTAAAAGAGGAACTAGGTGTCGATGTGTCAGACCAGGATTTCTTGCCTTTCCAAGATATAGAGGAGAGTGTACGCGAGGATATGCAACTTCTTATCGAGTCTCCCCTAATACCAGATGATGTCATTATCTCTGGTGCTATTTACGATGTGGATACAGGAAGTATGACAGTTGTAGAATTATAAATACTTCATTTAGAAAGAAAGTGTATGAAGAAAAACAGTATTTTATTTATTTTTATTTTATTGCTATGTATTGGTTTGCAGTATGAAACCATCTACTATACGGATGGTTCGATGTCAGGTGCGGAATATGGACTAATGGGAGTTTCTATCTTTCTAGCTCTCTTTTACATGATTCCGGCTCTTTATTTCCTTTTCCGTATTGGGAAAAAATGGGAATTACCAAAGAATGCCTTGATTTTGTCTTTATTGGGTGGGATGTTCCTTTCAGGATGGCTGTCTAGCTTTGCTAATACCTATATCCATGATTTGCTGGGTGTTCTTTTCCCAGATAGTGCATTTTTAAATGCCTTTGAAAGTGCTATTGTGGCTCCTTTGGTAGAAGAACCCTTGAAATTGTTGCCACTTGTTTTTGTTTTAGCTTTGATTCCTGTACGAAAATTAAAATCTTTGTTTTTACTAGGCATTGCTTCTGGTTTGGGATTCCAAATGATTGAGGATATTGGCTATATTCGTACGGATTTGCCAGAGGGATTTGACTTTACCATTTCTAGAATTTTAGAGCGTATCATCTCAGGAATTGCCTCTCACTGGACTTTTTCAGGTCTGGCTGTAGTAGGTGTTTATTTGCTTTACAGAGCCTATAAAGGGCAGAAGGTTGGCAAGAAACAGGGGCTTATTTTCCTAGGTTTAGCCTTGGGAATTCATTTCTTGTTTAACTCTCCTTTTGTTGAATTGGAGACAGAGTTGCCATTAGCGATTCCAGTAGTTACAGCTATTGCTCTTTACGGTTTTTATCAGGCTTATCGCTTTGTTGAGAAGCACAATGAGTTGATGAACTAGAATATTTTTCAAAAGAAAGATGCAAGGGTACAAATATGGTGCCCTTCTTTTATTTTTGATTGAAAAATAGTGCAAAAAGAGCTACAATGGTAAATGGAAAATCTTGTGAAAAGCACAAGCGATACATATATACCGGAGGAAATCATGTCTTTTTCTGATTTAAAGCTGTTTGCCCTTTCTTCTAATCAAGAATTGGCAAAACGTGTGGCGCAGGAGATTGGGATAGAGTTGGGGAAATCAAGTGTTCGCCAATTTTCAGATGGAGAGATTCAGGTCAACATCGAAGAATCAATCCGTGGGAAACACGTCTTTATCTTACAATCAACTAGTTCGCCTGTAAATGACAATCTGCTTGAAATTTTGATTATGGTGGATGCTTTGAAGCGTGCGAGTGCAGAATCTGTCAATGTTGTCATGCCTTACTATGGGTATGCACGTCAGGATAGAAAGGCGAGAGCGCGTGAGCCAATCACTTCAAAACTTGTTGCAAATATGCTTGAAGTAGCTGGAGTGGATCGTTTGTTGACAATCGACTTGCATGCTGCGCAGATTCAAGGATTCTTTGATATTCCTGTGGATCACTTGATGGGTGCTCCTCTGATTGCGGATTATTTTGAGCGTCGTGGCATGGTTGGTTCTGACTATGTGGTTGTCAGCCCAGACCATGGAGGGGTGACTCGTGCCCGTAAGTTGGCAGAATTTTTGAAAACATCTATCGCTATTATTGATAAACGTCGTAGCGTTGATAAGATGAATACTAGTGAAGTCATGAACATCATCGGTAAGGTTGAAGGTAAGACTTGTATCTTGATTGATGATATGATTGATACGGCCGGAACGATTTGTCACGCGGCAGATGCCCTTGCGGAAGCTGGTGCTGTTGAAGTCTATGCAAGCTGTACGCACCCAGTTCTTTCTGGTCCTGCTATGGACAATATCCAAAAGTCAGCTATTAAGAAATTGGTTGTTTTGGATACCATCTATCTGCCAGAAGAGCGTTTGATTGATAAGATTGAGCAGATTTCAATCGCTCATCTTTTGGGAGATGCTATCGTACGTATCCATGAAAAACGCCCACTTTCTCCACTTTTCAGTATTGAGAAAAAGATTTAATGACCAAGCCTGAGATAATTCTCAGGTTTTTTTGTCTCTTTTCCGAATAAATAGATAGTAGCAGTGAATCTAGTAAACCTAGATTTAAAACTCTTCGAAAATCAAATTCAAACCACGTCAACGTCGCCTTGCCGTACTCAAGTACAGCCTGCGGCTAGTTTCCTAGTTTGCTCTTTGATTTTCATTGAGTATAAGACTATGGTATAATAAAAGGAGGAAAAGGATGATTCTAAGACATCCGGGCATCAGCCCAACAAATGATTTGGTTGCTAAGAAAATTTTTAGCAATCCAGAAATCACTTGTCAATTTATTCGCGATATGTTGGATTTACCAGCCAAGAATGTAACTATTTTGGAGGTAAGTAACATTCACGTCTTGCCTTCCATGCCTTACTCGGCTCAAGATTTCTATACCAGTATAGACGTCTTGGCGGAGTTGGACAATGGGACACAAGTAATCATTGAGATTCAGGTACATCATCAGAATTTTTTCATCAATCGCCTGTGGGCTTATTTGTGCAGTCAGGTCAATCAAAATCTAGAAAAAATTCGCCAACGTGAAGGTGACACCCACCAGAGTTACAAACACATCGCACCAGTATACGCTATCGCAATTGTAGATAGCAACTACTTCCAAGATGACTTGGCTTTTCACAGCTTTAGTATGCGAGAGGACACGACAGGTGAGGCTTTAACAATTACAAACAATGGACAGGAACATCATCTAGTCAAGATGGCGTTCTTGGAATTAAAAAAATACAGAGAAACCAGCAAAGATGAGGTTCGTAAACCATGGTTGGAGTTTTTCGGGAATAAACCCTTTACCCAAGAACCCGAGCGAGCCATTAGCCAAGCAGACCAACTGCTGGACTATAAGAGCTGGTCCGAGGAGGACAGGAAAATGTTTAGTCAAACGTATGCGCGAAGAACAAGCGTTATTGGCTCAGGATTATGCCTTGGAGACTGCTAGGGCGGAAGGTCTTGAACAAGGACTAGAGCGTGGGAAGCTCTTTGCTTTCCTAGATATGGTTCGTCAAGGTCTTCTGACATCTGAGGTAGCCAGTCAGCAATTGGGCATGACCGTTGCTGAATTTGAGTCACTATTGAAAGAGCATCACAAATAAGAACTAAAAAAATACAGAGAAACTAGCAAATATAAGGTTCGCAAGCCGTGGTTGGAGTTTTTCGGGAGTAAGCCCTTTACCCAACAACCTGAGCGAGCTATCAGCCAAGCAGACCAACTGCTAGACTACAAGAGCTGGTCTGAGGATGACAGGAAGCTGCTTAGTCAACTACATATGCGCGAAGAACAAGCCTTGTTAGCACATAACTATGCCTTGGAACGAGCTGAAGAAAAAGGCTTAGAACGTGGTCGTCCAGAGAGTACTGAGGAGGGGTAAAAGTAGGTTTAGCAAGTCTAGTTCGTCAAGGCCTTCTGACTTCATATATTGCCAGCTAGTAATGATTCGAATAGTTGGGAATATAAAGGATTATTGTTTGTTTGATTGAAATAATTTAGCTTTTATAAGTGATGAGAATTCAACATTTAAAGTTTTGACTGTTTTATCCAATATTTTCTTAAAAATAAGATAAAAATTGTTGATACCAATTATTTAAGTGGTATAACGGTGGTAGTAAAGAAAACTATTTACAATCAAATAAAAAATAAAATAGGAGATAAAACAATGAAAAAAGTTTTATTGACATCAGTAGTAGCTCTTGCAGTATTATCTGCAGTAGCGCCAGCATTTGCAGATAACAATGGTGGAGCTAACCTTCCAGGTGTGTATGATTCACGTGAAGCATATGAAAGCCAATCAGAATTTGTAACTGCTAATAGAGTTAATGCATATGTAGATGCTCATATCAAAGATCTTAAAGAACCAGCTGAAGTTGCCAAAGCTGAAGCAGACTTGCAAGCATTCTTGGATTCTGTATACTCAGGTTATGATTTCTCTAATAAGAAAGCAGCGCTAGAGAAAGCAGTTGGAGAAGCTAAAGAAGCATACAATGCTAAAGTAGTAGAACTTCGTAACGAAGCGGTGAAACATTTACAAGAAGTTTTCAATTCATCTCTTAAAAAAGAAGGTAAATACTATATCTTGAACGAAACTCTTGAACAAGCAAACGCTCGTTATTTAAAAGATCACGCTCAAGATGGACAAACAGCTCCATCAGCTACTCCAGAACCAGGTAAACCAGATTCAATAGAGCAAGCTAAACAAGCAGGTGCAATAGCTAAAGCTGGTCAAAAAGCTCTTCCCAAAACACACGCTTCTAAATAATTTATTTAATGAAGTAACTGAGGGTGGGCAAAAACCCACTTCTAACTATCAAAAAACGAGCATTTCCGTAGTTGGAGATGCTCGTTTTCTTATGTCATGGTTTATAATTAAAATAACAACAAAATAATTAGAAAGCCATGACAATGTATAAAGATTATAACACAAATCAGTTAAATTTAGAAGTAAATCTTGCCTACGATATTCCATCAAGTCCCGAAGCGAGAATGATTAGCCTCTTTGTGGACAGTATCCCTAATCAAGTTCTATTGGAAGAGACCTCTCACACTGGTCGCCATGCCTTTCATCCAGCCATGCTCATGAAGATGACCCTGTTCGCTTATACTCGTCAAGTGTTCTCTGGACGTAAAATCGTTCAAATGAATGAGGAAGTCATTCATTTGAAATGGTTGAACCAAGATACCTATGTTAGCTATAAAACGATTAATAACTTCCGCTCCAGTAAACATGCCAACAACCTAATCAAAACTGCTTTTATTTACTTCACCTTACTCATGCGTGAGAACGGAATGATTGAGGATGATGCCTTGTTCATTGATGGAACAAAACTAGAAGCTGATGCCAATCTCTATTCTTTCACTTGGAAAAGAGCTATTGACAAATATGAAGCAGCCTTGAGTGGGAAAATTTCCCAGCTCTATGATCAGCTGATTCAAGAAGGGGTAAATCTCACCTTATCTAAAGAAGAACGGGAAACCCGTCCGGGATTGGAGGAGCTACTAGAAAAAACGGAGGCTACCTTAGCCGAAATAGAACAAGCTATTGAAGAAGAGCCTAAAGTGATAAAGGGTGGGTCTGCCAATAGACAAAAACGTCGTCGGATAAAGAAAATCCGTAAGCAATTAAGGGATGATTTCCTTTCTCGTAAACAGCGCTATGAAGAAGCTAGAAAAATTTTAGAAGACCGCAACTCTTTCTCAAAGACGGATCATGATGCCACTTTTATGAGTATGAAGGAAGACCATATGCAAAATGGGCAACTGAAACCTGGTTATAATATCCAAGCGGCTACCAATGGTCAGTATGTCCTTGATTTTGATATCTTTCCCAATCCAACAGACACTCGCACTCTGAAACCCTTCCTCCAATCGATTCAAAGCCTAGACTTATTCAACTATATCGTAGCAGATGCTGGTTATGGTAGCGAAGAAAATTATCGTTTTATCATTGATGAATTGTAAAAAACACCGCTTATTCCCTATACCATGTATCAGAAGGAATTGACTAAAAACTACCAGACGAGCACAGATAATCCAATGAACTGGGAATATCTTGAGGACACGGACCAGTTTATAAAGCCCGACGGCCTAGTTTATTCCTTTAAGAACTACTCTAGTCGAACTGACAAGTATGGCTTTCAACGTGATTTCAAGATTTATGAGGCGGATAAAGTTCAAGATACTCCTGAGTTAGAACAGTTGGCTAAAACAAATAGTGGAAATCAGAAACAAATCCATTATAATCCAACTTGGAATTACTTTAAGGAACTCCTTAAGCAAACATTACATAGTGAAGAAGGCTCTCGAATTTATGCCAAACGGAAAATCGATGTTGAACCCGTTTTTGGTAGATTGAAGAGTGTTTTTGGCGTGCGAAGAGTGCATGTCAGAGGGAAACAAGCTGTCGCAATAGAGATAGGATTTATCTTTATGAGCATGAATCTCACCAAGTTGGCCAAGAATCTAGCCTCTAAAACATCCACTACTCAAAAACCACACAGTATTTCTTTCAGCTTGATTGGATTCAAGACTGGAATCACTGTGTGGTTTTATTTAGAAGCGAGTTTTTGCCCAGCCTCTTTTTGATAAAAGTAAATAAACAAGGGAGATAAAAATGAGCAGACGTTCAACTAAAAATAAGTCACCTATGAAGAAAATTATCGCTTTGCTTGTTGCTGTAGCTATTGTCGCTTTAGGAGGTTTATTCCTCTATAAGACATTTTTAGCTCCAACTGATCAGGCGAGTGAAACTAAGGTAGCACAAACGACACAAAAAATTGCTACGACATCGGCAGAGGAAAAAGAATATCTTACGAATAAGTTCAAAGGCTTACTTGGAACAAACTCTGATACGATCGCTTATGTGTATGCGCCCGGAACAGAGTTGGATGAACCTGTTGTTCAAACAACTGATAATTCAACTTATTTAGATAAGAGATTTGATGGTGGTCACGAACCTTATATGGGAACAGTGTTTATGGACACAGATAATAAAAATGATTTTAGTGACCGTTTAACTTGGTTATTTGGTCATGCTCGTGGTAGTAAAGTTGGGGATCATCGTATGTTTAATGATGTGAACTACTATAGTCGTCAAGATTATTTTGATGAACATCCATATGTTGTGATTGAGACTCCAGAGAGAAAGTATTATTATGAAGCAGTTGCTATGATTATAGTACCAGAAGAAACAGCCTTTTATCGTACTTCATTTGATGATGATAAAGATTTTCAAACGCAGTTAACAACTATTTATTAAACAGCTGAAGTTAAGAAACCAAATGTTAAAGTATCAGCTAAAAATAAGTATTTAGTTCTTTCAACTTGTCGTGAAGAAGATGAAACGATTCGTGAGAATCTATATCTTCGTCAAATACCAGACTCAGAAATGAGTGAGTTTGTCAAACAGCATAAAGATCAATTAACGTATAAACCAACAAGATAAATATATAGACTACTACTAAAATAGGAATGAATATAGTCTAGCAAGAATAGAAGTTCTTTGCAGTTAAAAAGGATTTCACTTTTATAATTATAAAGCATAAAAACAGAATTTAGTCATGGGCTAAGTTCTGTTTTTTAAAAACTAAATGGCTATATTCGCCAAAAGTTTGAAAAATACTTACTCTGGCTCTTTCCAATGGTATTTTTCCCTGCTTTCCTTTATAATGGGTGTATGGATAAGAAAAAATTATTATTGATTGATGGGTCTTCTGTTGCTTTTCGGGCGTTTTTTGCCCTCTATCAGCAGTTGGATCGTTTTAAGAATGCGGCTGGTTTGCATACCAATGCGATTTATGGCTTTCAGTTGATGTTGAGCCATTTGTTGGAGCGGGTTGAGCCGAGTCATATTTTGGTGGCTTTTGATGCGGGAAAGACGACCTTCCGGACAGAGATGTATGCGGACTATAAGGGTGGCCGGGCTAAGACTCCTGATGAGTTTCGTGAGCAATTTCCTTTCATTCGTGAGTTGCTAGATCATATGGGGATTCGTCACTATGAGTTGGCTCAGTATGAGGCGGATGACATCATTGGGACACTAGATAAACTAGCAGAGCAGGATGGTTTTGATATTACCATTGTCAGTGGAGACAAGGACTTGATTCAGCTGACGGATGAGCATACGGTAGTTGAGATTTCCAAGAAAGGTGTGGCTGAGTTTGAGGCCTTTACACCAGATTATCTTATGGAAAAGATGGGCATTACACCGACGCAGTTTATCGATCTCAAGGCGCTCATGGGTGATAAGTCGGATAATATCCCTGGGGTGACCAAAATTGGTGAAAAGACGGGTATCAAGCTCTTGCTGGAGCATGGCTCACTCGAGGGGATTTATCAGAATATCGATGGGATGAAGGCTTCTAAGATGAAGGAAAATCTCATCAATGATAAGGAACAGGCCTTTTTGTCTAAAACACTGGCGACCATTGATACCAAGGCACCGATTGAGATCGGTTTGAAGGATTTGGTCTATAGTGGTCCAGATGTGGAAAATCTTGGGAAATTCTACGATGAGATGGGCTTCAAACAGCTCAAGCAGGCTTTAAATGTATCGTCAGCTGATGTGGCTGAGAGCTTGGACTTTACTATCGTTGACCAAATTAGTCAAGATATGCTGAATGAAGAATCTATCTTCCATTTTGAGCTTTTTGGTGAGAATTACCATACGGATGATTTGGTTGGATTTGCCTGGTCTTGTGGGGAAAAGCTCTATGCCACAGATAAGCTTGAGCTGTTGCAAGACCCGATTTTTAAAGATTTCTTAGAAAAAACATCTCTGAGAGTTTATGACTTTAAGAAGGCTAAAGTTCTTTTGCATCGTTTTGATGTGGATTTGCAGGCACCTGCTTTTGATAGCCGTTTGGCTAAATACCTCCTTTCGACTGTGGAGGACAATGAAATTGCGACCATCGCTAGTCTTTATGGTCAGACTTATTTGGTTGATGATGAAACTTTCTACGGTAAGGGTGTCAAGAGAGCCATTCCTGAACGTGAGAAATTCTTGGAACACTTGGCTCGTAAGCTTGCTGTTTTGGTCGAAACAGCGCCTGTTTTACTTGAAAAACTCAGTGAAAATGGGCAATTAGAGCTTCTTTATGATATGGAGCAACCTCTGGCTTTTGTCCTTGCTAAGATGGAAATTGCTGGGATTAAGGTTAAAAAAGAAACCTTGCTTGAAATGCAGGCTGAAAATGAGCTTGTCATTGAAAAACTAACTCAAGAGATTTACGAGTTGGCTGGTGAGGAGTTTAATATCAACTCGCCTAAGCAGTTGGGTGTCCTTCTCTTTGAAAAATTGGGGCTACCTCTAGAATACACTAAGAAAACTAAGACTGGATACTCGACAGCGGTGGATGTCTTGGAGCGCCTAGCTCCTATTGCGCCAATTGTTAAGAAAATTCTCGACTATCGTCAGATTGCCAAGATTCAATCTACCTATGTGATTGGTTTGCAGGACTGGATTTTGGCTGATGGCAAGATTCATACTCGCTATGTGCAAGATTTGACCCAGACTGGGCGTTTGTCTAGTGTGGATCCAAACTTGCAAAATATTCCTGTACGTTTGGAGCAAGGCCGTCTCATTCGTAAGGCTTTTGTGCCTGAGTGGGAGGATAGTGTTCTGCTCAGCTCGGACTATTCACAGATTGAATTGCGCGTTTTGGCGCATATCTCTAAGGATGAACACTTGATTAAGGCCTTCCAAGAGGGGGCAGATATCCATACTTCGACAGCCATGAGGGTCTTTGGCATTGAGCGTCCTGAGGATGTGACTGCAAACGACCGTCGCAATGCCAAGGCTGTCAACTTTGGAGTGGTTTATGGAATTTCAGACTTTGGCTTGTCTAATAATTTGGGCATTAGCCGTAAGGAAGCCAAAACTTACATTGATACCTACTTTGAACGTTTTCCAGGTATTAAAAACTACATGGATGAAGTGGTGCGTGAGGCGCGTGATAAGGGCTATGTGGAGACCCTCTTCAAGCGTCGTCGTGAGTTGCCAGATATCAATTCGCGCAACTTCAATATTCGTGGTTTTGCGGAGCGGACTGCCATCAACTCTCCTATCCAGGGTTCGGCGGCAGATATTCTCAAGATTGCTATGATTCAGCTGGACAAAGCCTTGGTTGCAGGTGGTTATCAGACTAAGATGCTTCTGCAAGTGCACGATGAAATCGTCCTTGAAGTTCCTAAATCTGAATTAGCAGAGATGAAAAAATTGGTCAAACAAACCATGGAAGAAGCCATTCAACTCAGTGTTCCCCTCATCGCAGATGAAAATGAAGGGGCAACCTGGTACGAGGCTAAATAAAAAGGGGGCTAGTCCTCCTTTTTTGTAGTAGAATTATGCAAGCCTTTTCAAAATATGCTATACTGATGAAAAAGGAGGATTTCTATGAGTCAAGAATTTATCAATCCAAGTGATGGCGTGATTCGTCAGTATCTCACAACGAGTAAAACTCTTGCTGTGGTGGGCCTGTCTGACCGTGAGGAAACAACTAGCAATCGAGTGACCAAGGAAATGCAGGCCCGGGGTTATAAAATCATCCCAGTCAATCCCAAGGCGGCAGGTGGCGAAATCTTGGGTGAAAAGGCTTATGCTAGCCTAGCTGAGATTCCTTTTCCTGTAGATATTGTCAATATTTACCGTCGCAATGAATTTTTGCCAGATGTGGCGCGTGATTTTCTCAAGGCTGATGCTAAGATTTTTTGGGCACAGCTAGGACTTGAAAGTCTAGAAGCGGAAGAAATCTTGCGTGCTGGTGGATGTGATGACATCGTGATGAATCGTTGCATCAAGAGAGAACATACACGCTTGATTGAGGAAGCATAATAAAAAGGTAGCTGGTGTGCTACCTTTTTATTATACTAAATGAAAATTAAAGAGCAAACTAGGAAACTAGCCGCAGGTTGCTCAAAACACCGTTTTTGAGGTTGCAGATAGAACTGACGAAGTCAGCTCAAAACACTGTTTTGAGGTTGCAGATAGAACTGACGAAGTCAGCTCAAAGCACGGCTTTGAGGTTGCAGATAAAACTGACGAAGTCAGTAACATACATACAGCAAGGCGACGTTGACGTGGTTTGAAGAGATTTTCGAAGAGTATTAGAAAATGCCGATAAGGGTCTGCATACCAAGACTAGTGAGGATGATGGCAATCCAGCAGATGGCTCCGAGAACAATGGATTTTCCACTGGATTTGACCATAGCTACCAGATTGGTTTTGAGACCGATAGCACTCATGGCCATGATAATGAGGAATTTGGAGAGTTGTTTGAGAGGGATAAAGAAACTACTGGACACACCGAGAGAGGTGAGTAGTGTAGTGAGGAGAGAGGCAAGGATGAAGTAAAGGATAAAAAGTGGGAAGACTTTTTTCAGTTGCAATCCTTGCTTATTTTTTTGTTCACGACTTTGCCAATAGGAGAGAAAGAGAGTGATGGGGATGATAGCCAGAGTACGTGTGAGTTTGACAATGGTTGCGGATTCGAGGGTATTAGTCTGGTAGAGACTGTCCCAGGCGCTGGCTGTGGCGGTTACAGAGGAAGTATCATTGACCGCAGTTCCTGCAAAGAGGGCGAAGCCGTCATTGGATAGATGAAGCCAGGTGCCGAGGGTTGGAAAGATGAGCGCAGCCAAGACATTGAAGAAAAAGATAACGGAGATGGCTTGGGCGACTTCCTTTTCCTTGGCATGGATAACGGGCGCTGTCGCTGCAATGGCAGAGCCCCCACAGATAGAAGAACCCACTCCAATCAAGGTAGCCAGTTTTGTGTCTAGGGCAAAGAAACGCTGGAAGAGGAAGGCAACAATCAAGGCTATTGAAATGGTGGACAGGATGACAGGGAGTGAAGATTGTCCGACTGCGAAGACTTGCGAGATATTGAGACCAAAACCAAGCAAGATAACGGCATACTGGAGCAATTTCTTGGAACTAAAGGTCAATCCAGCATCCAGTTGTTTATAGGACGAGAGAAAGGGATGTAGGAGCATGCCCATAAAAATCGCAAAAACAGGCGCGCCAATAACAGGGAAGAATCCTCCTAAGTACCAAGATACGATTGAAATGAGAAGGCAGGCAAAGATACCTGCTCCATTTTTTGATAGAAATGACATAAAAACCTCCAAATAGAATCTGTTACCATTATAGACCTGTAAAGAGGAAAAGTAAAATAGAAAGTGGAAAGCTATTCTCTAATGTATTTTTGCGGTCGGGGGGCTTTTGTAGTATAATAGAGATACGTTTTGAAAGTAGGAGGTATCTATGGACTTAACTAAGCGCTTTAATAAACAGTTAGATAAGATTCAAGTTTCGTTGATTCGTCAGTTTGACCAGGCTATTTCGGAGATTCCTGGGGTCTTGCGTTTGACCTTGGGGGAACCTGATTTTACAACGCCAGATCATGTCAAGGAGGCGGCCAAGCAAGCGATTGATCAGAACCAATCCTACTATACGGGGATGAGTGGTCTGCTGACTCTACGTCAGGCGGCCAGTGACTTTGTTAAGGAAAAATACCAACTGGACTATGCTCCTGAAAATGAAATCTTGGTTACAATTGGGGCGACAGAGGCTTTATCTGCTACTTTGACAGCTATTTTGGAAGAGGGAGATAAGGTGCTCTTGCCAGCTCCTGCTTATCCGGGTTATGAACCGATTGTCAATCTAGTTGGGGCAGAGGTTGTCGAGATTGATACGACTGAAAATGGTTTTGTCTTGACTCCTGAGATGTTGGAGAAGGCTATTTTGGAGCAGGGTGACAAGCTCAAGGCGGTTATTCTCAACTATCCAGCCAATCCGACAGGAATTACCTATAGTCGAGAGCAGTTGGAAGCCTTGGCAGCTGTTTTACGCAAATACGAAATTTTTGTTGTCTGTGATGAGGTTTACTCAGAATTGACCTACACAGGCGAAGCCCATGTGTCTCTGGGAACCATGTTGAGAGATCAGGCTATTATTATCAATGGTCTATCTAAATCACATGCCATGACCGGTTGGCGTTTGGGACTGATTTTCGCTCCTGCGGCCTTCACAGCCCAGTTAATCAAGAGTCACCAGTACTTGGTCACTGCCGCAAATACCATGGCTCAACACGCTGCGGTGGAAGCCTTGACAGCTGGTAAAAATGATGCGGAACCTATGAAGAAGGAATACATCCAGCGTCGAGATTATATTATCGAGAAAATGACTGCTCTTGGTTTTGGGATTATCAAACCAGACGGTGCCTTCTATATCTTTGCTAAGATTCCAGCAGGATATAATCAAGATTCTTTTGCTTTTCTGAAAGATTTTGCTCAGAAGAAGGCTGTTGCCTTTATTCCTGGTGCAGCCTTTGGGCGTTACGGGGAAGGATATGTCCGCCTGTCTTATGCAGCCAGCATGGAGACTATCAAAGAAGCTATGAAACGACTTGAGGAGTACATGAGAGAAGCATGATTCAGTCTATCACGAGTCAAGGCTTGGTGCTCTACAATCGCAATTTTCGGGAGGATGACAAGCTAGTCAAGATTTTTACAGAGCAGGCTGGCAAACGCATGTTTTTTGTCAAGCACGCTGGTCAGTCTAAGCTAGCTCCGGTTATTCAGCCCTTGGTGCTGGCACGATTTCTCTTGCGAATCAATGATGACGGGCTTAGCTACATCGAGGACTATCATGAGGTGATGACTTTTCCCAAGATTAATAGTGATCTCTTTGTCATGGCCTATGCGACCTACGTAGCGGCTCTTGCCGATGCTAGTTTGCAGGATAATCAGCAGGATGCTCCCTTGTTTGCTTTTTTGCAAAAGACATTGGAGTTGATGGAAGTGGGCTTGGATTATCAGGTTTTGACCAATATTTTTGAAATTCAAATCTTGACTAGATTTGGAATCAGTCTCAATTTTAATGAGTGTGTCTTTTGCCATCGGATCAGTCAGGCTTTTGACTTTTCTTTCAAATATGGAGCCTGCCTCTGTCCAGACCATTATCATGAGGACGAGAGACGTTGCCATATAAATCCCAATATCCCTTATCTGCTCAATCAGTTTCAAGCCATTGATTTTGAGACTTTGGAGACCATTTCGCTCAAGCCCAAAATCAAGCAAGACTTACGCCAATTTATGGATCAACTCTACGAAGAGTACGTTGGGATTCACCTAAAATCAAAGAAATTTATTGATTCCCTAGCAGACTGGGGACAATTACTAAAAGAGGAAAACAAATGAAAAAAATCGCAGTAGATGCCATGGGGGGCGATTACGCACCTCAGGCCATCGTTGAGGGTGTCAATCAAGCCCTGGCTGACTTTTCAGATATTGAGGTTCAACTCTACGGAGATGGAGCTAAAATCAAGCAATATCTGACAGCGACAGAGCGCGTCAGCATTATCCATACGGATGAGAAGATTGATTCAGACGATGAACCGACGAGAGCTATTCGGAAGAAGAAAAATGCCAGTATGGTCTTGGCGGCCAAGGCTGTCAAAGAAGGCGAAGCAGACGCTGTTCTCTCAGCTGGGAATACAGGTGCTTTGTTGGCAGCAGGATTCTTCATCGTGGGTCGTATCAAGAATATTGACCGTCCTGGACTTATGTCGACCTTGCCAACTGTAGATGGAAAAGGTTTTGACATGCTGGACCTTGGTGCTAATGCAGAAAATACAGCCCAGCACCTCCATCAATATGCGGTTCTAGGTTCCTTCTATGCTAAAAATGTTCGTGGCATTGCGCAACCCCGTGTTGGCTTGCTTAACAACGGGACAGAGAGTAGTAAGGGCGACCCGCTTCGTAAGGAAACTTATGAATTACTGGTGGCTGATGAAAGTTTGAACTTTATCGGAAACGTGGAAGCGCGTGATTTGATGAATGGCGTTGCGGATGTTGTTGTGGCAGATGGTTTCACGGGAAACGCTGTGCTCAAATCCATTGAAGGGACAGCCATGGGAATTATGGGCTTGCTCAAGACCACTATTACAGGTGGTGGTCTTCAAGCGAAACTAGGTGCCCTCCTTCTCAAGGACAGCCTCAGAGGTTTGAAAAAACAGCTCAACTACTCAGATGTTGGTGGAGCGGTCTTGTTTGGTGTCAAGGCACCTGTTGTCAAGACTCATGGCTCAAGCGATGCCAAGGCTGTTTATAGTACGATTCGCCAGATCCGTACTATGCTAGAAACAGACGTAGTTGCTCAGACTGCGCGTGAATTTTCAGGAGAATAAAAGAGATGACAGAAAAAGAAATTTTTGACCGTATTGTGACCATTATCCAAGAGCGACAGGGAGAGGACTTTGTCGTGACAGAATCCTTGAGTCTGAAAGACGATTTGGATGCGGACTCAGTTGACTTGATGGAGTTTATCTTGACACTGGAAGATGAATTTAATATCGAAATCAGCGATGAGGAAATTGACCAACTGCAAAGTGTAGGAGATGTGGTAGAAGTCGTCAAAAGTAAAGAATAGCAAGAAGCAACATGCAAGTCGTGTTGCTTTTTTATTGTCAGGGAAAATAAAAAATTTAGAACTTTTAGTGGGAATTACGAATAGATAGATAAGGAAGAAAAAGAGGAGTATTTATGTATGTGACTGGTTTTTATCCGTGGTTTATTAAGTTATTTTTTAAATAAAATTTAATTTCGTTGTACATTTTCGAATTGTTTTTTGAATAGATAAGTGAGAGGAAAAGGAAGGAGATTAGAAATGATTATTTCAGTTATTTATCCAATCTGGCTATTTAAGTGGCTTAGAGGCTAAACATTAAAGATATAACAAAACATAAAAATTGAGGAGAAAAAAGATGACAAATTTTGACAAAATGGAACAGAACTTTATAGCTCTTACAGAAGAAGAGTTGGTGAATGTGGATGGAGGATTCTTTGGTCCTGTATTGTTTACTATTTGGGGAACAAAAGTATTAGTCGGCCATGCTCTATCAGCAGGTGTAGCAGTAGGTTTTGCTGCTCTAGCTGCTAATTAATAGATGAAGGAGATAGATAATGAATTATAACTTTGAAAATATGAAATCAGATGAATTGGAAAAAATTTCAGGTGGCTCTGTAGTAGGTGCTCTTGCGTTAGCATGGGGTGTAACCAAGGCGGTTGGAATCATTGGTGGTACAGCTGTTTCTGTTTACGTTGCAGGAAAAAGCGTTAAAGCAATAGGCGATTGGGGACTTTCAAGATTGCGATAATTTTTAAATACTTATGAGGTGGTGCAATGAAAAATGAAATAACTAGAGTAATAAAAATTGTTTTATTGTTTGTCTCTATGGCTATCATGAATTTGATGTTGCTTGGAATATTAGCTATGCTTGGTTTTTCTTTGACGGGCAGTGTGGATAGTTACCTCATGCCACCTTTATTTTCTACTCTTGTGTTGCTCTTCATTAACAAGATGATAAAAAGGTTAGACAGAAGGAAAAATAAGAGCTTGCTATGAAAAAATTTTTATTAGGTTTTGTTTTAACAGCTTACAGCATATTATTAATTTATTCTCTATTTAATTTAGAAAAGGTATCGTTTGAGAGTTGTATTTTGTTAGTGGCATTGACATACTATATTAATAAAAAAGAAACATTTAAACCCAAAGTGAATTATACTAATAATATTTTAGGAAGCGATTATCAGTTTACAGCAATGACAGAAAAAGAACGATAATCAATGAAAACAAGAACAGAGTAAAGAGTCTCGTAAAAGGTATATTATCTGATGTAGGTCTAGTTGCATGGGGTTACTCTATCTAAGATAAAACACTTTGGAGAAATCATAAATTTTCAAATAAAATTCAATTTAGTTGTACATTTTCGAATTGTTTTTCGAATAGATAAGTAAGAGGAAAAGAAAGGAGCCTGGTTTATGTATCTACCAATCTTTTATCCGTGGTTTACTAAATTATTTTTCAAATAAATTTAATTTAATTTAGTTGTACATTTTCGAATTGTTTTTCGAATTGTTTTTCGAATAGATAAGTAAGAGGAAAAGGAAAGGAGACTATGCGATGTATTTACCAATTTTCTATCCATGGTTTACTAAATTATTTTTCAAATAAAATTTAATTTAGTTGTACATTTTCGAATTTTTTTTCGAATAGATAAGTAAGAGGAAAAGGAAGGAGACTACGCGATGTATTTACCAATCTTATTGCCATGGTTTATCAAATGGTATTTAAAATAAATGAAATTTACCTGTTCATTTTAAATCACTTCTCAAATAGATAAGTGAGACGAAAAGGAATTCAGTAATTTATCTATTCTGGTTTTTAAAATGGTTTAAGAGCCAGAAATCGTAAACTAAAAAATAGAAATAAAGGAGAAAAAAGATGACAAATTTTGACAAAATGGAACAGAACTTTGTAGCTCTTACAGAAGAAGAGTTGATGAATGTAGATGGAGGAATTGCACCAATTATTATTGGTGGTGTAGTTATTGGTTGGAAATTAATTGGAGGTGTAGCTGCGCTTGCTACAGTTTCAGCAGGTGCGGGCATAGCTGCAGGATATTATGCTAATCGACCATAATTTTGTAGATATATATGAAATTTGTTAAATTAATGTTGAAGATTTGGCCTGAGCTTATGGTATTACTTAGTTCAATATCTTATACAATTATCAGGTTGGTAGCTGATGTGAATAAGCTACCCTTACCTACATGGTTTGATGATTTTAATATACCAACAATTTCATTGTTTTTAATGGTATTCATTTTATTATATAGAAGTAAAGGAGAAAAGAATGGATAAATTTCAAGTAGTTGATGAGAAAGATTTGCAAGTAATTGAAGGAGGAATTGAACCTATTTCGATTATATTTGGCCTAAGTGCTATTGCATTTGGCGCATTTGGGGCTGGTTACACATTTGGTTCAGATTTGGCTCGTCGTGGGCGTTAGATAATGAATAATCGCAACCTTAATCTCAATACATTGTTACCTAAACTAGCCACGATATTTCCTTTGTTGGGAATAACTCTTAATGTCGCGCTTCATGTGATTCGTACAGGTTCGTTAGTATCCTTTAATTGGCAATGGACTTTGGTTGGTTTGCTTTTCGCAGGATATTTTGGTATTTTTCGCAAAGATTTGTCAAAAAATAATCAAAACTATAAATGAAGAATATGAATCAAAAGGATTTTGTGTATGTGAATGGTAGCGTTTTTCCGCCATTCTTGTCAGGCAAATAGGAGTCTTCTATGAAAACATTTTTATTAGGTTTTGCTGAGGGGTATTTTATCGTATCGCTCATAATCTACATCGCAACGTATTTGATTTTGAGAAATCCAATCAATACCCTATTTTATCCAGAAATTTACCCTGTTTTATTTGGGCTCTTTTATCTAGGATATAAGGTCAATAAAAAGTAGTTTAGAGTCTAAATATATAAAAATATATACAAATTGAGGAGAAAAAGATGACAAATTTTGACAAAATGGAACAGAACTTTGTAGCTCTTACAGAAGAAGAGTTGGTGAATGTGGATGGGGGGATTATTCCGATTGCAGTAGCAGCTAGTATTATTGCAGGTTCAGCATTTGCCGGTTTAAGTGCAGGAGTAGCTATTGGAATTAGTCGAAACAAGAGATAATGAGAGAATCAATGAAGTTTTCAAACGAATTTGCGGCTGTTATTATATCAGCCTCAGGAATAGTGGGTTTATTAGTAGGAGTAGCTATTGGGTTAGCTAGTATTATTTAAAAAAGGAGTATATCATGCAAAATTTGAATCAATTTGAAATCGTAGAGCAAAATGAATTAGAGCAAGTAAAAGGCGGAGTGGGGTTATTGATTGTTATCGGAGGCTCATTACTTGCTGCGGGTGGAGCTGGGGTAGCTGGTTATTGGTTATCTCGTACGTTTGGTTAATATATTTAAAGGAGTAGATAGGATATGAAAAAATTAGAAGAAAAATTTGAGATTATGGCAGAAGCAGATTTGGCTAGTACCGAGGGTGGACTTATTATTACTACTTCTACAGCTATCGCTTGGGGTGTTTTAGGAGTCGCTACCTATATGTACGGTCATTATCTAGGAAGCAGACGTTAATTTTAACAATTTGATACATATTTTATTAAAGAATGTAAGAAAAACTATGAATCGTAATTTAGAACGGTGTTATCTATTCTGACTAGAAATAGATCATACTAGAGGTGGCTTAGAAATAGCAGGGACATTGGAAATTGAAGTAACTTTAAATAGGATGTCGTAAAGGTTGCTATCAATGATTTATTTGTCCCAAGCTTGCCTAGGGTGTCAGTAAAACATCACTTTCCTTTCATATCATATTTTTAGTAGGCAGGACGTTTGTTCTGCCTATTTTTTTATCCCAAAAGTGCATTTGGGAGGTAGATAGGCGCATTTGGGGAGGAAGTGCAGTTTTTGTTTGGTGATTGGGGTAAGATAGTTATTATCAGATGAGTTTAGGAAAAAGGAGATGAATATGAAATTTGGGAAACGTCACTATCGTCCGCAGGTGGATCAGATGGACTGCGGTGTAGCTTCATTAGCCATGGTTTTTGGCTACTATGGTAGTTACTATTCTTTGGCTCACTTGCGAGAATTGGCCAAGACAACCATGGATGGGACAACGGCTTTGGGCTTGGTCAAGGTGGCAGAGGAGATTGGTTTTGAGACGCGAGCAATTAAGGCGGATATGACGCTCTTTGACTTGCCAGATTTGACTTTTCCTTTTGTTGCTCATGTGCTTAAGGAAGGAAAATTACTCCACTACTATGTGGTGACTGGGCAGGATAAGGATAGCATTCATATTGCCGATCCAGATCCTGGGGTGAAATTGACCAAACTGTCACGTGAGCGTTTTGCGGAAGAATGGACAGGAGTGACTTTGTTTATGGCACCTAGTCCAGACTACAAGCCTCATAAGGATCAAAAGAATGGTTTGCTCTCTTTTATCCCTATATTAGTGAAGCAGCGTGGCTTGATTGCTAATATCGTTTTGGCAACACTCTTGGTAACCTTGATTAACATTGTGGGTTCTTATTATCTGCAGTCTATCATTGATACCTATGTGCCAGATCAGATGCGTTCGACACTGGGGATTATTTCTATTGGGCTGGTTATCGTCTATATCCTCCAGCAGATCTTGTCTTACGCTCAGGAGTATCTCTTACTTGTTTTGGGGCAACGTTTGTCGATTGATGTGATTTTGTCCTACATCAAGCATGTTTTTCACCTGCCTATGTCCTTTTTTGCGACACGCAGGACAGGGGAAATCGTATCTCGTTTCACGGATGCTAACAGTATCATTGATGCGCTGGCTTCGACCATTCTTTCGATTTTCCTAGATGTGTCAACGGTTGTCATTATTTCCCTTGTTTTATTTTCACAAAATACCAATCTTTTTTTCATGACCTTATTGGCACTTCCTATCTACACAGTGATTATCTTTGCCTTTATGAAGCCGTTTGAAAAGATGAATCGGGATACCATGGAAGCCAATGCGGTTCTGTCTTCTTCTATCATCGAGGACATCAACGGTATTGAGACTATCAAGTCCTTGACCAGTGAAAGTCAGCGTTACCAAAAAATTGACAAGGAATTTGTGGATTATCTGAAGAAGTCCTTTACCTATAGTCGGGCAGAGAGTCAGCAAAAGGCTCTGAAAAAGGTTGCCCATCTCTTGCTCAATGTCGGCATTCTCTGGATGGGGGCTGTTCTGGTCATGGATGGCAAGATGAGTTTGGGGCAGTTGATTACCTATAATACCTTGCTGGTTTACTTTACCAATCCTTTGGAAAATATCATCAATCTGCAAACCAAGCTTCAGACAGCGCAGGTTGCCAATAACCGTCTGAATGAGGTTTATCTGGTAGCTTCGGAGTTTGAGGAGAAGAAAACAGTTGAGGATCTGAGCTTGATGAAGGGAGATATGACCTTCAAGCAGGTTTCCTACAAGTATGGTTATGGTCGAGACGTCTTGTCGGATATCAATTTGACTATTCCTCAGGGTTCTAAGGTGGCTTTTGTGGGGATTTCAGGGTCAGGTAAGACGACCTTGGCTAAGATGATGGTTAATTTTTATGACCCAAGTCAAGGGGAGATTAGTCTGGGTGGTGTCAATCTCAATCAGATTGATAAAAAGGCTCTGCGCCAGTATATTAACTATCTGCCTCAACAGCCCTATGTCTTTAACGGAACGATTTTGGAGAATCTTCTTTTGGGAGCCAAGGAGGGGACGACTCAAGAGGATATCTTACGGGCGGTCGAATTGGCAGAGATTCGGGAGGATATCGAGCGGATGCCACTGAATTACCAGACAGAATTGACTTCAGATGGGGCAGGGATCTCAGGTGGTCAACGGCAGAGAATTGCTCTGGCGCGTGCTCTCTTGACAGATGCGCCGGTCTTGATTTTGGATGAGGCAACTAGCAGTTTGGATATTCTGACAGAGAAGCGAATTGTCGATAATCTCATGGCTTTAGACAAGACCTTGATTTTCATTGCTCACCGCTTGACTATTGCTGAGCGGACAGAGAAAGTTGTTGTTTTGGATCAGGGCAAGATTGTTGAAGAAGGAAAGCATGCTGATTTGCTTGCACAGGGTGGATTTTATGCCCATTTGGTGAATAGCTAGAAAGAGGAGAGGATGAAACCAGAATTTTTAGAAAGTGCGGAGTTTTATAATCGTCGTTACCATAATTTTTCCAGTCGGGTTATTGTACCCATGTCCCTTCTACTCGTGTTTTTGCTTGGCTTTGCAACATTTGCAGAGAAGGAGATGAGTTTGTCAACTAGAGCTACTGTCGAGCCTAGTCGTATTCTTGCAAACATCCAGTCTACTAGCAACAATCGCATTCTTGTCAATCATTTGGAAGAAAATAAGCTGGTTAAAAAGGGAGAACTGTTGGTTCAATATCAGGAAGGGGCAGAGGGTGTCCAGGCGGAGGCCTATGCTAGTCAGTTGGACATGCTCAAGGATCAAAAAAAGCAATTGGAGTATTTGCAGAAGAGCTTGCAAGAAGGGGAGAACCACTTTCCAGAGGAGGATAAGTTTGGCTATCAAGCCACCTTTCGCGACTACATCAGTCAAGCAAGCAGTCTTAGGGCTAGTACATCGCAACAAAATGAAACCATCGCGTCCCAGAATGCAGCAGCTAGTCAAACCCAAGCTGAAATCGGCAACCTCATCAGCCAAACAGAGGCTAAAATTCGCGATTACCAGACAGCTAAGTCAGCTATTGAAACAGGCGCTTCCTTGGCCAGTCAAAATCTAGCCTACTCTCTCTACCAGTCCTACAAGTCTCAGGGCGAGGAAAATCCGCAAACTAAGGCACAGGCTGTTGCTCAGGTAGAAGCACAGCTTTCTCAGTTAGAATCCAGTCTTGCTACTTACCGTGTCCAGTATGCAGGTTCAGGTACCCAGCAAGCCTATGCGTCAGGCTTAAGCAGTCAATTGGAATCTCTTAAATCACAACACTTGGCTAAGGTTGGTCAGGAATTGACCCTTCTAGATCAGAAAATTTTGGAGGTGGAGTCAGGTAAGAAGGTACAGGGAAATCTTTTAGACAAGGGGAAAATTACGGCAAGTGAGGATGGGGTGCTTCATCTTAATCCTGAGACTAGTGATTCTACCATGGTAGCAGAGGGGACTCTACTAGCCCAACTCTATCCGTCCTTGGAAAAAGAAGGGAAAGCCAAACTCACAGCTTATCTCAGTTCAAAAGATGTAGCAAGAATCAAGGTCGGTGATTCTGTTCGCTATACTACGACTCATGATGCCAAGAATCAACTTTTCCTAGATTCTACCGTTACAAGTATTGATGCGACAGCTACTAAGACTGAAAAAGGGAATTTCTTTAAAATTGAGGCGGAGACTAATCTAACTTCTGAGCAGGCTAAAAAACTTCGATACGGGGTGGAAGGTCGCCTACAGATGATTACGGGTAAGAAAAGTTACCTACGTTATTATTTGGATCAATTTTTGAACAAAGAGTAATGTTCGTGTTTTTAGAGTTAAATAATTTTTAAACTGTGAGAAATCTTTTTCTTGCAGTTTTTTCTTTATGATTTTTGAAGTCACTACGTTATTTATTCGGTTAAATTCTTGTAATTTTAGGTTTTTTATGGTAGAATGTGCTCAAGTAATACGAAAGGCGAACTTTAAAATGTCAAAACAATTGATCTATTCGGGAAAAGCTAAAGATATCTATACAACTGAGGATGAAAATCTTATTATTTCAACTTACAAGGACCAGGCGACTGCTTTCAATGGTGTTAAGAAGGAACAGATTGCAGGTAAGGGAGTGTTGAATAATCAGATTTCATCTTTTATTTTTGAGAAATTAAATGCGGCTGGTGTGGCGACTCACTTTGTGGAGAAACTTTCAGACACGGAACAACTCAATAAAAAGGTGGAAATCATTCCTTTGGAAGTCGTGCTCCGCAACTACACGGCTGGTTCCTTTTCAAAACGTTTTGGTGTAGATGAGGGAATCGCCTTAGAGACTCCGATTGTTGAATTTTACTACAAAAATGATGATTTGGATGATCCATTCATCAATGATGAGCATGTGAAATTCCTACAGATTGCGGATGACAAGCAAATCGCCTACTTGAAGGAAGAAACTCGTCGAATTAATGAACTCTTGAAAGCATGGTTTGCTGAGATTGGGCTTAAGTTGATTGACTTTAAGCTAGAGTTCGGTTTTGATAAGGATGGAAAGATTATCTTGGCAGACGAATTTTCACCAGATAACTGCCGCTTGTGGGATGCGGATGGCAACCACATGGATAAGGATGTTTTCCGCAGAGGATTGGGAGAGCTAACAGACGTTTATGAAGTTGTCTGGGAGAAGTTGCAAGGTTTGAAATAATCTGTTTGCAACGGAAAACCTTCGTCTCTCAACTAAAAGGACTCAGGCTGAAAAGGTCCCCCAGACCTTTTCACTCCGTAGGGGACTAGGTGAACTAATCGATGTCTACGAGATTGTCTGGGAAAAGTTGCAGGAATTGAAATAATCTATTTGCAAGACTCTCAAGGTCATTTGGAAACGTTGTAAGAGCTGAAATAAAGGAATAAGAATTGATGGATAAACGTATTTTTGTTGAAAAAAAGGCTGATTTTCAGGTCAAGTCAGAGAGTTTGGTGAGAGAACTCCAGCATAACTTGGGGCTTTCAACTTTGAAAAGTATTCGCATCGTGCAAGTGTATGATGTATTTGACTTGGCAGAGGATCTGTTTGCACCTGCAGAGAAACACATTTTCTCTGAGCAGGTGACAGACCATGTCTTGGATGAATCAGTTGTGCAGGCGGATCTTGCCAACTATGCTTTCTTTGCGATTGAAAGCCTACCAGGGCAGTTTGACCAGCGTGCAGCATCTTCACAGGAAGCCTTGCTTTTGCTGGGAAGTTCGAGTGATGTGACAGTCAATACAGCCCAACTTTACTTGGTCAATAAGGATATTGACGCGACGGAATTAGAAGCGGTCAAGAACTATCTGCTCAATCCAGTTGATTCTCGTTTCAAGGACATCACGACAGGGATTGCCAAGCAGGAATTTTCTGAGTCAGACAAGACCATTCCTAAATTGACTTTCTTTGAAAGCTATACAGTAGAAGACTTTGCTCGCTACAAGGCTGGGCAAGGGATGGCCATGGAAGTGGATGATTTGCTCTTTATCCAAGACTACTTCAAGTCAATCGGGCGCGTGCCAACTGAGACGGAACTCAAGGTTTTGGATACTTATTGGTCTGACCACTGCCGTCACACGACTTTTGAGACAGAGTTGAAGCAGATTGATTTCTCCCCATCGAAATTCCAAAAACAATTACAGGCAACCTATGACAAATATATCGCTATGCGCGATGAGTTGGGACGTTCTGAAAAACCTCAAACCTTGATGGATATGGCTACTATTTTCGGTCGTTATGAGCGTGCTAATGGACGTTTGGATGATATGGAAGTGTCAGATGAAATCAATGCTTGCTCAGTAGAAATCGAAGTGGATGTTGATGGTGTGAAAGAGCCATGGCTCCTCATGTTTAAAAATGAAACCCACAACCACCCAACTGAGATTGAACCATTTGGTGGGGCTGCTACCTGTATCGGTGGAGCTATTCGTGATCCGTTGTCAGGCCGTTCATACGTTTACCAAGCTATGCGTATCTCAGGCGCTGGTGATATTACAGCTCCGATTTCGGAAACTCGCGCTGGGAAATTGCCACAACAAGTCATTTCGAAGACAGCGGCCCATGGTTATTCTTCTTACGGTAACCAGATTGGGCTTGCAACAACCTACGTTCGTGAATACTTCCACCCAGGCTTTGTAGCTAAACGCATGGAGCTAGGTGCTGTTGTCGGTGCAGCTCCTAAGGGCAATGTTGTCCGTGAAAAACCGGAAGCGGGTGATGTGATTATCTTGCTCGGTGGGAAGACTGGACGTGATGGTGTCGGTGGTGCGACAGGTTCTTCTAAGGTTCAAACAGTTGAATCTGTAGAGACTGCTGGAGCTGAGGTTCAAAAAGGGAATGCCATAGAAGAACGCAAGATTCAGCGCCTCTTCCGTAATGGCGATGTCACTCGTCTTATCAAGAAGTCCAATGACTTTGGCGCTGGTGGTGTCTGTGTAGCTATTGGTGAATTAGCAGACGGTCTTGAAATCGACCTCAACAAGGTGCCTCTTAAATACCAGGGCTTGAACGGTACAGAAATTGCTATCTCTGAATCACAAGAACGGATGGCGGTCGTGGTTCGTCCTAAGGATGTAGATGCCTTCGTTGAGGAATGTAACAAAGAAAATATTGATGCTGTTGTGGTGGCGACAGTGACGGAAAAACCAAATCTTGTCATGCACTGGAATGGTGAGACAATTGTGGACTTGGAGCGTCGTTTCCTTGATACAAACGGTGTGCGCGTGGTCGTCAATGCTAAGGTTGTGGACAAGGATGTCAAGCTCCCAGAAGAGCGCACAACAAACTCTGATACACTTGAAGCTGATACCCTTGCGGTTCTATCTGATTTGAATCATGCGAGTCAAAAAGGCTTGCAGACTATCTTTGACTGCTCTGTTGGACGCTCAACGGTCAATCACCCACTTGGTGGTCGTTACCAACTCACACCAACTGAGGCATCTGTGCAGAAATTACCAGTTCAACACGGTGTGACTCATACTACGTCAGTCATGGCTCAAGGATTCAACCCATATGTAGCTGAATGGTCTCCATACCACGGTGCTGCTTATGCGGTTATTGAAGCGACTGCTCGTTTGGTTGCTGCTGGTGCAAACTGGTCTAAGGCTCGTTTCTCTTACCAAGAGTACTTCGAGCGTATGGATAAACAAGCAGAGCGTTTTGGTCAGCCAGTAGCAGCTCTCCTAGGCTCTATCGAAGCACAAATTCAGCTTGGTCTACCATCTATCGGAGGTAAGGACTCTATGTCTGGTACCTTTGAAGAATTGACGGTGCCACCAACCTTGGTTGCCTTTGGGGTGACGACAGCGGATAGCCGTAATGTGCTCTCTCCAGAATTTAAAGCTGTTGGGGAAAATATCTACTACATTCCAGGCCAAGCACTCTCAGCAGAGATTGATTTTGACTTGATTAAGTCTAATTTTGCTCAGTTTAAAGCCATCCAAGCTGACCATAAAGTGACATCTGCATCAGCGGTCAAATATGGTGGTATCCTTGAAGCTCTTGCCCTTGCAACATTTGGGAACCATATCGGTGCAGAGGTGATCTTGCCTGAACTTGAAAGTTCTTTGACAGCACAATTAGGTGGATTTGTCTTCACATCTCCTGAAGAAATCGCTGGAGTAGAGAAGATTGGACAAACAAGTGCAGACTTTACACTCCTTGTCAACGGTGTAAAGTTAGATGGACACAAACTTGACAGTGCCTTCCAAGGAAGACTGGAAGAAGTTTACCCAACAGAATTTGCCCAAGACAAAGAGCTGGCTAAAGTACCAGCTGTGGCATCAGATGTTGTGATTAAAGCCAAAGAAAAGGTTGAAAAACCGGTGGTCTACATCCCAGTCTTCCCAGGAACTAACTCAGAATATGACTCAGCTAAGGCTTTTGAAAAAGAAGGTGCAGAGGTCAACTTGGTGCCATTCGTGACCTTGAATGAAGAAGCCATTGTCAAGTCGGTTGAAACCATGGTTGACAACATCGGCAAGGCTAACATTCTCTTTTTTGCCGGTGGATTCTCAGCTGCGGACGAGCCAGATGGTTCAGCCAAGTTTATTGTCAATATTCTGCTTAATGAAAAAGTGCGTGTAGCTATTGATAGCTTTATCGCTCGTGGTGGCTTGATTATCGGTATCTGTAATGGATTCCAAGCCCTCGTCAAATCAGGTCTTCTTCCATACGGGAACTTTGAAGATGCCAGCAGTACGAGCCCAACCCTTTTCTACAATGATGCCAACCAACACGTGGCCAAGATGGTAGAAACTCGCATTGCCAATACTAACTCACCATGGCTTGCTGGAGTGCAAGTGGGCGATATCCATGCCATTCCTGTTTCGCACGGTGAAGGGAAGTTTGTCGTGACGGCTGAGGAATTCGCTGAGCTCCGTGACAATGGACAAATTTTCAGCCAATACGTTGACTTTGATGGAAAACCAAGTATGGATTCTAAGTACAATCCGAATGGTTCTGTAAATGCTATAGAGGGAATTACTAGCAAGAACGGCCAAATTATCGGTAAGATGGGCCACTCAGAACGTTATGAGGATGGTCTTTTCCAAAATATCCCAGGCAATAAAGACCAGCACCTGTTCGCGTCAGCGGTTAAATACTTTACTGGAAAATAAGACTTGCAGATTTTCTAATAGATAGTATCAGTAATGTAAAAGTCATGTAGATTTAGCTCTTGGTGCTACACAAATAAAAATTAGGTATATAAAATGACATACGAAGTAAAATCTCTTAATGAAGAATGTGGTGTTTTCGGTATCTGGGGACATCCAGATGCTGCTAAATTGACCTATTTTGGTCTCCATAGTCTTCAGCACCGTGGTCAGGAGGGGGCAGGAATCCTCTCCAATGATCAGGGACAATTGAAGCGCCATCGTGACATGGGACTTTTATCAGAAGTCTTCAGAAATCCTGCTAATTTGGATAAATTGACGGGAACTGGTGCGATTGGGCATGTGCGTTACGCGACTGCTGGTGAAGCTTCTGTAGATAATATCCAGCCTTTCCTCTTCCGTTTTCACGATATGCAGTTTGGCTTGGCTCATAATGGGAATCTGACCAATGCAGCCTCTCTCAAGAAAGAGTTGGAACAAAGAGGCGCGATTTTCAGTGCGACTTCGGACTCTGAAATCTTGGCTCACCTCATTCGTCGCAGTCATAATCCTAGCCTGATGGGCAAAATCAAGGAAGCGCTCAGCCTTGTCAAAGGTGGTTTTGCCTATATCTTGCTGTTTGAGGACAAGTTGATTGCGGCTCTTGACCCCAATGGTTTCCGTCCGCTTTCTATCGGGAAAATGGCCAACGGAGCGGTGGTGGTTTCCTCTGAAACCTGTGCTTTTGAGGTTATTGGTGCTGAATGGATTCGTGATTTGAAGCCAGGTGAGATTGTCATCATTGATGACAAGGGTATAAAGTATGATAGCTATACAGATGATACTCAGTTAGCAATCTGTTCTATGGAGTATATCTATTTTGCACGCCCTGATTCTAACATTCATGGTGTCAATGTTCATACGGCACGTAAACGTATGGGTGCTCAATTGGCGCGTGAATTCAAGCATGAGGCGGATATCGTGGTCGGTGTGCCCAATTCTTCCCTCAGCGCGGCTATGGGATTTGCTGAAGAGTCCGGGCTACCAAATGAAATGGGCCTCATCAAGAACCAATACACCCAACGTACCTTTATCCAACCGACTCAAGAATTGCGGGAGCAAGGGGTGCGGATGAAACTCTCTGCTGTTTCTGGTGTTGTAAAAGGCAAGCGTGTGGTTATGATTGATGACTCTATTGTACGTGGAACAACCTCTCGTCGGATCGTTCAACTCTTGAAAGAAGCGGGTGCAACTGAGGTTCACGTTGCTATTGGCAGTCCAGCGCTAGCTTATCCATGCTTCTATGGAATTGATATCCAGACCCGTCAGGAGCTAATTGCAGCTAATCATACGGTCGAAGAAACGCGCCAAATCATTGGTGCGGACAGTCTGACTTATCTTTCTGTTGAGGGGTTGATTGATTCAATTGGTATTGAAACAGATGCGCCAAATGGTGGTCTATGTATCGCTTACTTTGACGGTGACTACCCAACACCTCTCTACGACTATGAGGAAGACTATCGTCGAAGTTTGGAAGAAAAGACCAGTTTTTACAAGTGAGTTACTGAGATTCTCCATAAAAGAAAAGGAATAAATAAATGACAAAAAATGCGTACGCCCAATCGGGTGTGGATGTTGAAGCGGGTTATGAAGTTGTTGAACGGATCAAAAAGCACGTGGCTCGTACGGAGCGTGCAGGTGTCATGGGAGCTCTGGGTGGCTTTGGTGGTATGTTTGACCTTTCAAAGACTGGGGTTAAAGAGCCTGTCTTGATTTCAGGAACTGATGGTGTCGGAACCAAGCTCATGTTGGCTATCAAGTACGACAAGCATGATACGATTGGTCAGGACTGTGTGGCCATGTGTGTCAATGACATCATTGCTGCAGGTGCGGAGCCCCTCTATTTCCTTGACTACGTAGCGACAGGGAAGAATGAACCAGCTAAGCTAGAACAAGTTGTCGCTGGTGTGGCAGAAGGTTGTGTGCAGGCAGGCGCTGCCCTCATTGGTGGGGAAACGGCTGAAATGCCTGGCATGTATGGCGAAAATGACTATGACTTGGCTGGTTTTGCGGTCGGTGTGGCTGAAAAATCTCAAATCATTGACGGTTCAAAAGTGGCAGAGGGAGATGTCCTCCTCGGACTTGCTTCAAATGGGATTCACTCAAATGGTTACTCACTCGTCCGTCGTGTCTTTGCGGATTACACAGGTGAGGAAGTCCTGCCAGAATTGGAAAGCAAGAAACTCAAGGAAGTTCTTCTTGAGCCGACTCGTATCTATGTCAAGGCTGTCTTACCACTCATCAAGGAAGGGTTGGTCAACGGCATTGCCCATATCACAGGTGGTGGTTTTATCGAAAATGTCCCTCGTATGTTTGCAGCTGATTTAGCAGCTGAGATTGAGGAAAGCAAAGTTCCAGTGCTTCCTATTTTCAAAGCTCTTGAAAAATATGGTAAAATCAAACATGAAGAAATGTTTGAAATCTTCAATATGGGTGTGGGACTTATGCTAGCAGTTAGCCCTGAAAATGTAATTCGTGTCAAGGAATTGTTGGATGAACCAGTTTATGAAATTGGTCGTATCGTCAAGAAAGAAAACGAAAGTGTCGTTATCAAATGAAAAAAATAGCGGTTTTTGCCTCTGGTAATGGCTCAAATTTTCAGGTGATTGCCGAACAGTTTCCAGTGGAGTTTGTTTTTTCAGACCATCGTGATTCCTATGTGCTCGAACGTGCAGACAAGCTCGGCGTTCTGTCCTATGCTTTTGAACTCAAGGAGTTTGAGAGCAAGGCAGACTACGAAGCAGCACTTGTTGAGCTATTAGAAGAGCACCAGATTGACTTGGTTTGTCTAGCAGGCTACATGAAAATCGTTGGGTCAACCTTATTGGCGGCTTATGAAGGTCGAATCATCAATATCCATCCAGCTTACTTGCCAGAATTTCCAGGAGCTCATGGGATTGAGGACGCTTGGAATGCTGGCGTTGCTGAGAGCGGCGTGACCATTCATTGGGTGGATTCAGGTGTGGATACAGGAAAGGTTATCAAACAAGTGCGCGTGCCACGACTAGCTGATGATACGATTGAAAGTTTTGAAACTCGGATTCATGAGGCAGAGTACAAGTTGTATCCAGAGGTTCTGGATAGCTTGGGAGTGGGGAGAAGATAAGAAGTAAATCAAGTTTTGATTTTGCAATATTGCTAGGAGAAAAAATGATTGAGATAAAATTAGTAGATGAGAGCAGTTATCAGGCAGTGCTGGATTTGAAAATATCTGAAGCTGATGAACGAGCACGTTTCGTGTCTCCAAATGTACGCTCTTTAGCTGACGCATGGCTCTACCGAGAGAATGGGGATGTGTTTCCAATGGCAATTTATTGGAATGAGCTTGTAGTTGGTTTTCTCCTGTTGGAAATAGATAAGGATGAAGCGGAATACTTTATCTGGCGGATAATGATTGGCCAGCAGTACCAAGGAAGAGGTTATGGACGAAAAGCTTTGGAAGTTCTGATCAAAAAGGCTCAGATGGATAGTGCTTGCAATCATATTGTCGCAGATTATGTGGTTGGAAATGAAAAAATGAAGCACCTGTTGATTAGTTTGGGTTTTCAGGAAACAGGATTTATAGAAGAAAATAATGAAGTCGCTATGCGCTTGAACCTAAAGAAAGAGGAATAGAATGACGAAAAAAGCTTTAATCAGTATCTCAAACAAAGAGGGTATTGTTGAATTTGCTCAAGAACTTAAAAAAACTCGGTTGGGACATCATCTCAACAGGTGGAACCAAGGTTGCCCTTGATAATGCTGGGGTGAGCACCATTGCCATTGATGATTCATATGATATCTTTGATTCAAAATTGGAGTCAGTGATTGTTGAAGACGGCTTCAAACGGAGGTACTTGTGATGTTAGAATCTAAAAAAACAACTCGATATGTATTTTATGTCTATCTGATGTTATTAACTTGGGGAATCTTATTTAAGTTTGAAACAAATCCTGAATTTATAGCATTTTTCTTAGCTCCAAGGTACATCAATTGGATTCCATTTTCAGAACCACTAATAGTAGATGGAAAAATTGTTTTTGCTGAAATGTTATTTAATCTGATTTCCTTTATTCCATTAGGTGTTTGTTTCCCTCTGATAAAAACTAATTTATCTAGTTTAAGAATAGTCGGGACAGGTTTCTTAATTAGTTTATTGTTTGAGTGCTTACAGTATATTTTAGCAATAGGTATAACAGATATAACGGATTTGGCTTTAAATACGCTAGGTGTTTGTGTAGGCTTACTGATTTATCAAATTTTTATAAGAGTGTTCAAATCACAGACTAGAAAATGGGTCAATATCTTAGGTATGCTTAGCCTTGGTTTTGCTTATCTTGTTTTACTGTTACTGCATTTAATTGGTGTTTAACTAATGATTAAAAAGGAGAATATAATGACTAAACGCGCCTTAATCAGCGTCTCAGATAAAGCGGGCATTGTTGAATTTGCCCAAGAACTCAAAAAACTTGGTTGGGAGATTATCTCGACTGGTGGAACCAAGGTTGCCCTTGATACTGCTAGGGTGGACACCATTGCTATCGATGATGTGACTGGTTTTCCAGAAATGATGGATGGTCGTGTTAAGACCCTTCATCCAAATATCCACGGTGGGCTCCTCGCTCGTCGTGACTTGGATAGTCACCTTCAAGCAGCCAAGGATAATCAAATTGAGCTTATCGACCTTGTTGTGGTCAACCTCTATCCTTTCAAGGAAACGATTCTCAAACCAGATGTGACGTACGCTGATGCGGTTGAGAACATCGATATCGGTGGGCCATCTATGCTTCGCTCAGCAGCGAAGAATCATACCAGCGTAACAGTTGTGGTAGATCCTGCTGACTATGCAGTGGTTTTGGACGAGTTGTCAGCCAACGGCGAAACGACTTACGAAACTCGCCAACGTTTAGCGGCCAAAGTTTTCCGTCACACAGCGGCTTATGATGCCTTGATTGCAGAATACTTCACAGCTCAAGTGGGCGAAAGCAAACCAGAAAAACTGACTTTGACCTATGACCTCAAACAAGCCATGCGCTATGGGGAAAATCCTCAACAGGATGCAGATTTCTACCAAAAAGCTTTGCCGACAGACTACTCGATTGCATCTGCTAAACAGCTTAACGGGAAAGAATTGTCCTTCAACAATATCCGCGATGCGGATGCTGCCATTCGTATTATCCGTGACTTCAAAGACCGTCCAACCGTTGTGGCTCTCAAACACATGAACCCATGTGGAATCGGTCAGGCTGATGACATCGAGACTGCTTGGGACTACGCTTATGAGTCTGACCCAGTGTCTATCTTTGGTGGAATTGTCGTTCTCAACCGTGAGGTAGATGCTGCGACAGCCGAGAAGATGCATGGTGTTTTCCTTGAAATCATCATCGCACCAAGTTATACGGATGAAGCGCTAGCTATTTTGACTAATAAAAAGAAAAACTTGCGTATCCTTGCCTTGCCATTTGACGCTCAAGAAGCGAGTGAAGCGGAAGCTGAATATACTGGTGTGGTAGGTGGACTTCTGGTGCAAAACCAAGATGTGGTCAAGGAAAGCCCAGCCGATTGGCAAGTGGTGACCAAACGCCAGCCAACTGAGACAGAAGCGACTGCTCTTGAGTTCGCTTGGAAGGCTATCAAGTACGTCAAATCAAACGGTATCATCGTGACCAATGACCACATGACACTTGGCGTTGGCTCAGGTCAAACTAATCGTGTGGCCTCTGTTCGTATTGCCATTGACCAAGCCAAAGACCGTCTGGACGGCGCTGTGCTTGCTTCGGATGCCTTCTTCCCATTTGCGGATAACGTGGAAGAAATCGCCAAAGTAGGTATCAAGGCTATCATCCAGCCAGGTGGCTCTGTCCGTGACCAAGAATCCATCGAAGCTGCGGATAAATATGGCTTGACCATGGTCTTTACAGGCGTGAGACATTTTAGACATTGAAAAATGAGGTTTATAGAAGAACCTGGTATTTTTATATAATTAGGTAAATCAATAGAATGGAGAAGTTAAGATGTCGTTAAATATAGGGATGTCATTATCAGGACCAACCATTGGAATTAGTCCAGATTTTAGAGAATTTATAAATGTTATAAATAAAAAGAGATATATCAGAAAAAGCAGGATTGATAATATACATTTTCCTTTTGCGGGTCAAAGTACTATGTCATGGGAACTTAGAGGTGATTACAAGCATGGTTTTTATGCCTTCTCTTCGATAGCATTCGAAGGAGAATTTGGACCAAATCCAGATGTATTTATGCTTTTTTCAAAGAATGATAATCTGATAGAATTTAATAGTAAAGAGCATTCGCTAAATGATGATGATTTAACAGTGGTTAAACTAAAGAAAAATATTTTTAAAAATAACAAGTATGAATATGGAATTGAAAAAGAACTTAATTATTATTCTAATAGTGAATCAGAGTATGATATTCGTCCGTTCATTATTGTTGTATTTGGCGAAGATTCGTTAGGATTTGCTACTATTACATTGATAAACAAAAGTTCAAGTACGGCAAATTCAAATGGATTTATTGGGGGAACAATGCCAGGAACGGGAGTAAGCCCTTTTCAACCTCAGGCAAGAAAATTAGTGTGGCCAACTGGCAAAGATTTATTACGTACATTAAAGGAGCCTCAAACGGGTCGTTCTTTTAGGTTAGATAAAGAACAGGTTGATAATATTTTAAATTTGAAAAGGTATTTTATTAATTTATTGGAACCGAACATTGCTAAAGTGTTGAAAGAGGAATATATAACGGAGTGAGACATTTTAGACATTAAGAACGTAAAGAGTCTGGGATAAAAGTCTAACCTTAAATATAAAAAGCGAACAAAACAAGTTATCTGACACTCAGAATTCTGTCTTGTTCGCTTTTTTGTCTAATCTATCGATTTTTAAAATTTATAATAAAGAATTCCTAAAATCAAAATCTTTTTGTCCCAGACTCTTTTTTGCTTAAAAATGCTTAATAAAACAAGATTAAAACGAACGTTTGTGTTATAATATTAGTAAATAATTCGCAAAGAGGTTGAGGAATGAAGCTGTTAGTTGTCGGTTCGGGTGGTCGTGAACATGCGATTGCTAAGAAGTTGCTTGAGTCAAAAGACGTTGAAAAAGTCTTTGTAGCTCCTGGGAATGATGGTATGACTCTGGATGGTCTGGAATTGGTGGATATCTTTATTTCCGAACATTCTAAATTGATTGAGTTTGCAAAAACCAACGATATTGCTTGGACCTTTATCGGTCCAGATGATGCCCTTGCTGCTGGTATCGTGGATGATTTTAACCAAGCTGGTCTCAAAGCCTTTGGTCCGACAAGATTGGCGGCAGAGCTAGAGTGGTCCAAGGATTTTGCCAAGGAAATCATGGTCAAATACGGCGTTCCGACAGCAGCCTATTGCACATTCTCAGATTTCGAGGAAGCCAAGGCCTATATCGAAAAGCAGGGTGCGCCTATCGTAGTCAAGGCGGATGGCTTGGCGCTTGGGAAGGGTGTCGTCGTTGCTGAGACAGTTGAGCAAGCGGTCGAAGCAGCTCACGAGATGCTTTTGGACAATAAATTTGGTGACTCAGGTGCGCGTGTGGTTATCGAGGAATTCCTCGAAGGAGAGGAATTTTCACTCTTTGCCTTTGTCAATGGGGACAAGTTCTACATCATGCCAACGGCTCAGGACCACAAACGTGCCTATGATGGCGATAAGGGGCCTAACACGGGTGGTATGGGTGCCTACGCGCCAGTTCCACACTTACCACAGAGTGTAGTTGATACAGCGATTAAGACTATTGTCAAGCCAGTCCTAGAGGGGATGATTAAGGAAGGTCGCCCTTATCTGGGGGTCCTTTACGCAGGGCTTATCTTGACAGCGGACGGCCCTAAGGTTATCGAGTTCAACGCTCGTTTTGGAGATCCTGAAACGCAAATCATCTTGCCTCGTCTGACCTCTGATTTTGCACAAAATATCACAGACATCCTTGATGGTAAGGAGCCAAACATCACCTGGACGGACAAGGGGGTGACTCTGGGTGTGGTTGTCGCATCAAACGGTTACCCGCTAGACTATGAAAAAGGTGTTGAATTGCCAGCAAAAACAGAGGGCGACATTATCACCTATTATGCAGGGGCTAAGTTTGCTGAAAATAGCAGAGCACTGCTGTCAAACGGTGGACGGGTCTATATGCTCGTCACCACAGCAGATACCGTCAAAGAAGCCCAAGAAACCATCTACCAAGAACTCGACAAACAAAACACAGAAGGCCTCTTCTACCGAACTGATATCGGAAGCAAGGCAATTAAGTAAAGATATAAGAATAACGCGACGAAGTCGCCAAATACGATAATGGTCGCCGTGGTGAAAAGACCAGAACAGTTTCTGTTCTGGTCGGGGAAGCTTTGAGACCTTAGGCTCAAAGTTTAGGAATGAAACCGAAGGTTTGCTTCCGTTCCCACCACCTAAGACCATTATCAAAAAAAGAAAAAGGATTAAAAATGAAATCAGTTATTTCCATCATCATGGGTTCCAAATCCGACTGGGCAACCATGCAAAAAACCGCCGAAATCCTAGACCGCTTCGGTGTAGCCTACGAAAAGAAAGTTGTTTCTGCCCACCGCACACCAGATCTCATGTTCAAACATGCGGAGGAGGCTCGTAGCCGAGGCATCAAGGTCATTATTGCAGGTGCTGGAGGCGCAGCCCATTTGCCAGGTATGGTAGCTGCCAAAACAACCCTTCCAGTTATTGGTGTACCAGTCAAATCGCGTGCGCTTAGTGGCGTGGATTCACTCTATTCTATCGTTCAGATGCCGGGTGGGGTGCCTGTTGCGACAATGGCTATCGGTGAAGCTGGTGCGACAAATGCGGCTCTCTTCGCCCTCCGTCTTCTTTCAGTAGAGGATCAAGCTATCGCGACGGCTTTGGCAGATTTTGCAGAAGAACAAGGAAAAATCGCAGAGGAGTCGACGAATGAGCTCATCTAAAACAATCGGAATTATCGGTGGCGGCCAGCTGGGCCAAATGATGGCTATTTCTGCTATCTACATGGGCCACAAGGTTATAGTGCTGGATCCTGTGGCTGATTGCCCAGCCTCTCGTGTGGCGGAAATCATCGTGGCTCCTTATAACGATGTGGATGCTCTTCGTCAGCTGGCAGAGCGTTGCGATGTCCTCACCTATGAGTTTGAAAATGTCGATGCTGACGGTTTGGATGCTGTCATTAAGGATGGTCAGCTCCCTCAAGGGACAGACCTACTCCGTATTTCTCAAAATCGCATTTTTGAAAAGGATTTTCTCTCAAACAAGGCTCAAGTCACTGTAGCACCCTACAAGGTTGTGACTTCAAGTCAAGATTTGGCAGATATCGATCTATCGAAAAACTATGTCCTTAAGACTGCGACTGGTGGCTATGACGGACATGGTCAAAAGGTCATTCGCTCAGAAGCAGATTTGGCAGAAGCCTATGCGCTGGCTGATTCTGCAGACTGTGTTTTGGAAGAGTTTGTCAATTTTAACCTTGAAATTTCTGTCATTGTGTCGGGAAATGGTAAGAACATGACGGTTTTCCCAGTTCAGGAAAATATCCACCGCAACAACATTCTTTCAAAAACCATTGTGCCTGCTCGCATTTCAGAAAGTCTAGCTAAAAAAGCCAAAGCCATGGCGGTGCGAATCGCAGAACAGCTCAGGCTGTCTGGAACTCTCTGTGTGGAAATGTTTGCGACGGCTGATGACATCATTGTCAATGAGATTGCTCCACGTCCACATAACTCAGGCCATTACTCTATCGAAGCCTGTGATTTTTCTCAGTTTGACACGCATATTTTGGGTGTTCTAGGAGCACCATTGCCAGCTATCAAATTGCATGCTCCTGCTGTTATGCTCAATGTTCTCGGCCAGCATATCGAGGTCGCTGAAAAATATGTCACAGAAAATCCAAGCGCCCACCTCCACATGTATGGTAAAATAGAAGCGAAGCACAACCGCAAGATGGGGCATGTGACTTTGTTTAGTGATGTGCCAGATGAAGTTGGAGAATTTGGGGAAGGAAATAATGAGTAATAAAGTTGATTTCAATGATTTGAAGAATATTGACTATGGCTTTAATAAACTATCTAAATTAAATCAAAAACCAGTTTTATTTGTTGGTTCAGGTTTATCTCAGAGATATTTGAAATCTCCTACTTGGTGGAGCTTACTAGAAAAAATCTCTGAAGAACTAGAAATAGATAAAAGTTTATTGGAGAGATGGACTAGTGATAATTATGAAGAAATTGCGGAAAGATTAGAAGCGATTTATTTTACAACGTTAAAAAAAGAACCATTATTAGAAAGCGATGATATAAGAAGGCCTTTCAGAGAGTTAATTGCTCAAATCTTAAACAAATATACAGTTGACAATTCTGAATATGAGAAAGAAATTTCAATACTTGGCGGTATTGATTACCAAAAATTAATCACAACAAACTATGATTCTTTACTAGAGAAAAGTGTTTTCAATATTAAAAATGAAGAGATTTATATTCACAATGATGATTTGTTCTCCTCCGAGACGAAAACTAAAAAGCTTTATAAGATTCATGGTTCTATAGACAAACCATCATCTATGATTATTACAAAATCTGATTACGACCAATTTTTTGAAAAAAGTAAGTATATATATTCCAAGTTGTTAACGATGTTTGTAGAATCTCCTATAATATTTTTAGGCTATAGTTTGAGTGATAGAAATATTAAGGACATACTTACGACATTGACTGTAACGTTAAGTCAAAAAGACTTAAAACAATTTCAAGAACGAGTATATATTATTTCTTATTCTTCCGATGATAAGCCAGAGTACTTTTTGGAGAAAGAGGAGTTATCTCTTCTAAATGGATTGCTCATTAATGTGAATATTTTTTATTTAAGAAATAATTATCAACAATTGTATGAAGTATTGAAGGATATTTCATTACGGTCTTCTGATTTAGAATTTGCAGTTTCAAAGAATGATGTTGTCAACCATTTCATCATTCCGCTTTATGAAGGTCAGGATTATCCGAAAGTGGTTATGAGAGAGTTGCTTCAAAATGCTATGGATGCATGTAAAATAGTTAAAAGGGATTACAATATAAAAATCTCTGTAGAGGAAAAAGATGGAAAAATATTTTTATCGATTCTAGACAACGGTATAGGTATGTCTATAGCTGAGATAAAGAATTATTATTTGACCATTGGAAAATCTGGAAAAAGAGAAGTAAGTAATGTAGATGATTTAGTGGGACATTTTGGAATAGGTGCATTGTCAATGTTTCTAATTTCTGATTCAATCTTTGTGCAGACTAAGAAGAGTGGAGACAGTCCGATTTCATTTAGGATGTATACAGATTCTACTAAATCAAGTAAGGAAGTTCAGCTTGAGAATACCACACGATATTATGAAGATGATTCATATACATTTGTTCGGTTGGAATTGAAAAAAGAATATGGAGATGCACTAAAAAAAGAAAAAGATACATCAGAATTTTTGGAATATTTTGGTTTATTCGATGTTATTCGAGGAGGAGATATAAGTTTTGAGGTCACTACGAATGAAACTAACTTTTATCATAGTTTTAAAAAAATAAATTTAGCTGATTTTATTTGTATTTCGGAGAAACCGTACAAAATTTTTATGTATTCTAATAATATAGATGATTTGAAAGATAATGATTTAAGATCTTTAGCGAATCATATTTTATACGGGGATATGCTTGTGAAAGTTATCGACCGTCATTACTATAGTAATAACAGTTATTGGATTCATTCGGGAAAAGCTTTGAAGTCATTAGTAAATATTAGAAATTTACCTTTAATTATATTAGAGAAAACTCAAGGTATTGATATTCCGCTTGACAGAAGTTTTATTAAATTACCAGAAAGTATTGTAACACAAATAGAAAAGGAGTATGATAGATTAAATTTACCCAAATATCTACAGGAATTAAACTTAATTTGTGAAAATTCGATACCTATGCCTGATTATGTTTATGAAATGCCTTACAGTGTGCAAGAAATGAAGTTTAATGAAATGTTGGTAAATTGGTATGTGAAATCAGGTAAAGTTCACTTACCTATAGCCTATACTGATATTTTCTACATATCATCAAATAAAGTTGATGAAGTGGTAAGTACAGTTTTTAATGATAAAAAGGTAATTCCTATGAAAAACTCACATGAAAATATTTCTGATATTTCTAGTTCTATCGAAAGAAATTATATTGTTGCTCTATCTAGAAGCTATATTGAAGATAATGTAATTAATATCAAGAATCATAATGTCGGCTTTAGAGGAGAAGCAATTAGAAAGATATTAAACAGATTTCATTTTCCACATGAACACTTTAAAAAGTTGAAAACTCCATCAGAGATAAAAGATTTTGTTAAGAACCATAGCACAGAACTCATTGAATTTTTTACAAGTTTATACGAGAATAATATTTTATGGTTCGATGATAGTTATAAAGGAAGTAGTTTGATTTTGGAATGTAATGATTATTTGTATATATCTGAAAGAAAAATTAAAGGCAATGAGAATGTTGAGGTCTTAAAGGACATTTTTCAAAAGAATCCTTATAAAAATATTATTTTAGATGAGGGAGAAACAACATGATCAACCGTTACTCTCGCCCTGAGATGGCGAACATTTGGAGTGAAGAAAATAAATACCGTGCTTGGCTTGAGGTGGAAATCTTGGCTGACGAGGCATGGGCTGAGTTGGGGGAAATCCCTAAGGAAGATGTGGCTTTGATTCGTGAGAAAGCGGACTTTGACATCGACCGTATTTTGGAGATTGAGCAGGAGACTCGTCACGATGTGGTTGCCTTCACACGTGCGGTTTCTGAGACTCTTGGTGAAGAGCGCAAGTGGGTCCATTACGGCTTGACATCAACTGACGTGGTGGATACGGCCTACGGTTACCTTTATAAGCAGGCCAACGACATCATTCGTCGTGACCTTGAAAATTTCACCAACATCATCGCTGATAAGGCTAAGGAGCACAAGTTTACCATCATGATGGGTCGTACCCACGGTGTGCACGCTGAACCTACAACCTTTGGTCTGAAATTGGCGACTTGGTATAGCGAAATGAAGCGCAACATCGAGCGTTTCGAGCATGCGGCTGCTGGAGTGGAAGCTGGTAAGATTTCTGGTGCGGTTGGGAACTTTGCCAACATCCCACCATTTGTAGAAGAATACGTCTGCAATAAGCTTGGTATTCGTGCCCAAGAAATCTCTACACAGGTGCTTCCTCGTGACCTTCACGCTGAGTACTTTGCAGTTCTTGCTAGCATTGCGACTTCTATCGAACGTATGGCGACTGAGATTCGTGGTTTGCAAAAATCAGAACAACGCGAAGTAGAAGAGTTCTTTGCCAAGGGACAAAAAGGATCTTCAGCAATGCCTCACAAACGCAATCCTATCGGTTCTGAGAACATGACAGGTCTGGCGCGTGTTATTCGTGGACACATGATTACAGCTTATGAAAACGTAGCTCTTTGGCATGAGCGTGATATCTCTCACTCATCAGCTGAGCGCATCATCACACCAGATACGACCATCTTGATTGACTACATGCTTAACCGCTTTGGAAATATTGTCAAGAATTTGACAGTCTTCCCAGAAAACATGATCCGCAACATGAACTCTACGTTTGGTCTTATCTTTAGTCAACGTGCTATGTTGACCTTGATTGAAAAAGGGATGACCCGTGAGCAAGCCTATGACTTGGTACAACCAAAAACAGCCTACTCTTGGGACAACCAAGTAGACTTCAAACCACTGCTAGAAGCAGATCCAGAGGTGACATCACGCCTCACTCAAGAAGAAATCGATGAAATCTTTAACCCAGTTTATTACACTAAACGAGTGGATGATATCTTTGAACGTCTTGGTTTAGTATAATTAAAATAAAATCGAAGTTCTATTACTCTATTTACTGGAGTAGAAGAAATTCGATTTTTATTTTGTCTTAAGGTACTTTTGATAAAAAATTACGATATTTTATACTCAATGAAAATTAAAGAGCAAACTAGGAAGCAAACCGTAGGTTGCTCAAAGCACCGCTTTGAGGTTGCAGATAGAGCTGACGAAGTCAGTAACACCTTTACGGCAAGGCGACGCTGACGTGGTTTGAAGAGATTTTCGAAGAGTATTAGTAAAATTTAAACAAATTTAATCTATCTTCATTGATATATAGAAAATACAGTTTTGATGGGATATAATAAGCATAGAAAAAAGCCCAAGCGATTAGGCTTAGGCTTTCTTCTTAGTGATCACGGTCACATGAAATGAATTTGATTTTGTAGTAATCTGCGCGTTTATATGTTTCGCTGTATGCGAGAACTTGACCAGTAGACTCTAATTTAGTAGTCTTGGTTTGTAAAACGCTAGGGAATTGTTCATCGACTCCGAGGACTGAAGCCGCATGTTCTGGAGTTGGAAATGCTATTTCATTGATTTCTTCAAAATGTTCATCATTCATGTGGATGTGATAATCCAATTTGAAACGGTTATAGATAGAGCTATAGTATTCAAGATTTGGATAATTTGCGTTGATGTATTGTTCTGGAATATAAGATGTGTGATAGATGTATACGACACCATTTGTTTCGCGTACACGTTCAATCTTGTAGTAGAATTGGTTACCGCGTAGTCCAAGTTTTTCTAAGTAGCTTAGTTTGTTTCCACGCTCAATAGAAAGGACGGTCACTTTATCATCTTTAGTTTCAAAAACTTCTACATCAGAAAACTCTACGAGTTTGTGTTTGCGTGCGCGTGAAACGAATGTACCCTTTCCTTGTTGGCGGACAATATAGCCATCTTTGGCAAGGTCGTTTAAGGCGCGGACAACTGTGATAGAACTTACATCATACATAGCGATCAATTCAGCTTCAGTGTAAAATTTATCTCCACTAGCGAATTGGCCAGAAATGATTTTGTTCTTTAATTCATCTTTTATATATTGATACTTTGGAATTGCCATAATTTCACCTCGATTTTCCTTCTCCGTTAAAGATTTTACCATAAAACCGGAAAGAATAGTAGTCTTTTGAATAAAAAAATTAGAATAATAGGCTATAAGGTTAATTTACATAAAAAATAGGAGGTTTTATACATTTTTATACATGCCACCTGTTTGAAGCTATATGTCTGTAAATTTTATATCTTTATAAGTTTTTGTGTAAAAGTTGGGGAAAAATGAAAAAAATTGTGAAAAGCTATTGACAAATGTAGTGTATTGAGTTATATTCAATATATCAACAAATGAAAGCGTAAACTTAAAATGTCAAAAAGTAAGAATATGACACGATTTGAGATACGAGATGATTTCTATCTCGATGGAAAATCATTTAAGATTTTATCTGGCGCCATTCATTATTTTAGGGTTCCTCCAGAAGATTGGTATCATTCGCTCTATAACTTGAAGGCTCTTGGTTTTAATACAGTAGAGACTTATGTGGCTTGGAATTTACACGAGCCACGTGAGGGCGAGTTTCATTTTGAAGGAGCTCTGGATTTGGAGCGGTTTCTTCAGACAGCACAAGATTTGGGTCTCTACGCTATCGTTCGTCCGTCACCCTTCATCTGTGCGGAGTGGGAATTCGGTGGCTTACCAGCCTGGCTCTTAACAAAGAATATGAGGCTTCGTTCCTCAGATCCTGCCTATATTGAGGCTGTTGGTCGCTACTATGACCAGCTCTTATCACGATTGGTTCCACATTTGTTGGACAATGGTGGCAATATCCTCATGATGCAGGTTGAAAATGAGTATGGTTCTTATGGAGAAGATAAGGCTTATCTGAGAGCCATTCGACAGTTGATGGAAGAGCGTGGCGTAACCTGTCCCCTCTTTACATCAGATGGTCCATGGCGAGCTACTCTGAAAGCTGGAACCTTAATCGAAGATGACCTCTTTGTAACAGGAAACTTTGGTTCTAAGGCATCTTACAACTTTTCACAGATGCAGGAATTCTTTGATGAACATGGCAAGAAATGGCCGCTCATGTGTATGGAGTTCTGGGATGGCTGGTTCAATCGTTGGAAAGAACCGATTATCACACGGGATCCCAAAGAGTTGGCAGATGCAGTTCGAGAAGTTTTGGAACAAGGCTCTATCAATCTCTACATGTTCCATGGTGGTACAAACTTTGGCTTCATGAATGGTTGCTCAGCTCGAGGGACTTTGGACCTGCCACAAGTTACATCTTATGATTACGATGCCCTTCTAGATGAGGAAGGAAATCCAACTGCCAAATATCTGGCAGTCAAGAAGATGATGGCAACACATTTCCCAGAGTATCCGCAGTTGGAACCCCTCTACAAAGAGAGTATGGAGTTGGACGCGATTCCACTAGTTGAAAAAGTTTCTTTGTTTGAAACCTTAGATAGCTTGTCCAGTCCTGTAGAAAGTCTCTATCCTAAAAAGATGGAGGAGTTGGGACAAAGCTATGGCTATCTACTCTATCGAACAGAAACAAACTGGGATGCAGAAGAAGAAAGACTTCGTATCATTGACGGTCGAGATAGGGCTCAGCTTTATGTCGATGGTCAGTGGGTTGAAACCCAATATCAGACAGAGATTGGGGAAGATATTTTTTATCAAGGTAAAAAGAAAGCGCTCTCTAGATTGGATATCTTGATAGAAAATATGGGGCGTGTCAACTATGGACATAAGTTCTTAGCAGATACGCAACGTAAGGGAATTCGGACAGGGGTTTGTAAGGATTTACATTTCTTACTGAATTGGAAACACTATTCACTCCCACTAGACAATCCTGAGAAAATTGATTTTTCAAAAGGATGGACTCAAGGGCAACCAGCCTTTTACGCTTTCGACTTTACTGTCGAAGCGCCAAAAGATACTTACCTAGACTTATCTGAGTTTGGTAAGGGAGTTGCCTTTGTCAATGGGCAGAACCTAGGACGTTTTTGGAACGTCGGCCCGACCCTCTCTCTTTATATTCCTCATAGCTATCTCAAGGAAGGTGCCAATCGTATCATCATCTTTGAAACAGAGGGCCAATATAAAGAAGAGATTCATTTAACTCGTAAACCTACACTAAAACACATAAAGGGGGAAAACTTATGACAATTGTAGGATGCCGTATTGATGGACGTTTGATCCACGGACAAGTAGCCAATCTATGGGCTGGAAAACTAAATGTTTCACGTATTATGGTTGTAGATGACGAAGTTGTCAACAACGACGTTGAAAAGAGTGGTTTGAAACTTGCGACACCACCAGGTGTGAAATTGAGTATTTTGCCAATTGAGAAAGCGGCAACCAATATTCTTGCTGGAAAATACGATAGCCAACGTCTCTTTATCGTGGCTCGTAAACCAGACCGCTTCCTTGGTTTGGTTGAAGCAGGTGTACCACTTGAAACCCTTAATGTTGGGAATATGTCTCAAACACCAGAAACTCGTGCCATTACACGTTCTATCAACGTAGTGGACAAGGATGTGGAAGACTTCCACAAACTGGCAGAAAAAGGTGTTAAACTTACTGCTCAAATGGTTCCAAATGATCCAGTTTCAGACTTTTTGAGCTTATTAAAATAGGAAAAAATTTTTAGGAGGTCATTGTTATGATACAATGGTGGCAAATTTTACTTCTCACTTTGTACTCAGCTTATCAAATCTGTGATGAGTTGACGATCGTTTCATCTGCAGGTTCCCCTGTATTTGCTGGTTTCATTACTGGTTTAATCATGGGAGATGTGACTACTGGTCTACTTATCGGTGGTAACTTGCAATTATTCGTTCTTGGGGTTGGTACCTTCGGTGGTGCTTCTCGTATCGACGCAACTTCTGGTGCGGTTCTTGCGACAGCCTTCTCTGTTTCACAAGGAATTGATACAGCACTTGCGATTACAACAATCGCTGTGCCAGTAGCAACTCTCTTGACTTACTTCGACGTTCTTGGACGTATGACAACTACTTTCTTTGCTCACCGTGTGGATGCTGCAATCGAACGCTTTGACTATAAAGGTATTGAACGCAACTACCTACTTGGTGCGATTCCTTGGGCTTTATCTCGTGCCCTTCCAGTCTTCTTTGCGCTTGCTTTTGGTGGTGAATTTGTACAACACGTAGTAGATTTCGTTACAAAATACCAATGGGTTGCAGATGGTTTGACACTCGCAGGACGTATGCTTCCAGGTCTTGGATTTGCAATCTTGCTTCGTTACCTTCCAGTTAAACGTAACCTTCACTACCTTGCTATGGGATTTGGTTTGACAGCTATGTTGACTGTTCTTTACTCATATGTAACAGGTCTTGGTGGCGCTGTTGCTGGTATCGTAGGTACTCTTCCTGCTGAAGTTGCTGAAAAAATTGGTTTCGTGAACAACTTCAAAGGTTTGTCTATGATTGGTATCTCTATCGTAGGTATCTTCCTTGCAGTGCTTCACTTCAAAAATAGCCAAAAAGTAGCTGTAGCAGCACCTTCTACACCATCAGAAAGTGGGGAAATCGAAGATGACGAATTCTAATTACAAACTTACAAAAGAAGATTTTAATCAAATCAACAAACGTAGCTTGTTTACTTTCCAATTAGGTTGGAACTACGAACGTATGCAAGCTTCTGGTTACCTGTACATGATCTTGCCACAATTGCGTAAAATGTATGGGGATGGAACTCCTGAATTGAAAGAAATGATGAAAGTTCATACTCAATTCTTCAATACTTCACCATTCTTCCACACCATCATCGCTGGTTTTGACCTTGCCATGGAAGAAAAAGATGGTGTAGGTTCAAAAGATGCCGTTAATGGTATCAAGACAGGTTTGATGGGACCATTCGCTCCTCTTGGAGATACAATCTTTGGTTCACTTGTACCTGCTATCATGGGATCTATCGCAGCAACTATGGCTATCGGTGGTCAACCTTGGGGTATCTTCCTTTGGATCGCAGTTGCAGTTGCTTATGACATCTTCCGTTGGAAACAGTTGGAATTTGCCTACAAAGAAGGGGTTAACCTTATCAACAACATGCAAAGTACTTTGACAGCTTTGATTGACGCTGCATCTGTACTTGGTGTCTTCATGATGGGTGCTCTTGTAGCAACAATGATCAACTTTGAAATTTCTTACAAATGGGCAATCGGTGAGAAGATGATTGACTTCCAAGACATCTTGAACCAAATCTTCCCACGCTTGCTTCCAGCAATCTTTACTGCCTTTATCTTCTGGTTGCTTGGTAAGAAAGGTATGAACTCTACTAAAGCTATCGGTATTATTATCGTACTTGCTTTGGCTCTTTCTGCCTTTGGTAAATTTGTACTTGGAATGGGCGCATAATTTATGACGCAATCATTAATTTTGGTGAGTCATGGTCGCTTCTGTGAAGAACTTAAAGGTAGCACTGAAATGATCATGGGCCCACAAGACAACATTTACACAGTAGCTCTTCTTCCAGAAGATGGCCCAGAAGACTTTACTGCAAAATTTGAAGTTGCTATTGAAGGATTGGATGATTTCCTAGTCTTTGCGGATCTTCTCGGTGGGACACCTTGTAACGTGGTCAGTCGTTTGATCATGGAAGGTCGTGACATCGAACTTTATGCAGGGATGAATCTTCCAATGGTGATTGAATTTATCAATGCGAGCCTTACAGGCGCAGATGCGGACTACAAGAGTCGTGCTGCAGAAAGCATTGTGAAAGTCAATGACCTGTTAGCTGGCTTCGATGATGACGAAGATGAATAATACTCTTCGAAAATCAAATTCAAACTACGTCAACGTCGCCTTGCCGTAGGTATATGTTACTGACTTCGTCAGTCTTATCCTGCAACCTCAAAGCAGTGCTTTGAGCTGACTTCGTCAGTTCTATCTACAACCTCAAAACAGTGTTTTGAGCAGCCTGCGGCTAGTTTCCTAGTTTGCTCTTTGATTTTCATTGAGTATACGATGTGACAACGTGAAAATCGTTAGAGCATTTTATATAGAATATACATGGGAATGGGGCTTACTCCCATTCCCATCTTTAATAGAAAAAGAGGAACTCAATGCTACATTATACAAAAGAAGACTTACTCGAATTGGGTGCAGAAATCACTACACGTGAAATCTACCAACAGCCTGATGTATGGAAAGAAGTTTTTGAATCTTATCAAGCAAAACGTGAAGAAATTGCAGCCTTCCTGCAAGAGATTGCGGATAAACATGACTATATCAAGGTTGTTTTGACAGGTGCTGGTACTTCAGCTTATGTGGGAGATACCTTGGTACCTTACTTTAAGGAAGTCTATGACGAACGAAAATGGAATTTCAATGCTATTGCGACAACAGATATCGTTGCCAATCCAGAAACTTATTTGAAAAAAGATGTGGCAACTGTCCTTGTATCCTTTGCCCGTAGTGGAAATTCGCCTGAAAGTGTAGCGACTGTTGATTTGGCCAAAGCCTTGGTGGATGAGCTTTATCAAGTGACTATTACTTGCGCAGCAGATGGTAAATTGGCTCTTCAAGCCCATGGAGATGACCGCAATCTCTTGCTTTTGCAACCAGCTGCTTCTAATGATGCTGGCTTTGCCATGACCTCTAGCTTTACGTCTATGATGTTGACAGCTCTCTTAGTCTTTGATCCTACAGAATTTGCTGTTAAGTCTGAACGTTTTGAAGTTGTATCTAGTCTTGCCCGTAAAATTCTAGACAATGCAGAAGATGTCAAAGAACTTGTTGACCTAGACTTTAACCGTGTCATCTATCTAGGCGCTGGTCCTTTCTTTGGACTTGCTCATGAAGCTCAGCTCAAGATTTTGGAACTGACTGCTGGTCAAGTTGCGACTATGTATGAAAGCCCAGTTGGCTTCCGTCACGGTCCAAAATCTCTTATCAACGAAGATACAGTTGTTTTGGTCTTTGGTACAACAACAGACTACACTCGCAAGTACGACTTGGATTTGGTTCGTGAAGTTGCTGGTGACCAGATTGCTCGCCGTGTTGTGCTTTTGAGTGATCAAGCCTTTGGTCTTGCAAATGTCAAAGAAGTGGCCCTTGGTTGTGGCGGTGTCTTGAATGATATTTACCGTGTCTTCCCTTACATCGTTTATGCCCAACTCTTTGCCCTATTGACTTCACTCAAGGTAGAAAACAAACCAGATACACCGTCTCCTACAGGTACAGTAAACCGTGTGGTACAAGGTGTTATCATCCACGAATATCAAAAGTAAGACAGTGTTTATGAATTCTTGACAAGAGAATTTGTAAACTATCAGATAAACCATAGATTGTCAGTAGGCTTTCTATGGTTTGTTTGCTTGAGAGAAATAGTAAAAGGAGAACAGAATGAAAGCATACACAGAGCGTGTATTTGGAAATGTTGAGGGCAAGGATGTCTTGGCCTATCGCTTTGAGACGGACGGTGGCTACCAGCTTGAGGTTATGACTTATGGTGCAACCATCTTGCGCTATGTCACACCTGACAAGGCTGGAAACTTTGCCAACGTTATTTTGGGATTTGATGACTTTGACAGCTATGTAGGCAATAGTCCCAAGCATGGAGCTAGCGTAGGTCCTGTGGCGGGGCGTATTGCAGGTGCGACCTTTGAATTAAATGGCAAGACATATGACCTTGAAGTCAACAATGCTAGCAACTGTAACCACAGTGGTTCAACTGGTTGGGATTCTAGTTTATTTGAATTGGTCGAGGTGAGCGACCATGGCTTGACCCTCTACACAGAGCGTACAGATGGGACAGGAGGATTCCCTGGCAATCTTAAAATCTGGATTAGCTACAACTTAGAAGAAACTGGTGCCTATGAAATCAGCTACAAGGTGACGACCGATCAAGATACGCTGGTCAATCCAACAAACCACAGCTATTTCAACTTGTCTGGTGATTTCACGCAGACGATTGACCGTCATGTCTTCCAACTAAATACTGAGGGCATTTACCCAATCGCTCCCGACGGTGTTCCTGCCAAAACTCCAGAAGCCAACCGTGATGTGGTCAAACACATCTACAATGGTGCCTTGTTGAAAGATATCTTTGCAGAAGAAGATGAGCAAATCCAGCTGGTATCAGGTTTGGATCATCCATTTGCCCTTCCTGCAGGTCATGACAATGCTGGATTCCTTTATGACCAAAACTCAGGTCGCTTCCTGCTTTTCAAGACAGAAGCTCCTTGCTTTGTAGTTTACACAGCAAACTTTGTGGATGAGAGTGTCATCATAGGAGGTCAGCCAATGGTACAGCACAATGGGATTGCCCTTGAAGCGCAAGCTTTACCAGATGCCATTCACAGTGACCTCAAAGACCAAGTCATTCTCAAAGCAGGTCAAACTTTTACAAGTAAGACACGTTATGAGCTTGTTGTGAAGTAAAGAAAGCTGGGAAAAAGTCTTTAAATTTAGAAAAACACATATTGTCGGGTGCTGAAAGTTTGATAATATGTGTTTTATTATGGAAAGATTTATAGTTCGTTGAATCAATAGCAGGACAAATAAGTTGATAAAATATTATGAAAAATCAGTTTGAATTTCTCAATCAACTTGTTCATATTCTATTTCAATCTACTATACTTTCTCTTATCCTGAAATGATGTTATTACTCAGCATCTCTTGAGTTGTCTGGCTTGACTTTCTTGATGGAAATTATATAATAGTTGTAATAATAACAATTACAACAAAAAGAGGACCATTTATGACCTATGAATACAAGAGCCACATTTATTTGGCAGAGGCAGTTTTAAATGTAAAGGATTTGGCAAGTCAAACTGCCTTTTATCAGCAAATCATTGGTTTAGAAATCTTATCTCAAACGGAGACAGAGGTCATTCTAGGCCTTGGTGGAAAAGCCTTGGTACAGTTGATTCAAACACAAGAAGAGGGACAAGTAAGGGAACATTATGGCCTTTACCATCTGGCTATTCTCTTGCCGACACGCAAGGCTTTGGCTGATGTCTTGAAACATCTGACGGATTTGCAGATTCCTCTTGTCGGCGGTGCAGACCACGGTTACAGTGAGGCCATTTACTTGGAAGATTTGGAGGGAAATGGCATTGAACTCTATCGAGATAAGCCGGTTTCCACATGGGATATTCGAGAAGATGGACGCATTATTGGGGTGACAGAGGCTCTTGCGGCGCAGGATATCTATGAGTTGGGGGAAAGAGTAGAGCCTTTTATCCTAGCAGATGGTACGAGAATGGGGCATATCCATTTGTCTGTCAAGGATAGTCGAAAGTCTAGCCAGTTTTATCAAAAGGTGTTAGAGCTAGAGGATAAATTCAGTGTACCTAGCGCTAGTTGGATTGCAGCTGGGGACTACCATCATCATTTGGCAGTCAACGAATGGGGAGGAAAAGGCCTAGTTCCGCGTAAGCAAGGCTTGCCAGGCTTAGCCTATTATGTTATTGAAGTCGCACATAAAGAAGAACTGTTAGCGATTGCCCAACGAGCACAAGAAGTTGATGCACCAATCAGGTGGTTGACATCTAGCCAGCTGGAAGTTACAGACCCAAATGGAATCGTGACCCGTATCTGCTTAGACAGATAAAACGAGGAATTTCTATCAAGTTATCAGCATGGCTAGTTCACCTTTTGAAAAATCTGTGGTAACAGAACTGCGTGAGACGGATGGGCGAGAATTTTGACAAAGGAGCTGATTAGAGATATAATGAAGAAAAATCGAGCAAGGAAAAAGAAATGACAAACTCAAAGTATATTACTCGTTTGAAACGTTCAGAGGGTCAGTTGCGTGGGATTCAAAAGATGATTGAAGAGGATCGTGACTGTGCTGATATTGTTACGCAACTAACAGCCGTGAAATCTAGTGTAGAGCGCGTGATTGAGATGATAATTACCGAAAACCTTACTGAATGTATCAATCAACCGCTAGATGATCCTGAAGCTCAAAAGGAACGTCTAGAAAAGGCTATCCGCTACTTGATTAAACGGAAATAAAGAGATGAGAGTTGCAAAGATCTTTGCTATTAGAATAGTTGAATGTGAATCAAGAGAGGCTGGAAAAAGTCTTTCAAATAAGAAAAACGCATAGTATCAGGTGTTGAAAGCTTGATACTATGCTTTTTGTTATGTAGAGACTTATACTCTTCGAAAATCTCTTCAAACCACGTCAGCTTCACCTTGCCGTAGAAATATGTTCCTGACTTTGTCAGTCTTATCTACAACCCCAAAACAGTGTTTTGAGCAGTCTGCGGCTAGCTTTCTAGTTTGCACTTTGATTTTCATTGAGTATTACTTCATTTTCTCCTGAAATTGAGTTTTTGCCCAGCTCCTCTTGATTATTCTACTTGACCGGGCCAAGCATTCATACCACCTTCTACATTTGTAACGGTGAGGCCTTGGGCGCTGAGAAATTGGCAGGCAGAGGCAGAACGTACTCCACCTTGACAGATGACATGGTATTCATGGTCAGGTTTGAGTTCTTTGTATCCTTGTTCCAAGGTACTTAACGGAAGATTTTTGGCACCTGGTGCATGTCCTGCTTGGAATTCATGTACTTCACGGACATCGATAAGCTCTAGATTTTCATTTTGATATTTTTCATAAAAGTCAGCCATGCTGATATTAGTTTCCATATTCTACTCCTTCTGGCTTAGCCATTTTGTATAGTGAATAAGCGCCGTCAAGGTTTTGGACGGTAAATCCTGCTTGTTTGAGGATACGCTCTGCGATATAGCTGCGCAAACCACTGTGGCAGCTAACGATGTAGGCTTGGTTCTTGTCCAGTTCGTCCAAGCGTTCCCGTAGTTCGTTTAGGGGGATGTGGATGGTATCGACTTTGAGTCTACCACTTTGGAATTCGCCACTTGTCCGTACATCAAGGAATTTCTTACCTTTAGCCAGTTCGTCTTCGAGCTGATACCATTGAATATTGTCGCTGAGACCTTCGATAAGGTTCAAGGCTGCGTAGCCCAGCATATTGACGGGATCCTTGGCAGAGCCAAATGGTGGCGCATAGGTGAACTCCAATTCTGGTAAGTCAAAGACGGAGAGATTTCCCTTGATAGCAGTTGCTAGGATATCGATTCGCTTGTCAACACCTTTCTTCCCAACTCCTTGGGCACCGTAGATTTTTCCAGTGGTTGGGTCAAAGAGGAGCTTCAAGGTCATATCAGTAGCACCTGGATAATAACTAGCGTGATCTTTCCCACTGACATGAAGGACCTTGTAAGGAAGTTGATTCATGCTAAGAATACGCTCGCTGAGACCAGTCGAAGCAGCTGTCATATCAAAGGCACGAACGATCGCAGTGCCGATACTGCCCTTGTTTGTACGTCCTAGTCCTGCGATGACGTCTGCCACTTGGCGTCCCTGACGATTAGCAGGAGAAGCGAGAGAGATGAGAGCATCTTGGCCTGTAATCTCTTGCTTGACGACGATGGCATCCCCAACTGCAAAAATATCTTTTTGACTGGTTTCATAATGTTCATCGACCAGGATTCCACCACGAAGCCCCAGTTCAATCCCCGCAACTTTGGCCAGTCCGTTTTCAGGTTCAACACCGACAGAAAGAATGGTGAGGTCAGAAGCAATGTTTTGACCATTTTCTAGAACGATGATATTTCCTTGGTCTTCAAATCGAACCGCAGACTGAGAAGTGATGACGCGAACGCTATTTTTGACCAATTCTGCTTGGACAAAGGCTGCCATTTCCTGATCTAATGGCGGCAAGACATGGGGTGCTTTCTCCACGATAGTAACTTGCAATCCACGTTTCGCTAGGTTTTCAGCCATTTCAAGTCCGATAAAGCCTGCACCGATAACGACAGCTTCTTTTGGATGATTGTCCAAGGCTGCCATAATTTCATCGAGATCGGGAACGTTGCGGAGCGTGTAGGCATTCTTAGTTTCTGCCAAACCCTCAATGGCAGGAACAAATGATTTAGCTCCTGGGGAGAGGATCAACTTGTCGTAGCTTTCTGTGAATTCCTGTCCATCGTGTCGTACCATCACAGTGTGTTCTTCTGGCGAAATGCTGATGACCTCATGAAAAGGACGAACATCCAGATTAAAGCGTGCTTTGAGACTTTCAGGAGTTTGGACCAATAAACTATCACGGTTTGCAATTTCTCCTGAAACATAGTAAGGAAGTCCGCAGTTTGCAAAGGAAACAAAGGGACCTTTCTCAAAAATAGTGATTTCAGCGTCTTCCATGAGACGTCTGAGACGGGTTGCTGCAGACATACCGCCTGCAACTCCTCCGACAATGATAATTTTCATTGACTTTCTCCTTTATGCTTCTAGATGACTTTTCCTGTCCAAGCGCTCATACCGCCTCGGACATTGATGACATCGTAGCCTTTTTTCTTTAGCTTTTTAGCAGCCATCTTACTACGCACACCAGAATGACAAATGACATAAAGTGTTTCTTTTGTTGTTGGTGTGTAGGAACCAATTTCGGTCAGAGGAACATTCTTGGCATTTTTGATATGACCTCTACGAAATTCCATTGGCGTCCGAACATCTAGTAGCTGAATTGGTTCCTTGAGTTTAGCTTCTAACTCGCTGGTAGAAATACTGTCAATTTTTGTAAATAAGTGAAACATAGGCACCTCCCAATATACCCTTATGGGGTATATTAAACCATGAAGTCAAGCTTTTGTCAAGCAAGTTGTTTTGACTTGGTGGAGATTGGTTGCGATTGTATTGTTTTTCTCCTCAGTTCCTCAGCTTCCTCCTTGACACTCGGTCAGCTTTTGATACAATAGTACAAAATTAGAGGAGGTAGGTTATGATTCAGAAACATGCGATTCCCATTTTAGAGTTTGATGACAATCCTCAGGCGGTCATCATGCCTGATCACGAGGGGCTGGACTTGCACTTGCCCAAGAAGTGTGTCTATGCTTTTTTAGGTGAGGAGATTGACCGCTATGCGAGGGAAGTAGGGGCGGACTGTGTCGGCGAATTCGTTTCTGCCACCAAGACCTATCCAGTCTATGTCGTGAACTACAAGGGCAAGGAGATCTGTCTGGCTCAGGCACCTGTTGGCTCCGCTCCAGCAGCCCAGTTTATGGATTGGTTGATTGGCTATGGTGTGGAGCAGATTATTTCCACCGGTACCTGTGGTGTGCTAGCTGATATAGAAGAAAATACCTTTCTAGTCCCTGTTCGCGCTCTGCGAGATGAAGGAGCTAGTTATCACTATGTGGCACCTTGTCGTTATATGGAAATTCAGCCAGAGGCTATTGCTGCCATTGAGCGAGTGTTGGAAGCCAGAGGGATTCCCTATGAAGAAGTCATGACCTGGACGACAGACGGTTTTTACCGAGAAACGGCTGAAAAGGTGGCTTATCGCAAGGAAGAAGGCTGTGCTGTTGTGGAGATGGAGTGTTCTGCGCTTGCGGCAGTAGCTCAACTGCGTGGGGTTTTCTGGGGAGAATTGTTGTTCACAGCTGATTCCTTAGCAGACTTGGACCAGTATGATAGTCGTAACTGGGGTTCAGAAGCTTTCGAGAAGGCCTTGGAACTCTGCCTTGAGATTGCCTTTCAGATATAGCTACTCTCCTACTTTTTATGGTACAATGGATGTATGTTATTCAAATTATTTGTGAAAAAAATTGAAAGGGCCTTGGGCGGACTTTCGCCAGCTCGTCGCATCTTTTTAAGTTTCGCTGGAGTTATTCTTATAGGTTCTCTCCTTTTGAGTTTGCCTTTTGTTCAGGCAAGTGGTTCGCAGGCCACTTATTTTGACCATCTTTTTACGACGGTGTCTATGGTCTGTGTAACCGGCCTTTCTACGCAACCGGTGGCTACTACCTATAATGTCTGGGGGCAGTTGATTTGTATGCTCTTGATACAGATTGGTGGCTTAGGTCTCATGACTTTTATCGGGGTCTTTTATATTCAGGGGAAGCAAAAGCTTAGTCTTCGCAGTCGTGAAACCATTCAGGAGAGCTTCAGTTACGGGGAGACTCGGTCGCTGAAGGCTTTTATGCGGTCCATCTTTTTGACGACTTTTCTGGTGGAGGGCTTGGGTGCCTTCCTACTAAGTTTTCGTTTTATTCCTGAGTTTGGTTGGGGACGGGGTATTTTTACCTCTATCTTCTTAGCTATTTCAGCCTTTTGTAATGCTGGTTTTGATAATTTCGGCAGTAGCAGTTTAGTGGCTTTTCAGACGGATCCCTTGATTAATCTGGTTATTGCTGGCTTGATTATCACAGGTGGTCTTGGCTTTATGGTTTGGTTTGACTTGGCAACCCAGTTTGACAAGAAGAAAAAACGCCGTCTGCGTTTCCACACCAAGCTGGTTCTCTTCTTGACTGCAGGGATTTTGCTGTTTGGGACAGTATCTACTCTCTTTACGGAGTGGCACAATCCAGGAACCATTGGCAATCTCGGTGTTCCAGAGAAAGTGCTGGTTAGCTTTTTCCAAACCGTCAGCATGAGAACGGCTGGTTTTGCCTCTATTGATTACACCCAAGCTCGGCCTGTGACCCTGTTTATCTATATCCTACAGATGTTTCTGGGTGGGGCGCCTGGAGGGACGGCTGGGGGTCTCAAGATTACGACTTTCTTTGTCTTATTGGTCTTTGCGCGTAGTGAATTGTTGGGCTTACCTCATGCTAATGTTGCGCAGAGAACCATTGAGGCTCGAACAGTCCAAAAATCCTTTAGTGTCTTCATTATCTTTTTGATGACCTTCTTGTTGGGCTTGATGTTGTTGGGAATTACGGCAGAAGGAACACCGCGATTTATCTACCTCATGTTTGAGACCATTTCAGCTCTTGCAACAGTTGGGGTAACTGCAAATCTGACGCCAGAGTTGGGCAAGCTAGCTCTTAGCATTGTCATGGTGCTCATGTTTATTGGCCGTATCGGTCCTTTGACCTTGCTGGTCAGTCTAGCTGACTACCAGCCTGATAAGAAAGATTTGATTCAGTATATGAAAGCAGATATTAGTATTGGATAAGAAAGGAAGAATGATGTCAGATCGTACGATTGGAATTTTAGGTTTGGGGATTTTCGGGAGTAGTGTCCTGACGGCCCTAGCCAAGCAAGATATGAATATCATTGCCATTGATGACCACGCAGAGCACATCAATCAATTTGAGCCAGTTTTGGCGCGTGGAGTTGTTGGCGATATCACAGATGAGGAACTCCTCAGAACTGCAGGAATTGATACCTGTGACACGGTTGTAGTGGCAACAGGGGAAAATCTAGAGTCGAGTGTGCTTGCAGTCATGCATTGTAAGAGTCTAGGGGTACCAAGGGTTATTGCTAAGGTCAAAAGCCAGACAGCTAAGAAGGTGCTAGAAAAAATCGGTGCTGACTCGGTGATTTCACCTGAGTATGAAATGGGGCAGTCTCTAGCGCAGACCATTCTCTTTCATAACAATGTTGATGTCTTTCAGCTGGACAAAAATGTGTCTATCGTGGAGATGAAAATTCCGAGTGTTTGGGCAGGTCAAAGCCTGAGCCAGCTAGACCTACGTGGCAAATACAATCTCAATGTTCTAGGGTTTCGTGAACAAGAAAATTCACCCTTGGATGTCCAGTTTGGCCCTAATGATCTCTTGAGGTCAGATGCCTATATCTTGGCGGTCATTAACAACCAGTATCTAGATGACTTGGCAGAATTAAATTCGTAAGGAGGGGGATCCCCTCTTTTTTGATGTCCAAGATAGGAAATAGAGTCAGAAACCCTTGTATTCCAGTAAAAGTCCTTCAAAAGCTGGACTTTATGGTAGAATAGAAAGAAGTGACAAGAGAGAGTAATACTCTTCGAAAATCTCTTCAAACCACGTCAACGTCGCCTTGCTGTAGGTATGGTTACTGACTTCGTCAGTTCTATCTGCAACTTCAAAGCAGTGCTTTGAGCAACCTGCGGCTAGTTTCCTAGTTTGCTCTTTGATTTTCATTGAGTATAAGAAAAAATCAGTCCCCTAAAGGAGTAGATTATGAAGTTATTGTCTATCGCCATTCCTAGCTATAATGCCGCAGCCTATCTTCATTACTGCGTGGAGTCGCTAGTGATTGGTGGTGAGCAAGTTGAGATTTTGATTATCAATGACGGGTCTCAGGACCAGACTCAGGAAATCGCTGAGCGTTTAGCCAGCAAGTATCCTAACATTGTTAGAGCCATCTATCAGGAAAATAAGGGCCATGGCGGTGCTGTCAATCGTGGCTTGGCAGAGGCTTCTGGTCGTTATTTTAAAGTAGTTGATAGTGATGACTGGGTGGATCCCCGTGCCTATTTGAAAATTTTGGAGACCTTGCAGGAACTAGAGAGTGAATGTCAAGAGGTGGATGCCTTTGTGACCAATTTTGTCTATGAAAAGGAAGGTCAGTCTCGCAAGAAGAGTATGAGTTACGAGTCAGTCTTGCCTGTTCAGCAGATTTTTGGCTGGGATCAGGTCGGAAATTTCTCCAAAGGCCAGTATATCATGATGCACTCGCTGATTTACCGGACAGATTTGTTGCGAGCGAGCCAGTTCCAACTGCCTGAGCATACCTTTTATGTCGATAATCTCTTTGTCTTTACCCCCCTTCAGCAGGTCAAGACCATGTACTATTTGCCTGTCGACTTTTATCGTTATTTGATTGGGCGTGAGGACCAGTCTGTTAATGAGCAAGTGATGATTAAGCGTATTGACCAGCAACTCAAGGTTAATCGTCTTTTAGTAGACCAGCTTGATTTATCTAAAGTAAGCCACCCCAAAATGCGAGAATACCTGCTGAATCATATTGAAATCACGACGGTTATTTCCAGTGCCCTGCTCAATCGAGCTGGAACAGCGGAGCATCTGGCTAAAAAACGGGAGCTGTGGACCTATATTCAACAGGAAAATCCAGAGGTCTTTCAAGCCATTCGCAAGACTATGCTCAGCCGTTTGACCAAACATTCCGTCTTGCCAGCTCGCAAACTTTCCAATGTCGTCTATCAAATCACCAAATCTGTTTATGGATTTAATTAATATAAGTATTTTATAAGAGGGATTTAAGAAAAATTTTAACTTTTTCTTAATCCTTTTTAATTTTAGGAGATTATACTAGAGTCATCAAATAAAGAAAAACTCTAAGGAGAATCCTATGAAATTCAATCCAAATCAAAGATATACTCGCTGGTCTATTCGCCGTCTTAGTGTCGGTGTTGCCTCAGTTGTTGTGGCCAGTGGCTTCTTTGTCCTAGTTGGGCAACCAAGTTCTGTGCGTGCCGATGTGGTCAATCCGACCCCTGCTCAAGTCGTACCAGACGCTGCTTCGGTGAGTGAAAAGAGCGACTTGCCAGCAGAGGTTCTCAAGAAAGCAGTCGATACAGCTCTTCATTCAGAACAGGCAGACTCAACACCTAAAGCAAGCTTGGATGCTACAAGCTCTCCAGAAAAAGTGAATGTAGCTGATAAAGACCAAGTGGTAGCGCCAAAAGAAGAAGTGCAAACAAAACCAGAATCTAAGAAAGAAACAGAAGATGCGCTTAAACCTGCGACAAATCCTGCGCCTACAGTTTCTGGACAAGACCGTGACGCAAATGAAGCTCAACCAGCAACCACCCCAGCTGAAGTTCAAAAAGGCGTAGCTGACAACACCAAAGACACAGTAGATGTCCCAGCCACTTATTTGGACAAGGCCAACTTCCCTGGTCCATTCACAGCTGGTGTCAACCAAGTTATTCCATATGAATTCTTCGCCGGTGACGGTATGTTGACTCGCCTTATCTTGAAAGCATCTGACAAGGCTCCATGGTCAGACAACGGTTCGGCTAAAAATCCTGCCCTTCCACCAGTAGAAAACTTGGGCAAAGGCCTTTACTTCTATGAAGTGGACTTGGCAGGCACTCAAGGTAAATTTGACAAAGACCTTCTTGACCTCTTGAAACAAAACGGCACTCAAAGCTATAAAGCTACTATTAAAGTGTACGGTGCGAAAGATGGTAAGGCTGATTTGACAAATCTCGTAGCGACTAAAGGTTTGGATGTCAACTTGAATGGCTTGACTACACCAGCTGAAGTTCAAAAAGGCGTGGCTGACAATACCAAAGATACAGTAGATGTTCCAGCTAGCTACCTTGATAAAGCTAATTTCCCTGGTCCATTTACAGCCGGTGTCAACCAAGTCATCCCATACGAATTCTTCGCCGGAGACGGTATGTTGACTCGTTTGATTTTGAAAGCATCTGACAAGGCTCCATGGTCCGACAATGGTTCAGCAAAAAATCCAGCTCTTCCACCAGTAGAAAAATTGGGCAAAGGTCTCTACTTCTACGAAGTGGACTTGGCAGGTACTCAAGGTAAATCAGACAAAGATTTGTTAGACTTGTTAAAACAAAACGGTACTCAAAGCTATAAAGCTACAATTAAGGTTTACGGCGCAAAAGATGGCAAGGCCGATTTGAGTAATCTTGTGGCCACTAAAGATTTGGATGTCAATTTGAACGGCTTGACTACTCCAGCTGAAGTTCAAAAAGGTGTAGCCGACAATACTAAAGACACAGTAGATGTTCCAGCTACATACTTGGACAAAGCCAACTTCCCAGGTCCATTCACAGCAGGTGTTAACCAAGTTATTCCATACGAATTCTTCGCTGGTGACGGTATGTTGACTCGTCTGATCTTGAAAGCATCAGACAAGGCTCCATGGTCAGATAACGGTTCAGCTAAAAATCCAGCACTCCCACCAGTAGAGAAATTGGGCAAAGGCCTTTACTTCTATGAAGTGGACTTGGCAGGTACTCAAGGCAAATCTGACAAAGAGCTTCTTGACCTCTTAAAACAAAACGGTACACAAAGCTATAAAGCTACTATCAAGGTTTATGGTGCGAAGGACGGCAAGGCAGATTTGAGCAACCTTGTAGCGACTAAGGATTTGGATGTCAATTTGAACGGCTTGACTACTCCAGCTGAAGTTCAAAAAGGTGTAGCCGACAATACTAAAGACACAGTAGATGTTCCAGCTACATACTTGGACAAAGCTAACTTCCCTGGTCCATTTACAGCCGGTGTTAACCAAGTCATTCCATATGAATTCTTCGCCGGAGATGGTATGTTGACTCGTTTGATTTTGAAAGCTTCTGACAAGGCCCCATGGTCAGACAACGGTTCAGCCAAAAATCCAGCTCTTCCACCAGTAGAGAAATTGGGCAAAGGTCTCTACTTCTACGAAGTAGATTTGGCAGGAACTCAAGGTAAATCAGACAAAGATTTGCTTGACCTCTTGAAACAAAACGGCACTCAAAGCTATAAAGCAACTATCAAGGTGTACGGTGCGAAAGACGGGAAGGCAGATTTGAGCAACCTCGTAGCAACTAAGGATTTGACAGTGAACTTGAATGGACATCAGTCTCTTACTCCGATGCAATCAGGCTTCGTCCCATCTTCTAATGGTTCAGCTATGCCGGCTCCAATGATGAATAGTCATCAAGATACGTCTAAGATGAACGCTCAAATGCCAAGTGCCAATCAAGATGATATGAAATCGCAAATGCCAGCGGCTAGCCAGGATAAGATGATGCCTAACAAAGAGCAGGATAAAACCATGGATGCTAGTCAGCCTATGGCAACACTAAGCATGAAACAAGATCAAGCTCCAGCAGCCTCAAGTAAAATGTCTGATGAAGGCAAGATGGCAGCTAATAACAAGGCGTCAAATCCAATGATGGCTGATCAAATGAAAGAGCAAAAAGACATGCTTCCATATACTGGTGAAGCTCAAACATCAATGGCTACTCTTGGATTCTTTGGACTCGCCTTGGCAGGACTATTAGGTGGCCTCGGTTTGAAAGCTAAAAAAGAGGAAAATGACTAGTCTAACTACAGACTTTCTATCTAGGATTTGAAAAATTCAGATATCGATTAGAATGTTCGTAAAGCGATTAAAATAGTGTTATACTATTGTGGTATAGCACTGTTTTTTTCAAAGGAGAGACAGATGGGAAAGACAATTTTACTCGTTGATGACGAGGTAGAAATCACAGATATTCATCAACGCTATCTGGTTCAAGCAGGGTATCAGGTTTTGGTGGCTCATGATGGAGTAGAGGCCTTAGAAATCTTCAAGCGAAAACCGATTGATTTGATTATTACAGATATCATGATGCCTCGGATGGATGGTTATGACTTGATTAGTGAGGTTCAGTATCAATCTCCAGATCAGCCTTTTCTCTTTATCACGGCTAAGACTAGCGAGCAGGACAAGATTTACGGTCTGAGCTTAGGGGCAGATGACTTTATTGCCAAGCCCTTTAGCCCACGTGAGCTGGTTTTGCGTGTCCACAATATCTTGCGTCGCCTTCATCGTGGAGGTGAGACAGAGGTCGTCAGTCTTGGGGATTTACGGATGAATCACGGTAGCCATGAGGTCCAAGTCGGAGATGTGGCGCTTGATTTGACAGTCAAATCCTTCGAACTTCTATGGCTTCTAGCCAGCAATCCAGAGCGGGTTTTCTCTAAGACAGACCTCTATGAAAAGGTCTGGCAAGAAGACTATGTGGATGATACCAATACCTTGAATGTTCATATTCATGCTCTTCGACAGGAGTTGACTAAACATGCCAGTTCAGAAACGCCCACTATCAAAACCGTCTGGGGCTTGGGCTACAAAATTGAGAAAGCACGAGGTAGTCAATGAAATTAAAAAGTTATATTTTAGTGGGGTATGTCATTTCAACACTCCTAACGATTATCGTGGTTTTTTGGGCTGTTCAAAAAATGCTGATTGAGAAAAGCGAGATTTACTTTCTGCTTGGAATGACCATCGTTGCCAGCCTTGTCGGTGCTGGGATTAGTCTCTTTCTCCTATCGCCGGTCTTTACTTCATTGGGCAAACTCAAGGAACATGCCAAGCGGGTAGCGGACAAGGACTTTTCATCAAATCTGGAGGTTCAAGGACCTGTAGAATTTCAGCAATTAGGCCAAGCTTTCAATGAAATGTCTCATGATTTGCAGGCGACCTTTGATTCCTTGGAAGAAAGCGAACGAGAAAAGGGCTTGATGATTGCTCAACTTTCGCATGATATTAAGACCCCCATTACTTCGATTCAAGCGACGGTAGAAGGGATTTTGGATGGGGTTATCAAGGAAGGAGAACAGGAGCATTATCTAGCAACTATTGGGCGTCAGACGGAAAGACTCAATAAACTGGTTGAGGAGTTGAATTTTTTGACTCTAAATACAGCTAGAAATCAGGTGGAAACGACCAGCAAGGACAGCATTTTTCTGGACCAGCTCTTGATTGAGTGCATGAGTGAATTTCAGTTCTTGATTGAGCAGGAGGAGAGAGATGTCCATTTGCAGGTAATCCCTGAGTCTGCCCGAATTGAGGGAGATTATGCCAAGCTTTCTCGTATCTTGGTGAATCTGGTCAATAACGCTTTTAAATACTCTGCTCCAGGAACCAAGTTGGAAGTGGTAGCTAAGCTGGAAAATAACCAGCTTTCAATCAGTGTGACCGATGAGGGACAGGGCATCGCTCCAGAGGATTTGGAGAATATTTTCAAACGCCTTTATCGTGTCGAAACTTCGCGTAACATGAAAACAGGTGGTCATGGCTTAGGGCTTGCGATTGCGCGTGAATTGGCCCATCAATTGGGTGGAGAAATTACAGTCAGCAGCCAGTACGGTCTAGGAAGCACCTTTACCCTCCTTCTCAATCTCTCTGGTAGTGAAAATAAGGTAAATTCCCAAACTAACTTCCACCGCTAATCCAAGTGGAAGTTAGTCTGATAAAAATCCTAAAAACCAGTGGAAATCCGTGTCAGGGTAAGTTCCACTGATTTTAATCATGCTTGATTTCATCGCTTTTGTAGCCGTAAGGAATAGAAAAAAAGAGCGCACAAAATCCCCTCATCTGAAAGCGTTTCAGATTAAGTTCCGCTATGGTGGAAGTTAGTGTGAGACGTTTGAATGCGGTTAAAGGTTAGTTTTTAGAACTTATGTTGGAGTAATGTAGACGACTGACAGACGTCTTCTGCAGGTATTTTAGAAATACCTAGAAGTTTAGGAATCTCTTCTCCATAGGTAAATGCAAAGAGTTCATAGGCTGACTTTCCATTCAAAGCAGCACGTTTGACACTGTTGACATGCGAACAGACGAGATTAATATCCTCTTGAGTTAAGTTGTCAAAAGAAGTTCCTTTAGGTAGAATGTCGCGAATCAGCGTGTGATTTTTCTCAATTCTCCCTTTCTGGTCAGAGCGATTAGGGTCACAAAAGAATAGCTTACTCTCTCCTCGCACATCCATTTCGATATCATCAAACCTGGCAAACTCTCCACCATTATCGGTAAGAATGACAGGAAAGAGTTGGAAGAAATCTTTGTCAGCTTGGTGAAGAGTGTTCTTGATGTCATAGAGGTGTTTAGTAACCTCAAGGGCAGTTTTATTATCCAGTAGTCTAGCGAAGATAAAGTTACAGAAAGATAGATTGAAGGTGAGTAGGACTTTACCTCCCATCCTCCCCATAACGGT
>NZ_CAMIAF010000013.1 GCF_946190375.1 Streptococcus mitis | reverse complement strand
AGGCTCGGTAGCTCAGTTGGTAGAGCAATGGATTGAAGCTCCATGTGTCGGCGGTTCGATTCCGTCTCGCGCCATTTTTAATTATAGTATGTATGCGGGTGTAGTTTAGTGGTAAAACTACAGCCTTCCAAGCTGTTGTCGCGAGTTCGATTCTCGTCACCCGCTTTGAACTTTGTTCTTTGTACCAAGTTTTTAACTTGGGCGCGTAGCTCAGGTGGTTAGAGCGCACGCCTGATAAGCGTGAGGTCGGTGGTTCGAGTCCACTCGTGCCCATTAATTGGAGAATTACTCAAGAGGCTGAAGAGGACGGTTTGCTAAATCGTTAGGTCGGGTAACTGGCGCAAGGGTTCGAATCCCTTATTCTCCGTTTTAATGAGGGGTTTATAACTCTCTTTTTTTGTATTTTTAAGAATAGTAGAATAAAAACTTCAGATTTGTAAAACTTAATTGGATTACTTATCTGAAGTTTTTTTGCGCTCTTTGTCAACTGTAGTGGGCTGGAGAAAAGCTAAAATCTTTATATATTGTCGTTTTTATGGTTGTGCTAGTTTATTATTACTTCCAACTCTTGAGTGAAATTTCTCCGCTATTGAGCCAGATTTCTTTTCCGTTATCACATTGCACCAAAAGTTTGCCATTTTCTGAGATATCTTTAGCAAGTCCTTTGTAGTCTTTTTTATCCAGTGTGAAAGTAACTTCTTTTCCTAGAACGAAGGACTGTTTTTTGTATAGGTATAATAGCTCTTCTGCTGGTGTTTCGAAGAAAGCACGCCAGGTCTCTATGATTAATTCATTTCTGGTTATAGGTGCTGGTACATTAAATAAACTAGCAGCTTTTTCTTTTAATTCTTGAGGGAAGTCTTTAATAGTGAAATTGATACCTACTCCAATAATGATATCTGTGACTAAGCCTGTTTCTACAGAGGTCATTGCTTCAGTGAGAATTCCTCCAATTTTATGATTATTTAGGTAGATATCATTAACCCATTTTATGTCGACATCTATTAAAGTTAGGTTCTTAATGGCTTTGTAGATAGCTCCTGCTACAAGTAGTGTGTAGGATGGTAATTGGTCATAGGGGAGATTTGGTTTAAGATGGAGTGTCATATAAATGCCACCTTGTGGGGAGTAGAAAGAACGTTGAAAACGGCCTCGTCCAGCTGTTTGATAGGAAGCTAGATAGAGAGTGTTTGCTTCATTCCCTAAATCAATTGCTTCTTTTGCATCGAGTTGTGTTGATTTTGTTTCGGGTTTAAAACTGACTTTAATTGGAAGATTTTCTTCTAGAAGTTCTGGAAGAATAAGGTCTCCATTCACCAGTTTATATCCTTTGTTTTTGATACTATCAATTTCAATTCCTTCTTGTTCTAGTCGCTTGATAGCTTTCCATATCGATGTTCGGGTAAGTGATAGTTCTTCTGCAATCTTTTCTCCGCTGATATAATCGGTTTCTTTTGCTAGAATTTGGTAGACGGCTTGGTAGGATTTCATAGTGTTTCCTTTCTCACTAGTTGGTGTTGAGAATATTCTTTTCTTGTTTGACTTGGAGTCTGGTTAAAGTATTGTTTATAAGCTTTAGAAAAATGTAGTGGATCTGAAAAGCCTACCGAGTATGCAATTACCTTGATGGACTCTTGGGTATTTTCGAGAAGTTGTTTAGCTCGATGCATTCGAACGTAGTGTAGGTATTCTTTGGGAGATAAGGTGTTAAACTCTTTGAATACGCTTGATAAGTAGCTTCTGTGAACGGATAGTTCTTTCGCTAAATCTTGAATTGTAAGTGATTGAGGGTAGTGGCTATCAATTAATCTTTTGCATTCGAGATAGAGTTGGTGGGTCGATGAAATATTCTTTTTCTTCTGATTGGGAGCAATAGTTCCCAGATGAAACATCAGTTCATGGAGTTGTCCCATGATGTGGAGTTGAGCTAATTCATTGGATTTTGCAATCTGAGCGAAGCGGACAATGTCTGAGATGAGTTTTGCAGTAGTCTGGGTATGACAAGTTTCAGATTGGATGAGATAAGATTGGTCAGAAATTTGAGAAAGAGCAAAATAATCAGGAGCTTTCCCTCCAGTGATTCCTAACCAGTAGTAGGCCCAAGGTTCTTTACTATCTGCTTGATAAAAGGTTAGTTCATCTGGTTTTAATAGAAAGAAATCTCCTTCTTTTAAATCAACAATTTTACCCTTGTAATGAAATTTTCCTTGTCCTTTAGTAATGTAATGTAGGACGTATGTATCACGAATGGCTGGACCAAAAGAGTAATTAGGTGTGCATTCCTCATATCCATAAAAGCTTAGAGAAAGGTCAATTGTTCCAGTCTGGTATTCTGAAAAAACTAGCATGTGCTACCTCCTACCTAACATTTTACCATATTCTTGAGACATTTTTCTATTTTAGAAAGCGATTTCAGATGATAAAATATAGTCAATAAAGTGATGAGGTGAAGTAAATGGGAGTTAGGATAGAGAATAATCTATTTTATGTTGAGAGTAAAAATCTAAGTTTGATTATTGAAAATCGAAATGGCTACTTACTTTTGAAACATTTAGGAAAGACTATTAAGAACTATAAAGGTTCCAATAGTGTTTATGAACGGGACCATGCCTTTTCAGGGAATCCAACAGCTACTAATCGAACCTTTAGTTTAGATACGCAACGTCAAATTTTTGGACAACATGGTCTGGGTGACTATAGAAAACCAACTTTACAGATTCAGCATGATGCAACTGAAGTAACAGACTTTCGATTTGTAGAAGCAAAGATTTTAAAAGGTCAGAATGGTTCACAGGGCTTACCTTCTCCACACAGCGTGGATGATACAGAGACTCTTGTCTTAATGTTAGAAGATTCTAAGGCTCAACTTAGTCTGACTTTGTATTATACTGCTTTTGATAATGATGCGACAATTGCTAGTTACAGCAAATTGGAGAATAATAGTAATCAGGAAGTTATCATCCATAAAGATTTTTCTTTTATGGCTGATTTCCCTGCTGCAGCTTACGAAATCGTAACTCTGCAGGGTGCTTATGCTCGTGAAAAGACTGTTAGACGTCAACAGGTAGAACAAGGAATCTTTTCGATTAGTTCAAACCGAGGTGCTTCTGGTCATGCTCAAACACCAGCTCTTCTCTTATGTGATCAAGGAGTCACAGAGTATGCTGGAAATGTGTTTGCAATTCAACTAATGTATAGTGGAAACTTTGAAGCTTTTGTTCAAAAGAATCAATTGAATGAAGTTCGGGTGGCTATTGGCATTAATCCGGAAAACTTTTCTTGGAAGTTAGACCCTGAGGAATACTTTGAAACACCGGTAGCTTTAATGACTTATTCAGATAAGGGATTAACTGGTGTTAGTCATGAAAGTCAGAATTTTGTACTGAAGCACATTATGCCAAGTAAATTTTCTACAAAAGAACGCCCAATTCTAATCAATAACTGGGAAGCTACTTACTTTGATTTTCAGAGAGAAAAACTGTTAGAGTTAGCGGATGAAGCTAAAAAAGTTGGCATTGAACTTTTTGTATTAGATGATGGTTGGTTTGGCAATCGTTTTGATGATAATCGTGCTTTAGGTGACTGGAGTGTTAATGAGGAAAAACTGGGTGGAAGTCTAGAAAGTCTGATTTCAGCTATCCACGAAAGAGGTTTGCAGTTTGGGCTTTGGTTAGAACCTGAAATGATTTCTGTAGATAGCGATTTGTATCGTAAACATCCTGACTGGGCTATTCAGGTTCCAGGATATGAACATACCTATTCTAGAAATCAACTAGTACTTAACCTTGCCAATCCTCAGGTAGTAGAATACTTGAAAAATGTCTTAGATCAACTCCTATCTTATCATGAGATTGATTACATTAAATGGGATATGAATCGTAATATGACTAACCTTGGGAATGGTTCAAACTATCTAGAGACACAGATGCAATCTCATCACTACATGCTGGGGCTTTATGAACTCGTTTCTTATCTGACAGAGAAGCACAGCCATATTCTCTTTGAGTCCTGCTCTGGTGGTGGTGGACGAAATGATCTGGGTATGATGCGCTATTTTCCACAAGTCTGGGCTAGTGATAATACTGATGCTATTGCACGTTTACCAATTCAATACGGTTCATCCTATCTCTATCCAACCATTTCTATGGGGGCTCATGTGTCAGCAGTACCGAATCATCAGATGAGACGAACGACACCATTAGAAACACGTGGCCATGTAGCAATGATGGGAAATTTGGGCTATGAGCTTGATTTGACAAGTTTATCCGATGAAGAGAAAGCTGAGATTGCTAATCAGGTGAACTTGTATAAAGAATTACGACCAGTAGTTCAGTTAGGACAACAGTATAGACTAATTAATCCTGATATTGCATCCAATGAAGCAGCTGTACAATTTAATTACAAAAATCAAACGATTGTAACCTACGTTCGCGTTTTGTCAGTTGTAGAGACCATGGAAACAACTTTAAAATTAAAAGATTTGGTTGAAGAGGGACTGTATGAATTACAGGAAAATGGAGTAGTTTACTCAGGTGCAGAACTCATGTATGCAGGTTTAACTGTTATCTTATCCCAGGGAGATTTTTTGAGTAGACAGTATATTTTTAGAAGACTATAATAAAGGTGTATAAATTTATAAAGGAGGCTTTCCAATGAAATGGTATAAGAAAGCAGGTTTTCTCTTAGTCGCTGGGGCTAGTTTACTAGGTCTAGCAGCTTGTGGTCAGAATAATCAATCGACTGATGGAAAGGTAACGATTGAATTTTTTAACCAGAAGACCGAAATGGCGGATACTTTGCAAAAAATTGTAGATAATTTTGAAAAGGATCATCCTACTATTGATGTAAAACTGACGACTGTTCCGGCAGCTGGCATTGTTCTGAAGACTCGGATTTTATCAGGAGATGTCCCAGATATTGTTAATATCTATCCTCAAAATATGGATTTTCAGGAGTGGGCAAAAGCAGGTTACTTTGCAGATATGACAGGGAAATCTTATCTTGAGAATATTAAGAATGACTATGCAGAAAAGTATGCAATCAATAACAAGATTTATAGTGTGCCTTTAACTGCTAACCTTTATGGAATCTATTACAATAAAACAAAGTTTAAAGAATTAGGACTTGAGGAACCGAAGACTTTTAAAGAGTTTCAAGAGATTGTTAAAAAGATAAAAGATAGTGGGAATTCTCCGTTTGCAGTTGCAGGCAATGAAGGATGGACATTAAACGGTTATCACCAACTTTCTCTCATTACCATTACAGGCAGTGGAGACGCAGCTAATAACTATCTTCGCTTTTCAAAACCAAATGCTATTTCTGCAGATGATGCTATTTTAAAAGCAGATGCAGAACGACTAGATTTGTTGGCGGATAATGCTCAAGATGGATGGCGTGGTGCCTCTTATAATGATGCGGTGGTAGCATTCTCGAATGAAAAAGCCTTGATGATGCCACAAGGATCATGGGCATTAGCGGCAATTAATCAACAGGATCCAAAATTTGATGTGGGGATGTTTGCCTTCCCAGGAGAAGAAGTAGGAAAAGAAGTCACTGTTGGTGCAGGGGACATGGCATTATCAACTTCAGCTACTACCAAACATCCTAAAGAAACCGAAGAATTTATCAGCTATATGACTAGTTCAAAAGCTATGCAAGCATATTATGATGTGGATGGATCACCAGTTGCGGTGAAAGGTGTACAGGAAAAAGAAGATTCAGCACTTGCAGAGATTTCTAAACTAGCATTTACGGATAAACATTATGTTTGGTTGGGCCAACACTGGAATTCTGAAGAAGATTTTTTCAATCTAAGTGCAGGTTACTTGATGGATAAAAATCTGAAAAATATGGCAAACAATCTCAATGCTTTCTTTAATCCAATGAAGGCAGATTTGGACTAGAATAGGAGTTAAGATGATATGGCTATTCGAAAATTTTTAAATAAATACTGGGGTTGGACTTTTTTGCTCATCCCGCTTGCATTACAAGCTATCTTCTTTTACTTTCCGATGGTACAAGGTGCTTTCTATAGTTTGACTAACTGGACTGGATTAACCTATAATTATAAATTTGTTGGTCTGAATAACTACAAATTGCTGATGATTGATGGGAAATTCTTCACAGCCATTGCTTTTACTTTGATTTTAACCCTGGCATTGATTATTGGAGAGATTACAATTGGGATGGTTGTCGCTCGAACCTTAAATTCTAAGATGAAAGGGCAGACTTTCTTTAGAGCATGGTTCTTTTTCCCAGCGGTTTTGTCTGGTTTGACAGTTTCCTTGATTTTTAAACAATTCTTCAACTATGGTCTTCCAACGATTGGAAAAATTTTAGGAATTGGTTTTTTACAAGAAAGTCTATTAGGAACACCGATCGGAGCGGTAGTGGCAACTATTTTTGTTCTTCTATGGCAAGGAGTAGCAATGCCAATTATTCTCTTTCTTGCTGGTCTTCAGAGTATTCCATCTGATATTTTGGAGGCGGCATCAATTGATGGTGCAACAAGCAAACAAACTTTTTGGAAGATTGAATTACCATATTTGCTACCAACGATTTCTATGGTTTTTATCCTAGCTCTTAAGTCCGGTTTGACTGCCTTTGACCAAATTTTTGCCTTGACGAGTGGTGGTCCAAATAATGCTACAACGTCTCTTGGTCTTTTAGTCTACAACTATGCCTTCAAGAGTAATCAATATGGATATGCGAATGCAATTGCCTTGATTTTATTCTTAATTATTGGAATTGTTTCTCTTATCCAAATCAAACTATCAAAGAAATTTGAAATCTAATAGGGGAGTCCTACACATGAAAAAAGAAGAAAAATTGAATCAGTTTTGGAAGTATGTCCTCTTGATAGTAGGTGGTGTTCTCATACTTGTTCCTTTGTTGGTAACGGTTTTTAGTTCCTTCAAGACAACCAAGGATATCATGAATCATTTCTTTGGTTTGCCCAATCCTTTTACATTAAGCAATTATGAACGATTGATTTCGGATGGGATTGGAGGCTATTTCTGGAATTCAGCTGTTATTACGGTGTTATCATTGATTGTAGTAGCCTTCTTTATACCAGCTGCAGCCTATTCCATTGCTCGAAATATGTCCAAGAAAAAAGCCTTTGCAATTATGTATTCGCTCTTGATTTTAGGAATATTTGTTCCATTTCAGGTGATCATGATTCCTATCACAGTTATGATGAGCAAACTCGGCCTGGCAAATATGTGGGGGTTGGTACTACTTTATCTAACTTATGCAATTCCACAGACCCTTTTCTTATATGTTGGTTATATTAAAATCAGTGTACCAGATAGTTTAGATGAAGCTGCAGAAATTGATGGGGCTGATCGATTTACAACTTACCGTCGAATTATCTTTCCAATGCTGAAGCCCATGCATGCTACAACCCTGATTATCAATGCATTATGGTTCTGGAATGACTTTATGTTGCCATTGTTGATTTTAAATAAGGATTCCAAGCTGTGGACTTTGCCTCTCTTCCAGTACAACTACCAAGGTCAGTATTTTAATGACTATGGGCCAAGTTTTGCATCCTATATTGTAGGAATTGTCACAATTACTGTCGTCTACCTCATCTTCCAAAAACATATTATTTCAGGAATAAGCAACGGAGCAGTGAAGTAAGAAGAGACTAGAGAAGCTATGATTCCTGATACAGAGGAATAGTTCAGCTAGTTGACAATTTTATGTGAAAACAAGAAAGTAGTACTTAGTTTATCACAGTCTATATTAGTACGAGTTTGATGATAAACAGAGATTTAATACTCAATGAAAATCAAAGAGCAAACTAGGAAGCTAGCCGCAGGTTGCTCAAAGCACAGCTTTGAGGTTGCAGATAAAGCTGACGTAGTTTGAAGAGATTTTCGAAGAGTATAACATGAATTTGATTTACGAAGCCAAGTCATATGAGACTTGGCTTCAATTAGAAAAAGGAGAGTAATGATGCCAATTCAGAATAAAACTATGTTGATTACCTATTCAGATAGTCTTGGAAATAATCTTAAAGACTTATATGAGAATTTGGAAGAGCATTTTGGATATGCTATTGGGGGAGTTCACCTTCTACCATTTTTCCCATCAACAGGCGATCGTGGATTTGCGCCAGTTGACTATGACGAAGTGGATTCAGCTTTTGGTGATTGGGAGGACGTTAAGCGTTTAGGTGAGAAATATTATCTTATGTTTGACTTTATGATTAATCATATTTCTCGTCAATCTAAGTATTATAAGGACTATCAAGAAAAACATGAAGCCAGTGAATTTAAAGATCTCTTTTTAAACTGGGATAAGTTTTGGCCAGAAAACCGTCCGACACAGTCTGATGTAGATTTAATTTACAAGCGTAAGGATCGTGCACCAAAGCAAGAGATTGTGTTTGAAGATGGTTCAGTAGAACATTTGTGGAATACCTTTGGTGAGGAGCAGATTGATCTTGATGTGACCAAAGAAGTAACGATGGAATTTATCCGTAAGACCATTCAGCACTTGGCAAGTAATGGGTGTGATTTGATTCGTCTAGATGCCTTTGCTTATGCAGTGAAGAAATTAGATACTAATGATTTCTTTGTAGAACCAGATATTTGGGATTTATTGGACAAAGTTCGAGATATCGCTGCTGAGTATGGGACAGAGCTCTTACCTGAGATTCATGAACATTATTCGATTCAGTTTAAAATAGCGGATCACGATTACTATGTTTATGATTTTGCTCTTCCAATGGTAACACTTTATACTCTTTACAGTTCCAGAACAGAGCGTTTGGCTAAGTGGTTAAAGATGAGCCCAATGAAGCAATTTACGACGCTAGACACCCATGATGGGATTGGAGTGGTGGATGTCAAGGATATCCTGACTGATGAGGAGATTGACTATGCTTCAAATGAACTCTATAAGGTGGGAGCTAATGTCAAACGTAAGTACTCTAGTGCAGAGTATAACAATCTAGATATCTACCAAATCAATTCAACCTATTATTCTGCGCTTGGAGATGATGATGTCAAGTATTTCCTTGCACGATTAATTCAAGCTTTTGCCCCAGGTATTCCTCAGGTTTACTATGTAGGTCTATTAGCAGGCAAGAATGATTTGAAATTATTAGAAGAAACTAAAGAAGGTCGAAATATTAATCGTCATTACTATAGCAATGAGGAAATAGCAGAAGAGGTCCAACGTCCTGTAGTGAAGACCCTTCTCAATCTATTTTCTTTCCGTAATCGATCAGTAGCTTTTGATTTAGAAGGAACTATTGACGTTGAAACACCAACAGCCCACAGCATTGTAATCAAACGTCAAAATAAAGATAAGTCCGTAACAGCAGTAGCAGAAATTGATTTGCAAAATCAGACTTATCGGGTAATTGAGAACGGAATTGAAGTAACATTTTGAAGCCTTGATATGGTTGATAAAATAGGGTTTTTATTTTAGAAAACGTTTCCTTTGTTTTCAAATTGCTAAAAAAGTGGTACAATATAGAATAGCTTACTATTATCTGAATCAACTGATTTGGAGAGAAAGGATTCATTTTGAAATCAATAGGCTTTATTGAAAAGCTGAAAGGGTTGTCTAGTAAAGAGCTGATTTTATTGGGGATTATCCTGAGTATCTTTTTACCCTTTTATCTTTTTGTAGTTGTATTCTGTTTATATATTATCAGTTTAATTTTCACAGGAGACATGAAAAGTATTCTTCAGAAAATGGGGGAGCATCCGATACTGCTTCTTTTTCTTGGCTATAGTACTGTTATATCCGTTTTTGCACAAAATTGGATGGGAGTTGTGGCTTCAGTAGGAATTTTTCTATTTACTGTTTTCTTTTTGCACTATCAGTCGATTTTATCACATAAATTCTTTCGATTGATTTTGCAGCTCGTCTTGTTTGGTAGCGTCTTGTCAGCTGCTTTTGCGAGTTTAGAACATTTCCAAATTGTGAAGAAATTTAACTATGCTTTTCTTTCACCCAATATGCAGGTTTGGCATCAGAATCGTGCAGAAGTGACCTTCTTTAACCCTAATTATTATGGAATTATTTGTTGTTTCTGTATCATGATTGCCTTCTATCTGTTTACAACGACCAAGTTGAATTGGTTGAAAGTATTCTGTGTGATTGCAGGCTTTGTTAATCTCTTTGGTTTGAACTTTACGCAAAATCGAACTGCCTTTCCTGCTATTATCGCTGGAGCCATTATTTATCTCTTTACGACCATTAAAAACTGGAAGGCCTTTTGGCTTAGTATTGGGGTCTTTGCGATTGGCTTGAGCTTCCTCTTTTCCAGTGATTTAGGAGTTCGGATGGGGACTTTAGATTCTTCTATGGAAGAACGCATTTCTATCTGGGATGCTGGGATGGCCTTATTTAAGCAAAATCCTTTCTGGGGTGAAGGGCCATTGACCTACATGCACTCGTATCCTCGGATAAATGCTCCTTATCATGAACATGCTCACAGCCTTTATATTGATACGATTCTGAGTTACGGAATTGTAGGGACTATTTTATTAGTTTTGTCTTCTGTTGCTCCTGTCCGCTTGATGATGGATATGAGTCAGGAGTCGGGGAAACGTCCGATTATCGGTCTTTATCTGTCTTTCCTTACAGTGGTTGCTGTGCATGGAATCTTTGACTTGGCTCTCTTCTGGATCCAGTCAGGTTTCATTTTCTTATTAGTTATGTGCAGTATTCCATTGGAGCATCGAACGTTGGTATCGGACATGACGGATTAAGTTTTATAAGATTGAAATCTTCTACCTTGGGTAGGAGATTTTTTACTGGGAAAAATTATTTCTAAATCGAAATAGTTGACAGTTGGAATAATGAGTGTTACAATTATTTTATTCGTTTCGATATCGAAATAAATTGGAGGTGTTATGAAAGATAGTCATTTGGTAGCCCATCATATTCGTTTGTTGAATGGGCGGATTTTTCAAAAGTTACTGAGCCAAGATCCTGAAGCTCTTTATCGGAGTGAACAGGGGAAGATTTTAGCGGTTTTATGGAATAGTGAAACTGGCTGCGCAACTGCGACAGATATTGCGCTTGCGACTGGACTTGCTAATAATACTCTGACGACGATGATTAAAAAACTAGAGGAACAAAATCTTGTAACTATTAGTCCATGTGGAGAAGATAAGCGTAAGAAGTATTTGGTTTTAACAGAGTTGGGGCAGTCTCAGAAAGAAGTGGGGCATCGTGTCAGTCAGAAATTGGATACGATCTTTTACAAAGGATTTTCAGAGGAAGAAATTCGTCAGTTTGAAGCCTTTCAAGAAAGAATTTTGGCTAATCTGAAAGAGGAGGAAAATGAGGATTAAAATAGAGTAAATTAGCTGTTTATAAGTAAAGGCCGCTTTTGACTTTGTTTTCCAACTCTTAGGACAAGGAAACTATGTGGTTAGCTATGGTCAGACTCAGATTGATGGAGTTGACTATGCCCAGTACGATATCTTCCGTCTAGAAAACGGGAAAATTGTGGAACATTGGGACAATAAGGAAGTCATGCCTAAGGTAGAAGACTTGACCAATCGAGGGAAGTTTTAAATTGAGGATACAGAATGATTGAATACAAAAATGTAGCCTTGCGCTACACAGAAAAAGATGTTTTGAGAGATGTCAATTTACGAATTGAGAATGGGGAGTTTATGGTTTTAGTTGGTCCATCTGGGTCCGGTAAGACGACCATGATCAAGATGATTAATCGTCTTTTGGAACCAACTGATGGAAATATTTACATGGATGGCAAGCGCATCAAAGACTATGATGAGCGTGAGCTTCGTCTCTCTACTGGTTATGTTTTACAGGCCATTGCTCTATTTCCTAATCTAACGGTCGCGGAAAATATTGCCCTGATTCCTGAGATGAAAGGATGGACTAAGGAAGAAATTGCTCATAGAACAGAAGAGCTTTTGGCCAAGGTTGGCTTGCCAGTAGCTGAGTATGGGCGTCGTTTGCCTAGTGAATTATCTGGTGGAGAACAGCAACGGGTAGGTATTGTTCGTGCTATGATTGGTCAGCCTAAGATTCTCCTCATGGATGAGCCTTTTTCGGCTCTTGATGCTATTTCGAGAAAACAGTTGCAGGTTCTGACTAAAGAATTGCATAAAGAGTTTGGGATGACAACAATTTTTGTAACCCATGATACGGATGAAGCTTTGAAATTGGCGGACCGTATTGCTGTTTTACAGGATGGGGAGATTCGCCAGGTAGCGAATCCCGAGACCATTTTAAAAGCGCCTGCCACAGAATTTGTAGCAGACTTGTTTGGAGGTAGTGTTCATGACTAATTTAATTGCAACTTTTCAGGATCGTTTTAGTGATTGGTTGACAGCTCTATCTCAACATTTGCAGTTGTCACTTTTAACCTTGTTACTAGCTATTTTTATCGCGATTCCCTTGGCTGTTTATCTTCGCTTTCATGAGAAGTTGGCGGATTGGGTCTTGCAGATTGCAGGGATTTTCCAGACCATCCCGTCTCTGGCCTTGTTGGGGCTCTTTATTCCTTTGATGGGAATTGGAACCTTGCCTGCTTTGACAGCACTAGTGATTTATGCGATTTTTCCGATTTTGCAAAATACTATCACTGGACTCAAGGGAATTGATCCAAGTCTACAAGAGGCTGGGATTGCCTTTGGGATGACTAGGTGGGAGCGACTCAAGAAGTTTGAAATTCCACTTGCTATGCCTGTTATGATGTCTGGAATTCGGACGGCAGCTGTCTTGATTATCGGTACGGCAACCTTGGCGGCCTTGATTGGGGCAGGGGGACTGGGTTCCTTTATCCTTTTGGGAATTGACCGTAATAATGCCAGTTTGATTTTGATTGGGGCCCTTTCTTCTGCAGTGCTAGCCATTGCCTTTAACTTCCTACTAAAAGTGATGGAAAAAGCAAAATTGCGGACGATTTTTTCTGGTTTTGCCTTGGTGACAATATTGCTCGGTTTGTCTTATAGTCCAGCTCTTTTGTCTCAAAAAGACAAAGAGAACTTGATCATTGCTGGGAAATTGGGGCCAGAACCAGAAATTTTGGCCAATATGTATAAACTCCTTATTGAAGAAAATACCAGTATGACTGCGACTGTTAAACCAAATTTTGGGAAAACAAGCTTCCTCTATGAAGCTCTGAAAAAAGGCGATATTGACATCTATCCTGAATTTACTGGTACGGTGACTGAAAGTTTGCTTCAGCCATCACCGAAAGTGAGTCATGAGCCAGAGCAGGTTTATGATGTAGCGCGTGATGGTATTGCAAAACAGGATCATCTAGCCTATCTCAAACCCATGTCTTATCAAAATACCTACGCTGTAGCTGTTCCGAAAAAGATTGCTCAAGAATACGGGTTGAAGACCATTTCGGACTTGAAAAAAGTGGAAGGACAGTTGAAGGCAGGCTTTACTCTCGAATTTAATGACCGTGAAGATGGCAATAAGGGCTTGCAATCAATGTATGGTCTCAATCTCAATGTAGCGACGATGGAGCCAGCCCTTCGCTATCAGGCAATTCAGTCAGGTGATATTCAAATCACGGATGCCTATTCGACGGATGCAGAGTTAGCGCGTTATGATTTACAGGTCTTGGAAGATGACAAGCAACTCTTCCCACCTTATCAAGGAGCTCCGCTAATGAAAGAAGCTCTTCTCAAGAAACATCCTGAGTTGGAAAAAGTTCTCAATAAATTGGCTGGTAAAATTACGGAAAGCCAGATGAGCCAGCTCAACTACCAAGTCGGTGTTGAAGGCAAGTCAGCAGAACAAGTAGCCAAGGAGTTTCTACAAGAACAAGGTTTGTTGAAGAAATAGTTTGAAAATGTCAAACTCAACTTGCTTAAACGACTACAGAAAAGAATGCTCAGACAATGTCGTCTGGGCTTTTTTGATATTAGAGTTACTGAATGTCTTTCAAAATGGAAAATAAGAGGAAATTTTTAGGATTTTCTAAAATTTTACTGTAAATACACTTGACTATTCACAAAATAGGTGTATAATGTGTTGTGAACTACTTAACAAATAAAGATTTCCAGCTCATGTTGACTAAGGATGGAAATCTTGTGTATAGACAGTTCAGTAGATATATAATAGAGCGTTGCGTCCGAAAGTCTATCCAGACACGGCTCTTTAAAAACAAAAGGAGAAGATTATGAAAACAGAACCGATTCATCGTACCAGTATGTGGAAATTTAAGTTAAGTGCTGCCACCATGACTTTGATTCCCGCTGCCGTGGGGATTAACTATGTTGCCAAAGCCTTGGCGGAGGGGTTAAAGTTGCCCGTTTGGCTGGGGTCTTTGGGAACCTTTCTTACCAGCATGTTGGCTGGGCCGATTGCCGGTGCCATTAGTGGTTTCATCAACAACGTGATCTATGGGCTGACCTTATCGCCAATTTCAACCGTGTATGCGATTACCAGCATCGGAATTGGGATTGCTGTCGGAGTTTTGCACGCCAATGGGTGGTTCTCGTCAGCGCGACGAGTATTTGTTTCTGCTATTATTATTGCCATCGTTTCAGCTGTCATTTCAACGCCACTCAACGTCATCTTTTGGGGTGGTCAGACCGGTATCGCTTGGGGTGACTCATTGTTTGCGGTAATGGTCGCCAATCATGCACCAGTGTGGCTGGCCTCATTTACCGATGAGTTTGTCTTGGATATTTTGGATAAAGTCTGTGTGGCCTACCTGGCATTCTTCATCTATCGTCAGCTGCCGAAGCGGATGGTGCACTTCTTTAGCGATGATAAATGATGACTGATAAAACATTGATTTCTGGAGCGCCACGGGTCAAGCTCAAGTGGTACCAGGTGATCGATCCGATTACTAAGCTCTTGTTCATCTTGGACATGACGTTGTTGAGCTTTGCCAGTATGAATTTATTGCTTCAGGCCGGATTAATTCTTGTCGCAACACTGCTATTGTTATTTTCCAAATTGAGTTCTACCACCTTTAAGGCGCTGGGATTCAGCCTGTTTCTGATTTGCACCATGCTGATCATCCAAGGGTTATTTTACAGTCGGAATCAAACTGTGCTGTTTTCTGTGCTTGGGGTGTCGTTCTACAAAGAAGGCCTGATTTACGCTACCACTCTGGGTTGTCGAGTATTGGTGATTATTTTGACCAGTGGCTTTTTTATGGTGACCACGAGTATTTCAGAAAACGCGGCCTATTTGGAACTGTCCGGATTGTCTTATAAAACCGTCTACGTTCTGATGTCGGTGTGTTATATTTTGCCGGAAATGATGCGCAATATGCAGAAAATCCAGCAGGCACAAAAAGTTCGCGGAACCAATCCGCAAAAAACGTTGATTCAGAAATTAAAGTCAGTCCTGCCGGTTCTAATTCCATTGGTGATTAAGACCTTGGATCAATCGATGACGCGGTCGATTTCTCTCCAACTGAGAGGTTTTGATAATCTCAACCGGACTGTCAGAACCTCCCAGCGCGTGTATCGCCTGTCGCGGACGCTGCACATTGGTCTGACTGGATTGGCAATTTTATTGATTGGGTGGAAGATATGGACGAAGATAAACGGATTGTAATTGAAAATTTGACCACCCGTTATCCGGGTACTGAGCAACCACAACTGCGTCAGATTAACGCGGAGGTTCATACCGGCCAGGTGGTTGGGATTATCGGGAATAGCCACTCCGGCAAATCGACTTTGTGCCGTGTGCTGGCAGGGGTCATTCCCAAAATTGTGTCTGCTGAGATTGAGGGCGATTGGCACATGTTTGGCCAGCGAGTGTCCGACAATTGGCCCGTTTATAATGCCATGAATGGAGTTGTACTGCAAAATCCAGCTGGCCAACTAAGCGGGTTGGCAGACACGGTTGCCGATGAAATCGCCTTTGACTTGATTAATCAGGGAATGGCTGAAGGACTGATTCAAAAACGGGTTGAAGAAGTTGCCACGCAAATGGGGCTGATTGAACAGCTGAATTTGCGTCCCGAGAGCCTTTCCGGTGGTCAGATCCAGCGGTTGGCAATTGCCACGGCGATTGTGGCTAATCCGGCTGTTTTGATTATGGATGATCCAACCAGTGAGATGGATCCCCTTGGCCGCCGGCAATTTTTCCAATGGCTGGCCCAAGTCAAAGAGACGACTGTCTTCATTGTCACCAGTGAAATTGACGATTTGTGCGAAGTCGCCGACGTTGTGTGGGTGCTGCACGAGGGTCAAATGGTAGCCCAGGGCAGGCCGGGTGAGGTGTTTAATCATTTGGCAGCTGACTGGCAGATTCCAGCCCCGACAATCCAGCAACTTGCTCAAAAAATGGATTGGCACTTGGCTGATGGCCGGTATCCGGTGAATTACGCTGATCTGAAGGAGGTTCGTTATGTCCACAATTGAACTGAGCCACCTGACGTTCACTTATCCGGAACGGTCCTTTAGCTTGGATGTTGAAGACAAACACTTCGCAGATCCGATGGTTGCGATTGTCGGCCAAAATGGTGCCGGCAAATCAACGCTCTTCAAATTGTTGACGGGCTTGCTGACACCACAAACCGGTGTGATTAAGATCGATGGAGAAAATTTTAATGATCTTAAACCAGTCGAAAAGTTACTGAAGGTTGGGATTACTTTTCAGAATCCTGACGATCAGCTTTTCAACCCGACCGTTCAACGAGAGGTGGAGTGGAATGTCGCGCAGGTCATGGATGACCACGACACGATTACGAGGCGGGCTTTAGCGGCTCTAAAAAGAGTTGGCTTGGATGATAAAATAGCTGAAAGTCCATATGACCTGTCATTGTCGGAACGCAAGCTGTTGAGCGTTGCCACAGTTTTGGCAGTGGATCCGGCGATTTATTTATTTGATGAGCCGATGATGTCGCTTGATTGGGAAAGCCGGCGCAAGTTGACCGCAATTTTCCATCAGTTGGCTGATTCGGGCCACCAAGTTGTGACCATCACCCATGACATGGATTGGGTCGCCGCCGAGTTTGAGTCGGTGTATGTTATGGAACACGGGAAGTTTGGCTTCGCCGGCAGTCCACGGGAATTGTTCAGCAATCACGAACTTGTCCAGCGAGTGGGATTACTACCACCGCGGATTATGGACATAGCGGAGTCGCTGGGCGATTCACAGACATATTTATCGGTTAATGATTATTGCCAGAAAAATCGAGATGTATAGAAAAAGTCACCTCTGTGGGTTTTCCAGGTTGAAGGATTAACTTCAGCTTCTGGAAAGAACTCACATGGGTGACTTTTGTGTTTAATAACGTTTCATGATTATCGGGTGCTTCCTAAGATCACTCGGTTTGATTTTACTTTGTTTCATGGTCATAATCATATACCATTTCTTTTGGATTTTTTGTTTGACTAATACAAAATAGGTCTTCATAGGTCTTCGCATTTTTAGCGCTCATTAGGATCATCAGTATAATTTTCTGAATTAGGAGACTGTCCCATCACTATTCGAACTTCGTCTCCCAACTTACGCTGTTCCCATTCATCCGTGAATTCTTTAAATCGCAATTCTGGAACTTTCTTTTTAACTGAATCATCTATTTTCGCCATAGTCCCCACCATTTTATTGGTTTTTCTTGTTCTTCTATCCTTTTTTGATCTTTGATTTGTTCCTGTAAATTTTCCAACTTCTCTTTAAGAGCGTTCACTTCATCTTCATCTTTATATTGATTGTCTAAGTGTTTGAATTCTGTTTCCTGTGAGGGGCATTTGAGGGCTTTTAAGTTATCATTTTCCGCCTTGTATTCTTCTAGCAACTTTTTATCTTGCAAGGCTAATCGTTGTTACTGGTCTAACAAATTAGTTAGTTTTTCTATTTGTTGGTCTTTGCTACTTATTTGTTGGTCTTTGGTATTTGATTTGCTACTACTTTCTACTTTACCTAAAATTATTTTTTCTGCTTTAGAATTTATTAGATTAGACCCATTGGAACTTTTAAGCTGTAATTCTTTTGGTAACCTTTGGTAGTGATATTGAATATTTTGTTTTGTAACACTCAACTCATCCGCCAGCTCTTTGATCGTTTTTAAGTCTTCACTCATGGTTTAAGTCCTGCCTTTTAACCGTTGGTAGATATTGTTCAATGGCTTTTTTGAGGTAGCGTGCGATATTATGCTTAGAATATTCTTCACGTCTGCTGGCAACATAAGACAAGTGGTCTTTAACACTATTTAGCCCTCTTAATTCTTTCAGTTCGTCATAGAGGGGGTAAACATGGACTTGCAATCCTGCCATGATTTTTGTATCTTGCATTTCAAACGGACTTAGCAACATATTTTCTAGCAATAGCGTGGTGTACTTGCTTTTCATTGCTTCAATAGCTAGCTTATCTTCGGTTTCTGCTTTGCGTGCTTTATCTTCTTGATAGGCGGTATCTTCTAACTTATAGCTGTTATCGTCTGCTCGACGTTTCTTTCGTAACCAGAAATCCAATGTTAAACCGTCCGCATCAATCGCTCGATAGAGATAATGCCAACGCCCCTTAATTTTGATATAGGTTTCATCCATTTTCCACGAATAGAAGGACTGTTTATTTTTCTTTTTCCAGAGATGATAGAGGATTTTACTGTATTCTTGAACCCACCGATAAATCGTAGTGTGATAAACATTTATTCCACGGTCATAGAGCAATTCCTGAACTTCACGATAGCTCAGATTGTAACGTAGGTAATAACCAACAGCGACAATGATGACGTCTTGTTGGAATTGTTTGCCTTTAAAATGATTCATCTCTCAAGCCTTACTAACCTTTTTTCTGCTCTTTGAGAAGCTGAAGGTCGTGCTAGTAACTACCTATTTGGTTTGATTAATTCCATCATTTATCTGGTGCTTGCCCTTCAAAAAGGCTTCTATGGTGAGGTTTTAACAACTCTCTATTTTACAATTATGCAGCCAATTGGTCTCTTGGTTTGGATTTATCAAGCCCAGTTTAAGAAAGAACAATAAGAGTTTGTCGCACGTAAACTAGACGGCAAGGGTTGGACCAAGTATCTTTCCATTAGTGTTCTTTGGTGGTTGGCCTTTGGCTTCATTTATCAGTCTATTGGTGCCAATCGTCCCTATCGCGATTCCATCACCGATGCGACCAATGGTGTAGGACAAATCATCATGACAGCTGTTTACCGTGAACAGTGGATATTCTGGGCAGCTACCAATGTCTTTTCAATCTATCTCTGGTGGGGAGAAAGCCTGCAAATTCAAGGCAAATATCTAATTTACCTCATCAACAGTCTAGTTGGTTGGTACCAGTGGAGCAAGGCAGCTAAGCAGAATACTGACTTACCTAACTAGGAAAAGATGTTTTAGGTTTTGGGATAAAACAGATAGAGTTGATAATAAAGGATTTTATATTATGAAAAAGAGGATTGGCGGATCCTCTTTTCTTGTTGAAAAGATAAAAAACTCACTAGCCTAGAAATAAGGTAACTGAGTTCTACTCTGTATTCAATTTTTAGGAATGAGAAGGTCTAGATAAAATTGCACAACTTCCTGGTCTGTAAAGTCTTGCCCTTTTTTGAGCCACCAGGTCAATGTCTCGATAAAGTTGGTTACAACTAAGTGTTGGAGATAAGAAGCAGGCAGACTTGGATGAGCTTCTTTCAACTCATCAGACAGCATGGGATAGACGTGGTGTTCCAACTCTCTCTGGAGTTGGCGGAGGAAGTAGTCATTTTTGGAGAATAGCAGACTGGTGATATGGTCTTGATTTTTCTGAAAATGCAGAAAGAGGTGGGCGAGGTAATCTTCGGTTGAAATGGCTTGCTCTCTTTCAAAGAGATGATGGAAGAGGTAGCGACAGAGCTCGTCCAGAAGTAGCTCCTTACTCTCATAGTGACAGTAAAAGGTGGAACGTCCCACATCTGCGAGATCAATGATATCCTGAACAGTAGTGGCCTCGTAGCCCTTAGCATTCAAAAGTTGTAGAAAAGCTTGATAGATAGCTTTTTTTGTTTTACTGATACGGCGGTCAATCTTAGTCATATGGACACTTGAGGCAAATTGTTCAGAACTGAATAAAGCTGACGCTTTGCTTCTATCCTTTCTTTGAGTTTTAGTGGATAATAATAATGAACAAGATGTTCATAAATCTATTATAACAAAGGAATGAGAAATATGAAGGCAAAATATGCTGTTTGGGTGGCTTTTTTCTTAAATTTAACTTATGCCATCGTCGAGTTTATTGCTGGTGGAGTATTTGGTTCGAGCGCTGTTCTTGCTGACTCTGTGCATGACTTGGGAGATGCGATTGCAATTGGAATATCAGCCTTTCTAGAAACCATCTCTAATCGTGAAGAAGATAATCAGTACACCTTGGGCTATAAGCGGTTTAGTCTGCTAGGAGCCTTGGTAACAGCGACAATACTCATGACAGGATCTGTTCTAGTCATTTTGGAAAATGTTACGAAGATTTTAAATCCGCAACCAGTCAATGACGAGGGGATTCTCTGGTTAGGAATGATTGCGATTACTATTAATGTGTTAGCGAGTCTAGTGGTTGGTAAGGGAAAGACAAAGAATGAGTCTATTCTGAGTCTGCATTTTCTGGAAGATACCCTAGGGTGGCTGGCTGTCATCCTAATGGCCATTGTTCTTCGATTCACGGACTGGTATATCCTAGATCCACTTTTGTCCCTTGTCATTTCTTTCTTTATTCTTTCAAAAGCTCTTCCACGTTTTTGGTCTACACTTAAGATTTTTTTGGATGCTGTGCCGGAAGGTATTGATATCAAGCAAGTAAAGAGTGGCCTGGAGCGATTGGACAATGTGGCCAGTCTTAATCAGCTTAATCTCTGGACTATGGATGGTTTGGAAAAAAATGCCATTGTCCATGTTTGTATGAAAGAAATGGGGAATATGGAAGCTTGTAAAGAATCTATTCGAATTTTCCTCAAAGATTGTAGTTTCCAAAATATTACCATTGAGGTTGATGATGACCTAGAAACCCACCAAGAACATAAGCGAAAGGTGTGTGACTTGGAGCGGAATCATGAGCATCATCATTAGAAAAAACGGCCTTGATAGAGGTCGTTTTGTAATCCTAATCATTCCTTGTACTTTCTCTCAAAGTCAGTCTGGTTCCCAGCATAGTCAAGCTAGGAATTTTGCGACCGTGGAGTACTTCCTTGTTAAGAATATCCATACCTGCCCGGCCCATTTCCTCGGTATAGACCGTGATGCTAGAAAGGGGTGGATAGACCTGCTTGGTCAGACTAGTGTCGTTAAAGGAAATGAGGCTGACACGGTCTGGTAGGCTGATTCCAGCTTCTTGGAGCGCACGGAGGGCACCGATGGCTAAACTATCGCTAGCTGCAAAAAATGCTGGCGGGAGTTGATCTCCCAAACTCTGAATAGCCTCCTTCATCAAGTCATAGCCAGACTGGGCAGTAAAGCTTCTTTGAAAGACCAGTTCATCATGATAGATTCCTTTGGTTTGACTGTAGTTCTTAAAGTTTTCAAGCCGCTTGTCCTGAATGATTTCTTCTTGGTCAGTTGTTTCCTCAAGGCCTGTGAGAATTCCAATACGGTTCATCCCTTGGCTGAGGAAATGGTCTACAACTTGTTTCACAGCAGTGTAAAAGTCAGTGATAATACAGGTATGACCTAATGAGAGGGTATCGCTGTCTAAAAATACAAGAGGCTTTTGGTATTCTTCAAAGGCAGAAATCTGAGCTCGGCTAAACTTTCCGATGCAGAGAATCCCAATCACTTCCTCGCTTAATGTAAAAGGATGGTCATTAAAATAGCGCAAGATATCATAGTCCAGTTCTTGGGCTCTTTTTTCAATACCGAGACGAATCTGGTAGTAGTAGAGGTCGTCTAGTTCCCCCTGCTCGCTGACCCATTGGATAATGGCAATCTTCTGCTTGGGCTTGTGGGATTCGCCTGTCTTGAGGTGCTTAGTGTAGTCCAACTCTTCAGCAACGGTTAAAATACGGTGCCTGGTTTCTTCTGTAACAGATAGACTCTGGTCTCGATTGAGGACACGGGATACGGTCGCGATAGAGACAGAGGCTAGCTGTGCAATGTCTTTTAAAGTAGCCATAAATCCTCCTTGATTAGGTTAGTATATCATATTTTTCTGCTTTTTACCGATAGTTTAGTAAAAGTTTAGTAAAAAGGATTGACCTTGGGAAATCCCTTGGATACAATAGAAGAAAACGATTACACGTTAAGACGACTTAACGAACAGTAAAAGGAGAAATCATATGACACAACATCTTACTGCTGAAGCGCTTCGCAAAGACTTTCTTGCTGTTTTTGGTCAAGAAGCGGACCAAACTTTCTTTTCACCAGGTCGTATCAACTTGATTGGTGAGCACACAGACTATAATGGTGGACATGTATTTCCAGCAGCCATTTCCTTAGGAACTTATGGGGCTGCTCGCAAGCGTGACGACCAAGTTTTATGTTTCTACTCAGCTAACTTTGAGGACAAGGGCATTATCGAAGTGCCTATCGCTGACCTCAAGTTTGAAAAAGAGCACAACTGGACCAATTATCCAAAAGGAGTTCTTCATTTCTTGCAAGAAGCTGGGCACGTGATTGATAAAGGTTTTGATTTTTATGTTTATGGGAATATCCCAAATGGTGCTGGATTATCTTCTTCAGCATCCTTGGAACTCTTGACAGGAGTCGTGGCAGAGCATCTCTTTGATTTAAAACTAGAGCGTCTCGATTTGGTTAAAATCGGAAAACAAACAGAAAACAACTTTATCGGAGTCAATTCTGGTATCATGGACCAGTTTGCTATCGGAATGGGAGCGGACCAACGTGCTATTTACTTAGATACTAATACTTTAGAGTATGACTTGGTGCCACTTGATTTGAAGGACAATGTCGTTGTTATTATGAATACCAACAAACGCCGTGAACTAGCAGACTCTAAATACAATGAACGCCGTGCTGAGTGTGAAAAAGCAGTGGAAGAGTTGCAAGTTGTCTTGGATATTCAGACCTTGGGTGAATTGGATGAGTGGGCCTTTGACCAATACAGCTATCTGATTAAAGATGAAAATCGTTTGAAACGTGCTCGCCATGCTGTGCTTGAAAACCAACGTACCCTTAAAGCGCAAGCAGCCCTTCAAGCAGGAGATTTGAAAACATTTGGTCGTTTGATGAATGCGTCACACGTTTCTCTGGAGCATGATTATGAAGTAACTGGTTTGGAATTGGATACTCTTGTTCACACAGCTTGGGCACAAGAAGGAGTTCTCGGTGCTCGTATGACAGGGGCAGGTTTTGGCGGATGTGCCATTGCCTTGGTGCAAAAAGATACTGTTGAGGCCTTTAAGGAAGCTGTTGGAAAACACTACGAGGAAGTAGTTGGCTACGCTCCAAGCTTCTATATCGCTGAAGTTGCAGGTGGCACTCGCGTCCTTGACTAGTCAAAAGGAGGCTCTATAGTGACCTTAGTAGATAAATTTGTAACACATGTCATTTCTGAAAGTTCATTTGAGGAAATGGATCGAATCTACCTGACCAATCGTGTCTTAGCACGAGTGGGAGACGGTGTTTTGGAAGTTGAGACCAATCTGGATAAATTGATTGACCTCAAGGACCAGCTTGTCGAGGAGGCGGTTCGATTAGAGACGATTGAGGATAGTCAGACTGCGCGTGAAATCCTTGGTGCTGAACTGATGGATTTGGTGACCCCTTGTCCGAGTCAGGTCAATCGTGACTTTTGGGCAACCTATGCCCACTCTCCTGAGCAAGCGATAGAGGATTTTTACCAACTCAGTCAGAAAAATGACTACATAAAACTCAAGGCCATTGCTAAAAATATTGCTTATCGTGTTCCATCTGACTACGGAGAACTTGAAATTACCATCAATCTCTCTAAGCCTGAAAAGGATCCAAAGGAGATTGCGGTAGCCAAGTTGGTGCAAGCTAGCAATTATCCTCAGTGTCAGCTTTGTCTAGAGAATGAGGGCTACCATGGTCGAGTTAACCACCCAGCTCGTAGCAATCACCGGATTATCCGTTTTGAAATGGCTGGTCAGGAATGGGGCTTCCAGTATTCGCCCTATGCTTACTTTAATGAGCATTGTATTTTCTTAGATGGCCAGCATCGTCCCATGGCCATTAGTCGTCAGAGTTTTGAACGTCTATTGGCTATCGTAGAGCAGTTTCCAGGATATTTTGCAGGCTCTAATGCCGACTTGCCGATTGTGGGGGGCTCTATTCTAACTCATGATCACTATCAGGGAGGCCGTCATGTATTTCCTATGGAATTGGCTCCCTTGCAAAATACTTTCTCTTTTACTGGTTTTGAGCAGGTCAAGGCTGGGATTGTCAAGTGGCCAATGTCAGTGTTGCGTTTGACTTCGGATTCCAAAGAAGATTTGATCAACTTAGCTGACAAGATTTTGCAGGAATGGCGCCAGTATTCAGATCCTAGTGTGCAGATTTTGGCAGAGACAGACGGGACACCGCATCACACCATCACACCTATAGCGCGTAAGCGTGATGGACAGCTTGAGTTGGACTTGGTTTTACGAGATAATCAAACATCACCAGAACATCCTGATGGCATCTATCATCCCCACAAAGATGTTCAACATATCAAGAAGGAAAATATCGGCTTGATTGAGGTCATGGGCTTGGCAATCTTGCCACCACGTCTGAAAGCAGAAGTGGAGCAAGTCGCTAGCTATCTTGTAGGAGAAGCTGTTACAGTTGCCGATTATCATCAGGAATGGGCTGACCAACTCAAAGCCCAACATTCAAATCTAACAGATAAAGAAAAAGCCCTTGTAATCGTCAAGGACTCTGTGGGTGCTATCTTTGCGCGTGTACTTGAGGATGTAGGAGTCTACAAGCAGACGGAACAAGGGCAGACAGCCTTTATGCGCTTTGTGGAACAGATCGGAATTTTGCCAGACTAGGAGCTTTCTCCTTGCACAGTCCTATAAAAAGTAGTATCATAGTGTCGTTTGAAATATCAGGAGGAAACGATGAAAGATTTTCATTTTGACGCTATATCTGCCTTTGAAAATTACGAAATTGAAAAAATGAGAGATGGTCACGTTGTGGTAACGACAAAAGTAGTGGACTCGTCGCTCAACTACTATGGCAATGCCCATGGTGGCTATCTCTTTACTCTCTGTGACCAGATCAGTGGTTTGGTGGTTATCTCGCTGGGGCTTGATGGAGTGACACTCCATTCTTCTATCAACTACCTCAAGGCAGGAAAACTCGACGATGTGCTGACCATTAAAGGAGAATGTGTCCATCAAGGTCGCACAACCTGTGTGGTGGATGTTGATATTACCAATCAAGAGGGCAGAAATGTCTGCAAAGCAACCTTTACCATGTTTGTCACAGGTCAGCGGTCAGAAGAAAGACAGGTAAGGATATAAAGAGTAATTTAATAGAGTGAGGTGAATTTTGGAATTTATAAAATTTGCCTTACTCATTTTTTAATATTGATATGATTTAATTCTAAAATAGAAAATTTAGTAATGTGGTAGAAAATACAAGAGTTGTGTTTTAATTTCTATGGTATAATTAAAAGTATGAAGATAAAAGAAATAAAGGAAGTTACTTTACAACCGTTCACGAAATGGACAGGTGGTAAAAGACAATTATTGCCTGTTATTAGAGAATTAATGCCTAAAATCTATAACAGGTATTTCGAACCTTTTGTTGGAGGTGGAGCTTTATTTTTTGATTTAGCTCCTAAAGATGCAGTTATTAACGATTTTAACACTGAACTAATAAATTGCTATCAACAAATTAAGGACAATCCTCAAGAATTGATTGAAATTTTGAAAATTCATCAGGAATATAATTCAAAAGAATATTATTTAGATTTACGTTCTGCAGATCGTGATGAAAGAATAGATATAATGTCCGAAGTACAAAGAGCTGCACGTATTCTATATATGTTGAGAGTGGACTTTAATGGTCTATATCGTGTGAATTCTAAGAACCAATTTAATGTTCCATATGGACGTTATAAGAATCCTAAAATTGTTGATGAGGAATTGATATCTGCTATTTCAGTATACCTAAATAACAATCAACTAGAAATTAAAACGGGAGATTTTGAAAAGGCTGTTTTAGATGTTCAGCCAGGAGATTTTGTATATTTTGATCCCCCGTATATTCCATTGTCAGAGACAAGTGCCTTTACTTCCTACACTCATGAGGGGTTTTCTTATGCAGATCAAGTAAGATTAAGAGATACCTTTAAGAGATTGAGTGATACAGGAGCTTATGTTATGTTATCAAATTCTTCTAGTGCGTTAGTAGAGGAGTTGTACAATGATTTTAATATCCATTATGTTGAAGCTACCCGAACTAATGGAGCAAAATCTTCAAGTCGAGGAAAAATTTCTGAAATTATAGTCACAAATTATGAAAAATAACGAATATAAGTATGGAGGTGTTCTTATGACAAAACCATACTACAATAAAAATAAGATGATTCTTGTTCACTCAGATACGTTCAAGTTTTTATCAAAAATGAAACCAGAAAGCATGGATATGATTTTTGCTGATCCACCTTATTTTTTAAGTAATGGTGGAATATCTAACTCTGGGGGACAAGTTGTTTCTGTTGATAAAGGAGATTGGGATAAAATTTCTTCATTCGAAGAAAAACATGAGTTTAATCGCAAATGGATTCGCCTAGCAAAAGAAGTTCTGAAGCCTAATGGGACGATATGGATTTCAGGTAGTTTGCACAACATATACTCAGTTGGAATGGCATTAGAGCAAGAAGGTTTTAAAATTCTGAATAATATTACTTGGCAGAAAACAAACCCTGCCCCCAATTTATCTTGTCGTTATTTTACCCATTCTACTGAAACCATTTTATGGGCTAGAAAAAATGATAAAAAAGCTCGTCATTACTACAATTATGATTTAATGAAAGAATTGAATGATGGAAAACAAATGAAAGATGTCTGGACCGGCTCTTTAACAAAGAAAGTTGAAAAATGGGCTGGGAAACATCCAACTCAAAAACCAGAGTATTTGTTAGAACGCATTATTTTAGCCTCTACTAAAGAGGGTGACTATATTCTAGACCCATTTGTTGGTAGTGGCACTACGGGTGTTGTTGCGAAGCGATTAGGTAGAAGATTTATAGGTATCGATGCTGAAAAAGAATATTTAAAAATTGCAAAGAAGAGATTGGAGGTATAGAGAATGAAAAAGGGGGGCATTGGAGGAGCGAACACTGCAACAGGATTAGCGTTTGAATTACAGACAGATTTTCCAACATTTTTATCCAAACAAGCAGGTTATAGTATTGAAAATATTGACTATGATACAAAGAGACAGGGAAAGGGGAAAGAGACAAAAATTATCAAAGGAACGAAGTTACGTGAAAAACCTATGAGGTGGAAAATCAAATTTTTAGAAAAAGAAGTTGGACAGATTTTCCAAAAAGATGGTTTATATCGTTATTTTGATGAAATTGATGATTTTGATTATACTAAAATCATATCCGCCAAATTATTACCTGACGAAGCAATCTTTGTTATTAGTAAGAATACTGTGTATATAATTGAGAAAAAAACACAGAGTGGAGGCGGTAGTGTAGATGAAAAGTTGCAAACATGTGATTTTAAATTAAAACAGTATAAGAAACTATTTTCACCTTTAAATAAGGAGGTTTGTTATTCTTATCTATTAGATACAGATTGGTTTAAGAATCCTCGGTATAAAGATGTCTTAGATTATATCATTAGTGTAGGCTGTAAATATTATTTTAATTATATTCCGTTAGATGCGATTGGCTTACCATTACCTAAACAAGAGGACAATTAATTATGAATTTAAAAAATTATTTAATAAAAACTCCACAAGAAAGGTTAATGATTTTCTTAGAATCATTATCAATTACCAACAGAACTCCTGAATATTATGTAAATTGGGAGAAAGTTGATCGTGAGACAAAGAAGTATGAACTAGAGTTGAACACTTTAAACTACTTAATTGGTAAAGATGATATTTATATAGAAGCTCTTGACTTGTTCACTAAACAACCTAATTTATTAAAAGCAATTCCTAGTCTGATTGCAAGTCGTGATAATGTTTTAGATATTCTGACAATAGATAATGACGATAATATGTCTTTTGAGCGATTGGATTTTAAAACGATAGACGCTAGCAGAATAGATGATTACATCAAATTTATTGAGAAATCTGGTTTATTAAAGTTTTTACAACAACATGCTAATCGTTCATTAGTTGATTATGTTTATGGAGTGGAGACTGGATTAGATAGCAATGCACGAAAAAACCGAAGTGGGACAACCATGGAGGGAATTTTAGAGAGACACGTAGCAAAAATTTCTCAGGAACAAAAATTGGATTGGAAAGCTCAAGCTACAGCCCAATATATTAAAGATAAGTGGGGGATTAAAGTACCTGTCGATAGGTCTGAAAGAAGATTTGATGTTGCAGTTTATTCCCGAGAAAAACATAAGGTTTGGTTGATTGAAACGAATTACTATGGCGGAGGAGGAAGTAAATTAAAAGCGGTTGCTGGAGAGTTTACTGAACTCAGTCAATTTGTTGTTAATTCAGATGACGATGTTGAATTTGTTTGGGTTACTGATGGTCAAGGATGGAAAACAGCACACTTACCATTAGCAGAAGCATTTAGTCATATTACGAATGTATTTAATTTAGAGATGTTAAGAGAAGGATTTTTAGCTGATTTATTTTTATAATGATTGCTCATTAGCTACACAAAAAAGAGGTTCACACCTCTTTTTCTTATTTCTTTTTATGATTTAATACGGCATTGAGGATAATGGCGAGTAGGCTGGCTACAACGATTCCGTTTGAGAAGAACATTTGGAAGGCTGTCGGCATGCTGATAAAGAGATTACTGTTATTGAGTCCGACACCTGCAGCGATTGATACAGCTGCAATAAGGAAGTTGTGTTCATTGTTAGCAAAGTCAACACGGGCGAGGATTTGCATCCCTTGAATAGACACAAAACCAAACATTACCAGCATGGCACCACCGAGAACAGGGCTTGGAATGATTTGGGCAAGGGCACCAAACTTAGGAAGGAGTCCAAGGAGAACCAGGAAACCAGCTGCGTAGTAGATTGGCAGGCGAGTCTTGATACCTGATAATTTAACCAAACCAACGTTTTGTGAAAATCCTGTGTAAGGGAAGGTGTTAAAGATTCCTCCGAGAAGTACGGCCAAGCCTTCTGCGCGGTAACCGTTGCGCAGGCGCGTGCTGTCGATTGGGTCTTTCGTGATATCAGACAAGGCCAGATAAACACCAGTCGACTCAACCATAGACACCGTTGCGATGATACACATCATGACAATAGATGAGATTTCAAAGGTTGGCATCCCAAAGTAGAGTGGAGTTGGGACATGTACAAGAGGTGCTGCTGCAACAGGAGAGAAGTCAACCAAGCCCATGCTAGCAGCAATGGCGGTTCCAACAACCAGACCAATCAAAATAGAGATAGACTTGATAAATCCTTTGGTAAAGATGTTGATCAAGAGGATAATCAGAACAGTAATAGCTGCAAGCAAGAGACTTTGACCAGTTGGCTCTGGAACGTTATTTCCCATATTTCCAATAGCGACAGGAATCAAGGTTAAACCAATCGTAGTAATAACAGATCCTGTTACGATAGATGGGAAGAGATTGGCCACTTTTGAGAAGATGCCTGAAACAAGAACCACGTAAATCCCTGATGCGATAAGGGCACCAAACATAGCGCCACTACCATGGCTTTGCCCAATCATAATCAAGGGAGCGACGGATTGGAAGGCAACTCCAAGAACGACTGGGAGTCCAATCCCAAAGTATTTGTTGAGTTGGAGTTGAAGGAAGGTTGCCACCCCACACATGAAGATATCTGTAGAAATCAGGTAGGTCAACTGCTCAGCTGAATAGCCAAGGGCAGTCGCAATCATGATGGGAACCAGGATGGATCCTGAGTACATGGCTAGTAAGTGCTGTAAGCCAAGAACGGCTGCTTGCGAGTGTTTTTCTTGAGTTTGCATTAGAGATCTGCCTCCTTAAATACGACCTGACCATTTTCAAAACGATCCAAACGAGCGAGTGATAGAACAGGGTAGCCTGCTTTTTCAAGCAAATCACGGCCATCTTGGAAGGATTTTTCAATCACAATACCGATAGCTTCGACTGTGGCACCAGCTTGTTCGATGATTTGAATCAAGCCTTTGGCAGCTTGGCCATTAGCAAGGAAATCGTCAATAATCAAGACCTTGTCCTCTGGTGAGAGGAATTTTCCAGCGATAGAAACGGTACTGGTTACCTGCTTAGTAAAGGAGTAAACTTGGGCAGTTAAGATACCTTCGTTCATAGTGATGTTCTTAGCTTTTTTAGCGAAAATCATGGGAACGTTTAAGACTTCAGCTGTAAAAACGGCTGGGGCAATACCCGACGCTTCAATGGTTACGACCTTGGTAATGCCAGCAGCAACAAATTTTTCCGCAAAGACCTTACCGATTTCTCGCATCAAGCTAAAGTCAACTTGGTGGGTTAAAAAGGAATCCACCTTGAGGATGTTGTCACCCAAGATATGCCCATCCTTGAGGATACGCTCTTCTAATAATTTCATAAGACCTCCTAAAGTCTAAAAGCCAATCCATTTGCTTGTTTCAGATTTCTACCCAGTAAAACGGATAGAAAAAGGACCTACTTAATCTCTAAGTAAGTCCCCAAAATAGGCATGGCAAAAACGACCATACCTCACTTCTGACTTACTTATTGTTAGGTGTTCCGGCACCTTGTAGAAACGTCGTGCCAATTCACGACATAAACAAGTAAAACGATATTCAATTTAACATAGGCTTGTGCCAATGTTTTTATTTTACACCAAAAAACTTTAGAAATCAAATATTTTGTTAGTGTTTTGGTTTTAAAAACGAACAAAATGAAGAAAAATAGACAAATTTTCAATTGTAAGCTAACATTTGTACTCAATGAAAATCAAAGAGCAAAGTAGGAAGCTAGCCGCAGGCTGTACTTGAGTACGGTAAGGCGACGCTGACGTGGTTTGAATTTGATTTTCGAAGAGTATTAGAAGATTTTTTCATCATAAAAGACATATTATCAAGTTTTTAAACACTTGACAATATGTCTTTTTAACTTTAAAGACTTTTTCCAAATCTTTATTATTCTACTCGCTAAATCTTAAAAAATAGCCATCTGGATCCAGAACTGCAAATTCATGAGGATATATAAAGCTATCTCCTACTCGAAATTCTCTTTTTGTCAGGGGACGATGGATAGGATAGTCAGCTTCCAGCAGTTTTTGGTGGAGCTGAGGAACATCTGCAATGCCAAAGGAAATATTGACACCGCGCCCGAAAGGATAGGTCAGCTGAGCTAATTCTTCTGCGCTGCCTTCTTCTAGCATAAGTTGGCAGTCTTCAAGCGAGAGGAAGAGAAATTTCTCCTCTGGACGCTCGTATTCGGTAGAGAATCCTAGCAAGTCGCAGTAGAAGTGGCGTGATTTTTCGATGTCAGATACTACAAATTCAGGAATGACAGCTTGATAGTCCATTCGTTTTCTCCTTAGAGTTCAATCTCCATGACAATGGGTGTGTGGTCTTGGCGCGCACCGGAGTCAATCATATCAGACTTGGTCACCTTGTCAGCCACGCGGTTGCTTGTCAGCCAGTAGTCGATTCTCCAGCCTGTATTGTTGATTTTAGAAGTCTTGCTGCGTTGTGCCCACCAAGTGTAGCGTTCTGGAACATCGCCATGAATATGGCGGAAGGTGTCGGTAAACCCAGTTGCCAAAAGGTTGGTAAATCCAGCACGTTCCTCGTCGGTAAATCCTGGTGAACGGCGGTTGCTGGCAGGATTTGCAAGGTCGATTTCATTGTGGGCTACATTGTAGTCACCGGTCGCAAGGACTGGTTTTTCTTTGTCTAGTTCAGCCAAGTACTCAGCATATTTAACATCCCAGACTTGGCGTTCTTCCAAGCGTTTGAGGCCATCGCCAGCGTTTGGAGTGTAAACTTGCGTTACGAAAAAATCATCAAATTCTAGCGTGATGATACGACCTTCCAAGTCCATGGTAGACGGAGCACCGATTTCTGGGAAAGTGACAGTGGGTGTGAGTTCTTTCTTATAGAGGAACATGGTTCCAGCATAGCCTTTACGGGCAGGCTCTTGAGAAGAGCGCCATGTGTTTTCGTAGCCTGGGAAGAGTTCTTCTAAAATTTCCAAGTGTTTCTTTGTAGGACCCTTGGCAGAAAGCTTGGTTTCTTGGATAGCAATGATATCAGCATTTTCAGCGACCAAGGTTTGTAGGACTTCTTGGGACAATTTAGCACGAGCTGAGTCACTAGTTAGGGCAGCATTGAGGGAATCAATATTCCATGAGATAAGTTTCATAAAGTTACCTTTTTCATTCAGATTATAGATTTTATTATACCAAAAAAAGGACTATTTCCCCAACGTATGGTTTGAAAAATCACTCTTTAGACTTTATCCTGAGAAAATAAAAATTCCCTAAACTATTTAGAAAAAAATCTAAATAGTTCTTGTATTTAGAATGGAAAGGTGTATAATATTATTTAGAAAAACATCTAAATAGAAAGTGAAGTGTAAAATATGTCAAATAAGAGAACAATCCTTCTTTTTGTGGTCTTGGCTTATGCCCTTGCTTGGATAATATGGTTGGCACTATGGCTAAGTGGTGTTGGTCTAAATTCTCCATGGAGTCAGCTTGCTAGTATTGTAGCCATGTGGATGCCTGCACTTGCAGTCTTTATTTTAGGGAAAATCACGAATCAACCTAGTGGAATCAAATCTAAATTAGTCGTGAATCTCAAGAGGAACTGGCACTTTTACTTACTAGCTATCTGGTTACCAGCAGTCATCAGTTTTTTAGGAGCAGGACTTTATTTTCTTGTATTCCCTAGCAATTTTAGCCTTGGCTTTGAATCTATTCAAGCCATCTTACAAGAAAAAGGTGTCTCTCAATCAACCATTCCCTTATCTTTCTTGGCTTTGATTCAAATCCTAGCTAGTTTGACCTACGCTCCTTTTCTTAATAGTTTCTTTGCATTGGGAGAGGAAATTGGTTGGCGGGGCTATCTTTACCCAGTGCTAAGAGAACGCTTTTCACTAGTCCAGACTCATGTCTTACTTGCTTTCATTTGGAGTCTATGGCATCTACCAATCAATTTGCAAGGATATAATTATGGACTATCTTATTTTGCTTATCCTGTTTTGGGAGTTGTTGCTATGTTTCTATTTTGTTTTAGCCTAGGAATATTGTTGAGCTGGTTGTTGGAAAAGACAGGTTCTATCTGGGCTTCTGCCCTATTTCATGGGGCAATCAATGCAACTGCCGGTATTGGGTTACTCTTTCAATTACCAGGAGAAAAAGTTTCAAGCCTCTTGATTTTAGGCCCATCACCGACAGGAATACTATCAGTTCTACCTTGCTTAGTCCTAGCCCTACTAATATTACAAAGGGAAAGGAGCCATTATGAGTTTTGCAAATAGTTTTAAAGCCTTATCTCATCCAGTTAGGAGAGAGATTTTAAATTTACTCAAAGCAGGTAGATTATCTGCAGGAGAAATTGCCAGTCAATTCGAGTTGACAAGTGCAACTATTTCACACCATCTCACGATTTTGAAAGCAGCGGATTTGATTCATGAAATGAAAGAAAAAAACTTTATTTATTATGAGTTAAATACATCGGTTTTAGAGGATATAATGGTTTGGCTAGCAGATCTGAAAGGAGATCATTTTGATGAAGATAAAAATCAATAAGAAATTGGTATTATTTACGAGCATTCTCATCCTACTACCTTCCCTTGTAGGTTGTGTTTTCTGGAATCAATTACCAGAGGAGATACCCACTCATTTTAATCTACTGGGTCAAGCAGATGGCTACAATCATAAAATGTTTGCTATCTTTGGATTACCTACTCTCATGCTTTTGATGCATTGGTTGCTTCTATTTTTAATGATTAAGGATCCTAAATCTAGCAATATCAGTTCAAAAATACAAGTTTTGATTTACTGGATTATTCCTTTTGTATCTTGTCTATTAATGATTTCTATCTTCGGAGAATCTTTGGGTTATTCCATGATGAGTGGGCTACTAGCTCAGATTTTTATGGGAGTCGTTATGATCGTAATTGGAAATTATCTACCAAAAACACACCGAAATTATATAATCGGTATTCGACTTCCGTGGACCTTGGAGAGTGATAAAAACTGGAGAAAAACACATCGATTAGCTGGAAAAATTTGGGTGTTAGGAGGATTGTTATTGTTTCTAAATTCCTTTGTTCAAATATATGTTTACTGGGTGTTTTTCTTGACACTTCTACTTGTGGTGTTGATGCCTGGTGTTTATTCATATCAATTATCAAAATCAGAATCTTGAAATAGCTACTGGAGTCATTAGTTTGAGAAGTTGGTCTGATAAGTCTATTTACCCAACGTATGGCTTGAAAAATCACTCTCTTTCGTTTATAATTAAGAATGATTTTATGAAAGGGAGTGAAAATAAATGAAATTTTACTCATATGACTATGTACTTAGCCAAATCAGTCAGCAAAATGGCATCATGATTGGCTTGGGGATTCTTCTCCTAGCTATCACAGGATTTTTTGCTTTTAAGGCTTATCGAGATAAAAAGGGGACTAAGTTTCGGGAATTGGTCATGATTTTGGCCCTGACTTTAGTGGCCATGCTTTTGGTGACAATTTCAAAATACCAGACCAATCAAGCCTCTAACAATCAATTTCAAACCTCCCTTCATTTTATAGAGGTCGTTTCTAAAGATTTGGGAGTGGATAAATCAGAAGTTTATGTCAATACTTCTGCAACCACTGATGGAGCGCTTGTCAAGGTAGGTTCAAATTTCTACCGCGCTATGAATGGGAGCCAACCAGACAAGTATCTTTTAGAGAAATTAGAATTGCATCAAACAGACGCTATTGAATTGGTGGAGGTAAACAAATGACACTCAATTATATGGAAATTTTAATCAAACTGGCCTTGGGTCTTTTCTCGCTTGTTTTTGTTATCAATGTGACAGGAAAGGGAAATCTGGCGCCTAACTCTGCGACAGACCAAATTCAGAACTATGTTCTCGGTGGTATTATCGGTGGGGTGATTTACAATAGTTCTATTAGCATTCTCCAGTACGCAGTGATTTTGATGATGTGGACGATTTTGGTTTTGACCCTCAAGTGGCTTAGTAACAATGTTCATTTTGTCAAACGCTTGATTGATGGTAAGCCAACTCTCCTCATCAAAAATGGTCAGATTGACCCAGAAGCCTGTCGTTCAGTTGGTTTGTCTGCAGCGGAAGTAGCCCTCAAGCTTCGTAGCCAAGGGATTTTCCAGATGAAGCAGGTCAAACGCGCTGTGCAGGAGCAAAATGGCCAACTCATCGTGGTCCAAATGGGAGATGAAAATCCTAAGTATCCAGTTGTGACTGACGGTGTGATCCAAGTCGATGTTTTGGAGTCGATTGGTCGTAACGAAGAGTGGTTGCTTGATAACCTCAGCAAGCAAGGGCATGACAATGTAGCCAATATCTTTATCGCTGAGTATGACAAGGGTGCGGTCACAGTCGTAACCTATGAATAAGAAAAACCTGGGGTCTTGGCCTCAGGTTTCTATTTGCAATCAGAAAGGGATGTTATGTCCATTATTCAAAAACTTTGGTGGTTTTTCAAGTTAGAAAAACGCCGTTATCTAGTCGGGATTGTGGCCCTGGTATTGGTTTCCGTCCTCAATCTCATTCCCCCTATGGTTATGGGGCGGGTCATTGATGCCATTACTTCGGAGCAATTAACCCAGCAGGACCTCCTTCTTGACCTATTTTACTTGCTGCTTGCAGCCTTTGGGATGTACTATCTGCGCTATGTTTGGCGTATGTATATTCTTGGGACTTCCTACCGTTTGGGACAGATTATGCGCTCTCGCTTGTTTGAGCATTTCACAAAAATGTCTCCAGCTTTTTATCAAACCTACCGGACGGGGGACCTGATGGCACACGCAACCAATGATATCAATGCCTTAACTCGTCTCGCCGGTGGCGGAGTCATGTCAGCAGTGGATGCTTCTATCACGGCTTTGGTGACTTTGTTGACCATGCTTTTTAGCATTTCATGGCAGATGACCTTGGTTGCCATTCTTCCCCTGCCTTTCATGGCTTATGCGACCAGTCGTCTAGGGAGAAAGACCCACAAGGCCTTTGGCGAATCACAAGCTGCCTTTTCCGAACTTAATAACAAGGTACAGGAGTCCGTATCAGGTATCAAAGTGACCAAGTCTTTCGGTTATCAGGCGGACGAGCTCAAGTCCTTTCAGGCAGTCAATGAATTGACCTTCCAAAAGAACCTTCAAACTATGAAATACGATAGTCTCTTTGACCCTATGGTTCTCTTATTTGTTGGTTCCTCCTATGTTTTAACGCTCTTGGTCGGCTCCTTGATGGTTCAGAAGGGACAGATTACGGTTGGGAATCTGGTCACCTTTATCAGCTACTTGGATATGCTAGTTTGGCCTCTTATGGCTATCGGCTTCCTCTTTAATATCACTCAGCGTGGGAAGGTTTCCTACCAGCGGATTGAGGAACTCTTGTCTCAGGAATCACCTGTACAAGACCCTGAGTTTCCTTTAGACGGTATTGAAAATGGACGTTTGGAATATTCCATTGACAGCTTTGCCTTTGAAAATGAGGAGACATTGACGGATATCCACTTTAGTTTGGAAAAAGGGCAAACCCTGGGTTTAGTCGGGCAGACAGGCTCTGGAAAAACGTCCTTGATCAAGCTTCTCTTGCGTGAGTACGATGTGGATAAGGGAGCCATTTATCTGAATGGCCACGATATTCGTGACTATAGTCTGACAGACCTTCGTAGTCTTATGGGCTATGTTCCTCAGGACCAGTTCCTCTTTGCGACTTCAATCTTAGACAATATACGCTTTGGGAATCCTGATTTACCACTTTCAGCGGTCGAGGAAGCTACTAAGCTAGCCCAAGTTTACCAAGACATTGTAGCCATGCCTCAGGGCTTTGATACCTTGATTGGTGAAAAGGGAGTCAGTCTTTCTGGAGGTCAAAAGCAACGGCTAGCTATGAGTCGGGCTATGATTTTAGACCCTGATATCTTGATTTTGGATGATTCTTTGTCGGCTGTGGATGCCAAGACGGAGTATGCGATTATCGACAACCTTAAGGAGACGCGAAAGGACAAGACAACCATTATTACGGCTCATCGCCTGAGTGCAGTTGTCCATGCAGATCTAATCTTGGTTCTGCAAAATGGTCAAATTATTGAACAGGGCACACACGAAGACTTGCTAGCTTTGGATGGCTGGTATGCCCAAACCTACCAGTCTCAGCAGCTGGAAATGAAAGGAGAAGAAGATGCAGAATAAGAAAGAACAATGGACTGTATTGAAGCGCTTGATGTCCTATCTCAAGCCTTATGGCCTCCTTACCTTTTTGGCGCTCAGTTTTCTACTAGCGACGACGGTCATTAAAAGTGTCATTCCCCTTGTGGCTTCCCACTTTATCGACCAGTATCTCAGCAATCTCAACCAACTCGCTGTGACCGTTTTGCTGGCCTACTATGGCCTTTATATCCTACAAACTGTGGTTCAGTATGTCGGTAATCTTCTCTTTGCACGGGTGTCATACAGTATTGTTAGGGATATTCGTCGCGATGCCTTTGCCAATATGGAGAAGCTGGGCATGTCTTATTTTGACAAGACGCCAGCAGGCTCCATCGTCTCTCGTTTGACAAATGATACCGAGACTATTAGTGATATGTTTTCGGGGATTTTATCTAGCTTTATCTCAGCAGTTTTCATCTTTCTGACAACTCTTTATACCATGTTGGTGTTGGATTTTCGTTTGACAGCTTTAGTCTTGCTCTTTCTCCCCTTGATTTTCCTTTTGGTCAATCTCTATCGGAAAAAGTCAGTGAAAATCATCGAAAAAACCAGGAGTCTCTTGTCGGATATCAATAGTAAGTTGGCAGAGAATATCGAGGGAATCAGGATTATCCAGGCCTTTAATCAAGAGAAGCGCCTGCAAGCAGAATTTGATGAAATCAACCAAGAACACTTGATCTACGCCAACCGTTCTGTAGCCTTGGATGCCCTCTTTTTGAGACCTGCCATGAGTTTACTGAAACTTCTGGGTTATGCTGTCTTGATGGCCTACTTTGGCTACCGTGGCCTTTCTATCGGGATAACAGCTGGAACCATGTATGCCTTTATCCAGTATATCAACCGTCTCTTTGATCCCTTGATTGAGGTGACGCAAAACTTTTCAACCCTTCAAACTTCTATGGTATCTGCAGGCCGTGTCTTCGCCTTGATTGACGAGAAGACCTATGAGCCTCTTCAAGAAAATGGACAAGCCAAAGTCCAAGAGGGCAATATCCGTTTTGAACATGTATGTTTCTCTTATGATGGAAAACATCCGATTCTGGATGATATTTCCTTTTCGGTTAATAAGGGTGAAACCATAGCTTTTGTAGGGCATACAGGTTCTGGGAAATCTTCGATTATCAATGTCCTCATGCGCTTTTATGAATTTCAGTCAGGGCGAGTTCTCTTGGATGATGTGGATATTAGGAACTACAGTCAGGAAGAGTTGAGAAAAAACATCGGGCTGGTCTTGCAGGATCCCTTCCTCTATCATGGGACCATTAAGTCCAATATCGCCATGTACCAAGAAATCAGTGATGAGCAGGTCCAGGCTGCGGCAGCCTTCGTGGATGCAGATTCCTTTATTCAAGAACTTCCTCAGGGATATGATGCACCTGTTTCTGAGCGTGGTTCGAGCTTCTCTACTGGTCAGCGTCAGCTTCTTGCTTTTGCTAGAACAGTCGCCAGTCAGCCTAAAATTCTGATTTTGGATGAAGCGACAGCCAATATTGACTCTGAAACAGAAAGTTTGGTTCAAGCTTCTCTGGCTAAGATGAGACAGGGGCGGACAACCATTGCCATCGCTCACCGCCTTTCTACCATCCAAGACGCCAACTGCATCTATGTTTTGGACAAGGGGCGTATTATCGAGAGCGGAACTCATGAAGAACTTTTGGCCTTGGGAGGAACCTATCACAAGATGTATAGCTTGCAGGCAGGGGCCATGGCATAATACTCGTTGATTTTCATTGAGCATAAGAAGGAAATCCTTCAAATTACAGATTTCTTTCACCGCCTTTTCTATTTTGTGGTATAATGAAAAATGTTGACAAATAGTATAATAAAAACAAAGGAGAAACAGCATGCTGAAATGGGAAGACTTGCCCGTGGAAATGAAATCAAGCGAGGTTGAGTCTTACTACCAGCTTGTCTCTAAAAGGAAGGGTTCGCTGATTTTCAAGCGTTGTTTGGACTGGGTTTTGGCCTTGGTTGTACTGGTTCTGACCTCTCCCATCTTTCTCATTTTGAGCATTTGGATCAAGTTGGATAGCAAGGGGCCAGTGATTTACAAGCAAGAGCGCGTGACCCAGTATAACCGTCGGTTCAAGATTTGGAAGTTCCGTACCATGGTGACGGATGCGGATAAAAAAGGAAGTCTGGTGACTTCAGCTAACGATAGTCGTATTACCAAGGTTGGTAATTTCATCCGCCGTATCCGTTTGGACGAACTGCCTCAGTTGGTCAATGTTCTTAAAGGTGAGATGTCCTTTGTTGGGACAAGGCCTGAAGTGCCACGTTACACAGAGCAGTATAGCCCTGAAATGATGGCGACCTTGCTCTTGCCAGCAGGAATTACCTCTCCAGCTAGCATCAACTACAAGGATGAGGACACTATTATCAGTCAAATGACGGAGAAAGGTCTGTCGGTTGACCAAGCCTATGTCGAACATGTCCTTCCTGAAAAGATGCGCTATAACCTTGCCTATCTCCGAGAATTTAGTTTCCTTGGAGACATCAAAATCATGTTTCAAACCGTGTTTGAAGTGCTAAAATAAAGTAGTCATAAGAAAATGAGTACAGATAAAAGGAGCAAATCAATGCCAAATTACAATATTCCATTTTCACCACCCGATATTACGGAAGCAGAAATTGCTGAAGTAGCGGATACCCTGCGTTCTGGTTGGATCACAACAGGTCCTAAGACAAAAGAACTGGAGCGTCGCTTGTCTCAATATACACAGACGCCTAAGACTGTCTGTCTTAACTCTGCAACTGCCGCTCTTGAGTTGATTTTACGTGTGCTTGAAGTGGGTCCTGGAGATGAAGTCATCGTTCCAGCTATGACTTATACAGCTTCATGTAGTGTCATCACTCACGTAGGAGCAACCCCTGTCATGGTGGATATCCAAGCAGATACGTTTGAGATGGACTATGACTTGCTTGAGCAAGCTATCACTGAAAAAACCAAGGTGATCATCCCAGTAGAGCTTGCAGGGATTGTTTGTGACTACGACCGTTTGTTCCAAGTAGTGGAGAAGAAACGTGACCTCTTTACTGCGTCAAGCAAGTGGCAAAAAGCCTTTAACCGTATTGTGATTGTCTCTGATAGTGCCCATGCTTTGGGATCTACTTATAAAGGACAACCAGCTGGTTCTATCGCTGACTTTACTTCTTTCTCATTCCATGCCGTTAAGAACTTTACAACGGCAGAAGGTGGAAGTGCGACTTGGAAAGCCAATCCAGCGATTGATGACGAAGAGATGTACAAGGAATTCCAAATTCTTTCCCTTCATGGTCAAACTAAGGATGCCCTTGCCAAGATGCAACTGGGCTCATGGGAATACGATATCGTCACACCAGCCTACAAGTGCAATATGACAGATATCATGGCATCACTTGGATTGGTACAATTGGATCGTTACTCAAGTTTGCTTGGTCGTCGTAAGGATATCGTGGATCGCTATGATCGTGGTTTTGCAGGTTCTCGCATCCATCCTTTGGCACACAAGACTGAAACTGTCGAATCTTCACGCCACCTCTACATCACCCATGTAGAAGGAGCAAGCTTAGAAGAACGCAATCTTATCATCCAAGAATTGGCCAAAGCAGGAATTGCAAGTAATGTCCACTACAAACCGCTTCCGCTCTTGACAGCCTATAAGAATCTTGGCTTTGATATGGCGAATTATCCTAAGGCCTATGCCTTCTTTGAAAATGAAATTACGCTCCCTCTTCATACTAAACTAAGCGATGAAGAAGTGGACTATATCATTGAGACTTTCAAAACAGTTTCTGAAAAAGTACTAGCTTCATCAAAAAAATTGTAAAAAAGTCTTGACAAAGGAAAAACAAAGTATTAAAATAAGTTCAATAAATCAGAAAAGTAACTATTTTTGATCTTCAGGGAGCCTGTGGTGATTGTGAACAGGTGGTTGGAAGTAGTGAAAGTGGGCTGATTTTAAAAATGAATTTGAAACAATGAAAATTCGGTGCGCACACCTTACAGTGCAACTTGTTGTTAGACAAGGCAGAGATGTAAAGGGATAGTCTCTTTATAATTGAGGTGGCACCGCGTTACCAACGCCCTCACATGGAAGTATATTCTGTGTGTGGGCTTTTTTCATATCTTGAAATCAATACTGAAAGAGGAAAATTTTATGACAACTAAAGGTTATTTTGGACAATTTGGTGGTAGTTTCGTACCGGAGCCGATTCAGGCTTTGTTGGATGAGTTGGAAGTGACATTTGAAAAGTACAAGGATGATCCAGAATTTTTGGCAGAATTTCGTCATTACTTAAAGGACTATTCAGGTCGCGAAACACCGCTCTATTTTGCAGAAAGTTTGACAGAGCACCTAGGTGGAGCTAAGATTTATCTCAAACGTGAAGACCTGAACCACCTTGGTTCTCACAAACTCAACAATGTTTTAGGACAAATTCTTCTTGCTAAACGTATGGGCAAAAAACGAGTGATTGCGGAAACAGGAGCTGGTCAACATGGTGTTGCGACAGCAGCGGCTGCAGCCAAGTTTGGTATGGCCTGTGATGTCTACATGGGGGCAGAGGATGTGGAGCGTCAACGTCTCAATGTTTTCCGTATGGAGATGATGGGAGCAACTGTTCACGCAGTTGAAACTGGAACGCGTACCCTTAAGGATGCGGTTGATGCAGCCTTTGGAGCATGGATGAATGACCTTGAAGCCTTCTACGTTTTGGGATCTGCTGTGGGACCTCACCCATATCCAACCATTGTTCATGAGTTCCAAAAGGTCATCAGTGAAGAATCTCGCCGTCAAATCTTAGAAAAAGAAGGCCGTTTACCAGACTACGTTATTGCCTGTGTAGGTGGTGGCTCTAATGCCATCGGTGCTTTTTCTCAGTATGTGGCTGATGAAGAAGTCAAATTGGTTGGGGTTGAAGCTGCTGGTCACGGACTTGATACAGACAAGCACGCAGCTACTATGACAAAAGGTAGTATCGGAATTGTCGACGGCATGAAGACTTATGCAGTCTTTAAGGAAGATGGAGAGCTGGCTCCAGTTTACTCTATCTCAGCTGGATTGGACTATCCAGGGGTTGGCCCAGAACACGCCTACTTCAAGGATTCAGGTCGCGTGGAATATGGGGCTACGACAGACGAAGAAGCGGTTCAAGCTCTCCTCCTTCTCAGCAAGACTGAAGGAATTATCCCAGCGATTGAAAGTTCGCACGCTATCGCAGAAGCAGTTAAACGTGCACCGAAACTAAGTAAAGACGACATTATCATCATCAATGTCTCTGGTCGTGGAGACAAGGACGTAGCTGCGATTGCAGACTACCTAGAAGCTAAAAAATAATAGATGGAAAAATTACAGTCTTTTCTCTCACAGAGAGCTTGTGGTTGCTGGAAACAAGCAGAGAAAGCTGTAAGGTTGGGTCCATTTGAAATAAGAGAAAAAAACATAATTCTCAAGGGAGTGCCCTTTATCGCACAGCCTGTTACAGGAGCTTTCTGAGACAGGAATGAGAGATAGGAGAAATCCTATAATTGAGGTGGCACCGCGAATTTCGTCCTCACGCAAGTTATTTTGCGTGGGGATTTTTATATGTCTATTATAGGTTCAGCTGTTTAGTTTTAGATTATTGTTCATTATTAAATAGATTGCTACAAAAAATTTGCGAACGAAGTGAGCTTTTAAAAGATATTTCCCGCCATGGTGGTATCCTATAGAAGCAAATATGCTTCTATAGGACGGAATTTTTGAGAGTAAAATAGTTCGGGGAACTATTTTAGCCTGAGCCTAGAAATGAATGAGCGAGGAGCTCAAAAATTAGGTCTTTCATTTAATGGATTTCTAAAATCATCCACTGGATAATTTTACCTCCCGTCCGCACTATTTAAGGGAAATAGAAAAAGATAAAAAATTAAAAATAAGGAACTGAAAGGGAAATTACAATGGAACGAATCATTCATGGAGATGTCTTATCACCAATCTTGGCTTATATGCGCCTAAAGGGGCAACACAAGGTTATCTTAGAGAGTATTCCAAGAGACAAGGAAACAGCTCGTTTTTCTATCCTAGCTTATAATCCAGTTTTTGAGATTAAGTTTGAAAATGGAGTTCTTTATCAAAATGGTCAAGTGATTGATCGGGATCCCTTGGATTTCCTTTATCAAGTGACTCATAAGAGCCAACACCACTCAGATCTACCTTTTGGTGGTGGGGCAATTGGTTTTGTTGGTTACGATATGATTTCGCTTTATGAAGAAATTGGTCACATTCCTGAAGATACAATTGGAACGCCAGACATGCATTTCTTCGTTTATGAGAGTTACATGGTCTTTGACCACAAGAAGGAAAAAATTCATGTCGTCGAGGATGCTCTCTATAGTGAGCGTAGTCAAGAAGAATTGGAAAAAGCCTTGAACCAAGTGCTTGAGGAATTACGCATTCCTGCTCCAAATGAATTTGAAGACTTGGATCTATCTCCGTTAGACTTCAAACCGCATATCGCTCCTCAGAAGTTTGAGGAAATGGTGGAAACAGCTCGTGACTTGATTCGAAATGGTGACATGTTCCAATGCGTGCTCAGTCAGCGCTTCTCAGCAGAAGTTACTGGGAATCCATTTGACTTCTACAGAAATCTCCGCGTGACTAATCCTTCTAATTACCTTTATTTCTATGATTTTGGGGATTATCAAATCATCGGAGCTAGTCCAGAAAGTTTGGTTTCTGTCAAAAATGGCATCGTGACAACCAATCCGATTGCAGGGACACGACCAAGAGGAGCTACGGATGAAGAGGACAAGACTTTGGCGACAGACCTGCTTTCTGATGAGAAGGAAACAGCAGAGCATCGGATGTTAGTAGACTTGGGTCGTAATGATATTGGCCGCATCTCTGAAACGGCCAGTGTCCAAGTCACCAAGTATATGGAAGTGGAGCTCTTCCGTTATGTTATGCATTTGACCAGCGTGGTCAAGGGGCGTTTGCTTCCAGAACTCACTGCTATGGATGCTTTGAAAGCAACACTTCCTGCTGGAACTGTTTCTGGAGCACCAAAAATTCGAGCGATGAGACGCATCTATGAACTGGAAACGGAAAAACGGGGCGTATACGCAGGAGCAATCGGCTACTTGTCTGCGACGGGTGATATGGATTTTGCCATCGCCATCCGAACTATGATTCTCAAAAATCAAACAGCCTATGTGCAGGCTGGGGCAGGGATTGTCTACGACTCCATCGCCCAAAACGAATACCAAGAAACCATTAACAAGGCTAAATCTATGACTAGAATTGGAGAACTAAGACCATGATTTTATTGATTGACAACTATGATTCTTTTACCTATAACTTGGCGCAGTACATTGGGAATTTTGCAGAAGTTCAGGTTTTGAGAAATGATGATCCCAAGCTGTATGAAGAAGCTGAAAAAGCAGATGGTCTGGTCTTTTCTCCTGGTCCTGGTTGGCCAGTTGATGCTGGAAAGATGGAAGACATGATTCGTGATTTTGCTGGCAAGAAGCCGATTTTAGGGATTTGTTTGGGCCACCAAGCTATCGCAGAAGTCTTTGGTGGTAAGTTAGGTTTGGCTCCAAAAGTCATGCATGGGAAACAGAGCAATATCAGCTTTGAAGCGCCATCTGTTTTGTATCAAGGCATCGAGGATGGTCGTGCAGTCATGCGTTACCACAGTATTTTAATTGAAGAAATGCCAGAAAACTTTGAAGTGACAGCTCGTTCGACTGATGACCAAGCCATAATGGGGATTCAACACAAAAACCTACCGATTTATGGCTTCCAGTACCATCCAGAGAGCATTGGAACGCCAGATGGCTTGTCTTCTATTCGGAATTTTATCGAGAAGGTTGTAAAGTGAGGAAACTAGGATGAAAGAGATTATTGAAAAACTAGCAAAATTTGAAAATTTATCAGGTGTGGAAATGACGGATGTCATTGAGCGTATTGTAACTGGGCGTGTTACTGAGGCGCAGATTGCTTCTCTTCTTTTGGCTCTTAAGATGAAGGGGGAAACACCTGAAGAACGCACAGCCATTGCCCAAGTCATGAGAGGACATGCCCAACATATTCCAACTGAAATTCATGATGCTATGGACAACTGTGGTACAGGTGGGGACAAGTCTTTCAGCTTTAACATCTCTACAACTGCAGCCTTTGTCTTGGCTGGTGGCGGTGTTCACATGGCAAAACACGGTAACCGTTCGATTTCTTCTAAATCTGGTTCTGCAGATGTCCTTGAAGCCTTGGGCATCAACCTAGACCTCAAACCAGCTGAACTAGGTAAGGTCTTTGATAAAACTGGAATCGTCTTTCTCTTTGCTAAAAATATGCACCCAGCCATGAAATACATCATGCCAGCTCGTTTGGAACTAGGAATTCCAACGATCATGAACTTGACTGGTCCACTGATTCATCCAATGGCTTTGGAAACACAGCTTCTTGGAATTAGTCGTCCAGAACTTCTAGAAAGTACAGCTCAGGTTTTGAAAAATATGGGTCGTAAACGTGCCATCGTGGTTACTGGACCAGAAGGATTGGATGAAGCTGGTTTGAATGGAACAACCAAGATTGCTCTTCTTGAAAATGGCGAAATCACCTTGTCAAGCTTTACTCCAGAGGATTTGGGAATGGAACGTTACGCTATCGAAGATATTCGTGGAGGCAATGCTCAGGAAAATGCAGAAATTTTGCTTAGCGTTCTTAAAAATGAACCAAGTCCATTCTTGGAAACTACAGTTTTAAATGCTGGTCTTGGTTTCTATGCTAATGGTAAGGTAGATAATATCAAGGATGGAGTTGCCTTAGCTCGTCAAGTGATTGCTAGTGGCAAGGCCCTTGAAAAACTCAGACTGTTACAGGAGTACCAAAAATGAGTCAGGAATTTTTAGCACGAATTTTGGAGCAGAAAGCGCGTGAGGTTGAGCAGATGGAGCTGGAGGAAATTCAGCCCCTGCGCCAGACCTATCGCTTGGCTGACTATCTAAAACAACACCAAGACCGTCTACAGATAATCGCTGAAGTTAAGAAGGCTAGCCCTAGTCTGGGAGATATCAATCTCGATGTGGATATTGTGCAACAGGCCCAGACTTATGAAGAAAACGGAGCAGTGATGATTTCTGTTCTGACAGATGAAGTTTTCTTTAAAGGACATTTGGATTATCTACGGGAGATTTCCAGTCAGGTACAGATTCCAACGCTCAACAAGGACTTTATCATCGATGAAAAGCAAATCATCCGCGCTCGAAATGCAGGTGCGACAGTCATCTTGCTCATTGTGGCAGCCTTGTCAGAAGAACGTCTTAAGGAACTTTACGACTATGCGACAGAGCTTGGCTTGGAAGTCTTGGTGGAGACCCACAATCTAGCTGAACTAGAGGTGGCATACAGACTTGGTGCTGAGATTATCGGGGTCAATAATCGTAATTTGACCACCTTTGAAGTTGACTTGCAGACCAGTGTAGACTTGGCCCAGCACTTTAAGGAAAATCGCTACTACATTTCTGAATCTGCTATTTTCACAGGGCAGGATGCGGAACGAGTAGCACCATACTTTAACGGAATTTTGGTGGGAACAGCTCTCATGCAGGCAGAAGATGTAGCCCAGAGAATCAAGGAGTTGCAGATTGACAAAGGTTAAAATTTGCGGATTATCGACCAAAGAAGCGGTGGAAACAGCCGTATCAGCAGGAGTCGACTACATCGGTTTTGTCTTTGCACCTAGTAAAAGACAGGTGACTTTGGATCAGGCTGCCGAGCTGGCAAAGCTTATTCCTGCAGATGTCAAAAAGGTTGGTGTGTTTGTTTCACCAAGTCGGGCAGAACTGCTAGAAGCGATTGACAAAGTTAGTTTGGACTTGGTTCAAGTTCACGGTCAGGTGGCAGATGATTTGTTTGAGAATTTGCCTTGTGACAGTATTCAGGCTGTGCAGGTGGATGGAGAGGGACATGTCCCTAATTCTCAGGCAGATTATTTACTCTTTGATGCCCCTGTGGCTGGGAGTGGCCAGACCTTTGACTGGGGTCAACTGGATACGATGGAATTAGCTCAGCCTTTCTTTATAGCAGGTGGGCTTAAGGAAGACAATGTAGCAAAAGCAATTCAACACTTTACTCCCTATGCAGTCGATGTATCGAGCGGAGTGGAGACAGATGGACAAAAAGATCAGGAAAAGATTAGAAGATTTATAGAGAGGGTAAAGCATGGCATATCAGGAACCAAATAAAGATGGATTTTACGGAAAATTCGGTGGACGTTTTGTCCCAGAAACATTGATGACGGCAGTTTTGGAGTTGGAGAAGGCTTATCGTGAAAGTCAGGCAGACCCAAGTTTCCAAGAGGAATTGAACCAACTTTTGCGCCAGTATGTGGGACGTGAAACTCCTCTTTACTACGCAAAAAACTTGACCCAGCATATCGGCGGAGCCAAGATTTATCTCAAACGTGAAGACCTTAACCATACAGGGGCCCACAAGATTAACAATGCCTTGGGACAAGTTTTGCTTGCCAAACGCATGGGTAAAAAGAAAATTATCGCTGAAACAGGTGCTGGTCAGCACGGTGTGGCAACTGCAACTGCTGCAGCCCTCTTTAACATGGAATGTACCATCTACATGGGTGAGGAAGATGTTAAACGCCAAGCCCTCAATGTGTTCCGTATGGAGCTTTTGGGAGCTAAGGTTGAGGCAGTGACAGACGGTTCGCGCGTGCTCAAGGATGCGGTCAATGCAGCTCTTCGTTCATGGGTGGCAAATATCGACGACACCCACTATATCCTTGGTTCTGCCTTGGGGCCTCATCCTTTCCCAGAAATCGTTCGTGACTTCCAAAGTGTCATCGGTCGAGAAGCTAAACAACAGTACCGTAACTTGACAGGACAAGATCTGCCAGATGCTTTAGTAGCCTGTGTTGGTGGTGGTTCTAATGCCATCGGGCTCTTCCATCCCTTTGTAGAAGATGAGTCAGTAGCTATGTATGGAGCTGAAGCAGCAGGACTTGGTGTAGACACAGAGCACCACGCAGCGACTTTGACTAAGGGTCGTCCGGGTGTCCTTCACGGTTCTCTCATGGATGTGCTCCAAGATGCCCATGGTCAAATTCTTGAAGCCTTCTCTATCTCAGCAGGTTTGGACTATCCTGGTATCGGTCCAGAACATTCTCACTACCACGATATCAAACGTGCCAGCTATGTTCCTGTGACAGACGAAGAAGCCTTGGAAGGATTCCAACTCTTGTCTCGTGTGGAAGGGATTATCCCAGCCTTGGAATCTAGCCATGCTATCGCTTTTGCAGTGAAATTGGCCAAAGAACTCGGTCCAGACAAGTCCATGATTGTCTGTCTATCAGGTCGTGGGGACAAGGATGTGGTTCAAGTCAAAGACCGCTTGGAAGCAGACGCAGCAAAGAAGGGAGAAGCTCATGCCTAAGACACTAACAGAAAAATTAAACGTTATAAAAGCAGCTGGAAAAGGAATTTTCGTTCCCTATATCATGGCTGGAGACCACGAAAAAGGTTTGGATGGACTAGGAGAAACAATCCACTTTTTAGAAGATTTGGGTGTCTCTGCCATTGAAGTGGGCATTCCCTTTTCAGATCCTGTCGCAGATGGACCTGTTATCGAAGAAGCTGGCTTGCGCAGTTTAGCCCACGGGACTTCGACACAAGCTTTGGTTGAAACCTTGAAAACCATTGAAACAGAGGTTCCGCTGGTCATCATGACCTACTTCAACCCCCTCTTTCAGTACGGTGTGGAGAACTTTGTCAAAGATTTGGCAGATACAGCGGTTAAAGGCTTGATTATCCCAGACCTGCCTCATGAGCATGCCAACTTTGTAGAACCATTTTTGGCAGATACAGATATCGCCTTGATTCCTCTAGTTAGTTTGACGACAGGAATTGAACGCCAGAAAGAGTTGATTGATGGTGCAGAAGGATTCGTCTATGCGGTTGCCATCAATGGGGTGACAGGGAAATCTGGCAATTACCGTGCAGACTTGGACAAGCACTTGGCACAACTTTATCAAGTGGCTGACATTCCAGTCTTGACAGGTTTTGGTGTATCAAGTCAGGCTGATGTAGAACGCTTCAATGCGGTATCAGATGGCGTTATCGTTGGTTCGAAAATTGTAAAAGCTCTCCACCAAGGAGAGCAGATTGAGGACTTTATCAAACAAGCAGTAGCTTACCAAAAATAATCACGTAAGCAGAAAGTAAGAGGAAAGGCACGAAAGGAAGTCTTTCCTTTTTCTTTTGCAGGAGAAAGGCCAGGATGCCCGTCGCAGAAGCGAACTGAATCAAGATGAGTAACTCGGTTGCGCTAAATACGAGAGCGCAAGAAGCTAAAAAGAGAAAATCCCCTGCTCCCATGCGGATATCGATAAAATGAGCCACAATTCCAAGGACAAGGAAGAAGACCATGACCAGATTCCAACCAGAGGAAGCCATGAGGATTAGGTGGAAAGTCATCCAGACCAGTAGGGGATATTCCTGATGGCGAAAGTCGTAGATGCCCAAGGTCAAACCAGCGGTGATTAGGATGACTTGTCCCAAGGAAAGGAAGTCCCAAGAGTAAGATAGAAATAGGAGACCTAATCCTAGTTCAAAAAGGGCATACCAGACTGGATAAGGAGCCTTGCAGTAGCGACAGTGAAAGCGATTGAGAACTTGCGAGAGAATCGGAATCAAATCTAAGGGGCGCAAGGGAGTCTGACAGGAATCGCAGTGACTAGCTGGACTGATAATGGATTGCTCAGGAAAACGGTCAATGACCAAACCAAGAAAGGAAGCGAGAATGCTCCCGACAAGAAAAAAATAAATATCAATCATACTTATCTATTCGTAAAAAATGAGAGAAGTAGTATAATAAAGAAACATAGATAAGATGGTGAGGAAAAGATGACAATTCGTTTTGAAGAAAAGGTGAGCACAGAAAACGCTCAACGCGTATGTCAATGGTCCAATTCCTTTGGCAAAGTCTTTCAAGAACAATGGATGGGAACAATGATTCCTTTTCCCTTGACAATTCAAATCTTGCAAGATTTGGAAGGAGTCTTTTCTATCTTTGATGGACCAGAGTTTGTGGGGCTTATCCAGAAAATCAGGCTAGAAGACAGGAATCTTCATATCGGACGGTTTTTAATCAATCCCCAGAAACAGGGGCAAGGCTTAGGTAGTCAGGCCTTAAGGAAATTTGTTAGTTTGGTCTTTGAAAATGGAGACATAGATAGTATTTCTCTAAATGTCTTCGAGGCAAATCAGGCAGCCAAGCATCTTTATCAAAAAGAAGGATTTGAAATCGTTAAAACCATTGAAGCACCTGTACGAAAATACCTTATGAAAAAGTTTAGATAGAAAGCAAAAAAGCCTTGGTTCCAAGGCTTTTTAATGTTATAAACTCATTAAAATAACTCCCAGTTAGATTTGGAATATTTTTTATTCTGTGTCATATAAAAATAAATAAAATGAATGGCTATAGCTAGAGCTAAAATGGTTGTTATACTCACTACTATTATAGGATTAGAAGCAAAGATTAAAGAGAGAATAAAGGCAGCCAGATAGAGTGTCGCTTGGACACAGTAGTAACTTTTCGAATAGCGAAGATAGTGTTTGTTATAGGGCCCATTTACTAGGACAGCAGCTTGAAAGAGGCCAAATCCGATATAAGAGAAGCTGGTTGCAAAGAGACGATTAGCTTCAGGATTCTGAAGAAAACTCATCGATACAGTCATCATCATAAGTCCAATGAAAATAGGATAGTGACTGTAAATTAGAAATAGTCCCTTTTGATTAGATTTTTCATCAATAGCATGGTCGAATTGACCAAAATAAAACAAGAACAGAGAAAGCATAATAATGAAATAAAGAACCGAATAAATCGAGAAATTCTCGATTGTAAAGAAGTTAGCTAGCTCCGTAATCATCTCTCCAAACATAATAATGACAAGAAGGGAGATGCGCTCGATTAAATGGGGGAGATTTACCTGGTAATGCTTATCTTTATTAAGCAAGATACTTGGCATAATAAATGTTAGCAGAATACTAGTAAATAAGATATAGACTCCAAGGTAAATAGGAAGAAGAGCTGTTAGATAGACTCCTAAACTTCCTAGACCTGTTATCCATAGAAAACCTTTGATACTTTCCCGATTAACATCATCGGTTGATTTTCTAAAAAATTCAACCAAATATTGAAAAAATAAGGTAAGGGTTAATGTACCAATAGCCCAACAGAGATAATGAAAATATTGTTGCCAATCAGGTCCAATCATATTGGCTATAAAGAGTAAAATTCCCATTTTGATAAACATGATTACTATGTTAAATAAAGAGTTCTTTCCATAGCGATTGGTATAATCGGTTTGAATCATCCAGGAATCGATGAGAACCAAAGTAGCAATGAGAAAATCAAGGAAAGAATTCCAAGTCAAAATACCGTTATGAAGATGGTCAATTAAAGTAGTTACTTTTGAAATTGCAAAAACAAAAACTAAGTCATAAAAAAGTTCTGAAAATTCTACACGTTTATGTTTAATAAGAGTTGTCATCTTAAGACCTTTCTATTTTAGAAGTACAATTTATTATAACAGAAAATGGTAATGAGAGAAAAGGATATGCTTAAATAACTTTATGTGGCGCGAATTGTCAAAACTTTGGAACATATTTACCTCATGTACCAGCTTACAGGCGGAATGTTTGACGATTGATAATGAAGTACGTGTATTTTGAGGCAAAAGATTTCGAGACTCCATTACGTAACTCCCATCTATAAAAAAATGATTGTTTCATTATAGCAAATCTAAAGAAACACGCTAAAAAGCAACCCTAACGAGTTGCTTAATATCCTATTAAAAATTAACTGTGTCAGGATCATCCTGAGTTTTGATGCCTTGAATCTTATCCAAGACTGCCATATCTTCCTCTGATAAGTCGAAGTCGAAGATATCCAAGTTACCTTTTACATTTTTAGGTGTCACAGACTTAGGTAGTGGCAAGAAACCTTTTTGAAGGCTCCAACGTAGAGCAACTTGTGCCACAGATTTACCGTTACGTTTAGCCACTGCTTCAACATCTTTATTTCCAAAAATGCTACCTGTACCTAGTGGACTATAGGCTTCAAGAAGGATATCGCGCTCTTGGCAATAGGCAACTAAGTCTTCTTGGTTACAACCTGGAGCCAAGAGGATTTGATTGACATGTGGAACAATTTCAGCTGTTTCAATAAGAGCTTCTAGGTGGTGTTGCATAAAGTTAGACACACCGATAGCACGCACCTTACCTTCTTTGTAGGCTTCTTCCATAGCCTTCCATGCACCCGCATTGCCAGCCTTCCAATCATCATTCTCACGAAGCGCCTTTGGATTAGGCCAATGGATAAGTAAAAGATCCAAATAATCCACACCAAGTCTTTCGAGAGACTCATCGATAGAAGTCTTAGCTAACTCGTAATCATGCTTATCATTCCAAAGTTTGGTAGTTAGGAAAATATCCTCACGTGCCAAATTACTATCAGCAATCGCTTTACCTACAGAAACCTCGTTACCGTAAATTTGTGCGGTATCAATATGTGTGTAACCCGCCTTAAGTGCGAAGCTAACACTGTTATAGGCTTCTTCGCCTTCAGCAATTTGCCAAGTTCCAAAACCAATTTTAGGAATAGCAACCCCATTTGCAAGTGTATATGTTTCCATGATTTTCACCTTTTCTTTTTTTAATAGTACTATCTTAAAGAAGATAAGGCAAAAATGCAAAGATTTGCTACGGATATTATTATGAATAGTTCCTTACTTCTTTTTCCGCTGTTGGTAACAGCCTTTGGAGATATTATTACTTGGGAAAAGAATGAATTTGTTGGTATTGTAAAATACAATCTTCAAGACTGCGACATTATTATCAAGAGCCTGAAATATTTTATTCAGTATTATAGGAGGTTTAATACCCTTTCTCATAAATTTGTCCCTCCAAAAACAAAACGTCTATTCGGATGGTACCGATAGACGAAGAATGTATTAAGATATTACAAGTCCTAAAAATTGAACAGGAGAAGGCCAATAAAGAGCTAGGAATCAAGAATAGGTATAAAATGATTTTTCAGCATTATGGATATGCCTACGATGTTCCAGATATTGCAACAGTCAATAAAGCTATAAAAGTAATGTTGAAGGAATTGCAAATTTCTCCATTGATTACTACCAAAGGAGCTAGACACACTTATGGTAGTTATCTATGGCACAATAATATTGATTTGGGAGTTATTGCGAAAATTTTAGGACACAAAGATATCTCTATGCTGGTTGAAGTTTATGGTCACACATTGGAGGAAAAAATTAGTGAGGAATTTATGGCTGTGAAAAGTTTGTTGTAAAAACACGGCAAATTGCACGACAATTTTTAAAAGGAAAGCAAAAAAAGCCTTGAAACCAAGGATTTTCCTGTTGTATTTAGATGCCCCCTACAGGGATTTGGAAAGGACTTTCATATTGAGAGCAATTAAAAATATTGAAATATAAGTGATTTTAGGTATTTTCAATGTCATGATTTAAAAATGGGACAAAAGTGGGGCAAAAACCATACAGATTCTAAACTGTATGGTTCTTTTTTTATCTAACCAAGAAAGGTTAAAACTTATTAAAACAAATGCAATCAACTGTTGAAAACTTTTTAGTCCGTGTAATATAAAAACAAGTAAAAAGTTGAACTATAGGGAATATTGTGTCATAATAGGTAATAGATGAATAATTAATAGATTGGAAATAATGCTTTCTTACCTTAACAAGTTGAATTGGTTATACATTTTTTCGTCGCAATTGTGTCTATCTCTCGAGTTTAGCTAGTTTTTATAAGCTCTGGTTTCTAATCAATATAACAAATTTTAGAAGTGCATAAGACAAGATGGTGACATTACTACAGTCATTTCTAGTCACCATATGTTGCTGGCACAGGCTGTTTGTAGTGTTGGCTATTTACTAGTCAGTTTAATCGGAGTGTTTAATTTTTATTGTTGAAAGGTTTTTATATGGCGAAAATTCTATCTTTAGGTCTGACAGGTAAGAAATTACTTGCTCAGGGGTTCTTGTTTGTTCTGCTAGGTCTCATCTTGATGGTCACGGGGACTTGGTTGCCAGTAAAGGTTATTCGACTGGTTCTGTTTTTAGCTTGGATAGCAACGGTCTTAGATTTAGTATTACGTATTTTCAAAAAAAGTCAGTCAACGGACACCTTGGGAGTTGCACTGGTTAAATTGTTAGTGCTGGGATATTTGCTTGGCTCCAATCTTGCGACGGATGTGCCGATTTATATTTTGGCTCTTGTGATTGGAGTTTATCAGATTTTTCATGCTAGTATTAACCTTGTCACCTATGTTCTCTACCGCAAAAACAAAATTCGACCTCGTTTTCGTCTCTTACTAGATGGACTCGTACTAGTTTTTCTTGGTGGGACTAGTCTTTTGTCCTCTACAGGAAATTCTGTCTTTCAACTCTTTGTATTAGGGGCTTATTTTTTCCTTTATGGTGTGTCCAATATCCGTGATGGTTTCTTGTTTGAGGAGGAAATTGGGAAAAACCATCTCAAACGTCGCATTAGAATTAGCTTACCTATTGTCCTAGCCGCTCTCATCCCTGCAAGAACTTTAGCAAAAATCAACAAATTCATGCAGGAAAATGCTGATGAGAGAGAGGATATCCATCTTGGAATGGTGAAGTTTGGTAAGACAGCGGTGCTTGAAATTTTTGTTCATACAGCTGAGACCTCTCTGTTTTCGGCAATTGGTCATGTGGATATCTGCTATCAAGGCCGTGTTATTTCTTATGGCAACTATGATCCGTCTTCTGAGACCTTATTTGGCATGGTAGGAGATGGTGTCTTATATTTCTGTGATCGTGACAAGTACATTGACCTATGTAAACGTGAGAGTCAAAAAACGCTTTTTGGTTATGGGATAGATTTGACGCCTGAAATGGAAAAAGCAGTTCAGAAAAAGTTGGCTGAATTGAAACAACTGACGATTCCATGGGAGCCAAGTGCAGATAAAATCATGACAGGTGATGGTAAGGAAGACTACACCTACGCTTATAAAATCAGACATGAGACAGATGGGGAACTTTATAAATTTATCAAATCTAAGTTTAAATCCTACTTTGTCTTATCTACAAACTGTGTGCTCTTGGCTGATACCATAGTCGGTCAGGCTGGCACCGATATCCTCTCACCCAAAGGATTTATCGCTCCAGGAACTTACCAAGCCTACCTTAATCGAGAGTTTGAAAAACCAAATAGTATAGTCGTATCTAAACATGTTTATTAAGGAGAATTTATGAACTTAGTAAAAAAATACACCCCGTTAATACTTTTTATAGGGCTGGTTGCTCTTGTAATTCTGAATGCATCGAGCTTTATATCAGGAGCAATCTCTCTCTTTGATGTAATATCAACCTTGATTTATGGTGCTGTTATTGCTTTTGTGCTTAATGTTCCTATGAAAAAAATTGAACAGTACTTAGTTAAATTGAAGGTAAAGGCAGAGTTGCGTCGTCCGATTGCCATGGTACTTGTTTTCCTAGCTCTTATCTTAATCGTGATTGCTCTTTTGGTTTTGGTGCTGCCAACCCTAGCCCAGACTATTAGTCAGCTGGGAACAGTCCTTTCAACAGTCCTTACTCAACTTGGGAAATTGCTAGGCAGCTCGGAATTTGTAACCAAAGACATGTTGTCAACTATCGTATCAGGCATACAGGGACAATCTAGTTCTATTAGCCAAGCTTTGATAGGTTTTTTATCAGGTCTGACTAGTAATATCGGCAATATTTTTTCAAGTTTGATGAATGCCTTTTTGATTATAGTCTTCACCTTTTTATTTTTATCCAGTAAGGAACATTTGGCAGCGATGACGAGTCGACTTCTAAAAGTTTTTCTTCCAGAGAAGGTGGTGATAAAGTTGACTTACATTGGACAAGTAGCACTAGAGACTTATGACCAATTTTTGATGAGTCAGCTGATTGAAGCAGTTATCATAGGAGTTATGATAGCGGTTGGTTACAGCGTGTTTGGGATACCCTATGGAGTAATGACAGGTATCTTTGCAGGAGTGCTATCGTTCATTCCTTATGTAGGGCCTATGATTGCTTGTGTTGTGGGAGCGATTTTTATCTTCACAGTGAGTCCTACTCAAGCCTTACTTTCTCTTCTTCTATATCAAGTTATACAGCTGATTGAAGGAAACCTTATTTATCCTAGAGTTGTAGGTCAGTCTATTGGTTTGCCAGCTATTTTCACGCTTGCGGCTGCTAGTATTGGAGGCAATCTCTTTGGCTTACTTGGGATGATATTCTTTACACCGATATTTGCTGTTATCTATCGATTGGTTAAGGAATTTGTCGTTGCAAAGGAAAATCAGCTAGATTAAGAAAAACTAAATTTAATAAGATATACTGAGAAGAGAGTGAGAGATTCTCTTCTCTTTTATTTTTAAATACTTTTCTACAAAAAGCTATTAGACGTTAAAAAAAGCCTTGGTTTCAAGGCTTATTTCTGTTGATTTAGATGTGCCCCCTGCAGGGCTCGAACCTGCGCCCCATAGCTTAAGAGTCTACTGCTCTACCAACTGAGCTAAGGAGGCAACAGAAAAAGCTGAGAATGTAACTTCCCAGCTATTTTAATATGCCCAAAATGGCAGCTAGATTATTTACGAAAGGCATCAAGGATATAGGTGAAACCAACAATTAAAAATGCAAAGGCAACGACATAAACGACAAAGACACTTGTAGCTACTGGATTGAACAAAATCACTAGACCTAGTAAAAATGCAAGCAACGCTATCCACATGATATGGTTGCCAATAATAGGGAAAATCAATCCCAGACGATTGCCTTTAAAGAAAGCTATAATGGCTTCTACAATTAACCAAATTCCTAAAATAGTTGGAATGACAACTGGCAGCGTCACAAAGCCATAGGCAACGAGGTAAAGAGCTAAGAGAAGATTAACAATCCCTTGGAAAAGATGAGCTGGTGAGCGAAGCTCTTTTGGTACAGAGAAATAGCCTAAAATAGCTGCTATAGAAGAAACCAGTAAACCAAATGCAATCCACCAGCTGTAAGCAACAAGATTAGCTACTGGGTTTGTAAATAGGAAAAGTCCTAAAAGGACAAAAACAACTCCTGCAAGGAATAGCAGTAAACGATTAGAAAATTTCATTTCAATACCCCCTATATAGTATAGTATAGTATAGTTTGATAATAAAAATATTATACACCTTTTTAGAGGAAATGTCAATAAACAAAATGGAAAATTTGGAAGTTTCAGTCTGATTTATGAAAAGAAAATCAGTTTTTATTATTTTGAAAATAAAAAGAGAAGATAAAATTTGTCTTCTCTACATGAAAATATTGTATGGAATCAAAGCAAAAGTAACTGGCTTTACACTATTTGTAAAGATGTAATTTGATTCAAAAAGAAAAGATAGATTTAAAATGTGGGACAAATGATGGGGTAAATCAGTTATAGACAAGCAAAAAAAGCCTTGATTTACAAGGCTTTTTCCTGTTGTATTTAGATGCCCCCTACAGGGATCGAACCTGTGACCCACGGATTAAGAGTCCGCTGCTCTGCCAGCTGAGCTAAGGAGGCAAATAAAAAGCTGTATTGGTGCCGAAACTTCACGGTTTGTATTGAACCCGCGCAATTAAGCAGGTGGGCAACTCGCTCTAACTGAAGCTGTTTCCGTGTGAGACGGCCTACATGCTGTTAGAAGACTTTTGTTTCCCTAATAATACAAAAAATAGTCGGTCAACACTTAAGTGTGAAGTCGTACACCACAGCGTTTCTATGTTTATATGATACCACTTTTTCAAAAAAAATCAAGAGGAAAGTGCAATTTTTTGAAAAGGATTTCAGATTTTTCGCAAACGGTCGATAGCTTCCTTTCTTTGAGCCAAAGCCCGTTCATATTTACCAGTATCTTCTGCTTGGAAATAGTGATGATTACGAATTTTTTCTGGCAGATAGTCTTGCTTGACCCAATTTCCAGGATAGTTATGTGGATAGAGATAGTCTTGGGCATTCCCTAGTTCCTTGCTTCCACTGTAGTGCCCATCACGCAAGTGTCGCGGAATAGGCAAGTGCCCTGATGTTTTGAGGTCAGCAAGTGCCTTATCCATAGCTACATAGGCTGAGTTGGATTTTGGAGAAAGGGCCAAATCAATCACGACATTGGCAATGAGAATGCGGGCTTCTGGGAACCCAATCTTCTGGGCAGCATCAAGAGCAGTCACGGTGTGAATCTGGGCTTCAGGATTGGCCAAACCGATATCTTCATAAGCGATAACAGTCAAACGACGAGCGAGACTTGGCAAATCACCAGCCTCAATCAAGCGGGCAGCATAGTGAAGACTGGCATCAACATCTGAGCCACGGATAGACTTTTGCAGGGCTGAGAGAACATCATAGTGGCCATCTCCATCCTTATCCATAGTGATGTAGCTCCGCTGCAGACTATTTTCCATGATGTCTAGAGTGATATGGCGGATGCCCTTGTCATTTTCGGGAGTAGAGAGAACAGCCAAGTCCAGTGAGTTGAAGGCAGAGCGAAGGTCTCCGTTTGTAGAGGTCGCAATGAAATCCAGCGCCTCCTCATCTAGTTCTACTGGAAAATCAAAACCACGCTCAGGGTTACTTAGAGCTATCTGCAGGGCCTCTTTGACGTCTTGGTTAGACAGAGGTTCCAACTCAAAAATTTGAACACGGCTACGAATGGCAGGAGTGACAGAAAAGAAAGGATTTTCAGTCGTAGCGCCAATCATGATGACCAGACCACTTTCCAAGAGAGGCAAGAGGAAGTCTTGCTTGGTTTTATCTAGTCTATGAATCTCGTCTAGTAATAGGACGAGACCACCAGAGAATTTAGCCTCTTCCGCAATTTCTTGCAATCGCTTTTTACTATCAACTGTCGCATTGAAAGTTCGAAAGGCATACTTTGTTGTTCCAGCGATGGCAGAGGCAATACTGGTCTTGCCGATTCCTGGAGGTCCATAGAGAATCATGGAGGACAGGCGATTGGCTTCCACCATGCGGCGGATGATTTTTCCAGGTCCGACCAGATGTTCCTGACCGATGACCTGGTCGATGGTTTTAGGGCGCATGCGAAGCGCGAGATTGTCTGGCATAGCAGTCCTTTCTAACGTGGATTTTCTGATGTATATGTGGTAAGATGGTAGTATCTATTTTAGCATATTTCCGAGCAATCGGGGCGATTTAAGAGTCGCATAGAAAGAGGACAAAATGGCAACATATGGATTTTTAGATGTTTTAGAGGAAGAGTTGGAGAAGAATTTTCCCTTTGACTTTGAGATTAGTTGGGACAAGCGTAACCACGCGGTTGAAGTGAGTTTTCTATTGGAAGCGCAAAACGCTGCAGGTGTGGAGATGGTAGATGAAGACGGAGAGGTTTCGTCAGATGACATTCTCTTTGAAGAAGCAGTCCTTTTCTACAACCCTGCTAAGTCAACAGTCAATGAGGAAGACTATTTGACTGTCATTCCTTACCTACCTAAAAAAGGATTCTCTCGCGAATTTTTGGCCTATTTCGTCCTTTTCCTTAAAGATACTGCCGAGGTTGGGCTGGATGCCCTCATGGACTTTTTGGAAGACCCAGAAGCAGAGGAATTCGTCATGGAATGGAACCAAGAAGTCTTTGAAGAAGGAAAAGTTGGCTTGGAAGAAGGAGAGTTTTATCCTTATCCGAGATATTAGGAGTTTGACATGGACATAGAGATTTCTGATTTCACAGGCTGTAAGATTGCTTTGTTTTGTGGGGATAGGCTCTTGACTATCTTACGCGATGATAAGGCGAGCATTCCCTGGCCCAATATGTGGGAACTGCCCGGTGGTGGACGTGAAGGCGATGAAAGTCCTTTTGAGTGTGTAGCGCGTGAAGTTTATGAAGAACTGGGAATTCATCTAACTGAAGATTGTCTGCTTTGGAGTAAGGTTTACCCAAGTATGCTTTTTGCAGATAAACAATCTGTATTTCTAGTTGGCAAGTTGGCTCAGGACCAATTTGACAAGATTGTCTTTGGAGATGAAGGACAGGGCTATCAGTTGATGAATGTCGAGGAATTTTTGACATCCAGTCAAGTAGTTCCGCAGTTGCAAGAGAGATTAAAAGATTATTTAAAAGTAAGTGATTAGAAAGGATAGTTCAGTTACATTTCTAAACTGAACCCGCCCAAAACACTGTGCCAAAAAGATAAACTTTTCTTAGACACAAGCGTCTTCAGAGAATTTCCTATTTTGGCTTTTTGTTTTACGGGCTTGGTATCTTAAATATGGAAACATGGCAAGAGTTAAAAGTTACAGTGAAGCGTGAGGGAGAGGAATTGGTTTCCAATCTCTTGATTGAGTTGGGAGCGCAAGGTGTTGCGATTGAAGATAGCATGGACTATGTGGGAAATGTCGACCGCTTCGGCGAGATTTTCCCAGAGGTTGAGCAGCAAGAAGAAATCGTTGTGACAGCCTACTACCCTGACACGGTGGATGTAGCAGTGGTTGAGGCGGATTTGCAGGCTCGCTTAGCAGAATTGACAGACTTTATGGATTTGGGTGAGGTCAAAATGGGGACCACTGCCTTGGCTGAGGAAGACTGGGCGGACAATTGGAAGAAATACTATGAGCCAGCTCGAATTACTCATGACTTAACTATCGTGCCTTCTTGGACAGACTATGAGGCGACTGCTGGGGAAAAGATTATCAAGCTGGATCCTGGGATGGCCTTCGGGACAGGAACCCACCCAACTACCAAGATGAGCCTTTTTGCCTTGGAACAGGTTCTTCGTGGTGGTGAAACGGTGCTGGATGTGGGGACTGGTTCAGGGGTTCTCTCTATTGCCAGCTCGCTGCTTGGTGCCAAGGAAATCTTTGCCTACGACCTGGATGATGTAGCAGTTAGAGTTGCTCAGGAAAATATTGAGCTAAACCCTGGTATGGAAAACATCCATGTAGCAGCAGGTGATTTGCTTAAGGGTGTTGAGATTGAGGCAGATGTGATTGTAGCTAATATCTTGGCGGATATCCTCGTTCATCTGACGGATGATGCTTATCGCTTGGTCAAGGATGAAGGCTACCTCATCATGAGTGGCATTATCAAGGACAAGTGGGACATGGTGCGCGAGTCGGCTGAGTCAGCTGGATTTTTCCTTGAAACCCACATGATTCAAGGGGAATGGAATGCCTGTGTCTTTAAGAAAACCAAGGATATTTCAGGTGTGATTGGAGGCTAGCATGCAGCAGTATTTTGTCAAAGGCAGTGCTATCTCTCCTGTCACCATCGAGGACAAGGAAACCAGCAAGCATATGTTTCAGGTTATGCGCTTGAAAGAAGATGATGAGGTTACTTTGGTCTTTGATGATGGAATTAAGCGCTTGGCGCGTGTGCTGGATGTGGAAAATCGTCAGTTTGAATTGGTTGAGGAACTAGCTGACAATGTGGAACTACCAGTCCAAGCGACCATCGCATCCGGCTTCCCCAAGGGAGACAAGCTGGAGTTTATCGCTCAAAAAGTGACGGAACTGGGTGCCAGTCAAATCTGGGCCTTTCCTGCCGATTGGTCAGTTGCCAAATGGGATGGCAAGAAATTGGGTAAAAAGGTTGAAAAACTAGAAAAAATTGCCCTTGGAGCAGCAGAACAAAGCAAGCGCAATATTGTACCAAGTATTCAGCTTTTTGAGAAGAAAGCAGATTTTCTAGCCCAACTTGACCAATTCGACCGCATCGTAGTAGCCTATGAAGAGTCGGCCAAGGAAGGAGAAGCCGCTGCGCTCTTACAAGCGGTCTCTGGTCTTGAAAAAGGAGCCAAACTGCTCTTTATCTTTGGTCCAGAAGGTGGTCTATCACCTGCAGAAATCGAAAGTTTTGAAGCTAAAGGAGCCGTTTTGGCAGGCCTAGGTCCTCGCATTTTGCGAGCAGAAACAGCACCACTTTACGCCTTATCAGCCCTTAGTGTTTTATTAGAATTAGAGAAATAAGAGGAAGAAAATGAAACAAAAACACCGTTCAGAATTTCCAGAGAAGGAACTTTGGGATTTAACAGCCCTATACCAAGACCGTGAGGATTTCTTGCGTGCAATCGAGAAAGCTCGCGAAGATATCAATCAATTTAGCCGTGATTACAAGGGTAATCTTCATACTTTTGAGGATTTTGAAAAGGCCTTTGCGGAATTGGAACAAATCTACATCCAGATGAGCCATATTGGCAACTATGGCTTTATGCCTCAGACGACAGACTATAGCAATGAAGAGTTTGCTGATATTGCCCAAGCTGGGATGGAATTTGAAACGGATGCCAGCGTAGCTTTGACCTTCTTTGATGATGCCTTGGTGGCTGCAGACGAGGAAGTCTTGGACCGTTTGGGTGAATTGCCTCACTTGACGGCAGCTATTCGTCAGGCCAAAATTAAAAAAGCCCACTATCTAGGGGCAGATGTGGAGAAGGCCTTGACCAATCTGGGTGAAGTTTTCTACAGTCCGCAGGATATTTACACTAAGATGCGAGCTGGAGATTTTGAAATGGCAGACTTTGAAGTCAATGGCAAGACCTACAAAAACAGCTTTGTCACCTATGAGAATTTCTACCAAAACCACGAGGATGCTGAAGTTCGTGAGAAATCCTTCCGTTCCTTCTCAGAGGGACTTCGTAAGCACCAAAATACGGCTGCGGCAGCCTATCTAGCCCAAGTCAAGTCTGAAAAACTCTTGGCAGATATGAAGGGCTATGACTCCGTCTTTGATTATCTTCTGGCTGAACAAGAAGTGGATCGTGCTATGTTTGATCGCCAGATTGACCTCATCATGAAGGATTTTGCGCTGGTTGCTCAGAGATACCTCAAGCATGTTGCCAAGGTAAATGGTCTTGAAAAGATGACCTTTGCAGACTGGAAATTGGACTTGGACAGCGCCCTCAATCCTGAAGTGACCATTGACGACGCCTATGATTTGGTCATGAAGTCGGTAGAACCTTTGGGGAAAGAATATTGTCAGGAAGTTGCTCGCTATCAAGAAGAGCGCTGGGTGGACTTCGCTGCCAATAGCGGCAAGGATTCTGGTGGTTATGCGGCGGATCCATATCGCGTGCACCCTTATGTCCTCATGAGTTGGACTGGTCGTTTAAGCGATGTCTATACCTTGATTCATGAAATCGGGCATTCTGGTCAATTCATCTTTTCTGACAATCACCAAAGCTACTTCAACGCCCACATGTCAACCTACTATGTTGAGGCTCCATCAACCTTCAATGAGTTGCTTTTAAGTGACTACTTGGAGCACCAATCTGACGACCCGCGTCAAAAACGCTTCGCTCTTGCCCACCGCTTGACAGATACCTACTTCCATAATTTCATCACTCACCTCTTGGAAGCAGCCTTCCAGCGTAAGGTGTATACATTGATTGAAGAAGGGGAGACCTTCGGAGCAAGCAAGCTCAACAGCATTATGAAGGAAGTCTTGACAGACTTCTGGGGAGATGCCATTGAAATTGACGACGATGCGGCTCTGACTTGGATGCGCCAAGCTCACTACTACATGGGCTTGTATAGTTACACCTACTCAGCTGGACTAGTCATCTCGACTGCTGGTTATCTTCATCTGAAACATTCAGAAACCGGAGCTGAAGACTGGCTCAATCTCCTCAAATCAGGTGGTAGTAAGACACCGCTTGAGTCAGCCATGATTATCGGAGCTGATATTTCAACCGATAAACCACTCCGTGATACCATCCAGTTCTTGTCAGACACAGTTGACCAGATTATTGCCTACAGTGCCCAGTTGGGAGAGTAGAGGAATAGAAATGTTGTTCTAGAATGATGTTTATGGGCTTGTTAAGCGTCATTATAATTGGATTGGCTGTAGCTATTTTCAAACACGCCGTTGAAGGCCGTGATGTTAAATTTGAACTTGTTGTAGAGTTGATATTGATCCTTATTTACTTCATTTTTTATCAGATTGTATTTAATTGAGAATTCAATATTAAGTCATTTAAGGCTGGCTTTTTGAACAGCTGCTAGAAATGTAGAGGTATTGACCATGTATCAAGAGTTACTAAGAAAAATAGCAGAAGAAAAACCAAGATATCATCAGGAGGAAATCCAGTGGTTGCTTGACCATTTGGGAGATCCTTCTCCAGAAATTCGCGATGACCTTGTTTTTACAAGCTTTGCTAGAGGGATTCAGGAAGAGCTATTTACACAGGAACAATTTCAGTTCATTGCTGAGGTGGTCTCAGCTGATGGAGGACTAGATAAAGAGATTGATATGGTAGGTCTGCCAACACTTGAACGTTCTTTTAGGGCACTTGTTTATGCAAATCTCTTGTCTGCAGATGCTAACCAGCAATCGGGTTTTTATCAGGGATTAAAAGCAGAAATTCGCAATGTCCTTTTAAATCAAGGTTTGCACTATCTTTCAAAAGAAAAAGACACGACAGGTTTTTCAAGTCAGTATGGTTGGGTTCACGCTTTTGCACACGGAGCCGATTTACTGACAGAGGTAGTTTGTCATCCAGACTTTCCTAAAAACAGAGTTCATGAAGTATTTGACATACTTGGCCAATTATTTAAAAGAATTGCCATTCGTTATACAGATGATGAGGATTGGCGTTTAGCCAGAGTACTTTATGAACCGATTTTACAAGGGAAGTTAGCGCAAGAACAAGTAGCTTCTTGGATAAAAACTGTTGATTTTCCGATAGAAGAAAGGGAAGATTTTTACAAATTTTCCAACTTTAGATCCTGCCTGTTGGAAGTCTATGTCCAACTTGACCAGAGAAATAGTTTACAAGATGACTTGAAAGAAGCTATCCAATCTTTTCAATACTAAGAAAAAGCGAGTCAGATTTTCCAATCAATTTTCTTGAAACCCTTTCCCTCTTTTGATAGACTAGTATCTAGTTTTTGAAAAAAGGAGAAAGAAAATGAAAAAATTTGTTGCTGAATTAATCGGTACTTTCATGCTTGTGTTCGTTGGGACAGGAGCTGTTGTTTTTGGAAATGGTCTTGATGGCCTAGGTCACCTTGGAATCGCCTTTGCCTTTGGTTTAGCCATCGTGGTTGCTGCTTACTCAATCGGAACTGTTTCAGGTGCTCACTTGAACCCAGCAGTTTCGATTGCTATGTTTGTAAACAAACGTTTGACATCAAAAGAGCTTGTCAACTACATCCTTGGGCAAGTTGTTGGAGCTTTCATCGCTTCTGGCGCTGTCTTCTTCCTCTTGGCGAATTCAGGTATGTCAACTGCTAGCCTTGGTGAAAATGCCTTGGCAAACGGTGTCACTGTCTTTGGTGGTTTCTTATTTGAAGTTATCGCAACTTTCTTGTTTGTCTTGGTTATCATGACCGTGACTTCAGAAAGCAAGGGCAATGGCGCGATTGCTGGTTTGGTAATTGGTTTGTCATTGATGGCCATGATCCTTGTTGGCTTAAACATTACTGGCCTTTCAGTAAATCCAGCTCGTAGCTTGGCACCTGCTGTCTTGGTAGGTGGTGCAGCCCTTCAACAAGTATGGATTTTCATCCTTGCCCCAATCGTTGGTGGTATTCTTGCAGCACTGGTTGCTAAAAATTTCCTTGGAACAGAAGAATAATTGAAACACAAAAAGCCTTGCTCCTCGTTTTGAGGAACAGGGCTTTTTTGTATTATACTCTTCGAAAATCTCTTCAAACCACGTCAGCTTTGCCTTGCCGTAGATATGGTCACTGACTTCGTCAGTTCTATCCACAACCTCAAAACAGTGTTTTGAGCTGACTTCGTCAGTCTTATCTATAACCTCAAAGCATTGCTTTGAGCAACCTGAGGCTAGCTTCCTAGTTTGCTCTTTGATTTTCATTGAGTATGAGTTTAGCGGTTGTCAATTTTCTCTGGATAGAGGTCGTGTTGGAAGAGGCGTTGTTCTGCCAAGCCTTCATACTTAGTTCCTGGTTTACCATAGTTGTAGTAAGGGTCAATTGAAATGCCACCGCGCGGAGTGAATTTTCCCCAGACTTCTAAATAGCGAGGGTCTAGCAAGTTGACCAAGTCTTTCCCGATGGTATTGATACAGTTTTCGTGGAAATCCCCATGATTTCGGTAGCTAAAGAGGTAGAGTTTGAGGGATTTTGACTCGACGCAGAGCTTGTCAGGAATGTAGGAAATATAAATGGTCGCAAAGTCTGGCTGAGCAGTGATTGGACACAGTGAGGTAAATTCAGGACAGTTGAATTTGATGAAATAGTCGTTCTCCACATGACGGTTGTCAAAGGATTCGAGGACTTCTGGTTGATAGTCAAAAATATAGTTGGTTTCTTTGTTGCCGAGGAGGCTTAGGTTTTTCATTTCTTCTTGTTGTGACATAATTTTTTCTTTCTAATCTTAAACACCACGTTGGTTATCGTAGAGGAGGGTATGGAGTTGAGGAAGGACGCGGACATTGCCCCAGCTATCGTCAGCAGCGATGCGTTCCCAGAGTTCTTTGAGACGGTCCAGTTGGTCTTGGACAATATTGCCTGTAGCCTTGGGCTCAGGATTTCCTGCTGATAAGAAGAGAACATCTGGTTGGTAGCGTTCTTGAATCCCTTTGGCAAAGGCTAAATCGGCATCATCAAAGATAGGGATTTTAAAGGTGACCTTGTCTGGATCCAGTTGGGAAACGATAAAGTCTAAAGTCTCGAAATTGACTTCCATCTTAGATGAAGGAGGTTTGGGACTCAGAGTGACCTGGTCGATGTCTTTTAACCAATTTTGCCAGCGGGAGCCTTGAGTTTCAACAGCAAGGGTGACACCACGTTCCTTGAGCTTGGTGACCAGTTGAGCCATGTTGGCTGCTAGGATAGCGGGATTTCCGCCAGACAAGGTAACGTAGTCGTAGCTCCCCAATTTATCCAAGGCAGCAATGACCTCGTCAGCAGTCATGCGAGTAGGTTTCTCAGAACCATCCCAAGTAAAGGCAGAGTCGCACCAGTCGCAGTGGTAGTCGCAACCGGCAGTGCGGACAAACATGGTTTTCTGCCCGATAGCACGGCCTTCACCTTGAAAGGTTGGGCCAAAAATTTCCAGAACTGGTAGTTTGAGGACACGCTCCCTAGTCATCTAACCACTCCCGTCTAAACTCTGCAAAGGCCGTAGGAGTCTCATAGAGGCGAACGTATTCCAAACGGAGACCGCGTTCATCTGGCAACTCTTGACTCATGGTTTGGAAAATCCAGTAAACCATATTTTCAGCAGTCGTGTTCATATAAGGCAGGGTTTCATTGAGATAGCGATGATCCAGATGGGGCTCTAAGTAGTTCTTGTAGATGGCTTTGATGTCTCCGAAATCGTAGGTCATGCCCCGCTCATCTAAAAATCCACTGACAGCAATCTGCAGATGATAGGTGTGGCCATGAAGGGATTTGCATTTTCCTTCATAGTGAAAGAGGTGGTGGGCAGCATCAAAGGTAAACTCTTTTGATACCAAGGTTCTGTAAGGATTGTAGATAAGCGACTCCCCAGTTTCCTGTTTGATTTCTTTGGGTGCAAAAAACATTAGCTCTCTCCTTTCTGTGAGAGATAAACATCTAGACCATGTTGACGTAGGTGGCAGGCTGGGCAATCTCCACAGCCGCTTCCGATAATCCCATTGTAGCAGGTTAAGGTCTTTTCACGAACATAGTCAAAGGCATCGAGTTGGTCAGCTAATTCCCAAGTTTCAGCCTTGTCCAGCCACATGAGAGGCGTTTGGATAACAAAGTCGTAATCCATGGCAAGGTTGAGAGTAACATTGAGAGATTTGACAAAGACATCTCGACAATCGGGGTAGCCTGAGAAGTCTGTCTCGCAGACACCTGTCACGATGTCTTTAATGCCTCGTTGCTTGGCAAGAACTGCCGCAAAGGACAGAAAGAGGTGGTTGCGACCGTCAACGAAGGTATTGGGAACTTCTCCCTCTTTTTGCTCAATCTCCAGATCAGAGGTCAAGGCATTTTCAGTGATTTGTCCCAGCAGAGACATATCCAAGATGTGATGACGAATGCCTTGTTCCTTAGCGATTTCTTCAGCAACTTGAATTTCGAGATGATGGCGTTGGCCGTAGGCAAAGGTGACAGCTTCGACAGTTTCATAGTGTTCTTTAGCCCAAAAGAGGCAGGTTGTGGAATCTTGACCGCCACTAAAGACGACCAAGGCTGATTGACGTTTCATAGTACTCCTTCCAAAATGCGAAATGTTCAGAGCACGCAAAAAGCTCCCATGAGGGAGCTAAAAAATACCAAGTCAAGGTTTTTTTTAGCGATGGCATGTCCCAAACATCGTAATATTCTACTTACAGTCTAGCATATTTTTTGAAAAATGGCAAAGGGCAAGAAAAAAGAGACCAAAGCAAGTACTTGGTCTCTCGTTTGATTAGCTCAATTCAGCAACGATAGCCTTGATTTGTTCTGCTGTGTGAACACCAGCAACTTGTTTCACAACTTGGCCGTCTTTTTTGAAGAGAAGAGTTGGGATAGACATGATTCCAAAAACACGAGCTGTGTTTGGATTTTCATCAACGTCCATTTTAACGATTTTCAAGACATCTTCTGAAAGTTCTTCAGACAATTTGTCCAAGATTGGACCTTGCATACGACATGGACCACACCAAGTTGCCCAAAAGTCTACCAAGACCAAACCGTCTTTAGTTTCTTGTTCGAATGTTGCATCTGTAATTGCTTTTGCCATTGTATTTCTCCTTTTTTTAGTTATATTGGCTTAAATCTTGTTTCATGAGATAGAAGAAGACATCTCCGTAAGTCCCATGGTAGTCCAAATTATGACCGTTATAAGTCAATTTTTGGACAGGGTAGTAGTCTGCGACGCCGATAAGGCAAGCTTGTTGCGAACGATCAAAGTCTTCATAAGAATCGAAGGTTACAGTTCTTTCGTTCTTGCTGGCATCTAGATAGGTAATTTCAATCATATTTAAAACTCCTTTGTTTAATGATGACTTTATTTTACTCCTTGTAAAAGAGAATGTCAAGAAAAATGATTGCGCACGCAACTTTTTTTAAAAATCATCTTAAATCAAGAAATCTAAACCAGTTTCCAAGCTTTCTTCGACAGCTTTTTGTAGAGTGGCCAGTGTCTTTTGCCCATCACCTGTCAGGCAGATAAAGCTAGAGCGCCTATCTTGATCACAACATCTGCGACTAAGTAGACCGCAATTTTTGGCTTCCAAGCGAGCCACCATCCGAGAAACAGCGCTCGGGCTCAGATGAAGTTTATCTGGCAGGTCAATCTGGCGTAGAGATTTTTCTTGAGCCAAGTCCAGATAGTAGAGCAGGTAGAACTCTTTCAAGGTCAGACTTTGCTCGCTCTGCTGGGCAATTGTCTCTTCCAAGAGACTTTCAATTTCTTTCTGACGCCGATTGAAGTCAAACCATTTTTCCAAATAGGTCATAGTATCTCCTTTCTTTTTAGAGTTATAAATAGAAGAAAGTCCATTTACGGACAGTCTCTATATCACAAGATGATTGCGCATGCAATAATTATACTACTTTTCAAAAGAGCTGGCAAGAAAGACGCAGGCATCCTTTATCCTAAATCATGCCTGTTTTCACAAGTCAAGAATTGTTTGTATCCCCTTTCCTCTCTAATTTTTAATGACTCTTGTGCATTTCCTTGAAATTTTCTGAAAAAAGAGTAAACTGGTATGCAAGAAGTCTATTTCGTGGAGTATAGGATGAAATTATATGTTCAATTAATGATTCTCTTTGTGATTTCTCTAATCGGAGAGGGAATCTCTAGTTTCTTTCATTTGCCCATCCCAGGCAGTATTATCGGTTTGATTATTCTTTTTCTAGCCCTACAATTCAAGTGGCTGAGAACAAGGCATGTCAACATGGTCGGGAATTTCTTGCTGGCCAATATGACCATTCTCTTTTTACCACCAGCAGTGGGAATTATGGAAAAGTTTGATGTGATTGCTCCCTATCTTTTGCCAATTGTTTTGATTGTCTTTTTTGCGGCTGTTATTAATATTATCCTTATTGCCTTGGTGGTTCAGTTTATCAAGAGACGATTTGAGGGAGATTATGAGAAAGGAGATGCCAAATGAGTGAATTTGTTTCTAATCCCCTGTTCGGGCTTGCCCTGTCTATCCTAGCTTATCTAGTGGGAATGCTGATTTACAGACGTTTTCCTCATCCATTGACAACGCCCTTGCTTTTGTCAGCTGTTTTCATTATTATCTTTCTAAAGGTGACGGGGATTTCTTACCAAGATTACTACCAAGGTGGGGTTTATCTGAATAACTTGATTGTCCCATCGACCGTGGCTCTAGGGATTCCGCTTTACAAGAGTTTTCACTTGATGAAGCACCATGCTCGTAGTATTCTCTTTGGAAGTCTGTTAGCTGTAGTGGTTAATACCTCTTTCACAGCCCTTGTGGCTAAAATCTTTGGCATGGACTTTTTCCTAGCCATTTCTCTCTTTCCTAAGTCAGTGACAACCGCTATGGCAGTGGGAATTACAGAAAAATTGCAAGGCTTGACCACCGTGACCTTGGTTGTTGTAGTGGCGACTGGGATTTTAACCAGTGTTATCGGACCAACCCTTTTGAAGTGGTTGAAAATTGACGATCCAGTAGCAGTTGGGCTTTCCCTCGGTGGAACAGGCCATGCAGTCGGAACAGGAACAGCCTTTCGATACGGTTCTGTAGCAGGAGCTATGGGTGGCTTGGCTATCGGTGTTACCGGTATTCTCTATGTCTTTGTCAGTCCTATTGTAGCCAGTTTGATATTGAGTTAAAAAGCAAGGAATTTGGGTTCCTTGCTTTTTAAAATCGTATTTTATAGACTATCACTTTTCTTTGCTTAGGAGAATGACTTGGTCATAGTGTTTTAAGTCTTCTTCTGTGTAGTGGTGAATGACTTCAATAACTGTTTGAGGTAGGGAGAAGAGCAATTCACTAATCTTTCTGCTATTTTCCAAGTCAAGATTGGCCTTAATCTCATCGGCTAAGATGAGTTGGCTATCATGGTAGAGGGCGCGAGCGATTTCTAGGCGTTGTTTCTCGCCACCAGACAGACTATCTCTGCTGAGCGTTCGATTTTTCAAATGTTCTAATCCTGTTTTTTTGAGGATATGGGTTAAACGTTCCTCCTTTTTATCCAGTCCTAGAAGGATATTGTCTTCCAGAGATAGCGTGTCAAAGTAATGGCTATCTTGGAGGATATAGGAACTAAAGCTTGTGATTTCTTTACGTGACAGGTTTTGACCAGCAAAGCTAATCTGTCCACTTGTCGGTATCTCTTCTCCATGAATGATATTGAGTAGTGTCGTCTTACCAGAGCCACTTTCCCCGATAATGGCGATTTTTTCTCCTTGCTTGATGTGCATGGAAATCGGAGACAGGAGGCTATTTCCCTCTTTTTCTAGGGAGATGCTGTCAAGTTGGATAGGGAAAATATTTTCTATGTTTCTAGGCGAGATGGAGTCAGACTGGCTCAAAAGTTTTTGGTATTTGTTGAGAAGAGTTCGAGTCGCTTTTCGGGTGTTGGTAAAGTAAGCCAACTCTTGGAATTGATAGCCGATATTATGGGAAACAAGATAGATAGCCACAAAACTCGCCGCATCTAAATAATTATAGTAGGTCATAAAGCCACCGATTACGATAGGTGTGACGGAACAAAAGGCATCGATGCTATTGATCAAGAGACTGTTTAAAGTGCGTTGCTTTTCATAGTTGATTTCGGCATCCAGACTGGTTTGTAATTGCTTTTGGTAGCGAACAAAAAAGAAGTCTTGTCCCTGATAATGGCGAATTTGTTGGCTACCGCCAATAAAATTTGTCAAGCTTGATAAGTAGCTCTGGTTAATAGTTGACCGCTTTTCAGAAAGTGAATCCAAGCGCTTGGATCCGATAGCACTGCAGAGGACAGGAAAGGAGTAGAAGAGGATGAAAATCAAGCCCAGATAAAAGTTGGTCCACAGGGCATAGAGAATGGACACAGTGGTGAAGCCAAGAGAAGACATAATGATAACCGTTGGCTCAATATAGCTTTCTTCTAGTTGCTTGACGTCGTTTTCTAGGTCGGACAAAATATCCTTTTCATCAATCTCATAACTATTTAAAAACCGTTTGAAAATAGCACTCTTGATTCCATATTTGAAATCAGTAATCAGACGGGCGTAGTAATAGCGTTTTCCAGCCAAGCCTAGCAAGAGGATGAGATTACCAAGGATTCCTAAAATCAAAACTTTCCAAAGAAGGCCTAGTTCTTGATTGGTAAAACTAGCAACAATGTTCTGAACAAGGGCTGGCGTGATAATCGCTTCCAGCCAAGTAATGCCAATAGAAAAGAAGTAAAGTAAGAGGTGGTTCTTAGTAACAAATCTTCTCAGCATAAAGACTTGATCTCCTTATTGATATACATGTAATTAGTTTTAAAGTTATTATACTCCTTTTTATTAAATACTTCATATAAAAATGAGAGGTATCATGTCTAGCTCTACAAGTAACTGAAAATTGTATTAAACCTTCGAGGAGATATGGTTTTAAAACATAAAACAATTGTTACTCTAAAAGTTTTTAAAGTTGGGATATGAAACAGATTGAATCTATAATAGTACACTGCGGTTGCTAAAACATTTCTAGAAATTAATTTGACTACCCTAATATATTTTTGCATATTTTGTTTCAATATACTATACTATCAATGCTTATTAGGATATAGTAAAACAATTATAAATATATGAAACAAGTGTGTTTAATGAGTGTTCATTTTTTATCAGAATGAATCGCTGATACAGGATTAAAAGAACTAAGTATTTCTTTTTGTTTTGAATGAGATACGTGAGTATAGAT
>NZ_CAMIAF010000012.1 GCF_946190375.1 Streptococcus mitis | reverse complement strand
GGACCAGAGTTGTTATTTTCAACTCTTACTATTATACCGACTTTTCAAACTTTGTCAACACCTTTTTTAAACTTTTTACAATTTTTTCAATTCTTTTCAAGTGCATCTTTTCAAATTATAGTAAAAAGAGCCAGAATTATACTGACTCTCCTATTGATTATTAAACTTAGAAGCACGTTCTTCTCCCCACCAATAGGGGATTAGTTCTGCGACTTTCACCGTCTTTCTTGTATCGTAGTCCATCATAAATTCTGCATCTTTATTTTCAGCATTAAGCTCTAAAAGGAATTCTCTGCAAGCTCCACAGGGCATTCCTGAACTTCCACCATAAGGTGGTTTATCTCGAAAGGCTAATACTTTTTTAACCTTAGTTTGTCCTGAAAATTGGTACATATTGAAGAGAGCCGCCCGCTCTGCGCAGAGATGGAACACACCACAGGTTCCCTCCATACAGAAACCTGTAAATATTTGTCCATCTTCTGCTTCTACTGCGGCCACAACATGGTTAGCGTAAACAAAATCAGATACTTCATGTGGATCGTATAGCTTCTGTGCTTCTTCGTACATCTTTTCCCAGATGTCCATTATTATACCCTTCTTATTTAGAGATTTCTTTTAACATATTTTCTATATGCTGAATTGATTTTTTACGTCCAAGCAAGAAAATTGTATCTGGTAATTCTGGTCCATGCATTTCACCTGAAACAGCGATACGAATAGGCATGAAAAGATTTTTCCCTTTAATACCTGTTTCTTTTTGGACTGCTTTGATTTGTGGGAAGATATTTTTTGTTACAAATTCATCATCTGTCATCGCCTCAAGTTTTGCTTTGAAGGCTTCAAGAACTGTTGGGACTGTTTCCCCCGCCATGACTTCGCGCTCTGCTTCTGTCAATTCTGGGAAATCTGAGAAGAAAAGATCTGTCAATGGAATAATTTCATCTACTGATTTCATTTGTGGTTTATAGAGCTCAACTAATTTTTCAGCCTTATCAGTCACTCGACCTGCTTCCTCTAAGAATGGTTTTGCCATTTCAAAGATAGTTTCTAGGTCTGCATTCTTGATATAATCATTGCTCATCCAGTCGAGTTTCTTCTGATCGAAGGCTGCTGGAGACTTGCTCAGGCGGTTTTCATCAAAAAGTTTAATGAGTTCTTCACGAGAGAAGATTTCATCTTCGCCACCTGGGTTCCAACCAAGAAGAGCAATAAAGTTAAAGACTGCTTCTGGTAAATAGCCTTTTTTACGGTAGTCTTCGATAAACTGAAGGGTGTTGGTGTCACGTTTAGACAATTTTTTCCCAGTTTCAGAGTTGATAATCAAAGTCATGTGACCAAACTCTGGAGCTTGCCAACCAAGTGCTTCATAAACCATGAGCTGTTTTGGTGTATTAGCAATATGGTCATCTCCACGGATAACATGAGAGATTTGCATATCGTGATCATCGATAACAACGGCAAAGTTGTAAGTTGGGTAACCGTCTTTCTTTTGGATAACCCAGTCACCGCCGATATTGCCACCTTCAAATTCGATATCACCTTTGACCATATCATGCCACTTGTAGATACCTGACTCATTGACCGCTAAGCGAACTGTTGGTATGATACCAGCTGCTTCACGTTCTGAGATGTAAGCTACTTTTTCTTCTTCACTCATACCAAGGTATTCGTTAATGTAACGAGGGGTTTCACCAGCTGCTTCTTGGCGTTCGCGTTCAGCTGCCAACTCTTCTTCTGTAACGTAAGATTTGTAGGCTTTTCCTTCAGCTAACAGTTGATCGATGAATTTTTGATACAAGTCCAAACGCTCAGACTGGCGGTAATTTTCATGTGTTTCTGGACTTTCATCCCAATCCATGCCCAACCAACGAAGGTTTTCAAGCTGTGAACGTTCACCATCCTCGACATGACGTTTACGGTCAGTATCTTCGATACGAATGATAAAAGTTCCACCATGATGACGTGCATACAAGTAGTTGAACAATGCTGTACGGGCATTCCCGATGTGTAGTAGTCCTGTTGGACTTGGTGCGTAACGTACGCGGATATCTTTTGACATAGTTTCTCCTATAAAGTCTCTAGGCGTCTGCCTTTTTGCTCTCTATATTATATCACAAGTCTTGGCTGAGTCCAATTTCTATGGATAAAGATAGTAAAAAGAGTGGACAAACCACTCTTTTCTTCTATTATAGACGTGCGTTAAGTTCTTTGCTCAATTCTTCAAATCCTGGTTTTCCAAGAAGGGCGAACATGTTACGTTTGTAAGCTTCAACACCTGGTTGGTCAAATGGGTTGATAGCATTCAAGTAACCTGAAAGAGCGATAGCCAATTCGAAGAAGTAGATTGTATAACCAAGAGTGAAAGCGTCTTGCTCTGGAAGAGTCACGTACATGTTTGGTACATCGCCATCTGTGTGGGCAAGAAGAACACCATCAGTCGCTTTTTTGTTTACAAAGTCAACGTCTTTTCCTTGAAGGTAACCAAGTCCATCAAGGTCTTCTTCCAAGCTAGGGATAATCACGTTTTTACGAGGTTTGTCAACACGGACAACTGTTTCAAACATGATACGAGTTCCTTCTTGGATAAATTGACCAAGTGAGTGCAAGTCAGTTGAGAAGTTGGCTGAAGTTGGGTAGATACCTTTTTGGTCTTTCCCTTCTGATTCACCAGCCAATTGTTTCCACCACTCTGAGAAGTATTGAAGTGATGGCTCGTAGTTTACCAAGATCTCAGTTGCATAACCTTTACGGTAAAGGATGTTACGAACTGCTGCGTATTGGTAAGCTTCGTTTTCAGAGATTTTATCTGAAGTGTAGTCTTTGCGAGCTGCATTCGCACCTTCCATAAGGGCTTTGATGTCAGCTCCTGATGCTGCGATTGGAAGCAAACCAACGGCTGTCAATACTGAGAAGCGTCCACCGATATCATCTGGAACAACAAATGTTTCCCAACCGTTAGCGTCTGCTTCAACCTTAACAGCACCTTTTTGGCGGTCAGTTGTTGCATAGATACGTTTGTTGGCTTCTTCTTGACCGTATTTCTTAACCAAAAGTTCTTTGAAGACACGGAAAGCGATCGCTGGTTCAGTTGTTGTACCTGATTTAGAAATCACGTTTACTGAGAAGTCTTTGTCTGCAACATACTCTACCAAGTCAGCAAGGTAAGTAGATGAGATTGAGTTTCCTGCGTAAAGGATTTGTGGAGCCTTGCGTTCTTCTTTTGTTTGCAAGTTTGCAAAGTGGTGGTTCAAGAAGTCGATTGCTGCTTTGGCACCAAGGTAAGATCCACCGATACCAATCACAACCAAAACATCGCTGTCTGATTTGATTTGCTCAGCAGCTTTCAAGATGCGGTCAAATTCTTCGCGGTCGTAGTTTTCAGGAAGGTCCAACCATCCCAAGAAGTCGCTACCAGCACCAGTTCCTTTACGGATCAATTCATCTGCTGCTGTTACTTGTGATTGCATGTATTCCACTTCATGTGGTGCAACAAATTTGTCTAAAACTTTTGAATAATCAAATTTAATATGTGACATGTTATTCCTCCAATATTTCTTCTTTTCTATCATAACGCTTACCTTCGTTTTTTTCAAGTTTTTTTGTCGAATTTCTCCAATTTTTATCAGAATTCAAACGTTTGCGTAAAAATGCTACATTCCAAAAATTTTGAAAAAATAAAATAAAGAACGACCAGATGTCCCAGTCGTTACAGTTCATTCAATAAATACTCAAATAATTCTAAATTGCCATCTTCTTCATTAACCAGAAACTCTGGATGCCACTGTAAACCAATAATGCGATGTTCGTCGATAGACTCAATCGCTTCAATGGTCTGGTCTCTTGGATCAATAGCAGTTACACGGAAATTAGGTGCCAAATCTTTAATGCTTTGACGATGGACAGAATTGACCTGACTTTCTTTTCCAAATAGCTTAGCTACTACGCTTCCTTCTACCGTCTCAATAGAGTGAGATGTTCCGAAAGGTAGTCCTTGCCAGTGACCTTCGATTTCTTGATTGAGGGTGCCGCCAAAGGCAACATTGACAAGTTGGACACCACGGCAGATTGCCATAATTGGTTTATTCTGGCGGAGAGCTTCCTTCAAGAGAGCCAGTTCAAACTCATCACGTACTAGATTGTAATCATCACTCTCGATAGTCTTTTTCTCTCCATAAAACTGAGGATGGACATTTTGACCGCCTGTCAAAATAAGCTTGTCAATCATTTCCACATAATCGCGTACAACTGATTCATCACCGACAGGAATAACTAAAGGGAGACCACCGACTTGACGAATGCTCTCTGCAAATCTACAAGATACAGATGAATGAATGTTTTTGCCTTCTGCGTCTACGGGACATAGATTTGCAGCAACTCCTACAACCGTTCTAGCCATGATGTCTCTCCTTTCGAATATTAACCATACTCCTATCATATCACTCAAAATGACTTTCGTCTAATATGTTTTTTTAAAGGCCGTGATAAAAATTTTTTATGGACAAGAAAAAGCTGCCCGAATAGGACAACTTTTTTCTTATTCAAAAACAAATTGATTGTGATAGAGTTCTGAGTAAAATCCACCTAACTTCAAGAGTTCATGGTGGTTACCACGTTCAATGACTTCTCCATCTTTGAGGACAATAATCTGGTCTGCATTGAGGATGGTCTTCAAACGATGGGCAATAACGAAACTAGTTCTGCCTGCTACAACCGCCTCCATGGCATGCTGAATCTTGCTTTCTGTCACCGTATCTACGTTCGAAGTGGCTTCATCTAGAATGAGAACTTCTGGATCTGTCATCAGGGTTCGAGCGATAGAAATCAATTGCTTTTGTCCTGTCGAGAAGATGCTCTGGTCATCATCTATAAGAGTATCGTATTTATCAGGCAAACTTTCGATATAGTCGTGAATATGGGTTGCCTTGGCTGCTGCCTCAATCATTTCCTGACTAGCATCTGGCACACCAAAACGGATATTGTCTCGAATGGTTCCACTAAATAAGACTGAATCTTGCAAGACGATTCCCACCTTGCTTCTAAGACTATCTAAATCATAGTCACGAATGTCTTTGCCGTCAAAATAAATACCACCAGCATCAACATCATAAAAGCGATTGATGAGGTTCATAATAGTCGTTTTCCCTGACCCTGTCGGACCAACAACTGCTGTCATCTGGCCTTTAGGGGCAGAAATGCTGACATCTTTCAAAATAGGTTTATCAGGCAAGTATGAAAAATCAATATGACTGATTTCAACACCTTCTTGCAACTTAGTAAAGGTCGGAGCCTTTTCAGGACGAATTTCTTCCTCTGCGTCAAACATTTCCTGAATCCGTTCAGCACCTGTAAAGGCCAACTGAAGACTTCCCCAACTAGCTGCAACTTGGATAATAGGCTGGTAGTACTGCTGTGAAAATTGGGCAAACATAACAATCAAACCTAGGGCTGTACTTGTTTCAATAGTCTTATCATTCAACAGTACAGCTGAACCAGCAAAGATGACGACAGCTGTATTAACCAGACTCATCCCATTCATGACAGGGAAAAGAATCCCTGAGAACATTCTTCCTTTAAAGGTTGCCTTGCGCACGCGCTCATTTTGCTCAAGAAATCCTGCCATCATATCCTCTTGAATTCCTTGGACAATCACGGCTTTTTGGCCTGAGATACTCTCATCCATATAGGCGTTGAGTTTCCCTACCTCTTTCTGCTGGAGATTGGTGTATTTGCGCGCCATTTTCACGATGAAAATCAGCATAAGGAAGGCCACTGGTGTGCTGGCAATGGTGATGAGGGCCAGCGTCACATTTCTCGAAAACATGACAAGAATCAGACCGATATATAAAACAATATTGCTCATGACCTGAATCAAACTTTCGTTAAAGGCTTGGAGGATATTATCCAAATCACTAGTAAAACGAGACAAGATATCACCATCTTGTCGGCGGTCAAAGAAAGAAACCGTCAAACGAGCAAGCTTACCAAAGAGGCCTTTGCGCATCTCGTTGGTCGACTCTGCAATCACGCGCGTCATGAGACACATGTATATGACACTGGAGATAAATAGAACCAAAACTAGCAGACCAAGATTGACCATGATTCCTGATAGGCTTTGCCAAACAAGTTCTGGATTGCCATCTTTATAAGCTTGAACTAAATTAGCTAGCTGCGTCACTGCTTGTCCAGAAAAGACCGGAAAGAGAGCTTGGGCAAGAGTTGCTAAAACAATCATCAGGATAACAACTACAAATGATAGCTTATAGACTTTAAAATAATTCCAAAAAAATTGAACTGTCTTCATTTTACTCCTCCTTTCCTTTCTGTGTTTCGTAGATTTCACGGTAAACAGCATTATTGGCAACCAAGTCTGCATGCGTACCTTGACCAATCAATCGTCCTTGGTCTAGAACCAAGATTTTATCTGCATGAACAACCGAGCTAATCTTTTGAGCAATAATAATGGTTGTCGTCCCCTTCAAGTCCTTATCCAAGGCTTCTTGGACCAAGCGCTCTGACTTGGCATCCAAGGCTGAGGTTGAATCGTCAAAAATCAGAATACGTGGATTGCTGACAATCCCTCGAGCAATCGACATCCGTTGCTTTTGCCCACCAGAGAAGTTGGTTCCCCGTTCCTCAACTGGACTTTCAAAGGTTTTCTCCATACGATGAATGAATTCACTAGCCTGGGCAATATTGGCTGCGCGTTCCATTTCAAATAGAGTAGCATCTCCCTTACCCTGTCTCAAGTTATCTGCAATCGTTCCACTAAAGAGAATGGCACGTTGGAGAACGATAGAAACTGTTTTACGCAGGGTTCCTTCACTCACTTCTCGAATATCCTTGCCACCGATTTTGATAGCCCCCTCCTGTGGATCAAAGAGACGTGGAATCAATTGAGCTAAGGTTGATTTTCCTGCACCAGTTGCTCCAACTACACCAACCATTTGACCATGTTCGATAGTAAAGGTCACATCTTTCAGCATTGGTTCCTTGTCCATTGGATAGGTAAAGGTCACATTTTCAAAGCTAAGACTGCCGACCAACTCTTCATCTGGGACATCCTTGAAGGTCATGGCTGGCTCTGCGTCAAGAATTTCTCGAATACGACGCATAGAGATCATGGCACGACTGACAGAATTTCCCAAAAATCCAACCATAACAATGGTAAAGATAATCTGGCTTAGGTAATTGACAAAGGAAGCAATGGAGCCAACAACTGACGGATCCGACTGAACCATCCCTGCAACTAACCAAATAGAGAGGAATACCGCCCCATAACCGACCAACATCATAAAGGGTTCCACTACTGAAAAGGCATAACCAATGTAAAGATTTTGACCGAGAAGCTCATCTGAAACCTCCGTAAATTTGGCAAACTGTTCTTTTTCTTGGACAAAGGACTTGACCACGCGAACGCCACGCAGATTTTCCTTGGCAATGGCATTGATGCGCTCAAGAAGGGTTTGAAACTTGGCAAAACGAGGCCCCATCATACCCATCATGGCAGCAGTCAAACCAAAAATCAAGACTACCATGAGAACAATCACCCACCACAGAGAAGGTAAAGTTTGAACCGCCAAGATAAACGAACCGATGAACAAGAGGGGAAGTCTGAAAAGAATCTGGAAGGTCATCATGACCACGTTCTGAATCTGGTTGATATCATTTGTCATTCGAACGACTAGATTTCCCGCATTAAATTGTTCAATATTGGCATAAGAAAAGGTTTGGATTTTACGGAAGGCATCCTCTCGAAGGTCAGATGAAACTCCTTGAGCAATATAGGCTGCGAGGACAACATTGAGCCCACCAGCAACCAGACCGACCACGGCCACACCAATCAACCAAGCCCCGATACTATAAATGGCTTCATATTTTCCAGCAAGGAGGGCGTCTAAGACTTCCTGCAAATAACGCGGTTGCAGAAGTGAACTAGCAACCATCAAGCCTGTCATCAGGAGCGAAGCTAAGGTCTGCCATTTGTAGGTTTTTATTTTCTGAATCAGCATACTTTCTCCTTAAAAAATAGACAAAAGGGAGCGACAATGCGTCAGCTCCTTTTCATTCTGTTTGTGTGATGTTATTCTAGCAAAAAAGTGAGGGATTGTCAAAGAAGTCTCCTTGATATAGCTAGAATGACAAGTAATTCATTCTTTATAATTTTTGTTTTAACTCGACCAAGACATTCATAGCCTGCATAGGTGTCATGTTGTAAATGTCCAATTTAGCTAATTCTGCTAGAATAGGGTTTTCTTCTGCCGTATCAAAGAGTGAAATCTGTTCAGTGACGGCACTTGTTTGTCTCATGGGAGCAGGACTTTCTGTCCCTTGATTCTCTAACTGAGTCAAAATCTTATCCGCCCTTGCTAAAAGGTCTGCTGGCAAACCAGCAATCTTGGCAACATGGATACCGTAGGATTTATCAGCTGGCCCTGGTTCAATCTTGTGAAGGAAGGTGACCTGCCCATCCTGCTCCAAAGTTGCCACGTGGACATTGACCAAGTGTTCCAAGCTAGACTCCAGACTAGTCAACTCATGGTAGTGGGTCGCAAAGAGGGTCTTGGCTCCGATGTGCTCATGGATGTATTCGATGATGGAGTGGGCAAGAGCCATCCCATCATAAGTCGCGGTTCCCCGTCCCAACTCATCAAAGAGAATCAAAGAATTCTTAGTCGCATGCGAAATGGCATTGTTGGCCTCCATCATCTCCACCATAAAGGTTGATTGACCTGAAACCAAGTCATCGGCTGCTCCGATACGGGTAAAAATTGCATCAAAAATCGGTAAATGGGCACTTTCTGCTGGCACATAAGAACCCAACTGGGCCATAACTGCCGTCATGGCTAACTGACGCATATAGGTTGACTTCCCACTCATGTTGGGCCCTGTAATCAGTTGAATACTGGTATCTTCTGCCATCTGAATCGTATTTGGAATATAGGTCTGAGCCCCCATGACCTTTTCAACGACAGCATGGCGCCCTTTCTGGATATCAATCCGCGAATCATCTCCAAACTCAGGTCGAATCAAATGCTGGGTTTCAGCCACAACCGCCAGACTTTGCAAGACATCAACTGTCGCAATTCCTTGAGCTAGAGCCTGCAAACGCTGGATATACTTGCTGACTCCCTCACGAATACGCATAAAGATTTCGTACTCTAGGTTGGCTGACTTCTCACGCGCCTCCAGCATATCTCCCTCGATACGGGCTAATTCTTCGGTTCCAAAACGTTCCGAGTTTTTCAGCGTCGCCTTGCGGAAAAAGTGAGCAGGCACATTTCCCAGTTGCGAATTGGTCACATGGAAATAGTAGCCATCCTTTTTATTATAATCAATCTTAAGCGTGCTGATGCCAGAGTTTTCTCGCTCCTTTGCTTCAATTTCAGCAATCCAGCCAGTCCCTTCTCTGAGCACACGACGGTACTTGTCTAAGGTTTCATCAAATCCAGTGCGGATAATGCCACCTTCCGTAATCACATGGGGAGCTTCAGGAGCAATCGCTGCGCTAATCAAACTCTCCAACTCAGGAATTCCATCCAGTTGTGCGATGAGATAGGCTAGAGCAGGTTGCTCCATCCCTTCTAAAATCGCACGAATCCGTGGCACACTAGACAAGGTAGTCGCCAACTGCAAGAGATCCTTGGGATTGGTTTTGCCAAAAGAAACACGACTAGCCAAGCGCTCAATGTCATAAACACCCTTGAGACTGTCTGTCAAATCACTACGCTCAAAGAAATGGTCGAGAAAGACCTGCACCACTTCTTGACGTTGGATGATCCGTTCCTTATCAATCAAAGGACGATGAATCCAAGAACGCAAGAGACGCATTCCCATAGCTGTTTTGGTTTCATCTAAAATCCAGAAAAGACTGCCTTGCTTCTTGCCTGAACGGGTATTCTCAACCAAATCCAGACTAGCCTTAGTCGCATAATCCATCTGCAAGTAATCTTTGATTTCATAGCGGATAACAGGTTTGAGGTGGTTCAATTCCCGCATCTGGGTCCGATGAACATACTGGAGGAGCTTACTAGATGCCGATTGCTCCACAGTTGCCAATCGTGGATCCAGTAAATGAAGGTCCTCAAATCCTTCTTTTTCATAGGAAAGCACCAAATTCATCTGGCGACTGAGAATCTGTTCTTCTGCATCAGACAAATCATAACCCAGCACCACTTCTCGAGCCTTGAGATTACGAATTTCCCCACAAACCAGCGTGAAATCCAATAGACCTGTCACATAAAAGTCACCGGTCACCAGATCCATGTATGCTAACCCAAATCGACTGCCATCACGATCTACGGCTACCAAGAAATTGTTCTGACTGTCCGGCTTAGTGCTATCGACTACTGTCCCGGGTGTAATGACCTGAACAACCTCTCGTTTAACAACCCCAACCGCTTGTTTAGGATCTTCCATCTGCTCTGCGATAGCCACCTTATAACCCTGCTCAATCAAGACATCGATATACTGTTGGGCAGAATGATAGGGAACCCCCGCCATAGGAATCGGATTGTCCGCATTCTTGTTGCGACTCGTTAAGGAAATTTCCAGAATCTGCGCAGCATTGACCGCATCCTCATAAAATAATTCATAAAAATCACCCATCCGAAAGAGCAAAAAAGCATCTGGATATTGCTTTTTAATATCCACATACTGTTGCATGCCAGGTGATAGCTTTTCTGTCGCCATTGTACATCTCTCCTTGTCAAAAATAAGTCTTGAGAGCAACTCTCAAGACCTTACTTATCTTTCATCAAATCTAGCAAACGATCTTCCATGAGTTTGGCAACGTGCTGGTCTCGACAAATGACCAATAAGGTATTGGCACCAGCAACTGTTCCTAAAATCCATTCATCCTTGTTTGCATCTACAATATTTGCCAAAACAGAGGCTTCTCCCAATTTGGTATGAAGCACCAAGGTAAACTCTGCTCTTGCAACACCTTCTAAATGATGAGACAAAAATTCCACCAAATCAATCTTTTCTGTCTCATTTGCTAGTACATAATACACCATATCATTTTTCTTGACCTTGGTCAAGCCGATTTCGCGCAAATCACGAGACAAGGTTGTCTGCGTCACAAAGACATTATGCGCCTCTAACCGATCTTGAATTTCTTTTTGTGTACTTAATTTCTCCTCAGTAATCATTTTTTTTATTAACTGATGACGATCTCTTTTTCTCATAAAATCCTCTTATGTGAATATTTATAACTATTTTTATAACTATATTATACCAAAAAAATAGGAGATTTCAAAAATTTTTTCTTCTTTCTTTAAAATTGTGATAAAATAGTAGAAAAGTCCAAAAAGGAGCTCTTAATGAATACAAAAGAATTGATTGCTAGCGAATTGGCTAGCGTCATTGATAGCCTGGACCAAGAGGCTATTTTAAATTTACTGGAAACCCCTAAAAACTCAGAAATGGGAGACATTGCTTTCCCTGCTTTTTCTCTTGCAAAAGTCGAACGTAAAGCACCTCAAATGATTGCGGCAGAACTGGCTGAAAAAATTAATAGCCAAGCCTTTGAAAAGGTTGTCGCAACAGGACCTTACGTTAACTTTTTCCTTGATAAATCTGCCATCTCTGCTCAAGTATTGCAAGCTGTTATCACTGAAAAAGAACACTATGCTGACCAACATATTGGTAAACAAGAAAATGTTGTTATCGACATGTCTAGTCCAAATATCGCTAAGCCATTCTCTATTGGTCACCTGCGCTCAACTGTCATCGGAGATAGCTTATCACATATTTTCCAAAAAATCGGTTATCAAACAGTCAAGGTCAACCATTTGGGAGACTGGGGTAAACAGTTTGGGATGCTGATTGTTGCCTACAAAAAATGGGGTGACGAAGAAGCTGTAAAAGCTCATCCAATTGATGAACTTCTTAAACTCTATGTCCGCATCAACGCTGAAGCTGAAAATGACCCTAGCTTGGATGAAGAAGCACGCGAATGGTTCCGTAAACTTGAAAATGGAGACGAGGAAGCTCTCGCACTTTGGCAATGGTTCCGTGATGAAAGTTTGGTGGAATTTAACCGTCTTTACAATGAATTACAAGTCGAATTTGACAGCTACAATGGAGAAGCCTTCTACAACGATAAGATGGATGCAGTTGTAGACATTCTTTCTGAAAAAGGCCTTCTGGTTGAATCAGAAGGTGCCCAAGTTGTCAATCTTGAGAAATATGGAATTGAACATCCAGCCCTTATCAAGAAATCGGATGGTGCAACTCTCTATATCACTCGTGACTTGGCTGCAGCCCTTTACCGTAAAAACGAATACCAATTTGCTAAATCTATCTACGTCGTTGGTCAAGAGCAATCTGCCCACTTTAAACAGCTCAAAGCTGTCTTGCAAGAGATGGGCTACGATTGGAGTGACGACATTACTCACGTTCCTTTTGGTTTGGTTACAAAAGAAGGGAAAAAACTCTCTACCCGTAAAGGGAATGTCATCTTGTTAGAGCCTACAGTTGCAGAGGCTGTTAGCCGTGCCAAAGCCCAAATCGAAGCAAAAAATCCTGAACTGGAAAATAAAGACCAGGTAGCACATGCTGTTGGGGTTGGAGCCATTAAATTCTATGACCTCAAGACCGATCGTACAAATGGATATGACTTCGACCTAGAGGCTATGGTGTCCTTCGAGGGAGAAACTGGACCTTACGTTCAATACGCCTACGCTCGTATCCAATCGATCTTACGCAAAGCAGATTTCAAACCAGAAACAGCCGGCAACTATAGCTTGAATGATGCTGAAAGCTGGGAAATCATCAAACTCATCCAAGACTTCCCACGTATTATCAACCGTGCGGCAGATAACTTTGAACCTTCTATTATTGCTAAATTTGCAATTAGCCTGGCTCAAGCCTTTAACAAATACTATGCACATACACGTATCCTAGACGAAAATCCTGAGCGCGACAGCCGTCTAGCCCTCAGCTACGCAACCGCAGTCGTTCTCAAAGAAGCACTTCGCTTGCTTGGAGTAGAAGCGCCTGAGAAGATGTAAATCGCCAAAGTTACTTGATTGCAAAGCAATCTAAGTAACTAACGCCAAATCCTATCAGGTATTTGGCTAGGCGCTTCACTAGTTCTGGGACATAAATATTATCGATTTACTCACTACTACTTCTTTATCATACAGGGAGATTTCCTATGAGCCAATATGCTTATATCCTCGTTGTGATTAGCTTGGTTTTCCTTTTTCTGCTCAATAAGTACGAGAAGGAGAGACTGCAAAGGCTCTACCAAGAACAACTTTTGAAGGATGAAACATTTAGGGCTGACATCAGAGAGAAAATTCAAACGACTGAAAATATCAATGATGTCATTGCTTACATCAATAAAACTTATCATCTGGGAATGTTGCTATCAAAAGACATTACAGATCAATTAAAATAAATCTAGCTATTCTTTAAGAAATATCAAAACCGAGACTAAGAGTTTAAGACTTCGTCTCGGTTTTTGTATATTTTTCAAGTAACAAAGCCACCACTCCCCCAGCAATGCAAGTGCAAAATCCCCTAGAATGTGATAAAATAAAAAAGAGAACTCTATCAAGGAGGAAAACATGGAAAAACAAACCGTCGCCGTCTTGGGGCCTGGTTCTTGGGGAACTGCCCTTTCACAAGTCTTAAATGACAATGGACACGAGGTACGTATTTGGGGAAACATTCCCGAGCAAATCAATGAAATTAATACCTATCATACTAACAAACACTACTTTAAAGATGTCGTTCTAGATGAAAATATCATTGCCTACACCGACTTAGCAGAGGCACTGAGAGATGTAGATGCGATTTTGTTTGTTGTTCCAACAAAAGTGACACGACTTGTTGCCCAACAAGTTGCAAAAACCTTAGACCATAAGGCTATCATCATGCACGCATCAAAGGGATTAGAACCCGATAGCCATAAACGATTATCAACCATCCTTGAAGAAGAAATTCCTGAACAACTCCGCAGCGATATCGTCGTTGTTTCAGGTCCTAGTCATGCAGAAGAAACCATTGTGCGTGATCTGACCTTAATCACTGCCGCTTCTAAGGATTTACAAACAGCTCAATACGTTCAGGAGCTCTTTAGCAATCACTACTTCCGACTTTATACCAATACGGATGTTATCGGGGTCGAAACTGCTGGTGCTCTTAAAAATATTATTGCTGTTGGCGCCGGAGCTTTGCATGGTCTAGGATTTGGTGACAATGCCAAGGCAGCCATTATCGCTCGAGGTTTGGCGGAAATTACCCGCCTAGGGGTAGCACTCGGGGCCAGTCCACTGACCTATAGTGGTTTATCTGGTGTAGGAGATTTGATTGTAACAGGAACCTCCATCCACTCTCGTAACTGGAGAGCCGGAGATGCTCTTGGTCGTGGAGAATCCCTAGCTGATATCGAAGCCAATATGGGCATGGTAATCGAAGGAATCTCAACGACTCGAGCAGCCTATGAACTAGCCCAAGAACTTGGAGTCTATATGCCCATTACACAGGCCATTTACCAAGTTATCTACCACGGAACCAATATCAAAGATGCCATTTATGACATCATGAACAATGAATTTAAAGCAGAAAATGAGTGGTCTTAACCCTCTAAAGAAAGGATTCTTATGTCATCAAAAGTTAGAAAGGCAGTCATCCCTGCCGCTGGACTAGGGACTCGATTTTTACCAGCAACAAAGGCCCTTGCCAAAGAAATGTTGCCAATTGTAGACAAACCAACTATCCAGTTTATCGTGGAAGAGGCTCTTAAATCAGGTATTGAAGATATTCTGGTTGTCACTGGTAAATCAAAACGTTCTATTGAGGACCACTTTGACTCAAACTTTGAGCTTGAGTACAACCTCAAAGAAAAAGGTAAAACAGATCTGTTAAAATTAGTAGATGAAGCAACTGGTATGCGCCTCCATTTCATTCGCCAAACTCACCCTCGTGGTCTTGGAGACGCTGTCCTACAAGCCAAAGCTTTTGTAGGGAATGAGCCCTTCGTTGTTATGCTGGGTGATGACCTTATGGACATCACAAATGAGAATGCCGTTCCTTTGACAAAACAACTGATGAATGATTACGAAAAGACACACGCATCAACCATTGCTGTCATGCCTGTACCACACGAAGACGTTTCATCATACGGGGTTATCGCTCCTCAGGGTGAAGGAAGTAATGGACTCTATAGCGTTGAAACTTTCGTAGAAAAACCAGCTCCCGAAGATGCACCAAGTGATTTGGCAATCATCGGTCGCTATCTACTCACACCTGAGATTTTTGATATCTTAGAAAATCAAACTCCTGGTGCTGGAAATGAAATCCAACTTACTGATGCTATTGATACGCTCAATAAAACACAGCGTGTTTTTGCCCGTGAATTTACAGGAGCTCGTTACGACGTTGGGGATAAGTTTGGATTTATGAAAACATCTATTGACTACGCCCTCAAGCACCCACAAGTCAAAGATGCCTTGAAAAATTACCTCATCCAACTTGGAAAAGAATTGGCTGAGAAGGAATAACAAAATCATTTATATAAAAAAGAACTAGGATGCTTAATTATCCTAGTTCTTCTTTATATATCAAGATTAGCCACACATAAATTAAGTAAATTCTCTACTTGAATTTACCTGTTTCATAAAAACTAATGAAAACGCTATACTTGTATTTGTTTTTTCATTAAAATAAGAGTAGAATAAATTAGTATAGTAAAAACAAAAAAGCACCGAATCGGTGCGCACTTTTTCAAGTTGTGTACGGACAAAGCCTTATTTTAACTTTGCTGTGTTGTTTCGAATAGTTCCAACACTTGTATTGTATATTATTCTTTTAAAATTAGCAAGAGAAATGTAAATAAAATGGAATAATATTTTATATTAGAAATTCATCTGAAAGTATTGTATTATCATTTACTAACAAAAAAACTTAATAAAAGGAGAACACTAAATGAGCAACAAATCCTACTCTATCGGACTCGATATCGGAACAAACAGCGTCGGATGGGCCGTCATTACGGATGACTATAAGGTGCCATCGAAAAAGATGAAAGTTCTAGGCAATACTGATAAACGCTTTATCAAGAAAAATCTAATTGGAGCTTTATTATTTGATGAAGGAACTACTGCTGAAGATAGACGTCTCAAACGAACAGCACGCCGTCGCTATACTCGTCGAAAAAATCGTCTTCGCTATCTTCAAGAAATCTTTTCTGAAGAAATGAGCAAGGTGGATAGTAGTTTCTTCCATCGATTAGATGACTCCTTCTTAGTTCCTGAGGATAAAAGAGGAAGTAAATATCCTATTTTTGCTACCTTGGCAGAAGAAAAAGAATATCACAAGAAATTTCCAACTATCTATCATTTGAGAAAACACCTGGCGGACTCAAAAGAAAAAACTGATTTGCGCTTGATCTATCTAGCATTAGCGCATATGATTAAATACCGCGGACATTTTTTGTATGAAGAATCTTTCGATATTAAAAACAATGATATCCAAAAAATCTTTAGCGAGTTTATAAGCATTTACGACAACACCTTTGAAGGAAGTTCACTTAGTGGACAAAATGCGCAAGTAGAAGCAATTTTTACTGATAAAATTAGTAAATCTGCTAAGAGAGAACGCATTCTAAAACTCTTTGCTTATGAAAAACCCACTGGTCTATTGTCAGAATTTCTCAAGTTAATTGTAGGAAATCAAGCTGAGTTTAAAAAACATTTTGACTTAGAAGAAAAAGCTCCACTACAATTCTCTAAAGATACCTATGATGAGGATTTGGAAAACTTACTCGGACAAATTGGAGATGACTTTGCAGACCTTTTCCTAGTGGCTAAAAAGCTCTATGACGCCATTCTTCTATCAGGTATCTTAACTGTTAAAGATCTTTCAACCAAGGCTCCACTTTCAGCATCTATGATTGAGCGCTATGAAAACCACCAAAAAGACTTAGCGGCTCTAAAACAATTCATCCAAAACAATCTTCAAGAAAAATATGATGAAGTTTTCTCTGACCAATCTAAAGATGGGTATGCTGGGTATATCAATGGCAAAACCACTCAAGAAGCATTTTACAAGTATATCAAAAATCTTCTCTCTAAATTCGAAGGAGCAGATTATTTCCTTGATAAAATTGAACGTGAAGATTTTTTGAGAAAACAACGCACCTTTGATAATGGTTCTATTCCTCACCAAATTCATCTTCAAGAGATGAATGCCATTCTCCGTCGTCAAGGAGAACATTATCCATTTTTGAATGAAAACAGAGAAAAGATTGAGAAAATCTTGACCTTCCGCATTCCATACTACGTTGGTCCATTGGCTCGTGGCAATCGTGATTTTGCTTGGCTTACTCGAAATTCTGACCAAGCAATCAGACCTTGGAATTTTGAAGAAATTGTTGATCAAGCAAGCTCTGCAGAAGACTTCATCAATAAGATGACTAACTATGATTTGTATCTCCCAGAAGAAAAAGTTTTGCCTAAGCATAGTCTCTTGTATGAAAGATTTGCTGTCTATAATGAATTAACAAAAGTAAAATTTATTGCAGAAGGATTGAGAGACTATCAATTCCTTGATAGTGGGCAAAAGAAGCAAATTGTCAATCAATTATTCAAAGAGAAAAGAAAAGTAACTGAAAAAGACATTATTCAGTATCTACACAATGTTGATGGCTACGATGGAATCGAACTAAAAGGAATTGAAAAACAATTTAACGCTAGTCTTTCTACTTATCATGATTTACTTAAAATAATCAAGGATAAAGCGTTTATGGATGATGCTGAAAATGAAGCAACTCTTGAAAATATCATCCACACGCTCACTATCTTTGAAGATCGTGAGATGATCAAGCAACGTCTTGCTCAATATGACTCTCTCTTTGATGAAAAAGTGATTAAAGCACTGACTCGTCGACATTATACTGGTTGGGGAAAACTCTCTGCTAAGTTGATTAATGGCATCAGTGATAAACAAACTGGCAATACGATTCTTGACTACTTGATTGATGATGGCTACAGCAATCGTAATTTTATGCAGTTAATCAATGATGACGGACTTTCCTTCAAAGACATTATTCAAAAAGCACAAGTGGTTGGTAAGACAAACGATGTGAAACAAGTTGTCCAAGAGCTTCCAGGAAGCCCTGCTATTAAAAAGGGAATTTTACAAAGTATCAAGATTGTTGATGAACTTATCAAGGTTATGGGCCATACTCCCGAGTCCATTGTGATTGAGATGGCACGAGAAAATCAGACAACTGCCAGAGGGAAAAAGAATTCCCAACAAAGATATAAACGCATTGAAGATGCACTAAAAAATCTAGCTCCTGGGCTTGACTCAAATATATTAAAAGAACATCCAACAGATAATATTCAACTGCAAAACGACCGTCTCTTCCTTTACTATCTCCAAAATGGGAAGGATATGTACACTGGGGAACCTCTTGACATCAACCAACTAAGTAGCTATGACATTGACCACATCGTCCCACAGGCTTTTATAAAAGATGATTCTCTAGACAACCGTGTCTTGACTAATTCAAAGGATAATCGTGGTAAATCTGATAATGTTCCAAGTTTAGAGGTTGTTCAAAAAAGAAAAGCTTTTTGGCAACAATTACTGGATTCCAAATTGATTTCAGAACGTAAATTTAATAACTTAACCAAGGCTGAACGTGGTGGTTTAGACAGGGAAGATAAGGTTAGCTTTATCAGACGTCAACTAGTTGAAACACGGCAAATCACAAAACATGTTGCTCAGATTTTGGATGCCCGTTTTAATACAGAAGTGACTGAGAAGGATAAGAAGAACCGTAAGGTCAAAATTATCACTTTGAAATCCAATCTAGTTTCCAACTTCCGTAAAGAATTTAAGTTATATAAGGTGCGGGAAATCAATGACTACCACCATGCACATGATGCCTATTTAAATGCAGTGGTAGCTAAGGCTATCCTTAAGAAATATCCTAAATTAGAGCCTGAATTCGTCTATGGTGACTATCAAAAGTACGATATTAAGCGCTACATCTCAAGATCCAAAGATCCTAAAGATGTTGAAAAAGCAACTGAAAAGTATTTCTTCTACTCAAACTTGTTGAACTTCTTTAAAGAAGAGGTGCATTACGCAGACGGAACCATCGTAAAAAGAGAGAATATCGAATACTCCAATGATACTGGAGAAATCGCTTGGAATAAAGAAAAAGATTTCGCTACAATCAAAAAAGTTCTTTCACTTCCGCAGGTGAATATTGTGAAGAAGACAGAAGAACAAACCGTTGGACAAAATGGTGGTCTGTTTGATAACAATATTGTGTCCAAGAAAAAAGTAGTTGACGCAAGTAAACTAATCCCTATCAAATCCGATTTATCCCCCGAAAAGTATGGTGGTTATGCGAGACCTACAATCGCTTATTCAGTTCTTGTTATAGCAGATATTGAAAAAGGAAAGGCTAAAAAATTAAAGAGAATTAAAGAGATAGTTGGAATAACTATTCAAGATAAAAAGAAATTTGAAGCAAATCCAATCGCCTATCTTGAAGAACGTGGTTATAAAAATATCAATCCTAATCTTATTATAAAACTACCTAAGTATAGTCTCTTTGAATTTAATGATGGACAGCGAAGATTATTAGCAAGCTCTATTGAATTGCAAAAAGGTAACGAATTGATTTTACCTTACCATTTCACTGCTTTACTTTACCACGCACAGCGAATTAGTAAAATTAGTGAACCAATTCATAAACAGTATGTGGAAACACATCAAAGTGAATTTGAAGAATTATTAACAACAATCATTTCTTTATCTAAAAAATATATCCAAAAACCAATTGTTGAATCGTTATTACAACAAGCGTTTGAGCAAGCCGATAAAGATATTTATCAGTTAAGCGATTCCTTTATCTCGCTCTTAAAACTTACCTCATTTGGAGCTCCTGGAGCTTTTAGATTCCTTGGTGTTGAAATTAGTCAATCAAATGTACGATATCAATCTGTGTCTTCTTGTTTCAACGCCACCCTCATCCACCAATCCATCACTGGTCTCTACGAGACTCGGATTGACTTAAGCAAATTAGGAGAAGACTAATGGGATGGAGAACTATTGTAGTCAATACGCACTCTAAACTCTCCTACAAGAATAACCACTTGATTTTTAAAGATGTCTCTCGGACAGAGTTAATTCACCTGTCCGAGGTGGACATCCTGCTTTTGGAGACGACAGATATTGTTCTCTCCACTATGCTGATAAAGCGCTTGGTGGATGAAAATATTCTGGTCATCTTTTGTGATGATAAACGCTTACCAACGGCCTACTTAATGCCTTACTATGGTCGTCATGATTCCAGTTTGCAACTCTCTCGTCAAATTGCTTGGAATGAAGATGTAAAGGCGGAAATATGGACAACCATTATAGCACAAAAAATTCTCAATCAAGCTTTTTATCTGGGGAGTTGTGGTTTTCTGGAAAAGAGCCAGTCCGTCATCGATCTCTATCATGGGTTGGATTTGTTTGATCCTAGTAACCGTGAGGGACACGCAGCTCGTATTTATTTCAACACCTTGTTTGGAAATGATTTTAATCGTGAGCAAGATAGTGATATCAATGCCGCCTTAGACTATGGCTACACATTGATTTTGAGTATGTTTGCGCGTGAGATTGTTTTGTCTGGCTGCATGACTCAGTTTGGATTGAAACATGCCAATCAGTTCAATCAATTCAACCTAGCCAGTGATATTATGGAGCCTTTCCGTCCGATTATTGACAGAATTGTCTATGAAAATCGAAATAGTTCTTTTGTCAAAATCAAGCGAGAACTTTTTACTATTTTCTCAGACACCTTCCACTACAATAATAAAGATATGTACCTGTCCAATATCATCAGTGACTATACTAAGAAAGTCATCCAAGCTCTCAATCAACCCGAGAAAGGAGTTCCTGAGTTTAGGATATGAGTTATCGATATATGCGTATGATTTTAATGTTTGATATGCCAGTTGATACCATAGAGGAACGCAAGGCCTATCGGAAATTTCGGAAGTTCCTCATAGATGAGGGATTTATCATGCACCAATTCTCCATCTATAGTAAGCTCTTGCTCAACAACTCTGCTAATAACGCCATGATTGAGCGACTCAAGACTCATAACCCTAAAAAAGGGAACATTACGCTCTTAACCGTTACAGAAAAGCAGTTTTCTCGCATGATTTACTTAAATGGCGAGCGAAATACCAGCGTAGCAAACTCCGATGCACGCTTGGTCTTTCTAGGAGAGGAGCCTAGAGATGAAGATTAATTTCCCACTATTGGATGAACCATTAGCTATTGAAAATGCAACTTTTTTAGTGTTGGAAGACCAGTTTACCTTTTCAACTATCGTCAAGCAATTCTACCAGTACACTGATGATGGAGAGTTGAAGTTGTTTGATAGAAATCTAAAAGCTCTGAAAGAATCCGAGTTACTAGTGATAACGGATGTCTTAGGATACAATCTCAACTCACCTGCCATGCTCAAGCTGATACATGCTGACCTTGAAAATCAACTCAATGACAAACCAGAAGTCAAATCCATGATTGAAAAGTTGGTAGCCACGATTACAGAATTATTGGCATTTGAGTGTTTAGAAAATGAACTAGACCTAGAATACGATGAAATCACCATTCTAGAGTTAATCGATGCGCTAGGAGTCAAAGTTGAAACTCTGAGTGACACACCTTTTGAAAAGATGCTAGAAATTGTCCAGGTTTTTAAATATCTTTCTAAAAAGAAACTCCTTGTTTTCATCAATGCATCCGCCTATCTATCAAAGGATGAGTTAGTAAATTTAATAGAGTATATCCAACTCAATCAACTGTCCGTCTTGTTTGTTGAGCCTCGGAAAATCTATGATTTTCCCCAGTATGTATTGGATCAAGACTATTTCTTGAACCCTGAAAATATGGTATAATAAGAGTGATAATTGGAACCTGACGAGCTGAAGTCTAGCTGGGACGAATGGCGCGATTACGAAATTTCGTGAGAAAAATTTTTCTACGAGGTTTTAGAGCTGTGTTGTTTCGAATGGTTCCAAAACTGTGTTTAGAAAATAATTTACTTTCTTATTGTTTTAGAGCTGTGTTGTTTCGAATGGTTCCAAAACGAAAGACCAAGACGGACAAGACAGCTTTAAGGTTTTAGAGCTGTGTTGTTTCGAATGGTTCCAAAACTCTGGACATTTAGCGGTTACACAACAGATGGTTTTAGAGCTGTGTTGTTTCGAATGGTTCCAAAACTTATATCAGAATATAAAAACAGCTAGTAGAGTTTTAGAGCTGTGTTGTTTCGAATGGTTCCAAAACAGGGCGGTGTGTAGGCTAGAAAATGATATCGTTTTAGAGCTGTGTTGTTTCGAATGGTTCCAAAACTGTTGGTGTTGAATATGATGTCGACTCCTTGTTTTAGAGCTGTGTTGTTTCGAATGGTTCCAAAACTCAAACAGCAGACGCTTGGGCGACCTTGCTGTTTTAGAGCTGTGTTGTTTCGAATGGTTCCAAAACCTTGCTCCTGTAGCCGTGTTTCTTGTTCCAGTTTTAGAGCTGTGTTGTTTCGAATGGTTCCAAAACGTGGCGGAAGTAGCTGCACACTACATCTGCGTTTTAGAGCTGTGTTGTTTCGAATGGTTCCAAAACATCCAAGCACGCTCAAACGTGCGCTCATAGGTTTTAGAGCTGTGTTGTTTCGAATGGTTCCAAAACCGGAGATGTAGCAGAAGCCGAAAGAGAAGCGTTTTAGAGCTGTGTTGTTTCGAATGGTTCCAAAACTTTCAGATGGTTCTGTAGTGGCTCCAGAAGGTTTTAGAGCTGTGTTGTTTCGAATGGTTCCAAAACGGAATGACATTAAATATTCAATTTGGTCTGGTTTTAGAGCTGTGTTGTTTCGAATGGTTCCAAAACAGCTGACAACACGGTTAATCATCAGATTAAGTTTTAGAGCTGTGTTGTTTCGAATGGTTCCAAAACTTATTCATTCACAGTTAGAGCGGATGGATTGTTTTAGAGCTGTGTTGTTTCGAATGGTTCCAACCCACATTAAAAGCTACTCATTTTTTAAGTAGCTTTTTTCTTATTCAAGTTTACATATTAGTCATTACAATCCCATTCCCCTGTAGAAAAGCAAAACTGCGAGTCCTACGAACAAGACTAACGCTACCAGTCTTTGACTAGCGCTATACATCCGTCTTTCTCCTCTAACTGGAAAGATAACTGCTAGAAATGCGCCACCAACTGCACCTCCGATATGACCTGCTAGACTGATTCCTGGAATCAGAACACTTCCAATAATGTTAACCACAAAAAGTGTCAGATAGGATTGCCCCAACTGCTGGATATAAGGATTACGCGTTGCATAGCGAAGAACAATAATTGCAGCAAATAGCCCATAGAGAGAAGTCGAGGCTCCTGCTGCTAAGGATTTGGGACTAAATACAAAAACAAAGAGATTGCCCATCATTCCAGATAAGAGATAGAGAAAGAAAAACTTCTTGGATCCGAAAATTTCCTCTACTTGCCTACCAAGGTAATAAAGCGAAAGCATATTAACAATGAAATGCTCCCACCCAATATGAACAAAAATAGCAGAGAAGAGACGCCAAATCTGCTCAGGAAAGAGGCGAATGGCAGGCCCGTACATGGCTCCAAATCGAAATAGGGTATCTGCCCTGTAAAAGTTTCCTCCTGTGGTCACCAACATTAGTAGAAATACCAAGGCCGTCACTAAGAGGAAGAAACTCGTCACAGGGTAACGCCTATCAAAGATTTCTTTCATCAATCAGTACCTCCTGAACAGGAATATCATGATTTTCAGGGCTAAAGTCCTGAATTTGACAAGGATATATCGTACTCAAAGTATGACCAGTAATATGTTTCAGATAGCGATCATAATAACCTCCACCGTATCCAATCCGATATCCTTCCGTCGTAAAAGCCAAGCCAGGAACATGAATCAAATCAATCTGAGAGGCATCCACCACTTCCAAATCTCCCTGTGGTTCCAGTAAGCCAAAGGAAGTTTTGGCTAGTTGTTGCGGATTATAGACTACAAAGTCCATGCGCCCCTTGGGATAAGTTTTGGGTATCAGAACCTTCTTGCCGTCCCTCAGCGCCTGGTCAATCAGTTCCTGAGTTTGAAACTCATGAGGAAAAGAGAGGTAGCTTGCGATGACCTTGGCTTCTTGGTAAAAGGGGTGTTGTAAAAGTCGCTCAGTTAAAGCTTGGTCTATAAACTGTTTTTGCTCTCGAGGGATAGCCTTCATTTCGTGCAAGACTTGCTTGCGTAATTCCGATTTCATAGACAAGCCCTCTACTCTACTGCCTTCTTTTTCAGGAAACTAGAGACCGCATCTACCCCAATGGCTAAGGCTTCTTCCTTAGGACTCATCTGAGGGTGATGAAGGGCGTAGGGACTATCTATACCAAGCCAGAACATAACGCCATCAACTTTTGAAAGGAGATAACCAAAGTCTTCACCTGTCATAGCAGGCTCGATATCAATCAACTCAATTCCGTCTTTTTCTTCAAAGAAATCCATCAGTTCACGCGCCAAAGCTGGATTATTCTCAACAGGCAGATAACCACCTTGCTTGAGTTCCACTTCGACTTCCATATCAAAGGCTGCTGCAACTCCTTCTGCAACTGTTTTGACCCTCTTTTGCACCAAGAGACTCATATCCTGTGTCAAAGCCCGAATGGTTCCATGCAAAAAGGCTGTGTCTGTGATAACATTGTTGGTTGTTCCAGCCTGAAAAACACCAAAGGTCACCACTGCTCCCTCGATTGGGTTAACATTGCGGCTGACAACTGACTGCACCTGGGTCACAAAGTAACTAGCAGCCACCAAGGCGTCATTAGCTTCATGTGGAAAAGCTGCGTGGCCACCTTTGCCTTTGAAACGAATCTTCACCTCGCAAGTTCCTGCAAAGAGAGTGTGTGTATTGGTCGCAATCTGACCAACCTTCAAATCTGGTCGAACATGGAGGCCATAAAACTGATCTGGCAACCAGTCTCCAAAAGCGCCATCCTCATACATGAGCATGCCACCAGCTTCATTTTCTTCAGCAGGCTGAAACAGAAAGAGCAGATTGTTCTTTGGTTGCTCCTCAAGGGCTCGCTCAAGACAGCCCAAAGCAATAGTCATGTGGAAATCATGGCCACAAGCATGCATACGACCTTGATGTTGAGAAGTGAAAGGAAGTCCTGTTTGTTCGACGATAGGCAGGCCATCAATATCTGTTCGCCAACCAATAGTACGTTCTGGCTGACTTCCCTGCAAATAAACCAAAATACCTGTCCGCCAAGTCCGAACTTGGACAAACTCCTTACCTTCAATCAATTTCTCAATCACATCCAACAGATAAGCCTGAGTCTTGAACTCCTCCAAGCCAATCTCTGGAATCTGGTGTAAATCTCGTCTAGTCTGAATCAAATCTAACATCTATCTGTCCTCCTATATAGCAGAAAGAGGCTGGAAGAAGGGTTCCGCCTCTTTATTACTTTTACAATTATAAGGTACGAAGCGCATCCTCTAGCGCTGTTTTTTGTTGGGTTTGGGCATCAATCTCTTTGATGATACGAGCTGGAACACCTGCTACCACCACGTTTTCTGGGACATCTTGGGTAACAATAGCTCCTGCTGCGACAACTGAACCACTACCGATTTGAACTCCTTCGATGACCACTGCATTAGCGCCGATAAGAACATTATCTCCAACACGGACTGGTTCTGCGCTAGCTGGCTCAATCACACCTGCAAGAACGGCACCTGCACCAACGTGACTGTTTTTCCCAACGATAGCACGGCCACCAAGGATAGCCCCCATGTCAATCATGGTTCCTGCACCGATTTCAGCACCGATATTGATAACGGCTCCCATCATGATAACAGCATTGTCACCAATTTCAACCTGATCACGGATAATAGCACCTGGCTCGATACGAGCGTTGATAGCACGTTTATCTAGCAAAGGAACTGCTGAATTACGAGCATCTTGTTCAACAACATAGTCTTGATTTTCTACCAAACCTTCGAGAAGCGGAGCAACGTCCTTCCAGTCTCCAAATAGGACATTTCCTAGTTTGACAACAGAGCTTGGTACAGCAGTTGCGAGTTCTCCTTCAAAGGTTACTTTAACACTGGTTTTCTTTTCAGCATTGGCGATAAATTGGATAATTTCTTGAGCGTTCATTTTTGTGGCAGTCATAGGCGCCTCCTAGTTCATTTTAATGATACCTATTCTACCAAAAAAGACCTCAAATTTGAAGCCTTTTTGTTTGTTTTTAGGTATGATTTTTAGGGATGTGAGATAAAACGTGCTGTCGGTAAAAGCAAGCCCCTACCGATACAACCTAAAAACACTCTTCACAACTATCTCCCCGTGTTTTATTGACTATTCTAGTATAGCACACTTTTAGAATTAAGAAAAGACTTTTTATTTACTTTCTTTCGCTTCTTCTATCGATAGGAAAATCATAGGCAAAATAATCAAGGCCATAGCTAGAAGAAGGGACCAATCCACTACCAATCCTAAAAACAAAACACTCAAAAGGGCAGAAGAGAGAGGTTCACTGGCACTGATAACGGAAACCACCAAGGGAGAAACCAAAGACACAGCCTTCATGGAAATGAAAAAGGCAAAAGCTGTACCGAAGAAAGCGATAATGAGGCAAATCAAGATACTCCAAATATCAAGAGTAAAGGAAAGCTGATAAATCGGAGAGAGGACATTGCTAAATAAACCGGCCAAAATCATCCCCCACCCAACCGTGGGTACAAAACCATAGCGCTTCGCAAAAGGCTGAGGCAAGATAACATTAAACATGACCCCCATGGCACTCAGCAGACCTGTTATAAGAGCTAGCGGTGTCATGGATAACTGAGAGAGATCCCCCTTTGTCGCCATCAGGCAAACACCCAGCATGGCAATCAAAACATAGAAAATAGCGCTTTTTGACGCTCGTTTTTTATAAACCAAGCGATTGTAAAAGAGGATAAAGACAGGACTGATAAACTGTAAAATAGTCGCTGTAGCAGCATTAGAAAATTCTACACAGAGATAGAAAAAATACTGGACTGAGAAAATTCCCAAAATAGCATAGGCCAAAAAGGGAAGGTAATTTTTCTTATCTCGCCAAATATCTAACACTTGCGATTTTAATTGCATTGCTGACCAAATGAGCACAAGACTCCCTGCCAGTGTCAAACGCATAGAGGTAATCCAGCCCGAAGACACCTGGTAATGAGTAAAGAAGTACTCTCCTAAAATCCCACAGATTCCCCATATCAAGCCGGATAGGAGCGAATAAATGGTTCCTTTAACAATCTTTTTCTGATACTGATTCATACCTTTATTGTAACACGAAAGGAAAAAAGAAAAAAGTGGCAATCAATTGATTAGCCACTTCATTTAGCACAATTTATAGAACTTATCGTCTCGTCCTTGAAGAAGAAGGTCTAGTAGCGCTTGAATTGCTACTGTTGTTAGAACTACTACTTGAACTGCTGGAGCTTGATGGAGTTGGTAGACTCCCCATAATGCTAGACCAAGCATTCTGATAATCCGCATCACTTCCACCAATAGCAAAGCGATAACTGGTCGTTGGCGCTCCTGCCTTATTAGCCCAATAGCTGGTAACAGTCGAACCTGTGACCTCTACCTCTTTTCCTTCAACAGAAACCTTCCCTGGTTTTTGACCTGTTGATTTCAAGACTTCGGATTTTACGACACTAGGATCTAAAGCGAAGCGCTCGTTCCCCCAAATGCTTGGGGAGGCTTGCTGAATCGCATTTACCAGATGAGCCATGTAATTAGAATTATTAGAATAACCTGCTCTACGTGACAGTGAATGATTATCATCATGCCCAATCCAGCCACCCAGAGTTAATCTAGGTGTCGAAAGCATGAGCCACATATTTTCGTCTTGGTTGGTTGTACCAGTCTTCCCAATCCAATCTGCATTAGCCAGAGTAGGATTTAAAGAAGTCAGATTCGTCTTGAAGGTTGTTGTCACACGAGAGGATAGAACTTCTCGCAGCAATCCCTGCATAATCGTCGCAGTAGCTTTTGAATAGACTTGAACTGGTTTATCCTGATATTCATACACCACTCTACCATCTGCTGCTTCAATTTTAGAAATCACATGTTTTTTATGATATAAACCATTATTTGCTAAGGTTTGATAGCCATTGGTATGCTGGGCAACTGTAACTTCAATACCACCACCCATTGGCAAGCTCTCAATACCGTACTCAGGAATCTCGTAACCCATCTTTTCCATATAACCCTTGACATCAACACCCTTCTCACGAAGCATACGATAGGTCCAGTAAGCAGGGATATTCCATGAATAGTTCAGAGCTTCTCCCAAAGTCATCATTCCTGTCCCCTTGCTATTAGCATACATAATCGGGTTGCCATTAGCAAAGTTTGTTGGATAGTTAGATAGAATCGTTTCACTTCCCATCAAGCCCTGGTCAATAGCAATACCATAGGCCAGCAAAGGCTTGGTAGTAGAAGCTGGCGAACGTTTGGTATCAAAGGCATGATTATTTTGATTTTCTTGATAATTACGACCACCTACAAAGCCTAGAATAGCACCTGTTTGGTTGTCCATCAGGACATTCCCTACTTCTACACGACCTGTTCCATCGTCTAAAAGATAGCCATAGTCAGCAACTGCATTTTGCATGGCAGAATGAATTTTCTGGTCTATGGTAGTAGTAATCTTATAACCACCATTTTCAATTTCCTTGGCTGCCAAATCGCGATAAAACTTCTGAGTTGCCTCATTTTTCAACTCCTTAGCGGAGACATTGTCTCTCTGAGCAAGGTAGTCATACATACGTTCTTGAGCTTCTCCCAAGGCTGTAAAGTATAAATAGCCGCGTGACACACCTGTGACTGTAGCTGAAGGGAGAAAGTCCTGTTTAAGATTGTAATCCTTATATTGAGAATACTCGTCTTTGCTTAAGGCACCTGTACGATACATACTGTAAAGAACTGCCTTAGCCCGTCTCAAGCCTATTTCTAAGTCTTCATCACTCTTCAACTCCCCAGTATTTTCATAAGGAGAATAGGTAATGGGACTCTGTGGAAGTCCCGCTAAAAATGCTGCTTGAGGAACCGTCAACTGACTGGCATCTACACCGAAAATCCCCTCAGCTGCCTGCTGAGCTCCTGCAATATTCTGCCCCTTATTATTTCGACCAAACGGAGCCACATTGAGATAGGTCGTTAAAATCTCATCTTTATTCATGGCGCGTTCCAAGGCAAGAGCATCCACAATCTCTGTCGCCTTACGAGCCAAAGTCGGTGCATCCCCAACCACCTGCTGTTTAATCAGTTGCTGGGTCAAAGTTGAACCCCCACTAGAGGAACCCAAACCTACAAATTTCCCCAAGGTCGCACGAATCACCGCCTTGGGCACTACACCCTTATGTTCTTTAAAGTGTTCGTCTTCCGTCGCAATGATAGCCTTCTTCAGATTTTCCGAAATTTGCTCAGATGAGATAGAAGTGCGCAACAAATCACTCTCTATGGAAGCAATCACCGTCCCATCCGCATAGGTAATCTCTGAAATAGAAGAGATGTCCTTGACCTGATGTACCAATTCTTCTGTCTGAGGCACCCGCACCTTGTCAAACAAGGCCACCCCGTACCCCAAAGCAATCCCAGCTCCCAACATTCCCCCTAGAAAACCGAGAATAAAGAGTAGATTAAAAATAGCCTTTATACTCAGTAAAATAGCTGGAAAAATGGCTGGCTTCTCTAAGGATTTAGATTTTTGGGCACTTGAGCCTTTCTTGCCAGATCTAGCTGATTTTTTATTTTTTTGTTTTTGCTGGAAAAATTCCAGCATTTTTCGTTTTAATTCATTTAATTGATTTTGCATGGATTTCCTCACTCTATCTATTATACCATAAAAAGGTAAACTTTCAATAAAATAGCCACTTTCTTCCCTATTCTACTAGGCTATTGCCCAAGTTTGTGATACAATAGTTAGAAACAATATTTTTAAAAAGGAGAAAAGACACATGCACATTTTTGATGAGCTAAAAGAGCGTGGTTTGATTTTTCAAACGACTGATGAAGAAGCTTTGCGTAAAGCCCTAGAAGAAGGTCAAGTTTCTTATTATACTGGCTACGATCCAACTGCTGACAGCCTTCACCTAGGCCACCTTGTCGCAATCTTGACAAGTCGTCGCTTGCAACTAGCAGGTCACAAACCTTATGCGCTCGTTGGCGGTGCTACAGGTCTCATCGGAGATCCGTCCTTCAAAGATGCTGAACGTAGTCTCCAAACAAAAGACACAGTAGATGGCTGGGTCAAGTCTATCCAAGGACAACTTTCTCGTTTTCTTGACTTTGAAAATGGCGAAAATAAAGCTGTCATGGTCAACAACTACGACTGGTTTGGCAGCATCAGCTTCATTGATTTCCTCCGTGATATCGGAAAATACTTTACTGTCAACTACATGATGAGCAAGGAGTCTGTGAAAAAACGGATCGAAACAGGAATTTCTTACACTGAGTTTGCTTACCAAATCATGCAAGGTTACGACTTCTTCGTCCTGAACCAAGACCACAATGTGACGCTACAAATCGGTGGTTCTGACCAGTGGGGAAATATGACAGCTGGTACTGAATTGCTTCGTCGTAAGGCTGATAAAACTGGTCACGTTATCACTGTTCCACTGATCACAGATGCAACTGGTAAGAAATTTGGTAAATCAGAAGGAAACGCAGTCTGGCTCAATCCTGAAAAGACTTCTCCATACGAAATGTACCAATTTTGGATGAACGTTATGGACGCTGACGCTGTTCGCTTCTTGAAAATCTTTACTTTCTTGTCACTTGATGAGATTGAAGACATCCGTAAACAATTTGAAGCAGCGCCACACGAACGCTTAGCTCAAAAAATCCTCGCTCGTGAAGTCGTCACACTTGTTCACGGAGAAGAAGCCTACAAAGAAGCCCTCAACATCACTGAGCAACTCTTTGCAGGGAACATCAAAAACCTTTCTGTCAAAGAGCTCAAACAAGGACTTCGTGGAGTACCAAACTACCAAGTACAAGCAGACGAAAACCACAATATCGTGGAACTGCTCGTCTCATCTGGTGTGGTTAACTCAAAACGCCAAGCCCGTGAAGACATCCAAAACGGAGCTATCTACGTCAACGGCGACCGTATCCAAGACCTTGACTATGTCTTGAGTGACGCAGATAAGTTAGAGAACGAACTGACTGTTATCCGTCGTGGTAAGAAAAAATACTTTGTATTGACTTACTAAATTATTCAATATTTACCTATAAACAAAGGAGTTAACCTCGAGAAAGGTAACTCCTTTTTGCTGTGAATAGTCCCCCACCTATCCCTTAATAGACAGGCTACGCAGTACAATACGTAAGGTTGTTAGATTATGTAAGATAGAGAGATTTGAAGGACTGAGCCAATTAAACAAGCCAAAGCCAATCAAACTACTATTTACGACAACGGTATCTTGAATATTCTTCTTGATGAGTGTTTGCAAAGATGATGATAGCGAATCCAACTCTTGGAAGAAATCCAAGCGATTATCTAACAATAAGATATCACTCATCTGCTTAGAAATATCTGCACTCTCATTCATCACCACACCGATATCTGATAGGGTTAGAGCAGCTGAGTCATTCAATCCATCCCCAACCATCAAAATAGTGTGACCTGCTTTCTGTAGTTCCTCTACTAACTCAAATTTCCCATCAGGTTTCAAGTCTGTATAGACCTGATCAAAGGGCAAATCTTTGACTAATTCCTCTGTTCTAACCAAGGTGTCCCCTGTTGCCAGAATCAATTTTTTCCCTTGTGCCTTAAGTTTCTCCAAGGCTGCTTTTGCTTCTTTTCTCAAAGGAGTATGAATGCAGAACATTCCAATTAATTCATTCTGGTAGGCTAAGAATAAGAGATTGTAGTGACTCTTGTACTCTTCAATTAAAGCATTTTGTTCTGAACTGATATGAATTTGCTCATCCTGCATCAAAACATAATTCCCAATAAAAACTGGTTGCCCATCTATATGAGATTTGATCCCCTTGCTTGCGATATATTGGAGCTTCCCATGCATTTCCTCATGTTCAATTCCCTCTATCTCAGCTTGCTTGACGATGGCATTAGCGATAGGATGATAGATGTGTTCCTCAAGACAGGCACTGATTCTGAGAATATCTTCCTCACTATAGTCTCCAAAAGGTAACACCTTTTCAACTATCGGATAGCTAGTTGTGATTGTTCCCGTCTTATCAAACAAGAAAGTATCAATTTCCAGATATTTCTCTAGAACATCTCCATCCTTAATCACCATTTCACGGTTCAACCCCTCCTTGATAGCTGTCAAATAAGCTACAGGAGTAGAGATTTTCAAAGCGCAGGAGAAATCGACTAATAGGAAAGAAATAGCCTTAGAAAAAGAACCTGTTAATAGGTAAGTCAGACCAGCCCCCAAGAAATTATATTTGACGACCTTGTCCGCCATCTTGATGAAATAGCGTTGTTTCGTTTTCTTGTTTTCTTCAGATTTCTTCATCAACTCAATCAGTTGTAAAACCCGGCTGTTCATCTGATTATCGGTTACACGAATGCGTAACTCTCCAGTTTCTAATACTGTATTTGCACAAACCAAATCAGACTCTCTTTTTTCAACCGGAAAACTCTCTCCCGTCAAGGAACTTTCGTTGACCATACCTAAACCTGAAACTACTTGTCCATCAAACAGAATTTCATTTCCTTGAGATAGGACCAAGACATCTCCTATTTGAACATCGGAACTCTTGATACTAACGACCGTATCGCCCTGTACTAGGAATACATCGTTCTCTTTTGCAAGAAGACTCTGTTCTAAATCTGTTGCCGTTTTTTTCAAGGACCACTGATCTAAATGATTCCCCAAATCAAGCATAAACATGATATTGCTAGCTGTCTTGGATTGGTTCATAAACAAGGACAATAAAATCGCCGAACAGTCCAAGACTTCCATCGTTAGTTCCTTACGCGCTAGTGTTTGATAGGCTTCTCTAATATAGCCAAAAGCCTGATAACAAGTCCATATATAGCGAATAGGATACGGCACAAAACTACGAAAAAGCACACGCTTAATCGCTGCACCTGAAACAATAGAATAAGCACTCTCTTCTCTACGAATGGGAAGAGTCATCAACTCAGAAACTTTCCCTTTATCAATTTTTTTTAAAAAGGCTTCTGCATTATCTAATACAGAAAAGCCTTCTTTTATGCGTAGAGTAAAGTGCTGTTGATCCATGTAAAACTGGATGGACTCAATCCCCTTTTCATCTCTCGCCAAGGAACGAAGATAGTCTTGAATATCCAAGGTGAGTGAAAAAGAAGATGATAGTCGGATATGTTGGTATCCTCTATGTAGCACTTTAAAAGACATATTATTCTCCTATAAGGCTATCTAATTGCTCTTCTTTTTTCTCTTGCTCGTACAAATATTTGGCATCTTGCAAGACATCGTCTCCATGTTGTTTCACAACAGAAACAGATGCATCTAGCTCGTCTTTCAACTTGTAAGCCTTAGCCAAAGCTTTAGAATAACCTTTTTTAGCTTCCTTACTTGCTAAGATTTTCAAACCAAGGGTACCAAATGCGACACCACCCAAAAAGAGTGATGATTTTTTCGCAACTTTTGCAACGGTTAGTACTTCTTTTAACATACTTATTTCCTCCTTATCATTATTATATAGCAATTTAGATATAAAAGCAATTTCATTCCATAAATTGGAGAATTAGTTTTATTTCTACTGAATCTCCCATCTACTTATTCCTAAAGTTGCTTTCATTTGCCTCTTTTGATACACTTAAACTATGAATACAAACCTCAAACCCAAACTCCAACGCTTTGCTTCTGCGGCTGCCTTTGCCTGTCCTATCTGTCAAGAAAATCTGACTCTGGTAGAGAGCAGTCTCAAGTGCTGTAATCGCCATTCTTTTGACTTGGCTAAATTTGGCTATGTCAATCTGGCACCTCAAATCAAGCAATCTGCTAACTACGACAAGGAAAATTTTCAAAACCGCCAACAAATCCTAGAAGCTGGCTTTTACCAAGCTATCTTAGATGCTGTATCTGACTTGCTTGCAAGCTCAAAAACTACCACAACAATCTTGGATATTGGTTGTGGTGAAGGTTTCTATTCTCGTAAACTCCAAGAAATCCATCCTGACAAAACCTTCTATGCCTTTGACATCTCCAAAGATTCAGTCCAAATCGCTGCCAAGAGCGAACCCAACTGGGCAGTCAATTGGTTCGTTGGTGACTTGGCTCGTCTTCCTATAAAAGACGCCAGCATGGACATCCTGCTTGATATCTTTTCGCCTGCCAACTATGGAGAATTTCGTCGCGTTTTATCCAAAGACGGTATCTTGATAAAGGTTATCCCAACTGAAAATCATCTCAAAGAAATCCGTCAAAGGGTACAGAACCAGCTGACAAACAAGGATTATTCTAACCAAGATATCAAGGAGCATTTCCAGGAACACTTTACCATCCTATCTAACAAAACTGCCTCTCTGACTAAGACTATCACAGCAGAACAACTCCAAGCCCTACTCAGCATGACGCCCCTACTCTTTCACATCGACCAGACTAAGATTGACTGGAGCCAACTGACAGAGATTACCATTGAGGCAGAGATTCTGGTTGGGAAAGCATTCTAAACCAGACTTCCCAAAGGTACAAAACTTACCGAAAATCTTCAATATTACGAAAACGCATAAGAACAGGTACTCAAAAACCTTAATCTTATGCGTTTTGTTATGCAAAAATCACTGGAGTTTCTATACACATTAAGTGGAAATCTTTGAAACTAGTTCTTTTAATAACCATTGAATACCATATATTACATTTACCCCAAATATGATATAGGCCGTATAAATCAAGTATTTCGATTTCTTCTGCCTCAAAGAATAGATTTTGTACAAGATAAACAAATTTAAAATAATAAATAATAGAGACAAAATCTTCCCCCAAAAATCAATCTTAAAAGTACACAGTCAAGCATAGCTCTAAACTTTATTTTCGATTCGAGATAACAAACTTATCAATAAACAGTAAGTGATATAAGGCCAGTACCAAACCCCAAATGCTACCACGAAAAGAGATTTCTTGATGATTGAGAGGAAGCAAATCGTGGTTACCTATATAGAGGCAGGTCAAAATAACAAATAGTATCCAAAATAAATCCGTCCATTTATATTTTGAAAAATATTTTTTCCACATAAAAACACCTTCTTTCCTACAATCATATTATAATACTTTGTGTAAGCGAATACAAGGGATATGAGGTAATCAACTAAAGAAGAAGCATGAGACAGAAAAATAGTAAAAACCAGCATTTAAAGCCTTCACTGTATCTAGGATTTCCCTATTTTTAGACAAAATTGATCCAAATCCACAGCATTCAAAAAAAAAAGCGAATTTCAATCGAAACTCGCTTTTTTACAAAATGTATTAATATAAACTTGTATCTTAGTTCAAGTGCCAGATATCTTCGTTATACTGAGCGATTGTACGGTCAGATGAGAAGAATCCTGCTTTAGAAATGTTAACGATAACTTTGTCCAACCATGCGTCACGGTCTTCATAGTCAGCCAACATTTGCTCTTTGACTTTGATGTAGTCTTCCAAGTCAAGAAGAGTCATGAACCAGTCTTTGTTGATCAATTCATTGTAAAGACGTTCCAAACGCTCTTTGTTTCCAGCTGCAAGAACTGCATCGCTAACGATGAAGTCAACCAATGGTTTGATAGCTTTACGAGCGTAGAATTCGCTTGATTTGTAAGCTGCTTTTGCGTAAAGGTCGATAACAGTTTCTGAATCTTCACCAAAGATGTAGATATTTTCGTCTCCAACCAACTCAGCGATTTCCACGTTAGCGCCGTCCATAGTACCAAGAGTCAAAGCTCCGTTCAACATGAATTTCATGTTACCAGTACCTGAAGCTTCTTTAGAAGCAAGTGAAATTTGTTCTGAGATATCACATGCTGGGATAAGGAAGCTTGCTGCAGTAACGTTATAGTTTTCAACCATAACTACTTGCAAGTGTGGAGCTACTGCTGGATCGTTAGCAATAACTTCTGACATGCAAAGGATTAAGTGGATGATGTCTTGAGCGATTGTATAGGCTGGAGCTGCCTTACCACCAAAGAAGATTGTGATTGGACGAGCAGGGATGTTACCAGCTTTGATGTCAAGGTATTTGTGGATCACGTACAAGGCGTTCATTTGTTGGCGTTTGTACTCGTGAAGACGTTTGATTTGGATATCAAAGATAGAGTTTGGATTGATTTCTACACCTTGGTGTTCTTTCAAGTGACGAGCCAATTTACGTTTGTTGTGAGCCTTGATGCTTTCCAATTTTTCTTTGACAGCTGCTTTGTCTTCATAAGACAAGAGTTTTTCAAGCTCATCTGCTTCATGGTGCCAACCTTCTCCAAGAATCTCATCCAAGTAGTGAGACAATCGTGGGTTAGCATGCATGAGCCAACGACGGAAAGTAATACCGTTTGTTTTGTTGTTGAATTTTTCTGGGTAAAGGTCGTAGAAGGCTTTCAACTCAGAGTTCTTCAAGATTTCAGTGTGGAGTGCCGCTACCCCGTTAACACTGTATCCGTAGTGGATATCCATGTGAGCCATGTGAACACGTCCGCTCTCATCGATAATTTGAACAGCTGGATCTTTGTATTCTGCTTTCACGCGACGGTCCAATTCTTCGATGATTGGTACCAAGTGAGGAACCACTTCTTGCAAGAATTCAAGAGGCCATTTTTCAAGGGCTTCAGCAAGGATTGTGTGGTTAGTGTAGGCAGTCATGCTACGAACGATTGAGATTGCTTCGTCAAGCTCGATACCACGTGCAGTCAAAAGACGGATCAATTCAGGGATAACCATTGATGGGTGAGTATCGTTGATTTGTACAACTGCGTAATCAGCAAGGTCATGCAAGTTGCTTCCTTTTTCGATTGCTTCGTCGATGATCAATTGCGCACCGTTTGAAACCATGAAGTATTGTTGGAAGATACGGAGCAATTCACCTTGACGGTCACTATCATCTGGGTAAAGGAAGAGAGTCAAGTTGCGAGCGATATCTGTCTTGTCAAAGTTGATACCATCTTTAATAATAGAAGAATCAACTGAATCCAAGTCAAACAAACGCAAGCGGTTTTTAGTTGCTGTTTCATAACCAGTAACATCAATATCGTAAAGAGTTGATGTCAAAGTAAAATCTGCAAATGGTACTTGGTAGCTACGGCTTGAGCGAACCAACCAGTTTTGCTCTGTCAACCATGCATTTGGAATTGTTTCTTGTTGGTTGTTTTTAAGAACTTGTTGGAAAAGACCAAAGTGGTAGTTAAGACCAACACCGTCACCATTCAAACCAAGAGTCGCAATTGAGTCGATAAAGCAGGCAGCCAAACGTCCCAAACCACCATTACCAAGAGATGGTTCCAATTCAACTTCTTCGACTTCGATCAAGTCTTTACCTGCAGCTGCAAGTTCTTTTTTGACATCGTCGTAAAGACCAAGGTTGATCAAGTTGTTTGACAAGAGTTTACCAATCAAGAACTCAGCTGAGATGTAGTAAACTTTTTTCTTACCAGTGTTAACTGGTTTTTGGCTGCTTGCAAGCTTGCTGTAGTTAAGAAGAGCAAGGTAAAGCTCTTCATTGCTACATTCTGCAATGGTTTTATTGTAACGATTTTGTACAAATTCTTGTAGTGATAACATGTTTAAGGTGTCTCCTGATATTGTATTATTTCTTTAATTCTACCAAATTTTCATTGATTCGGCGATAGATTGTTGTCAAGTCAAGCAAACCTTCCTCGACAGCTGGTGTCAATTGATCTTCAGTCATACGCCAAGACCAGTTTCCACCAAGGGTAGATGGGAAGTTCATACGAGCTGTCTCATCCAATTCAAGCAAATCTTGCATAGTTGCAATTGCCATGAAGCTAACTGATGAAAAGACTGTACGAAGCATAGCGTGTGGCACTGTTTCGTATTCTTTACGGTTCGTGTAGCGAGCCATGTACTCACGAGTCGCATCATCGATCTCGTTACGGTACCAACCAAGGACCGTGTTGTTATCGTGTGTTCCTGTGTACATAACTGAGTTAGCAGGTGCCAAGTGTGGGCTATCGATACTTTCGTCTTCTGGGTTGAAGGCAAATTGAAGAATCTTCATTCCTGGGAATCCAGTACGTTCACGCAACTCAATAACTTCATCTGTCATGAAGCCAAGGTCTTCAGCGATGATGTTTAGCTCACCAAGTTCTTCCTTAACGGCTGCAAAAAGCTTGTAGCCAGGACCTTTGACCCACTCACCAGGTGCTGCCGTATCGGAACCAGCAGGGATTTCCCAGTAAGATTCGAAACCACGGAAGTGGTCGATACGAACGATGTCGTAGATTTTGAAGCTTTCACGCAAGCGTTCAATCCACCATTTGTAACCATCTTTGTCCATTGCTTCCCAGTCATAGATTGGGTTACCCCAAAGCTGACCAGTTGCAGAAAACTCATCTGGTGGGCATCCTGCGATGCAAGTTGCCTTACCGTTGACATCTGTCTTGAAGAGATGTGGATTTGCCCACATATCGCTTGAATCTTCCGCTACGTAGATTGGCATGTCTCCAACGATTTCGATGTGGTTGTCGTTAGCGTAAGCTTTCAATTTCAACCATTGTTGGAAGAAGAAGTATTGAGTCACACGGTGGTAAACCAACTTGTCTGCCAATTTCTCACGATAGCTTTCAAGTGCTGAAGCTTTACGAACGCGAGCATCAGCATCTGGCCATTCAGTCCAAGCAAGATTGTCAAAATGCTCTTTGATAGCCATATACTCAGCAAAGAGCTCAAGCCATGATTGGTTGTCTTGAGCAAATTTCTCAAAATCTTTAACATCTCCGACTTCAAAGAAACGTTTCACCGCTTTTTCTAAAAGAGGACGACGTGCATAGTAAATCTTAGCATAGTCAACTTCAGACGCATCGCTACCAAAGTCAACTCCTTCAAGGTCACTTGCTTCCAACAAACCTTGCTCCACCAAGATATCCAAATCGATAAAGTGAGTGTTTCCCGCGAAGGCTGAGAAAGATTGGTAAGGAGAATCCCCGTAACTAGTTGTTCCTAGCGGAAGGATTTGCCAGTAACGTTGTTTTGTACGGACCAAGAAATCAACGAAGTCGTAAGCACTTTGACCAAATGATCCGATTCCGTAGGCTCCTGGAAGAGAAGAGATGTGCATCAACACACCACTTTGACGTTTTTTCATAAACAACACCTCGTGTATTTGTAGTTTAAATTTTCATTTTTGGGCGCAAACGTTTGCGTTAAGATAATTATAGCGTATTTCCCCGACAATTGCAAGCGTTTTTAAAAAACTTTTTGATTATTTTTTTAAAAAAAGTTGTCCTTCTTTATGTATACATATACATTTTCCTTTTCTATTTACAAAATCTTCTTCAACTACAAATAGAAGGCCCAACTTAGCTTACTTTTGGTCTAGAGCAATTTATTTTTTGCTCAAAATTTAGGCAATCGTTTCCCTAAATAATTTCAGTAAAATCATGAAAATATATTTTCCGACTTTTCTTCTATTATAAACAAATAAAACGCTTACCATTCTCGTGAAATTTTTTTAAAATTTTTACAAAAAACACTTGCAACCGTTTTCTATTTGTGCTATACTAGTCCCATAAAGGAAAACGTTTGCGTTTCCTCATTATAAAATTTGTTATTCTTTAGGAGGAATACACTATGTCATCTAAATTCATGAAGAGCGCTGCTGTGCTTGGAACTGCTACACTTGCTAGCTTGCTTTTGGTAGCTTGCGGAAGCAAAACTGCTGATAAACCTGCTGATTCTGGTTCATCTGAAGCGAAAGAAATCACTCTTTACGTTGAGGACCAATACAAAGCTTATGCTGAAACAGTAGCTAAAGCTTATAAAGAACAATCAGGAACAACAGTTAACATCAAATCTGGTGACCAAATGGGTGGGCTTGACAAACTTTCTCTTGACAACCAATCAGGTCAAGCTCCTGACGTTATGATGGCTCCATACGACCGTGTAGGTAGCCTTGGTACTGACGGACAACTTTCAGAAGTGAAATTGAGCGACGGTGCTAAAACAGATGATAAAACTAAATCTCTTGTAACAGCTGCTGACGGTAAAGTTTACGGTGCTCCTGCCGTTATCGAGTCACTTGTTATGTACTACAACAAAGACTTGGTAAAAGAAGCTCCAAAAACATTTGCTGACTTGGAAAACCTTGCTAAAGATAGCAAATACGCATTCGCTGGAGAAGATGGAAAAACTTCTGCTTTCCTAGCTGACTGGACAAACTTCTACTTTGCATACGGACTTCTTGCTGGTAACGGCGGTTACGTATTCGGACAAAACGGTAAAGACGCTAAAGACATCGGTCTTGCAAACGACGGCGCTATCAAAGGTGTAGAATACGCTAAAACTTGGTATGAAAAATGGCCTAAAGGTATGCAAGATACTGAAGGAGCTGGAAACCTAATCCAAACTCAATTCCAAGAAGGTAAAACAGCTGCTATCATCGATGGACCTTGGAAAGCTCAAGCCTTCAAAGACGCTAAAGTAAACTACGGTGTTGCAACTATCCCAACTCTTCCAAACGGAAAAGACTACGCAGCATTTGGTGGTGGTAAAGCTTGGATCATCCCATCAAGCACTAAGAACCTTGAAGCTGCTCAAAAATTTGTAGACTTCCTTGTTTCAACTGAACAACAAAAAGCCTTCTACGATAAAACTAATGAAATCCCAGCTAACACTGAAGCTCGTTCATACGCTGAAGGTAAAAATGATGAGTTGACAACAGCTGTTATCAAACAGTTCAAGAACGCTCAACCAATGCCAAACATCTCTCAAATGTCAGCTGTTTGGGACCCAGCTAAAACAATGTTGTTTGAAGCTGTAAGTGGTAAGAAAGATGCTAAAACAGCTGCTAACGATGCTGTAACATTGATCAAAGAAACAATCAAACAAAAATTTGGTGAATAAGAAATTTGTTCAAGGGGGGTGGAAATCAAATCCCCCTTTGAATTTATCAACAAAAACACAAATAGTTTAGGTTTTATCTAGAAACCAGTATCCTATGAAAGGAGTTATTATGGAAAAGCAACAACCTAGTAAAGCAGCTCTGCTGTCTATCATTCCTGGGTTAGGACAGATTTACAATAAACAAAAAGCCAAAGGTTTTATCTTCCTTGGTGTAACCATCGTATTTGTCCTTTATTTCCTAGCACTTGCAGCCCCTGAATTGAGCAATCTCATCACTCTTGGTGACAAGCCAGGTCGTGATAATTCCCTCTTTATGCTGATTCGTGGTGCCTTCCATTTAATCTTTGTAGTCGTTTATGTACTCTTTTATTTCTCAAATATTAAAGATGCACATACAACTGCTAAACACATTAACAATGGTATTCCAGTAGCACTTACCTTTAAAGAAATGATCAAAGGAATCTATGAAAATGGCTTCCCTTACCTCTTGATCATTCCATCTTACATTGCTATGACCTTTGCAATCATCTTCCCAGTTATCGTAACCTTGATGATCGCTTTTACCAACTACGACTTCCAACACTTGCCACCAAACAAATTGTTGGACTGGGTTGGTTTGACAAACTTTACAAACATTTGGAGCTTGAGTACCTTCCGTTCTGCCTTTGGTTCTGTTCTTTCTTGGACTATCATCTGGGCTTTATCTGCCTCAACTTTACAGATCGTGATTGGTATCTTTACAGCTATCATTGCTAACCAGCCATTTATCAAAGGAAAACGTATCTTTGGTGTTATTTTCCTTCTTCCTTGGGCTGTCCCAGCCTTCATCACTATCTTGACATTCTCAAACATGTTTAATGATAGTGTCGGTGCTATCAACACCCAAGTCTTGCCGATCTTTGCTAAATTCCTTCCTTTCCTTGATGGTGCTCTTATTCCTTGGAAAACAGACCCTACTTGGACAAAGGTTGCCTTGATTATGATGCAAGGTTGGCTTGGATTCCCATACATCTACGTTTTGACTTTAGGTATCTTACAATCTATTCCTAACGACCTTTACGAAGCAGCTTATATTGACGGTGCTAATGCTTGGCAAAAATTCCGCAACATCACTTTCCCAATGATCTTGGCTGTTGCAGCACCTACTTTGATTAGCCAATACACCTTCAACTTTAACAACTTCTCTATCATGTACCTCTTCAATGGTGGAGGACCTGGTAGTGTCGGAGGGGGAGCTGGTTCAACCGATATCTTGATCTCATGGATCTACCGTTTGACAACAGGTACATCTCCTCAATACTCAATGGCGGCAGCTGTTACCTTGATTATCTCTATCATTGTCATCTCAATCTCTATGATCGCATTCAAGAAACTACACGCATTTGATATGGAGGATGTCTAAGATGAATAACTCAATTAAACTCAAACGTAGACTGACTCAAACCCTTACTTACCTCTACTTAATTGGCCTATCAATCGTTATTATCTATCCACTTTTGATTACTATCATGTCAGCCTTTAAAGCAGGTAACGTCTCAGCCTTTAAACTAGATACTAATATCGACCTCAATTTTGATAACTTTAAAGGCCTCTTCACTGAAACCTTGTACGGTACTTGGTACCTCAATACTTTGATTATAGCCTTGATTACTATGGTTGTTCAAACAAGTATCATCGTACTTGCTGGTTATGCCTACAGCCGTTACAACTTCTTGGCTCGTAAACAAAGTTTGGTCTTCTTCTTGATTATCCAAATGGTGCCAACCATGGCCGCTTTGACAGCCTTCTTCGTTATGGCACTTATGTTGAACGCCCTTAACCACAGCTGGTTCCTCATCTTCCTCTACGTTGGTGGAGGTATCCCGATGAATGCTTGGCTCATGAAAGGCTACTTCGATACAGTGCCAATGTCTCTAGACGAATCTGCAAAACTAGACGGTGCAGGACACTTCCGTCGCTTCTGGCAAATTGTTCTTCCACTTGTTCGCCCAATGGTTGCCGTACAAGCTCTCTGGGCCTTCATGGGACCTTTCGGGGACTACATCCTCTCTAGTTTCTTGCTTCGTGAGAAAGAATACTTTACTGTTGCCGTAGGTCTCCAAACCTTCGTTAGCAATGTGAAAAACATGAAGATCGCCTACTTCTCAGCAGGTGCTATCCTCATCGCCCTTCCAATCTGTATTCTCTTCTTCTTCCTACAAAAGAACTTTGTTTCAGGACTTACAAGTGGTGGCGACAAGGGATAATTTATCCCCGCCACCCTTTTTTCATTTTATACTCTTCGAAAATCTCTTCAAACCACATCAGCTTTTATCTGCAACCTCAAAGCTGTTCTTTGAGTAGCCTACGGCTAGCTTCCTAGTTTGCTCTTTGATTTTCATTGAGTATTAGCGATTGTTACTGTAAGTAATATCCTTACAACAAGCAATTTTTCTCCTAGACTTGAAATAAAGCGCATTTCTCTATATAATAATACTCATATAGAAAACACCTTTTAGAAAGATACCTATGCTTCCATATCCATTTTCCTATTTTTCAAGTATTTGGGGATTTCGTAAGCCCCTGTCCAAACGTTTCGGGCTCAACTGGTTTCAACTTCTCTTTACCAGTATCTTCCTTATTAGCTTGTCTATGGTACCAATTGCCATTCAAAACAGCTCCCAGGAGACTTATCCGCTAGAAACCTTTATCGATAATGTCTATGAACCATTGACAAATGAGGTTGTTCAGGACCTCTCTGAACACGCTACAATTGTTGATGGCAAATTAACTTATACTGGAACAGCTAGTCAAGCCCCTTCTCTTTTAATCGGTCCAAGTCAAAGCAAGGAATTACCTAAGGACTTGCAACTGCATTTCGATACGAATGAGCTCGTCATCAGCAAGGAAAGCAAGGAACTGACTCGTATCTCTTACCGGGCGATTGAGACTGAGAGTTTCAAAAGCAAAGACAGCTTGACCCAAGCGATTTCTAAAGACTGGTACCAACAAAATCGTGTCTATATCAGTCTCTTCCTAGTTCTCGGTGCCAGCTTCCTCTTTGGTTTGAATTTCTTTATCGTCTCTCTAGGGGCTAGTCTTCTCCTTTATATCACTAAGAAATCACGCCTCTTTTCATTTAAAACCTTTAAAGAGTGCTACCATTTTATCTTGAACTGTTTAGGATTGCCGACTCTGATTACGCTTATTTTGGGATTGTTTGGCCAAAATATGTCAAACCTCATCACTATACAAAATATTCTTTTTGTCCTTTATCTGGTCACTATCTTTTATAAAACGCATTTTCGTGATCCAGATTACCATAAATAGGAGATTTTTATGCCCGTTACGATTAAAGACGTGGCCAAGGCTGCTGGTGTTTCGCCTTCAACCGTAACCCGTGTTATTCAAAATAAATCAACCATTAGCGACGAAACTAAAAAACGCGTTCGCAAGGCGATGAAGGAGCTCAATTACCACCCCAACCTCAATGCTCGCAGTTTGGTAAGCAGTTATACGCAAGTTATCGGCTTAGTGCTTCCTGATGACTCAGACGCCTTCTATCAAAATCCTTTCTTCCCATCTGTCCTCCGTGGTATCGCTCAAGTTGCTTCTGAAAACCACTACGCTATTCAGATTGCAACAGGTAAAGATGCCAAAGAGCGTCTTAAAGCTATTTCTCAGATGGTCTATGGTAAGCGTGTAGATGGTTTGATTTTCCTCTATGCCCAAGAAGAGGACCCTTTGGTTAAGTTAGTAGCAGACGAGCAATTTCCTTTCCTTATCTTAGGTAAATCTCTATCTCCCTTCATTCCACTTGTCGATAATGACAATGTCCAAGCTGGTTTTGATGCGACAGAGTATTTCATCAAAAAAGGATGCAAGCGAATTGCCTTTATCGGAGGGACTAAGCGACTCTTCGTAACACAAGACCGTCTGACAGGTTACGAGCTAGCTCTAAAACAACACCAACTTCCTCTCGATACTAATCTGACTTACTTTGCTACTGAATTTCTTGAAGATAATGGTTATCGCTTTAGTAGACTTCTCTTCAAACACGATCCAAATATTGATGCTATTATTACCATTGATAGTCTCCTTGCTGCAGGGGTCTGTGATTACATCGCAAAACACCAACTGGATGTCCCTGTCCTCAGCTTCGACTCAGTCAATCCCAAGCTCAACTTGGCAGCCTATGTCGATATCAATAGTTTGGAGCTTGGTCGTGTTTCCTTTGAAACTATTCTCCAGATTATCAGCGATGCTAAAAGCAATAAACAAATTTGTTACCGTCAGTTAATCGCCCACAAAATTATTGAAAAATAAAAACCAGCTCGCGCTGGTTTTTTTATCACTAATTTTCTGTTTCAACGAATCGTCCCAAAATATGAACATTCTCAGATACAGAGACAAAGGCACCTGGATCCACTTGTGTCATAATCTGTTTAAATTCATTAAACTCTGCACGTGTAATGACAGTAATTAAAACTGCCTTTCTCTCGTGATTATAGGTTCCTTCTGCATCGTGGATCATGGTTGCTCCGCGGTGCAATTTTTTATGGATTTTCTCAATTACCTTATCTGGATGATTGGTCACAATCATGGCCTGCATGCGTTTTTGCTTGGTAAAGACCGCATCTGTCACACGGCTAGAGACAAAGATGGTAATCATAGAGTAGAGAGCGTATTTCCAACCAAAGGTCAAACCTGCTATCAGCATGATGGTCCCATTTACCAAGAAAGAAATACTACCGACATTCTTACCTGTTTTCTTGCGAATGGTCAAACTGACGATATCCGTCCCACCACTGGAGATATTGTTGCGAAGAGCAAAACCAATCCCCAAGCCCATAACAACGCCCCCAAAAAGGGCATTGATAATGGGATCCTCCGTCAAGGTTGCCACAGGGACAAACTGGATAAAGAAGGAACTCATGGACACCGTGATAAAGGTAAAGACAGTGAATTTATGACCAATCTGATACCAAGCTAAGACCATCAAAGGGAAGTTAATGGCGTAGAAGGTTAGCGAAATCGGAATATGAAAACCAAACCAGTGATTACTCAAGGCAGAGATAATCTGTGCCAGACCTGTCGCACCACTCGAATACACATGCCCTGGTTGGAAAAAGAAATTGACCGCTACTGCTGATAGAAATCCATAGACCAGAGAGGCCGAAATCTTCTCATCATATTTTTCGCGAGAGATGCTTTGTAAGACACGTAAAATTTTTATCTGATGAGCAAAGCGGCGCAGATAATAGCGCCACCGCTTAATTCGTTTTGCTTGTTTCATCTTCTTCTACTTGTAAGCTGAGTTCCTCTAGTTGTTTAAGAGCGACTGTTGATGGAGCTTGTGTCATTGGGTCAGTTGCCTTGTTGTTCTTAGGAAAGGCAATAACTTCACGGATATTTTCTTCTCCTGCAAGCAACATAACAAATCGGTCAAGTCCGATAGCCAAGCCACCGTGTGGTGGGAAACCATAGTCCATGGCTTCAAGAAGGAAACCAAACTGATCATTAGCTTCTTCAGCTGAGAAACCAAGAGCCTTGAACATGCGTTCTTGAAGGTCTTTTTGGTTGATACGAAGGCTACCACCACCAAGCTCATAACCGTTCAAGACGATATCGTAAGCAATGGCACGAACCTTAGCCAAATCACCTTCTAATTCGTGAGCAGTCTCTTCCTGTGGAAGTGTGAATGGATGGTGGGCGCTCATGTAGCGACCTTCTTCTTCAGACCATTCAAACATTGGCCAGTCAACCACCCAAAGGAAGTTAAATTTATTGTTATCAATCAAGCCAAGCTCTTTGGCAATACGTCCACGAAGGGCACCAAGAGTTGCATTGGCCACTTCAAGCGTATCCGCCACAAAGAGAACCAAGTCCTTATCTTCAAGAGCAAGTGCTGTTGTCAATTCTGCTTGAATGCTAGTCAAGAACTTGGCAACTGGTCCGTTTAATTCTCCATCAACGACCTTGACCCAAGCAAGACCCTTGGCACCATACTGCTTGGCTACTTCAGTCATCTTGTCGATGTCTTTACGTGAATAGTTGTCCGCAGCTCCTTTGACCACAATCGCTTTCACAGCAGGTGCTTCTGAAAAGACTTTGAAGTCTACACCTTTGACCACTGCTGTCAAATCCTGAAGCAACATGTCAAAACGCGTATCAGGTTTATCAGAACCGTAAAGAGCCATAGCGTCATCGTATTTCATACGAGGGAATGGAAGCGTCACTTCGATGCCTTTAGTTTCCTTCATCACGCGCGCAATCAAGCCTTCTGTGATGTCTTGGATTTCTTGCTCAGTAAGGAAGGATGTTTCCAAGTCGACCTGAGTAAACTCCGGCTGGCGGTCTCCGCGCAAGTCCTCATCACGGAAACATTTAACGATTTGGTAATAACGGTCAAAACCAGCATTCATCAAGAGCTGTTTCGTGATTTGTGGACTTTGAGGAAGAGCGTAAAAATGCCCTTTATTGACACGAGATGGCACCAAATAGTCACGCGCACCTTCTGGTGTTGACTTAGAAAGGAATGGTGTCTCCACATCGATAAACTCCAACTCATCCAAATAATTACGGATAGAGTGGGTCACCTTAGCACGAAGTTTAAGATTTTCCAACATTTCTGGACGGCGAAGGTCAAGGTAACGGTAACGCAAACGTGTATCGTCATTGGCCTCAATGCCATCCTTAATCTCAAATGGTGTTGTTTTAGCTGTATTGAGCACTGTCAAAGCTGTTACATTTAACTCAACTGCACCTGTTGACAACTTATCATTGGCTTGTTCACGCGCAACGACTTGTCCAGTCACCTCGATGACAAACTCACTACGAAGGCTTTCAGCTGTTGCCATGACCTCTGCAGATACTTTTTCAGGGTTGATAACCAACTGCATGATCCCTTCACGGTCACGAAGGTCGATAAAGATCAAACCACCAAGGTCACGACGACGGCTAACCCATCCTTTCAAGGTAATTTCTTGTCCGATGTGTTCCTCACGAACACGACCAGCATACATACTACGTTTCATTGTTTCTCTCCTCTTTTATTCTGTTACTATTTTACCATAAAAGCGCAGGCTCTTCATGAAAATCATCAGAAAAGTTTGCCTGTCTTTAAAAATCAAATGAAGGCTCTAAAAATTAGCGCTAATACTCTTCGAAAATCTCTTCAAACCACGTCAACGTCGCCTTGCCGTAAGTATATGTTACTGACTTCGTCAGTTCTATCTCCAACCTCAAAGCTGTGCTTTGAGCAACCTGCGGCTAGTTTCCTAGTTTGCTCTTTGATTTTCATTGAGTATAATACAAAAATCCGATGAACTTCATCGGACTCTCTTATTTTGAATTTTTGCCTGCTTTACGCTTTTCAGCAATTTCGGCTGCCTTTCGAGGCAAGACGATTTCCGTTGTGTAAGCTGTCCCAAAACGCCAGATACCGGCAATAGGGGCAAAGACCACTGCTAAATGGCTATAGAAGAAATCTCCCTTAAAGGCATAAGCTAGCGCTCCAATGATGAAAAATAGAACAACTGCTTGAATCACTGCTAATAAAATTACTCGTTTCATGTGACCTCCTGACTCTATTATAGCATGAGAATCATCAAAAAGCTGACTAAATTATTCAAAGCGTGGAGAGAAATACTGTAGATCAGACCTTTTCGGCTTACATAAGCCAGACCCAAACTCAATCCTAGACTAGCATAAACTAAAAACTGTTGCAAAGTTCCTGGAGAATGAATCAAGGCAAATAGAACACTAGATACCAGAAGAAACAGAACCTGTTTGCTCTTGTCCTGCTTAGGAAAGAGATAACGTGCCAGCATCCCTCTAAAGATAAGTTCTTCCGTCAAAGGAGCAAAGACCACCACCATAAAGAAACCAAATGCAGGCTGTTCCACTGTCAGTTGAGATACGATTTGTTGACTGACCGACGGATCTTCTGGTAAAAAGAACTGGGCTGTAATAGCCACTAGCAAAACCAGAGTAGGCAACCAGATATGACGATTAAAAGCAGTCGTCTGGATGCTAACCTTTTCTGTCTGATACCATCTGTAAATTCCATAAACATAGGCTCCTGACAGGACGACATAAAGTGGTAAAACTCCATATATCGAAGCCCCTAGTCCAAGAGCTGACAGAGCCATACTCTGAACCAGACCATAGCCAAAGAAAAAGGATAGAATGGCTAGAAGAAACCAGCCAATGTTTTTAAGTAGTTTCATATAAATCTCCTATCTTGCTTTATAGCTATTTTTCAATACAAAGAGGTTTGCTATTCCTAACACAAGTACCCAGGCAAGTAACATGCCGATATTAGAAAAAGATATTTCCCCACCTTTTTTATTTAAAAGATTTACAATAGGACCGATGAACGAATAATCCAACACTTTTTGAGCCGTATCATTTTGAAGAGCAATCATAGGTAAAAAAGAGACAATTAACATAGGGAAGATACTATAAACTTGCGCTTTAGATTGAGTATCTGATACCGCACCGATTAGAAGGTTGAGAAAAATAATACAAATCGTTGCTAGGAGCAAATAGATAGCATAGGCAAATAAATAACCAGATACATCTACTTTAAGATAGATGGGAAGTACAATCATAGCAACCAACATTATCAAAATAGGAAGAACGAGCATACTGAAAGTATATTCTGTTGCTGTCACACCACTTAGAATGAGTGATTTAAGATTTCGTTTTTCCTTATCTTCTGCCATCATAATCGATACCATATAACCACTTCCCATGCTCAAGACCATCGTCAAGCTAGCAGATAGTAAAAATAGGCTCAATTGTCCATTCTTATTTGAAAATTCATTATATAGAACAGCAATACCAAAAGGCATCAATAAAGTTGCTAACAAACTTGAATTGCTAATAAGAACTTGTAATCTTAACCATAGTAGGGCATTTAATTTTCTAAACATCTAACTTTTCTCCTGTTAATCTGATAAAGATTTCTTCTAGTGTCGGCTCACAAGAGTGAACCACCATCAAATCTGTCGTGTCTAAATGTGGCAATTCTTCAAATGGAACTATCTGTTCTCGTCCATCGTTATAAACCACATGTACTTTCTTATCCACATGATACTTCTGGATAATATCTTGTGGACTTCCATACTCTATTAAGTTTCCCTTATTTAAAAGAGATAAGCGATCACAAAGCAGAGTTGCTTCATTCATATCATGCGTGGTCAGAAAGATAGTTGTCCCCGCCTGCTTTAATTCTTGAAGTAGGGTATGAATCATCTTAGATGTTGTAGGGTCTAAGCCACTGGTTGGCTCATCTAGAAAGAGAATCTTAGGAGCATTCAGAAGGGCACGAGCCAAGAACATTCGTTGTTTCATTCCTGTAGATAGTTTTTCTGCGATAATATCTCTAGCATCTGCCAATCCAACCTGTTGGAGCACCTGATGTACTCTATCTGCCTTGAGGCCATATAACTTAGCGTAAATGAGCAGATTTTTGTAAAGACTCATCTTTTCATAAAAACCACTGCCATCACTAACAATGCCAATTTGTTCCAAATCATTTGAGGTTAAATCTTGAGAATTCTTGCCTAACAAAACTGTTTTACCTTGATCTGCAGCCAACTGACCTGTCAAGACATTGATCATGGTTGTTTTACCTGAGCCAGAAGGGCCAAGAAAACCAAAGATTTCACCCTCCTTAATTTCAAAAGAAATCTGATGAAGAGCTTTTTTGCTCCCAAAACTTTTGCTTACATTTTCAACACGAATCATAGAAACTCCTTTATTTGAAATAACGTTTCACCATAGGTAACTGCATCACATTAATATAAATATGGATGGCTCCTACAAGCAAGAAGGCTAGTAGCTGAATCTCTCCTGTCAGCAAAGAAAAGAGAGCAATCAGAAAGTAGAGACCTGGCAAGACATAGTTATTTAATTGGAATAAAATCCGAAAACTCTGTTCCAAATTAGCCTTGCGCTCCCCTTCATCGTAAGAATCGAAATGCTCCAAGATATCCTTTGGTGTAGAGAAAAACACCAAACTAATCTGACGAACAATCGCAATAGTCTTAAAAAGATAATTTTGAGCATTGAAAACCAACACTAATCCCAAAAAGGAAAGGGATAAGGTTATATGGCTTATATCGAGTACAATTACTTCACTTCCTGAAATGAAGAGAGCCAATAAAATCGCTACGCTTGCACTATTAAAAGCAATAGTTCCAAACTCGAGATTCCGATACATCTGCACATAATAGGTTTCGTTCAGATCATCATCAATTTCCTCTTGATACAAGGAGTGAAATTTTCTGCTTTTCTTTAGGAAATTGAAAGTCAAAAGAAGACTAATGAAACCTATCAGTAAACAAATACCTGATATCCATGGTATCAAGACTTTCACATCTAACATAATTTCGTGGGATTCAGTACGTGCCTTAAACATCCCTACAAACATGCCCAAGAAACCTCCCAAGACAACAGACATTAAAAATAACAATCCACGTTTCTTATTCTTTTTCATATTCAACCTCTTTCTAAACCAATCCAACTAACCACTGACCAAAGGCTTTACCTGATTCATAAATTGCTGTCAAACCCTCTGTTCCAAGTGATACTAAAATCAAACAAACAGCAAACAAGAGAATAGCTTGGTTTCTTGCTTTTTTCGCCCCTTCTCCTAAAGGATCTCTCCCAAGCCAGCCTGCTAGATAAGCATATAGGATGACTGTTAAAATCCCAAACTCTGTTGACGAAAGAAACAGCAAAATTGCTACTAAACGGATGACGTTAGTCTTGATATTAAAATAATTTCCTAAACCTGCACAGACACCTGCAAGTTCTTTGTTCTCAGTATCTACTTGAAAACCTGCTAAAAACTCTTTCATATTCATTCTCCTTTTTCACTTGCTAGATTTTTTGATTTCTTTTCAATCCATTCAATTACTGGTATGAGGGCAAAATAGGCCCAAACAAATTTGTCACTTTGATAGGGACTAAACCAGCCTAGGTCCATCCCAATCAGTAGAAACACGCTGACTAATAGAGCTATGGCAACTACATAATAGATTACTTTATACTTGTTCATCATCTTTCTCCTTTTTCTTCAACCGATTGAAAATGGACAAGAGGACTAAGTTAATCCAAAACAAATACTTACTTTCAACAAAATAGAACCAACCCAGTAATGTTCCAATCATAGCCAAGGCATTCACAATAAGGGCAAGAACACTCATATAATAAACCACTCTATACATGTTCATCACTCATCCTCCTCCAAGCGAAATACCGATTCGACTGTTTCGTTGAAAATTTGAGATATTTTCAGGGCAATGATAATGGACGGGGTGTACTCATCCCGTTCTAGTAGGCTAATGGTCTGTCTGGAAACCTCTGCTAGCTTAGCTAGTTCGGTTTGATTGAGACCATCGCGAGCTCGAAGCTCTTTTAGACGATTTTTAAGTTGCATGTTACACACCTACTCTCCGTCAAATTCAACTGTCTGGATATCCTCAATGCGTTGTAGTTTGAATTTTTCTTTTCCTTTTTTATTAACACGACGTAGCTTGACCCATTCCTCATCTACATCTACAACTTCCCAGTTATCTGTTCCAAAAACTTGTCCAACGATTGTCGGTGTTTTCCCAATCAATTCTTTTAATAATCTTGACATTTCTTTATTTCCTTTCTGTTTTTGCTCAATTCTTTTGATTTTATTCTCTAATTTCTTGACCCTTTGGGTATGATAGAGATAAAACATAATCACAAGAGGTACAAATCCTAATGCCCACATAATCGTTCCCTGCTCCTTTTCTCTTAACTTGATTATATTGTAACACATCTTTTTCTTTTTGACAATCATATTTGTCAAAAAGTTTATGATTTTTGTCATTTTGCAAAAGAAAAAGGTCAGGAGTAAAATCCTGACCAGTTTATCTACTATTAAAAGCCTAATTTTTCAAAGATTTCTGAGAAGTTTTGGCTGATAGCATCAAGTGATACTTGCACTTCTTCTCGTGTTTGGTTGTTCTTGACCGTCACTTGTCCGCTTTCGACTTCGCTCTCACCTAGAGTGATGAGGGTCTTAGCCGCAAAGACATCGGCTGACTTGAACTGAGCTTTGAGCTTACGGTTGAGGTAATCACGCTCTGCTTTGAAACCTTGTTGGCGAAGAGCCTGTACCAATTCCAAGGCCTTAACATTTGCTCCTTCTCCCAAGACTGCAATATAGACATCTAGGGCATTTTCGATAGGGAGGGCCACACCTTGCTTTTCAAGAATGAGAAGCAGGCGCTCTACACCAAGTCCAAAACCAAAGCCAGCAGTTTCAGGACCACCAAAGTAGGCAACCAAACCATCGTAACGACCACCCGCACAGACGGTCAAGTCATTGCCCTCGATCTCAGTGATAAACTCGAAAATGGTGTGGTTGTAGTAGTCCAGACCACGCACCATATTGGTATCGATGATATAGTCTACCCCAAGATTTTCCAACATCTGACGCACCGCATCAAAATGAGCTTGGCTTTCTTCATCAAGGAAATCCAAGATAGACGGTGCATTCTCCACTGCCACCTTGTCTTCTTTTTCCTTAGAGTCCAAGACACGGAGAGGGTTTTCCTCCAAGCGACGCTGGCTATCCTTAGACAAGGTCTCCTTGAGCGGTGTCAAATAGTCAATCAAGGCTTGACGATAAGCCGCACGGCTCTCAGGATTTCCAAGCGTATTGAGGTGTAGTTTGACACCTTGGATGCCAATTTCTTTCAAGAAATGGGCTGCCATCGCGATGGTTTCCACATCGGTAGCTGGATTGCTAGAGCCAAAACACTCAACACCAATCTGGTGGAACTGGCGCAAACGCCCTGCCTGTGGACGCTCATAACGGAACATAGGTCCCATATAGTAGAACTTACTTGGCTTTTGCACTTCTGGGGCGAAGAGTTTATTTTCCACATAGGAACGGACAACGGGCGCAGTTCCTTCTGGACGGAGGGTAATATGACGGTCACCCTTGTCATAGAAATCGTACATTTCCTTGGTTACGATATCCGTTGTATCTCCGACAGAGCGACTGATAACCTCGTAATGCTCAAAAATAGGCGTGCGCACTTCTGCGTAGTTATAGCGCTTGAAAATCTCACGGGCAAAGCCCTCAACGTACTGCCATTTGGCAGACTCAGCAGGCAAGATATCCTGCGTTCCTTTTGGTTTTTGTAATTTCATAGGGAATCCTCTTTAAACTTAATAGTCTTATTTTACCATAAATAAAAGGATTAAAACAGTAAGAAAAAAATTAGGATTTATACTCAATGAAAATCAAAAAGCAAACTAGGAAGTTAGCCGCAGGTTGCTCAAAACAGTGTTTTGAGGTTGTGGATAGAACTGACGAAGTCAGTAACCATATCTACGGTAAGGCGACACTGACGTGGTTTGAAGAGATTTTCGAAGAGTATTAGATATCATTTTTGAGATTAAGACCTGTCAAAAGAATAGCCAACAAGGAAAGACCAACAAATAGCATCCAAGTCAACTGTATATTCCATACAGCTACAAGTGAAAAACAGGCTGTTCCCACAGGTATGGATAGGGTAAACAATAAACCTAAAAAATTACTGGTACGAGCCAGAACCTCTGGAGCTAGATTTTTCATGAGCATGGCACTAATCTTTGGTGAAACTTTACCAGACACATACAGAGTTAAAAAGAGAAATAGCAAACCAAGCACAACTTGATTAAATACGTTAGCCAGACCAATTAGACTGAGTCCTACAGTAGCCCACATCATCAATCTAGGCAGGGACTGCTTCCCAAAATAATCATTGCCCGTAAGGCTACTGATGATGACTGCTAACAAAGCACAGAATTGACTGATAAATAGTGCCTCTGTGTAAGAAAAATTCAAGAGAGAATGGCTCAAAAAGAAGATATTATAAATTCCACCCAAAGCGCCACCCAAGGCATTGATAAGCAAGACAGCAAAGAGCATAAAACCAAAGTTTTTCTGTCCACCTTTAAGAAAAACGAGACGTAAATTCCGATAAATCGTTAGGAACTGGTCTTTGATAGATAGATTCTCATTTTTAAGTGATTCACCATCAGCAGATGAAATTGACAGGCTTAATTTGCTTTTTCCTAAAAAGAGAATAGAGGCTGATACGAGGAAAAAGCAGGCATTGATTCCCGCAACGAGAGAAAAATTGTTGACCGATAGACCTAAGAGCCAAACTCCAAAAGCTTGACCACCAATAGCTGAAATATAGGTGATAAACTGGGAAAAAGAATAAGCCTCCATCAAATCCTCTTCAGCTACTTTTTCCTTAATAAGAGGCATGCGCAAACCACCAGCAAAATCACTGATGACATCACTAATGACATTGGTTAAACACAGGCTAGAAAAGGCAAAGAGACTAGCTTGCTGAACAACTAGGGCTGCCAGAAAAAATAAAACCGCCTGAAACAAACCGCTATAGACCATCCATTTGACCTTGTTCCTCGTGTAATCTGCCCGAATCCCTACAAAAACTGTAAAGAGAGTCGGAAGAATCATGACAATATTCGCCATAGCAACAGCAAAAGAGGCTTGTGGCAAGGTCGATGCATAGACGATAAATACCAGGTTGAAAATCGAAGCACCAAAAGCATTGAAGAAGCGTGACAAAGTCAAGAGACGATAAGCTTGATTTCTGAACAATACTTTCATAGATAATCTCCCTTCTTGTTCGAAGTTTTATGTGAAGTATGACTATAGTATAGCACTTAGAAATTCTAGAGAAAAACTTTTGAATATATGCAACAAATGAAATGAGCAAAAAGAAACGATAGAATTTCTCCAGTGACACGAGAGAGCCCAACAGTTCTATCGCTTCAAATTTCAAATAATTTTCTTAGTTTGCAGATATTCAAGAATCGGGAGTTTTTCTATAGTAATTGGCAGATTTGTTGCAACCAAGCATCTCAAAAATACGGACAGCATCCTCCATCTTTTTCTGACCTTCCTTGACTCTGCCTTGCTTGCTATCAAGGAGACCTTCCGCCCACAAATAGACAATTCGGAAATAGGTTTCATTTTCATTGTAGAAATGCTCTTTGATAACACGTTTAAAATAAGAGGCATTGGTAAATTCTTCACACTCAATGCTGGCTAAAAAGTCATTCAATAGTATAGTGTGAAACAGGTTTCGATTGCCAGACACTTCCATTAGAAAATCAGATTTACGTACCATCTCTCTAACATACCTAGTGAAAAGAGAAACAGATAAGAATGGTGAACTGACTGAAAATAAATTGAGTTCATAGATTCCCCAAATCTCGGTAGAAAACAGGTAATCATGAAGGACTTTTACTTCCTCTGCCGTTAACTCTACCCTTTCATCCATACTCTTCATATAAGACTTGATAATAATGGCATTTAGAATATGTTTCTGTTTGTTTTGAGAATGGGCATGCTTTTGATACTCCCTGCGATACAAGTCCTCAAGCAGAGCTATATTCTTTGGATCCAAGACATCTATGATTTCTTTTCTCAACTCAGAATCTGTATCATACTGAAAACCTCTCGCCAGAAAGAGGATTTCCTCCACACTGGCAGATATATTTTCTAGGGCAAATAGAAACTTTTCTACCGAAAGTTCACTCTGACCTGTTTCAAAGCGGGATAACATAGACGGCGAAAATTGTCCCCCAGTTGCTTGTCTCAGCGAGATATTTCTTGACTCTCGTAATTGTCTAAAGACTTTTCCAATCTGCTCCATAGGCTTCCCCTTGATTCCGTATTTTCTTCATTTTATCATATTTTTCAGAAAATTCATCAAAAACTTGCCAAATTGTCAGAATTATGAGAAAATAGAGGATATTTATCACGTGGAGGGACTGTAATGAGAGACGATATCAAAATCAATGACCGTGCTTTGGCCATACAAGACCAAATTATCGAAAAACTAGAGAAGGTTTTTGATACAGATGTGGAATTGGATGTTTACAATCTAGGACTTATCTATGAAATCAATCTGGACGAAACGGGTCTCTGTAAGATTGTCATGACCTTCACAGATACTGCCTGTGATTGCGCCGAAAGCCTGCCTATCGAAATTGTTGCAGGTCTGAAACAAATTGAGGGTATCGAAGATGTCAAAGTTGAAGTTACCTGGTCGCCTGCTTGGAAAATCACACGAATCAGTCGCTACGGCCGCATTGCCCTTGGACTGCCACCTCGTTAAGCAGGAAGATCACTTTTGAAGATGAAAAAAAGCAAGCCGAGATTGGCTTGCTTTTTAAGTTTATTTTTTACCTGACTTGTCCATATTCCAGAAGTCTGTCACAGCTCCGCGTGAAGCAGATGATACGATGTGGGCATATTTACCGAGGACACCACGGCTGTAAAGTGGTGGCAAGGTTGTTTCTGCCTTGCGTTTTTCAAGTTCTTCTTCGGATACGGCCATGGAAATTTCTTTGGTATCTTGGTCAACCGTAACGATATCGCCTGTACGGAGATAGGCAATTGGTCCACCATCCTGAGCTTCAGGAGCGATATGCCCAACAACTAGACCATAAGTACCACCAGAGAAACGTCCGTCTGTCAAGAGGGCAACCTTGTCTCCTTGACCTTTACCAACAATCATTGATGAAAGTGACAGCATCTCAGGCATACCAGGACCACCTTTAGGTCCAACGAAACGAACAACGACTACATCGCCATCAACGATTTCATCTGTCAGAACGGCCTGGATAGCATCTTCTTCTGAGTCAAAGACCTTAGCTGGACCAACGTGACGACGCACTTTAACACCTGATACTTTAGCAACCGCACCATCAGGGGCAAGGTTCCCGTTCAAGATGATAAGCGGACCATCCGCACGTTTAGGATTTTCAAGCGGCATAATGACTTTTTGACCTGGTGTGAGGTCTGCAAAGTCAGCTAAGTTCTCAGCAACTGTCTTACCAGTACATGTGATGCGGTCACCATGAAGGAAACCATTTGCCAAGAGATATCTCATAACCGCAGGCACACCACCGACTTCGTAGAGGTCTTGGAAGACATACTGACCAGATGGTTTCAAGTCGGCCAAGTGAGGCACACGTTCTTGGATTGTATTGAAGTCCTCAAGTGACAAATCAACATTAGCCGCATGGGCAATGGCAAGCAAGTGAAGAGTGGCATTTGTAGAACCACCAAGAGCCATAGTTACAGTGATGGCATCTTCAAAGGCTTCACGAGTCAAGATATCTGATGGTTTGAGACCAAGCTCCAGCATCTTAACAACAGCACGTCCTGCTGCTTCGATGTCTTCTTTCTTGTCAGCTGATTCAGCTGGGTGAGATGAAGACCCTGGCAAACTCATACCGAGAACTTCGATAGCGGTCGCCATGGTATTAGCTGTGTACATACCACCACAGCCACCAGGGCCAGGGCAGGCATTACATTCAAGACGCTTCACGTCCTCAGCTGTCATGTCACCGTGGTTCCATTTTCCGATACCCTCAAAAACAGAAACCAAGTCAATGTCTTTGCCATCAAGATTTCCCGGTGCAATAGTCCCACCATAGGCGAAAATAGCTGGAATATCCATATTGGCAATGGCAATCATAGAACCAGGCATGTTCTTGTCACAGCCACCGATAGCGACGAAGGCATCAACGTTGTGACCACCCATAGCCGCTTCGATAGAGTCCGCAATGATATCACGAGATGTTAGAGAGAAACGCATACCAGGCGTTCCCATAGCAATCCCGTCCGCTACGGTAATGGTACCAAACTGTACAGGCCAAGCACCTGCCGATTTGACACCTTCTTTCGCTAATTTTCCAAAATCATGCAAGTGGATGTTACATGGCGTATTTTCCGCCCAAGTTGAAATCACTCCCACAATCGGTGTTTCAAAGTCCTTATCTGTCATACCAGTCGCACGAAGCATGGCACGGTTTGGTGATTTAACCATGCTGTCATAAATGCTACTGCGGTGACGTTTATCTAATTCAGTCATTTGTTCCCTCCCATTTCAGTTTTTACTATTATAGCACATTTTAAAAGCAATGAACAGAAGAAAATTCTTGAATTTTCAGAAAATTCTATATACATATGAAATATTTAAAATTAAAAACAACAAAGCGGATTAGTGCACTTTCTGATGACCAGAATATGCTTTTTAATCCGCTTGCTTTAAATAACATAATGTAATTTTTACAGAAATTCTTTCAGATAAGTGTATTTAACATCTATCTTGCATTATAAAACTCTAGAACTTTCTCTTTTATATTCGATTCACTCAAACCGTACTCATTAAGAAGATAATCCATTTTCCCTACTTGACCAAATCTTTCTTGAACACCCATCCGATGAATTTTTGTTATTCCATCATCAGAGAATAATTCACATAAAGCACTGCCAATTCCACCTATCTGATTGTGGTTTTCTACAGTAAATATAGTTTTTCCACTTAACATTGTTTTTATCTGTTCTGGTATCGGTTTAATTCTAAATAAATCTATCACACCTACTGAATAACCTAATTTAGACAGTTCATCCGCAACTCGAATACTTGGAGCAACCATTATGCCAGAAGCAACTATTACAACATCTTCACCGTGTCTTAACTCAATGTAGCCTTTAGAAAAATCTTCTCCACCTTGATATACAGCCTCTGGAGCCTTTCTAATTGTTCGAATATATTTTAGTCCTTTTAAGTCTAATGTCTGGTTCAAGATTTCACGAAATTGGATATCATCAGTTGCTTCAAAAATGATCGATTTAGGAATTAAACGTAACAATCCAATTTCTTCAAATGGCATATGTGTTCCACCATTCATCTCTGCCGTTACTCCTGCATCTGAGCCAATCACAGTGGCATCCAATTGTGCGTACCCAAGAGAAATAAATAATTGATCAAATACTCTTCGTGAAGCAAAAGGGCCAAATGTATGAAGATAAGGTCTAAACCCCTGAATAGATAAACCTGCTGCAAGCCCGACCATTTCTGCTTCCATTATTCCAACATTCACATAACGGTCTCCAAAGTCCTTTTCAAGATTATTAGTAGCCATAGAACTTGACAAGTCTGCTTCTAAAACTACTATATCAGAATAACTTTGGTTAGCCTCTAGAAGGAAATCTCTATACACATGTCGTAATTCTTTCGTACTTCTCATCATTCTGTTTCCTCCAATTCCTGACTTAATCTTTCTACAACTGAAGTTAACATTTGTCTCTCCTCTACAGTAGGGCGAAGATGATGATTGGATTTCATTTCTTCCAGCTCTTGAACCCCCTGACCTTTAATAGTATCTAATACAATACACTTAGGTGATGAATTATTTGACTGTTTTAATTGAACAATCCCTTCATAAATTTCTCTAATATCTGAACCATTGACCCTAATGGATTCAAATCCAAATGCTGAGAATTTTTCTACAAAATCTCCTGGATTACAAATATCCTTTGTAAAACCATCTAATTGTTTTTTGTTATCGTCTACAAATACAATTAAATTAGATAACTGTTGATGAGAAGCAAACTGTATAGCCTCCCAACATTGTCCCTCATTTAACTCACCATCTCCAACAATGGCATATGTATAAAAGGGACTTTTTCTTATTCTCTGACCATATGCAAGTCCGGTTGCGACACTAATTCCTTGTCCTAGAGAGCCAGTTGTCATATCTATGCCCGGCGTTAGATTTCTATCAGGATGAGACGGTAATTTGGTTCCATTTGTATTTAAAGAATATAATAATTCTTTGTCAAAGAAACCATTCAAATAGAGTGTGCTGTACAAAGCTGGTCCAGCATGTCCCTTGGATAAAACAAAATAATCTCTATCTCGTGATGCAAATATTTCTGGAGTCATCGGCATTATTTCACCATAAAGCACCGCTAAAACTTCTACTATAGACAGACTCCCTCCATAATGGCCAAATCCAAGATGATTCAATGTTCTAAGAGTATTTAATCGGATTTTTGTTGCAAATTTTCTTAACTCATCTTCTCTATTTTCACTTAAAATCATCCCTTATTCCTCCTTTGCAGATGGCTTTTTAATAAAGGATACTCCAAACATAACTGCTAGAATAAGAACAAGACCAATAATAATGCCTGCTTGTGAGCCAAATTGATTCAACATTCCTAAAATAATTCCTGATAGACCAAAATCTGCATCTGAGAAAGTTGATCCTTGGAAACCAAGTCCTCCCAAAACTGGCATTAAAAAGACTGGAAGAAAACTAATTAAAATACCTTGTAAAAATGCTCCAATAGTGGCTCCTCGAACACCACCAGATGCATTCCCAATGACACCTGCAGTCGCTCCACAGAAGAAATGAGGCACAACGCCTGGTAAGATGACAACCGTTCCTGAAGCAATCATAATTGCCATACTTACTAAACCACCAACAAAACTAGAGATAAATCCAATTAGAACTGCATTGGGTGCATAAGTATAAACAATCGGACAATCCAAAGCAGGTTTTGAATTAGGTACAAGACGCTCTGAAATACCTTTAAAGGCTGGAACAATTTCACCCAAAATAAGGCGAACACCTGCTAAAATAACAAATACCCCTGCTGCAAATTGACCTGCTAATTGTAAAGCATAAACTAGACCACTTGTACCACTACTGATTTCTTTTTCTATATATTCTGACCCTGCAAAGATAGCTACAATAATGTAAATAACTGCCATGGATAAAGTAATACTAACAGTACTATCACGTAAAAAAGCTAAACTCTTTGGAAATTTAATGTCCTCTGTTGATTTTGATTTATCACCGATAAGGCTACCAGTAAAACCACTCAACCAATATCCCAAAGAACTGAAATGACCTAAAGCCACCTTGTCATTTCCAGTTAATTGAACCATATATTTTTGCACAAATGCTGGGGAAATACTCATAATAATACCGAGTGCTAATCCTCCTAGTAAGATAAGAGGCAAACTTGTAAAGCCAGCAACTGATAAAATGACCGCAATCATACACGCCATATATAGAGTGTGGTGTCCTGTTAAAAAGATATATTTGAATCGAGTAAAACGAGCAATTAAGATATTGAATACCATACCTGCAAACATAATCATTGCAGTAGCTGAGCCATATGTTGTTAAAGCTACAGCTACAATTGCTTCATTATTTGGTACAACTCCAGATAAATGAAAAGCATGTTCAAACATGGTACCAAATGGATTCAAAGAATTTTGTACAATTCCTGCACCACCAGATACAACTAAGAAACCAACAAAAGTCTTAATTCCACCTTTAATAATATCAGGTAATTTCTTCTTCTGAAGAACTAATCCTAAGATTGCAATTAAAGCTACTAAAATAGCTGGTGTACTAACAATATCCAATATGAACTTCATCATGACTCTAGCCTCCTATATAAGTTCTTTTTCTTCACAAATTTTAGTAATTAATTCTCGTAGCTCGTCCATATCAATAATACTATTTAAGATACGAACATCTCCAAGATGACTAGCTGAATCAGCTAAATCACGACCAACAATCCAAATATCGGCTGCATTTGGATCTGCTCCACCTAAATCATAATGTTCAACTTCTACATCTGAAACATTCAAATCACTCAATACAGATTCAATATTCATCTGTACCATAAAACTTGAACCTAATCCTGAACCACAAGCTGTACCAATTCTTAACATTATCTAATCCTCCTGTTTAATTATCATTTCAATGTCATCATAGTTTTTTGATGATATTAAAGTTTGAACATGATTTTTATCTCTTAAAATTGTTGTTAAATGTGACAAAGCCTTTAAATGACTCTCATTATCAATGGCTGCAATACAAATCAACAATCTTACCTCTTGTTCTGGATTATCCAATAAATAAATCGGTTCTTCCAAAACTAACATTGACATTCCTATTTCATTCACACCTTCATCTGGTCGAGCGTGAGGAATTGCTACTCCCTTCCCTAAATTAATAAAAGGCCCAAACTCTTCTACTTTTTGAATCATTGCCTCAGGGTAGTTCTCAGTTATCTTATCTTGATCCAAAAGCGGTTTAGCTGCTAAACGAATTGCCTCCTTCCATCCTAATTTTTTCGAACTAACCTGATAAGTTTCTTTTGTAATTAATTCTTCTAACAATGGTAACACTTCCTTTCTGTTCATTTCTTGATAGAGATACCTCTTTAATGCTAATTTTAACTCTAATTCTTGTGTGATTATACTATATCGTCTTACTATGCTAATTATCTGATTAAGCTCAATATCTCGATAACCTGTATCTGGGAAATCTTTTGATACCAATTCAACTAACTGCGTTGTTTGTTCTTCCGTCATCATAACAGAAACTAGATAATTTGGCTTCTCTGTTTCCACCTTTATAGTAGAAAAAACCATATCATAGTCACTACTAGTTTTCGCCTGTAAATCATCAATCTTTGAGGTTCCTATAAACTCAATTTGAGGAAATAATGCTAATAGATTCTCTTTTAACATCAATGAAGAACTAATCCCATTAGGACAGATAATTGCTGCTTTATAACATTTTTGAGGCAAAGTATCTGCTTTCTTTAAATAACCTCCAAAATGGATAACAAAATATGCTGTTTCACTATCAGGTATGGGCTTGTCAATAGCGTCCATCAAGGGAGTCAAAGAATCTTTTACTAGTTCAAATAAATCAGGATAATGTTCTTTAACATGCAACACATATTCATTTGAACTAGGTAAGCCGAACTTTAATCTATAGTAAGCAGGTATAAGGTGGCGGCGAAGATTTTCTCTCAATACTTCCCTTTGTTTAAAATGTAACAAAGAAATATCTTCCATTCTACTTATAATAGCCTCTGTTAATTGATTAAAATAAACCGGAGCAACATCTACTTCACCTTCAAAGCAACTTGATAATAAAACTGTGATATAGCGATAATCATCCTCTGAAAACACCGTATCTATAATTCCCAAATCAACTACTGTATCCAATAAAATAGTCGTTATATCTTGAATAATAGGAGATACTAATGTCTCTGAAAGATATACTCTTTCAACATCTCTTTGATACCTACATATAATGAATACTAACCCAAAAAGACAAACTTTTAATTGATTAACAATAGGTACTATCTGTAGCTTTTCATAATAATCTTTAACCACCTGATCAATCAAATCATAAGTTAATGAATACCCCCAACTGGATAAAACATAATCCAAACCCCAAATCCCTATGGAGGATTCCAGCAGCTCACTAACCATTTGAAAAGCTAAACGATGCTTATTCCACTCTGAACCGTGTAAAGTATAACCTTTTGCTCTACTGTACCCTAGCTCCAAATCATTATCTAACATAATCTTTCTTAATGATTGAATATCAGATAAGGTTGTATTCTTACTTACTTTCAAAAAGTCTTGGTAATGATTATTCGATATAAAATCTAATCGGCAAAAAGTGTAAAGATAGATTAATGCTAAGCGAGTCGACTTTGGTAAAACCAATTCATCCGACTTAATAATATCTGTCAAAGACTGCTTCGTACGATTTGATAAACTATAGCGACCTTGTTTTTTATCCAGCACTATCCCTTTATTAGCTAGATAAGGCACTAAATAATCTATTCCTTCTTTGACTTCCTTTATAGGTAAGCTCACCTTAACAGATAATTCATATAATGATAGCTCACAATGATCCATCAAAGTCATCAAAATAACTAGTGCTCTATAATCAAACATTTCTCTTCCTTTCTAACTACAATTATAGTGTAAAAGTTATAAGAATAAAAGAGTATTTCAGCACAATATAATCTCACCTCCTACAAGTAATTATTGGGCTGAAACTTTTTAGTAATTATTTTTCAACTTTCTATTGACTTTTAAAAACAAAGTGATATCATTTAGATATCAAATAACAGGAGGTCATTCTTATGACTGAAAAACTCATCAATTCAAAACCAAATGGTGTATTCGCATTGATTCTCATTGAGTTGACACTCGTACTTGGTGTCTTTATATTTATAATGGGGGCTGGTTCGGAAAACATTTTTGGAATTATTATCGGACTTTTACTAAGCCTAATTGCAGTCCTAGCTCATGCTGGTTTAAAAGTTGTCAAACCTCAGGAAGCTCTGGTTTTGACTCTTTTTGGTAACTATACAGGTACCATCAAAGAACCTGGTTTTTACTTTGTCAATCCCTTCAGCGTAGCAGTTAACCCTGCAAACCACACTCGACTTGGACAAAGTGGTGACGTTAGCACGAAATCTCCTTTTTCAGGGATGAAATCATCAAATGGCAATGATGTAAACCTTGAAATTGGCAAGAAACAGATTTCCCTCAAGGTTATGACCTTAAGTAATTCCCGTCAAAAAATCAATGATTGTCTAGGAAATCCTGTAGAAATCGGTATCGCGGTAACTTGGAGAGTTGTCGATACAGCCAAAGCAGTCTTCAATGTTGATAACTACAAAGAATATCTTTCATTGCAATGTGATAGCGCCCTGCGTAATATTGTCCGCATCTATCCTTACGATGTGTCTCCTAATGTAGATACTACAGGTGACGGGCAAGCAGATGAAGGTAGTCTTCGTGGCTCTAGTGAAATTGTAGCTAACCGTATTCGTGAGGAAATTCAAAGTCGTGTTGAGGATGCTGGCTTGGAAATCCTTGAAGCACGTATTACTTACCTAGCTTACGCTCCAGAAATTGCTGCTGTCATGCTTCAACGTCAACAAGCATCTGCCATTATTGATGCCCGTAAGATGATTGTAGACGGCGCTGTGGGTATGGTTGAAATGGCACTAGAACGTCTCAATGAAGGGGAATTGGTAGAACTTGACGAAGAACGAAAAGCTGCCATGGTTTCAAATCTCCTAGTCGTCCTCTGCGGCAATCATGATGCACAACCAATTGTCAACACAGGAAGTCTTTACTAAAGATGGCTGAAGCTAAAAAAAAGCAGATCCCCCTTCGACTCTCAACAAAGTTATACGCTGCACTCGCATCATGGGCAGAAGACGACTTTCGTTCAGTCAATGGGCAAATCGAATATCTCCTCACAGAATGTGTCAAGCAACGGAAGAAAGACGGAAAATACGTGTCAGAAACCATTGACGAACCATTTGAGATTGATATTTAACACCTTCTCCTGTCTGCTGGGTCGGACAGGAGAATTTTTTCATCTTTTTTTGTCAAGTAACTTTACTTTACAAAAAAAATGTGTTATCCTAGTATGGTTGATGAAAATCAGTAGATTGAATCGAATATAAATACCTAAAGGAGAAATCAAAATGGCAGTACCTGCACGTCGCACTTCAAAAGCGAAGAAAAACAAACGTCGTACACACTACAAAGTAACAGCTCCATCTGTAAACTTTGACGAAACTACTGGGGATTACTCACGTTCTCACCGTGTATCACTTAAAGGATACTACAAAGGACGTAAAATCGCTAAAGCTGCATCAGCTGAATAATAGGAGGGAGATACCATGCGCGTAAATATTACACTTGAACACAAAGAATCTGGTGAACGCTTGTACCTTACTTCTAAAAACAAACGTAACACTCCAGACCGTCTTCAATTGAAGAAATACTCACCAAAACTTCGCAAACACGTTGTGTTTACAGAAGTGAAGTAATTTAACACAGTAAAAGCCTATGAAATCAACATTTCAAAGGCTTTTTTATTTTAATTTTAGCAAAATAACTGAATTTTAACTGATTATATCACTTTAGGAGTGCAATAACAGATATAATGGTAGCAATGATGGAGACTATCGTAGCAACGATAGAACTTATGGTATTTGTCTTTGTGTAATTTATCTCTGTAAGCATATTCAAATAGGAATAATTTTCTTTAATTACATTTCGATAATATAACAAATTTTTATGAAATAAATTTTCTAGCTGAACTTCGTCATTTGATACAAATATAGTCCAAGAATCTTCAAAGTCTTTTTTAAAATTAGAAATATCTATCCTGTTTTCTGACTCCGATAGGCTTTGTATCTTTTTCAAAAGGTTTAAAAAATTCTTATTAAACATTATGTTCTTTCTTCCTGATACATATTTCGAAAAATCTCTTTCAAAAATGTGAAGCTCTCGCTCTCCAAATAATAAGTAATAGAGCTCGTTCCCATATTGCGATATAGACCCTAAAATACTAAATCTAGGAATGAAATTATTTCCTGAGTATAGAACATAATCACTATCATTAAAACTATTTGAAATGTAGTAATTGCCTTTTTTATTATATAAACTATAACTAATATCCCCGAAGTATATTTTATCTATATCAACTTTGTCTTTTCGAAAAGCAACTGTTAGATTAATTAATTTGTTCATTTTCCCATTTTCGCTATATAAAAACGTAGTTATGTAATGTTGACATATCAAAGAAGGAAGTTCATTTGTCATCTGATCAATAGCTAGATAATTAAGCTTATCGTCCTCTTCATCCAGAATATACCAATTAATGTAATCTTTTTTACTCAAGTTTTTGATATTATCAGAAATAAATAATTGAAGATTAGACTCTGTCAATACTTGTTTGAAATGAAATCTATATTGAAAAATAGCATAATAATTATTTACCGTCGTCCAACTTATTTCAATACTGCTGAAAAATTTATCTCCAATTATCTCAATTTCAGCAAAAATTCCGACTCCATGCCTTAAATATTCTAAATGGACATAGTCGTATTTTTTAAATATAGTAGGTTTTTTATAATAATTTTTCACTTTAAATTTCGACTTTGGCAACGAATATAAACGCTTCGTTAATTTATTAACACCCTCATTTGAAAGTGTATCTAAAATAATAAACTCGCCAATTGAGAATTCATCAAAATAGTCTGTCCGTATCCTCCATTCGGGATGTTTTTCTTCAATGTACTTTTTATGAAATTCTAATCCTTCCTGCTCATGTCTTTGATAATCAGATTGATATTCTTCTGTTGCAACTATTTTTAAATAATAATCAAAAAACTTCTTAGCTTGTCTATTTATCATACCTACACCTAATTGATACTTTATATCACTATCATATCATTTTTTGAATGAAACTGAATCAACAACCACAACTATTACTCATTTTATGATTTTAGCTAAATCTATCATGGCTTGTTCAATCTTATGTTTTCCTTTTTGCATGACATGAAGATAGATTTTTTCTATCTCTCTACTATCTTCTGAATGTCCTACAAACTTTCGAATAACGTTTAGGCTTACATTCTTATCAGCCATGACTGAAACAAAACTGTGTCGGAACATATGTGGAACTATGTGAACAGGTCTACCAAAATCGACTAGGTCGTCAATATCCTTATAGGGTTTCCCACTTTTCTTATTATACTTTGCAAACTGACTAGTTCCTCCTCTTAAAAACATTGAAATTTCTGTATGATACAATGGACTCCCCTGCTGATTCTTCCCCTTTATGTATACAGAAGTTAAGTAAGCATTCAATACGAATCAATACAGAAGAAAACGCTGTTCCAAGCGTTTTTTTCTTTTGGTTAATTATCTTATATTTCAATTCAAACTCTACTCGTACTACAATCTTTTTTTGTAAAACTGATTTGAATCAGGTAATTTTAGCACTTTACTGCATTCTACTGCACTCTACTGCACTCTACTTAACCCATAGCATCATTTTTCACCTGTATTATACATGATGTGTAATACAGGTGAAATCCAAAAACACCTCGTACAATTTATACGAGATGTTTTCATTCTTCCCCTACTCTCTAAATTTCTTTCAATTTTTCGAGATAGGCGGTTAATTCTGCTTGGGCTTCTGGTGTTGTGCCTACTAGTTGGCTGCGCATGTGTGCGAGTCTGGTTTCTACCTCTCCAATCTCTTTATCAATCTCTGCGAGCTGGTCGGCGAGATCGACTAGGGGAACTACGGGTTCTTCCTCAAAGGTATCGACATAGCGTGGAATGTTGAGGTTATAGTCATTTTCGACAATCTCTTCAAAGCTGGCTAGATGGGCAAACTTCTCGACATTCCCGCGTTTTTGATAGGTCTCCAAAATCTTGGCAATATGGTCTTCGGTCATATTGTTTTGATTTTTCCCTTTTTCAAACTCTTTTGAGGCATCGATAAAGAAGACATCCTTATTGGTGCGATTCTTTTTAAGGATAATAATAGTTGTCGGGATAGAGGTGTTGTAGAAGATATTTGCTGGCAAGCCGATAACTGTATCAATAGCGCCTTCTTCTAGCAGGTGCTGGCGAATCTTTTGCTCGGCTGCCCCTCGAAAGAGAACTCCGTGAGGAAGGACAATGGCCATGACACCATTATGCTTGAGGTGGTAAAAACCGTGAAGAAGGAAGGCAAAATCTGCTTTTGACTTAGGTGCAAGAACTCCATAACTTGAAAAGCGAGGATCTTGCAGGAAGCCACTATCTGCTGACCACTTCAGTGAATAAGGTGGGTTCATCAAAACCCCATCAAAGTCTGTCGGCTCGGTAGTCGGCCAATCTTCGTCTAAAGTATCGTGGTTGCTGAGGTGATAATTCTCAATCGCGACCCCATGAAGCATCATGTTCATGCGCGCAAGGTTGAAGGTCGAAGTAATCAACTCTTGACCGTAGTAAGAAATCGTCGAAGCTTCCTTACTATAGCGCTTGGCATTGAGCAAGAGAGAACCAGAACCCATAGTCGGGTCATAAACCGACATCCCCTTTTGATGCTCCCACCCTGCAAAGACAATCTGAGTCATGAGGTGAGAAACTGCTTGAGGTGTATAGAACTCGCCAGCCTTTTTCCCAGAATCACTGGCAAACTGGCCAATCAAGTACTCATAAGCATCACCCAAGATATCACCAGCATGACCAGAGACATTGAGGTCGTTGAGCTGTTTCATAACCTCAGAGATGGTCTTGTTTTGCTTTTGTGGGGTGTTGCCTAGCTTTTTCGCATAGAGGTCAATATCTTCGAAAAGATTTTCAAATTTTTCATTGGCCTGCTCGATATCACGGAAACTTTGGGCTAGAGATTCTAGCTGGAAGGTTCCTTCGTGAATAGACTGAACCAGCTTGGTAAAGGTCAGAGAAGGCTCAATCACATAGCCTAGCTCGTCATTTAAGACCTCGATGAGGTCTTCACGGACATCTGCATCCGCAAAGTTTTCCTCATAGAGAAACTGGGCTTGCTGGAAGGACTCAAAGGTCTCGTCCAAGTTATCACAGACAGCTTGGAGGATGTTGTCGGATAGGTACTTGTAGAAAATCAAGCCCAAGAGGTAGGACTTGTATTCATTGGCTTCCATCTGGCCACGCAGGATATCCGCGGCATTCCAGAGGGATTGGTAGAGTTCTCTTGATAAATCTGTTTGTGACATAGGGTCTCCTATCAATTTCTACTTTCATTCGTTTAGTGCAGTTTTTTGCGGTCTTGGTATCTTAGATAATTGAACACGACCTAAAAGCTGGGTAAAAAAGATAAACTGTCTGATTTTCATCGAAGACTGCGCCAGTTTCCTATTTTTACTGGGCTTTTGACGGTCTTGGTATCTTAGATAAACATTTTTCTGAGTAGGGTTTGTTTACTTTCTTTGAGCTGGTTGACTTTTTCCTCTTGCTTGGCAATGGCCTTGTCTAGGTCTTGGAAGAAAGAACCGATTGCTTCTTGTTCAGGAAGGGAGGGAAGAGTTGCAATTACCTTTTTAAAATCTGTCTTATTTATTTTGTCTTGTACACCTGGTGTCTTTCTCATAGTAATTTGATCTTGAATATTTGCTGTCAGCATCATAAAATATAAAAATTGATTATTACTTGAAGTACTTCGTATGAGTACGGAATTGGGAGCTAACGTCATAGGTCTATCTAATTCAGGAACTTGGAAAAATCTCCCAACTGTCCCTACATTTGACATCAATATGTCATCTTTAAACAATCTACTCTTAGATAAAAAATTGTAACCTTTCTCATCTGTATAAAGCCATGGTCCCTTCCAACTATTTGAGGCATCCTGTAATCTAATCATGTATGCGAAATTATCTTTTTCATAAGTTTTCACATTATTTCTTAGAGATTCAAAACTCCCATTGGCTACATAATCAGTAACAATATCAAACACTTCCCCTAACTTCACTTCCTTCCACTCATCTTCAAATCCTGCGAAGCGAAGGGCTGGTTTGGTTTGTCCTTTGGCTGGGAAGAGGAGCTTGAGGTAGGTTTTCTTCTGCTCTTTGAGCACCTCTAACTTACGCTGTTGAAGGCTAATAAGCTGGTCAATATCTTGGAAGAAAGAACCAATGGCAGTTTGCTCGGGGAGGGAGGGGAGGGAAATTGCCTGATTTTTCACTATATCTGAATTTAAATTTACTTGGCTTCCCGGTTGGCCATATTTTTGCCACTGAGGTCGAAACATATCTAACCACTGAAAAAGAAACTCTTGGTCAAATCTAGGTACTAAAAAAATTAAAAAACCATCATGAACGCCAGTTTTAACATAGTTAACTACAGGTTTACCTACAGTAGCCGCAATACTTAAAAGTAGATGAGGTTCAAATAAAACTCTTGTTTTTGCTTGTCCTAGCTTAGAAATACGCTGTTCTAGTTTATAAATTCTTCCATCTTGTTCTGTAACATCTGAAATTCTTAACCATCCTACATCGCTTTCTTTATCAAACCACTTAGAGTCCTGTATTGGCCTTGGACTAGCTCCACGTACTATATCAGCTAACTCACCCAACTTCTTCTCAGACCAAGGTTCATCATAGTCTGTAAAGCGATAGCTTGGTTTCTTTGTCATATTGCTCCTCCTTATAACAATTGATTGTCCCTTGTATCTATCAATCTTAGTTTATATGCTTTATCTGCGCCTAATTTTTTCAGAGTTCTTTTTATTTGTACTATATTTCCAAATCGGTAATAACTATCAAGTAAAATATCTGCGTTTGGAGCCTCCTTAAATATTGCTTTTAAATATGGACTGTCTACCCATCTTTGTTCTGAACGAATTCCAAAACCGATGAAATAAATTTCTTTGACAGAAGATAATCTTTCAAAAAGTTCATTGTAATTAGACAATACATTGTCAACTGGTTTCTTTAACTTTATAACAACTTCTTCAAGATATGCTCCTACATCTAGAGGATTGAAATCACTTACTTCATCATCAAAACCATGTCCAAAAATAAATTTTTCCCCACCAATAACTCCATGTAAATGAAAAACTTGCTCTTCAGGAATTCTATATAAATCCTCTAACGTTTTTGTATAATTGAAATTGATAAATAATGCATCAGAATTTTCCAAAATTATACCTTTTAATAATTTAGAGTGCGATTCTTCACCTTTAGTCAGAATTCTATCCTTCCAATCAGAATATGTTTCTTCTATCCACAATTTAAATAATTTATTTAAAGAATAATCTATATATTTAGCTAGAGTTTCTCCTAACTCATTAGCATTATTAGCCATCAAAGAACCATTCAAATCGCCATCACTATCCAGAAAATCCATGGTATCAATAGACACTTTATTAAAATCTGCTAATTTCGCTTCAAAATCAGACCAAAATTTCTCAGTTTCTGTAATTTGACCCATTAACTGGTACAACAACTTATACAAATCTACATCATCTGGATATAGGTCTTCCCCATCTGGTCCCATTTGCATTTCAGAAATACTATAATCTTCTATTTCTTCTAGCAATATTTCTTCATCAATTCTATTCAGATATAATTTTATGGCATTTTCACTTTGCAACGACTCTAATAAATCATCTTTCCCATAAGCTTGCTGATAAACGAACTTCTTGAAATATAGATAATTAGTCTTTAAATCATGCGCCATGTCAAACCCATTTCCAATAATAAATAATTTTTCCATAATGTTCCTTCTTTCTTTTACTCCATTTTCTTATTTCTACACTTTAGATTTTATTTTTTGATGTCTATTCTTCAATTTTACCTATTTTGAAACAATAGAAGGTAGGATTTGACAAGATAAAGTTAAACATCTAGCAAATAAGAAGAAGTAAATCAGCATTTTATCTCCCCCTTAGTGGTAGGATATCCTCTGAAATCATGCGCATATAGTCCTCTTTGAGGGCTTTTTTGTATTTAAGTTTTGGTAGTGCCTTGTCTCCATGGGCTTCCTTATAGGCCAGATAGTCCTGAGACTCAGTGATGGCTTTTTCACCATTTTGCTTGTCGCGTCCGATACGGTAGTTGTCCACTACGAACTGAAGTTCATCCTCTCCTATCTGCCAATAATCTGCCGTTTCACGAATCTTTTTCTGAGTTGTTAGCTCAATCATCTCATCCAACTTATGGGTTACAGACTGACCCTGATAGCTCTTGGCATCAGCTTGGACATTCTGCCAGAGTTTGGAGATGAGGCTTGATAACTTGGGATTGAATTTGTTCAAATCTTCGATATAGTTATCTACCAGACTCTTTTCCTTTTTACCAATGAGGTTTTCCCGATTTTCAATCAAAGCTTGGATGAGAGAGAGGATATAGTGATAGTTTATCTCGTCGGTGCGGATGGATTCTAGCTCATACTCGATATCCAGTAGGACACCTTCATCTTCTTGGTCTTCTTTTCTGCGTCTGCGGAGCTCTTCGATGACATTTTGATACTGGCCGGCAAAGTTCTCGATATCTTCTAGGCTGAGACCAATCTCTCTGAGGATGACTTTCTCATCATAGTCCGAATAGACTTGTATAGAGGATAGGAGCTTGTCAAATTCTTGAAAGGCCTTGGCAAAGCGTTTTAATTCTGCATCTGTCGCTGTATCCAAATCAGGCACCTGCTCTGGACTTGGAGCGATGGCTAGTAGTTGATGAACCTTCTCAAGAAACTTGGCCTTCTCCTCCTGCCATTCTGGGGCTAAGACACTAGTTTCACCCCCATTTGAGTAGAGGCTCAGAGCTTCATCCACCTTTTCTTTAAAGCGGTCAGGCGTTTGGAAGGTGACGATTTGGCCGAATTTCTTACCTTCATCAAAGAGGCGATTGGTTCGTGAAAAGGCCTGAATGATATGCTGGGGTTTCATGGGCTGACGGTCCATGAACAGAGTCGATAGACAAGGGGCATCAAAGCCTGTCAGCAAGCGGTCCACCACGATAACAAGGTCCAATTGCTCTTCACGGAAGGCAAAGCGTTCTTTCTTACGGGCCAGACGGTCATTGAGGTCACTATTGTAGGAAGCAATGGTCGCTAAGCTAAAGTGGGTACCAAACATGGCATTGTAGTCTTCTAAACTCTCCTCCATGTAGGCTTGGTTGACATAGGAGTCTGCTTCATTTTCTGTCACAGAATAGGTAATGGCAACCTTAGGAAAGTCTGGTAAGACCTTTTTAACATTTTCCGAGATGCTTAAAGACTTCTCTCCATTTTTGACTTGCTTAATCAGGTTATAATAGGCCTGTGCACGGGCAATGCTTTTGACGGTCAAAATGGCTTCATAGGTTTTTCCTACCCCATTTTGGAAGCCGAGTTTGCGTCTTGAGCGATTGAGAATGGCGTCTAAAACGGCAAGCATGTGGCCTTCGTCATCATAGCGCTCCTCGTCAATCTCATCTTCTGCCCAACCAGGCATGGTTGTTTGATACTCTACATTAAAGCCAAGAACCGCCTTGTCATGAATGGCTTCTTTGACAGTATATTGGTGGAGGCAGTCACCGTACTGCTCTTCGGTCGTCTGAGCAAGGTCTCCTTTTTGTTCACGTTTATTTTCCGTAAAGATAGGAGTCCCTGTAAATCCATACCAGAGAGAATTTGTAAAGAAGTGCTCTAGGTGGCGCTGGCGTTCAGGAGTCACTGCGCGATGGCATTCATCGACGACAAAGGCTAGTTTGAGTTGCTTGATACGATTGTAAACCTTTTGGTGACGTCCTTCATCAAACTGACGAATCATAGCATTGATTTTCTGGATGGTCGTCACAACGACACGGCGATCATCAGAAGCCAGATTTTTAACCAATTCCTGTGTATCATCGGTCTCGTCGATATCGATCATATCGTTCTCTGCGTAAGACTGAAAAGAACTGGTCGTCTGCTGGTCGAGGTCTGTCCTATCAATCACAAAGATGGTCTTTTCGATAGATGGAATCTGGAGCAGATTGCGCGAAACCTTATAGGAGGTCAGGGTCTTTCCTGAACCAGTCGTATGCCAGATATAGCCTGACTGGCGCTTGCGACTGGCTTCACGGATGGCCTCAATAGCATGAACCTGATAGGGGCGCAATAAAATCAAGGACTTCTTATCATCATCAATGACAGAATACTGCATGACCATCTCGTGGGCTCTCGGTATGGACAAGACAGACTCAGCAAAGTCAAATAGTTGAGGTTGAGGTCTATTTTCACTATCCACCCACTTGGTCAAGAAGCGTTCATTTAGCTTGTTGGATTTGGCAGCAGCGATGTAGCGGGTGTCTGTGACATTAGAGACGACAAACATCTGCAGACTTGAAAAAATACCTCTGAACTGTCCTTCTTGGTCGTATTTCTTAATCTGACGAAAAGCATCCATATAAGGATGAGAACGGCTTTTCAGTTCGATTTGAATCATGGGCAGACCATTGATTAGCAAAGTCACATCCCCACGGCGCTGGCGAATCCCTTCTCCGCCTGTGATGACTTGGTTGACAACCTCATAGCTGGATTTGCCACCAGCGACATTGTTTCTCCATAAGACTTCCAAGCGAATGGTTCCTAAACTAGCATCTTCACGTTGAACCTGCACCTTGGCAATGCCATTTTCCCCTGCTATCCACTTAGCTGCTTCATAAAAGTTGACAAAATTGAGCTGGTTTTTGATTTGATTTTTCTCTGAATTTGTAAGGGGATGGTCTTGCAAAATGCGGACATTATTAGCTTCCAGCTTGGCAAAAAAGTTTCCCCATAGGAGGTCCTCCGTGTTTAGCTCAGGTCGATACACCCATTGACTTTCTCCCCTTGTCAGCTGATTGATTAAATCCCGCTCGATAGCCAATTCCTGTTTGGTTTTGGCTTTACCTGCTACAGGGATAGCAGTCTCATCTTTGGGAGAGAGTCTCTGGCTGATATGGAAATCCTGCAAGGCTGCTTGATTGAGATGTTGCAATTTTTTGAGAAGATCTTGCTCCGTCCCTTTTATGGCTTGATAGGCTGCCGTCAGATCTTTATCTGCATCTAGGTAGTGATGCGGTTTCTTCTTTATTTGGATATAGCCCTGCACCAAATCTTCTAAACGTCCCAGCTGAATAGTAAGCTGGTTCTGGAGTTCCTGAGAGTTACTTCCAGATGCTTCTTTCTGGTTGATAGCTTCTAGGTATTCTACGATGGCAGCATAACTAGCCTGCAACTCAGGTGCTAAAACGATGAGCTCTTGCTCTAATTCTTTTGATAAGGTGTAAGCCATGTTCATACCCCATTTCTACAACGCAAAAAGCCTACCAAAAAGATTGGTAGGTTTTGAAAATGGGTATGAAAACGCGAGTTTATATATATATATATATATATATATATATGCAAGCTAGTTATTTGCTTAAATCTGAAAACCATGGGGACTCTTCCTTTTCATTCATCCAAGGCGTTGCGGCATCGAAAAAACAGCGCCTTTACTTCCTTCTATTGTATCATAAAAGACTCCTTGGGAAAAGATTTCCCATGCTTTTATCTCTATTTCAGAGTAAACTGACTTGCTGGTCACTAATGATAGTTGGTAAAAACTCCTAGACCAAGCAAAATCCCCTGCAAATCTACATTACAAGGGACTTGTGTGTTATTCTTGTACTTCTTTCTGGGCGGCCTTTCCTTGGTCGAGAAGGGCTTGGACGATTTTCTCATCGCGTAGTTTGACAGAATCGTTGATCATTTCTGCGGACTTGACGATAGTTGTTTCTAGTTGGGCACGTTTCTGGCGTCCCAATTCAATTGCTGCGACGATACCTTGGTTTTGAGCGACCAGACTTTCAGCCAGTTTGGTAACAGACTCAACAGCGACTGTCGGACTTTGGGCAATTCGTTCCATCTGCGGAATCACTTCCTTACTGGTTTCAGCTAGCATCTGAAGGGCAGCATTATTGGCATTGACAATGGCATCTGCCACGACACCTGATTTCATTGATTGTTGCAAAATACCAAGTTGGGCAATGGAAAGCTTCATTGTTGGAATCGTATTACGACGAAGCATGCCCAATTTTTGGCGCATATCAGATGACACCTTCACAAGATTGCGCATCTGAGGTGTTGTTGCCCAGGCAACATAGAGACGGCTGACATACTCAGTGTGCTGTTGTTCCAGTGTATTGACTACTTCAGCCATGCGGGCCAATTCTTGTGACTTGGTCTGGTATTCTACCGTACTTGTATCGAGTTGATCAGCTTGAGCTTTCAGTTCGGCAGCGCGCTTGCCAGCTTCTGTCTGGCTGGCTTCGATAAAGGAAATCACTCCCACTAGATTTTCAATAGATTTGGTATTGTCCTCAATCAACATCTCAGCAGAGACGATATTTCGAGCTAGCACATCTTCTTGCTTGACCACTGCGGCTGCCATACCATCGAGCTTTTGCTCTACTGTTTTTGAATCAAAGTAAAATTCCTGTAGGGTATTTTTACTCTTGTTAAACAATCGTTGCAAAAAGTTTGGCTTTTCTTCTAACTCAGCAATCTCAGCGTTCTTGTATTTAACTACAAAGCCTTGCAACTCACGGTTGGTATTCTTGAGTAAATCATCCACTTGGGGAATCTGCAGTTTCTTTTGCTCTGACAAGATACGATTGACCGTATTGTTCACACCTTCTACAGCAGATTGGCCAAAATCCAAAAGAGAATTTTGATTGGTAACAAACTGGTCTACTAGCTGGGGCACGTGCGCCTTGATCCCTTCTTGTTGCTCAGGGCTCAACTTTTCAAGGAAGGTCAAGGTCTTGTCCGAGCCAGTATTGGTCTCGATGATTTGGGTTGTTTTATCCACCTTAGCTACCGTATTATTGGCAATCTGGTCAATATCAAAATTAAATTCTGTCATGGTTACTCCTTTGTTTCTAACCTATTCTTTACGATCTTTTTCTAGGATACGCAGACTGATATCAAAATCACGCATATCTGTTTCATTGAGTTCTCTCAAGACTTGGTCCAGCTCAAGGTCAAATTGTTCGATAGCTGCTTTAGCTTGCTGCAAACGTTCTTCTGCCCGATTATAGTTCTTCGGATTGGCCTTAATCTTTAAATAACCTTCTAGAATCGTTTGGAATTTCTCCATCTTCAAACTATGAATGGCAGTCAATTCTTCCTTATCCCCCTCGGCAGAAGTGGCAATCTTGTCTAAAATGGCCTGATGGTCAATGGCAATATTAGCCAAGGTCTGGGATAATTCTGGAGCTAATTCCTCTGGCTCCGCATTTTCAAGGTCTACCTGACTTTCTCTATCCAAACGTTCTAGCTGAACATCGATGTTTGCCCTTACTGTACGAACCTTTTTATCAATACGATTATAGACATCAGCATCGATATAGGACTTGAGACGATCCGCCTCCTGATGGATTTCCCGCAGTTCGATTAATACTTGATTGGCCAGACTCTTATAGGACTCTGAACCTTTCTCTACCAAGACTCCCTCTAACTGCTGAATATCTTTGTCCGCCTGACGAATCCGAGCTTTTAAAAGCTCAATCCGATCGTCGAGCGAACGATCCTGCAAAAGAGGATAGCGCCAACGTTTATAGAGGCGATAACCACCATAGCCTAGCAGGACACAAGCCGCAAGCGGAAGAGCATATTGGACCAACAGGCCCAATAAGAACAAGAAGCCCCAAAAATAGAGACAGCCTTTCCAAAAACCATTACCTGATTTCATAAACATTCCTTATTTTCAATTTATAAGTCTATTTTAGCACAAAAGAGCAAAATGAGGGCGGAAATCCCCTAGAAAAGAGTTGATTTCTTTGCTGTAGAATGGAGGCTAGAAGCGTGTGTGCTAATTTCAGTGAAGCGGACTCAAACCACAAACACACTCTGGGAAAATATCAAAACAAAAGCTTGAAAAATCAGAGGGGGTGTGTTAGAATGAAAGCATAAAGGGAAAATAATGCTTCTAGCATATATAACTAAAAAAGCCCCACCGTACCACCGATGGGGTTTTTTGCTACCCTCTAAAAGGGTTAAATGCTACTTGCTACGTCTCTTTATCCATAGCTTGAAAAGCTCAGATAGTAAGTTAACAAGTAACGGAGCTAGAAAAAGGGAAAATAACTCTAGCATATATAACACCTCCCTTCATTAAAGTGAGGGGGCCAAAATATTATATCATACCAGATTTATATCATCAACATCGCGTCATTATTGGCATAGATAGACTCAGATACACCAATAACCTTACTAGCAAATCTCTAAACAAACCCAGAGATCAACATTTTAAGACAAAACAAAAAGCCCACTGTTGTAGGCTTTCTGTAAGATATTTCTTAAAATTAAAGCATCTTGTTGTAGAATTCAACGACAAGTGCTTCGTTGATTTCTGGGTTGATTTCGTCGCGTTCTGGTAAACGAGTCAATGAACCTTCCAATTTTTCAGCGTCGAATGATACAAATGCTGGACGTCCAAGAGTAGCTTCTACTGCTTCAAGGATTGCTGGAACTTTCAATGATTTCTCACGAACTGAGATCACTTGACCTGGAGTTACGCGGTATGATGGGATATCAACACGTTTTCCGTCAACAAGGATGTGACCGTGGTTTACGAATTGACGAGCTTGACGACGAGTAGTCGCAAGACCAAGACGGTAAACAACGTTATCCAAACGACGTTCCAAAAGAAGCATGAAGTTGAAACCTAGGATTCCGCCTTTGATTTTTGTAGCTTGTACGAACAAGTTACGGAATTGTTTTTCACCTACACCGTAAGTGAAACGAAGTTTTTGTTTTTCAGCCAATTGCAAACCGTATTCTGACAATTTTGAACGGTTGTTTGGTCCGTGTTGTCCTGGTACGTAGTTACGACGTGCCAATTCTTTACCTGTACCTGTAAGTGAAAGGCCAAGGCGACGAGCTTGTTTCCAAGATGGTCCTGTATAACGTGACATGTGAATGTCCTCCTGATATAAATAATATTTCGGTGGAAATAGTCACTTAGAAAGCCCTGATTCGTGCAGATGCCCTTCGCCTAAACAGCCAAGGTTACTTATCATAAGACACCTGTTGACGAGCTTCATGCTTTCCTGCTGATATTTCGCACAAAATCCATTCTACCATGAATGGCTAGATTTGTAAAGGGGTTTTAAGCTTTATTTTCACTACGGTAACTTCTCAAAGTAACTTCCACTTGCCTTGCCAAAGTGGAAATTAGTTTAAAACGGATTTTTATGGTGGAATTA
>NZ_CAMIAF010000011.1 GCF_946190375.1 Streptococcus mitis | reverse complement strand
CTAGGAAACTAGCCGCAGGCTGTACTTGAGTACGGCAAGGCGACGTTGACGTGGTTTGAATTTGATTTTCGAAGAGTATTAGATTTGTTCAGCGATGACCTTTTCAGCTAGATTCATAGCGTGGTCAGACACTCGAGTGTAGTGGGAAACAATATCGATAAAGTTGACCCCAGCTTGCGTTGAACACTCGCCCTTGTTGAGGCGTTTGATGTGGGTCTTTCTGAGAACACGTTCCATATTGTTGATTTCTTTATGGCGTTCAATCAGACTTTGAGCTTTTTCAATATCATTGTTTTCCACGCTGTCAAGGGCATCCTTGATAAAGCCAGTGGTCTTTTGATAGATATCAGCTAATTCCTGCAAAGCAGCTTCAGAGAACTCAACATTTTTACGTTGAAGATAGTCGGTCAGATTGATTAGAGCTTCTGCGTGGTCCCCAATCCGTTCCAAATCACGGGATGAATCCAGGATGTTGGTGAGCACTTCACTTTCTTTCTGGCTAAGGGCCTCGCTTGAAAGAGTAATCAGGTAACGAGTCAATTTTTCATCAATGGTATTGATGGCTTCTTCCGTCTTGTGGCCTTTTTCAGCAACCTTTTCATTGAGGTCAATGATGTAGTTGTATGAAAGGTCAAAGGCTTTGGAAGCATAATTTCCCAAGTGAAGGAGTTCTTTCTTCGCATTTCCGAGAGCGATTGATGGAGCTTGTTTAATCAAATGCTCATCAAGATACAGTGGCTCGTACTTGACAACTTCGTCTTCACCAGGAATGAGCTTGGTTACAAAGTAGGCCAAGGCTCCGATGAATGGAAATTGTACAATGGTGTTACTTACGTTAAAGGCACCGTGAGAAAAGGCAATGGTCATCTCAGGTGAGAGGTGAAGGAGTGCCTGGAAGTACTCAATCATAGACGTAAATGGGCCTAATAAGATTAAGCAAAGAATGGTTCCTAAAACGTTAAAGGTAACGTGGGTTGCAGCAACGCGTTTCGCAGAGACATTGGCTCCAGCTGCCGCGATGATAACTGTTAGGGTTGTCCCGATATTATCACCGAAGAGAACAGGTAGCGAACCTTTAAGGTCAAGGAATCCACCTGCATAGAGACCTTGCAAAATCCCGATTGTCGCAGAAGAAGCTTGGATGAGGACGGTAATCACTGCACCGGCAAAAACTCCCAACACAGGATTTTGTCCCAAGGTTACCATGTATTCCTTGAATTGTGGTAAATCTTTAAGAGGACTCATACCGGCACTGATGAGGTTTAGAGCATAGAAGATTCCCCCTACACCAAACAGGATGCGCCCGATATTGTTTGCTGTTCTATTTTTGGTAAAGAAGAGGAACATGGTTCCAAGGAAAATCAGGGGTAAAGCATACTCACCAAGCTTGAAACCGATGATAAAGGAAGTAACGGTGGTTCCGATGTTGGCTCCCATGATAATTCCGATAGCCTGTCTAAGAGTGAGAAGACTAGCGCTGACCAGTCCAACCGTGATAACTGTAACCCCTGTACTTGACTGAATCAGGGCAGTCACGACAATTCCGACTAAAACACCTAAAAAGGGATTGCTAGTGTACTTGTCAATGTAAAAACGAAGGCGATCTCCAGCAGCTTGTTGCAAACCGTCTCCCATGGTCTTGATACTATATAAGAATAGTCCCAGACCACCTAAAAAGTGAAATAAAATTTCCTGCCAATTAATGGACATTTCTTTTTCCTCCGAAAAATAATAACGGAATTTCTCCTATTCTATTTTAAAGGATAAAAGTAAATCTAACAAGTGTTAAGCTAAGATTTTAGAAAGAAAATTCGTTAGAAAAAGCAAAAATAATATACTCTAGCATGCCACAAAGATTAAATATCGAAAAATCTTGTGAAATCTTTCCTTATATTTCCAAAGTGTGATATAATAGTTTCGAATAAAATAAATAAAGGGGTTTTTGTAACATGGCAAAACTTACTGTTAAAGACGTTGACTTGAAAGGTAAAAAAGTCCTCGTTCGTGTTGACTTCAATGTACCATTGAAAGATGGCGTAATCACTAACGACAACCGTATCACAGCAGCTCTTCCAACTATTAAGTACATCATCGAACAAGGTGGACGTGCAATTCTTTTCTCTCACCTTGGACGTGTGAAAGAAGAAGCTGATAAAGCTGGAAAATCACTTGCTCCTGTAGCAGCAGACTTGGCAGCAAAACTTGGTCAAGATGTTGTGTTCCCAGGTGTCACTCGTGGTGCTGAATTGGAAGCGGCAATCAACGCTCTTGAAGATGGACAAGTTCTTTTGGTTGAAAACACTCGTTACGAAGATGTTGACGGCAAGAAAGAATCTAAAAACGATCCTGAACTTGGTAAATATTGGGCATCACTTGGAGATGGTATCTTCGTAAACGATGCGTTCGGTACAGCTCACCGTGCACACGCATCTAACGTTGGTATCTCAGCAAACGTTGAAAAAGCAGTTGCTGGTTTCCTTCTTGAAAACGAAATTGCCTACATCCAAGAAGCAGTTGAAACTCCAGAACGTCCATTTGTGGCTATCCTTGGTGGTTCAAAAGTTTCAGACAAGATCGGTGTTATCGAAAACTTGCTTGAAAAAGCTGATAAAGTCCTTATCGGTGGTGGTATGACTTACACATTCTACAAAGCACAAGGTATCGAAATCGGTAACTCACTTGTAGAAGAAGACAAATTGGATGTTGCGAAAGCTCTTCTTGAAAAAGCAAACGGCAAATTGATCTTGCCAGTTGACTCAAAAGAAGCAAACGCATTTGCGGACTACACTGAAGTGAAAGACACTGAAGGTGAAGCAGTGGATCCAGGCTTCCTTGGTTTGGACATCGGTCCAAAATCTATCGCTAAATTTGACGAAGCTTTGACTGGTGCGAAAACAGTTGTATGGAACGGACCTATGGGTGTATTTGAAAACCCAGATTTCCAAGCTGGTACAATCGGTGTGATGGACGCTATCGTGAAACAACCAGGAGTTAAATCAATCATTGGTGGTGGTGACTCAGCTGCCGCAGCGATTAACCTTGGCCGTGCAGACAAGTTCTCATGGATTAGTACGGGTGGTGGAGCATCAATGGAACTTCTCGAAGGTAAAGTTCTTCCAGGACTTGCAGCCTTGACAGAAAAATAAGATTTTATAACTAAATCAAAGAAGAGAGGGATGAAAGTTCCTCTTTTCTTTTGCTTAAAATAAAAACGCTTCCTCTCAACTATTGCTCATAAAATCAGCCAATTTATGATAAAATGGAAATAGAAAGTTGAGATTATGAGTTATTTTAAAAAATATAAATTCGATAAATCCCAGTTCAAACTTGGTATGCGAACCTTTAAAACAGGTATTGCTGTTTTTCTAGTTCTCTTGATTTTTGGCTTTTTTGGCTGGAAAGGTCTTCAAATCGGTGCTTTAACAGCGGTTTTTAGTCTGAGGGAGAGTTTTGATAAGAGTGTCCATTTTGGGACTTCGCGTATTCTAGGAAATAGTATCGGTGGCCTCTATGCATTGGTCTTCTTCCTATTAAATACCTTTTTCCACGAGGCTTTTTGGGTGACCTTGGTAGTTGTTCCAATCTGCACCATGTTAACCATTATGACAAATGTAGCCATGAATAATAAAGCAGGGGTTATTGGTGGTGTAGCAGCTATGTTAATCATTACCCTATCGATTCCGAGTGGGGAAACAATTTTGTACGTGTTTGCGCGTGTATCAGAAACTTTCATGGGAGTTTTTGTCGCAATTCTCGTAAATTACGATATTGATCGTATTCGGCTCTTTTTAGAGAAAAAAGAAAAATAATGTTACATTTTATAACATTATTAATTGACGTTTGTCTTTTTTTAGACTATAATAGACAGAAAGAAGGAAATTGTAAATGAAGGAAAAAGAATTTCGCCGAAATATGGCTGTTTTTCCTATCGGCAGTGTTATGAAGTTGACCGATCTATCGGCGCGTCAGATTCGTTATTATGAAGATCAAGAGTTGATTAAGCCTGATCGAAACGAAGGGAACCGTCGCATGTATTCCTTGAATGACATGGATCGTCTGCTTGAAATCAAAGATTATATCTCTGAAGGTTATAATATCGCTGCCATTAAGAAAAAATATGCTGAACGTGAAGCGAAATCCAAGAAAGCGGTGAGTCAGACTGAGGTGCGTCGTGCACTTCACAATGAACTCCTCCAACAGGGTCGCTTTGCTTCAGTACGGTCACCTTTTGGTCGCGGTTAGGCAACCGCAAGTAGTCATACATTAAGGAGAAAACTCATGCCAATCACAGCTGCAGATATTCGTCGTGAAGTCAAGGAAAAAAATGTTACCTTTATCCGTCTCATGTTCTCAGATATTTTGGGGACTATGAAGAACGTCGAAATTCCTGCTACAGATGAACAGTTAGATAAAGTCTTGTCAAACAAGGCTATGTTTGATGGATCTTCTATCGAAGGTTTTGTACGTATCAATGAGTCGGATATGTACTTGTACCCTGACTTGGATACATGGACAGTCTTCCCTTGGGGAGATGAAAATGGAAGTGTTGCAGGTTTAATCTGTGATGTCTATACAACAGAAGGTGAACCATTTGCAGGTGACCCTCGTGGCAATTTGAAACGAGCTCTTCGTCACATGGAAGAAGTAGGATTCAAATCTTTCAACCTTGGACCAGAACCAGAATTCTTCCTATTTAAGTTGGATGAAAATGGTGACCCAACGCTTGAAGTAAATGACAAGGGAGGCTACTTTGATTTGGCGCCTACTGATCTTGCGGACAATACACGTCGTGAGATTGTCAATGTCTTGACCAAAATGGGATTTGAAGTAGAAGCCAGTCACCACGAGGTTGCGGTTGGACAACACGAAATTGATTTTAAGTACGATGAAGTCCTCCGTGCTTGTGATAAGATTCAAATCTTTAAACTCGTTGTTAAAACCATTGCTCGCAAACATGGGCTTTACGCAACCTTTATGGCTAAACCAAAATTTGGTATTGCTGGATCAGGTATGCACTGTAATATGTCCTTGTTTGATGCAGAAGGAAACAATGCCTTCTTTGATCCAAATGATCCAAAAGGAATGCAGTTGTCTGAAACGGCCTACCATTTCCTTGGTGGTTTGATCAAACATGCCTACAACTATACTGCTATCATGAACCCAACGGTTAACTCATACAAACGTTTGGTTCCAGGCTATGAAGCGCCTGTTTATATTGCTTGGGCTGGCCGTAACCGTTCGCCACTTGTGCGCGTGCCTGCTTCACGTGGCATGGGAACTCGTCTAGAGTTGCGTTCAGTGGACCCAATGGCAAACCCATACATCGCTATGGCGGTTCTTTTGGAAGTCGGTTTGCATGGTATTGAAAATAAAATCGAAGCACCAGCTCCTATCGAAGAAAATATCTACATCATGACAGCAGAAGAGCGTAAGGAAGCTGGTATTACAGACCTTCCATCAACTCTTCACAACGCTTTGAAGGCTTTAACAGAGGATGAGGTTGTCAGAGCAGCTCTCGGAGAACACATCTATACTAGCTTCCTTGAAGCCAAACGAATCGAATGGGCAAGTTATGCAACCTTCGTTTCACAATGGGAAATTGATAACTATTTAGATCTTTACTAATATAGAGGAAAGATTGCCTGAGGGTAGTCTTTTTTCTTGTGTTTTATATCGAGGTGTGATATGTTTTATATAACGAGGTGCGATATATCGAACTAAATAGGAGGTGGATATAAATGGAATTACCGGATAAGATTCGTCGTGTTTATCTTCCGATGACGGAAACGGGTTTTTATATCTTGTTCTGTCTGCAAAAAGAACGTCATGGTTATAGTATTACGCAAAAGGTCAAGGAGATTACAGATTCGCAAATCTTGATTAGTCCTGGAACTATGTATGGAACCTTGTCAAAGATGGAAAAGGATGGTTTGATTTCCTTTGTCCGCGAAGAGGAAAAGCGTAAAATCTATCAGATTACAGACTTGGGACGAAAAGTCTTAGATATTGAATTGAAACGTATTGAACGGCTCTATAGAAACAGTCGGGAGGAAGGATGATGGAAAAGAAGGTTGTTTATAGAATTGCTACCATTGCGGATTATGATAGAGAGGCTTTATATCTTAGAAAAATGCATGCTGAGGGCTGGCAACTCAAGGAAGTGACCTACTCTAACTTAGTAGTTGCGGTTAAGTATACTTTTGAAAAGTGCCAACCGGAGCAGGTGTCTTATCAGTTGGACTTTTATCCTATGAACAAATCAGAGAGAGCCTCCTATTTACAATTATTTAAAGACTGTGGCTGGGAGTATATTACAGACTTTAATGGTTTTTCCTACTTTAGAAAACTTCATTCTGGAATTGAGTCGGATGCCGAGTTTGAAATTTATAATGACGCGGCTGGGAAGTTAGCTATGGTGAAACGGATTTTAACGAGGCGGATGCTTCCTATTTTGCTTCTCTTTTTAGCTCTACTACCGGTTTTCACAAAGTTTGTCACTGGAGGTAGTTCTTTCAGTTGGGAAATGTTTTTGATTGTTATAATAGATGGTGTTTTATTGATAGTCCATGCGATTCAGATTTCTTATATTTTTTGGAGATTGAGTCAAAAGTGGAAAGAATTATCTAATAAATAACACCAGGCATGTTTTCTAATTTTGGGGTAAGATAATGAATAGCAGAGTAGAATTTCGGATTTTCACCATTGTTGATTTGGATAAGGAAGAAGAATATTTACATGAGATGCATTTGAAAGGTTGGAGGTATAGAACGAGTCGTTTTGGTTTGTTCTATTTTGACCAATGTCAACCAGACGATGTCATCTACTGTATCTATGATTCTAGATTTCTTAAAAAATATAAGCATGAATTGCAAGATTTTAGAAATAGAGGTTGGGAATTGATAGGAGCAGGTTCTTGTTCGATTCTTCGTAAATCGTCTTCTAATTTACTTCCAGAGGATCAAGCCTATATGAGTAAGGGGCTCAGATGGGAAGTTATGCGATCTAGACTTCGTTCCTGTACAGCTACTTTCTTAGGTGGTTTGGTTGTTTGTATGAGTTTATTTAAAGAAGAACTTTCTATGTCTTTCTTCGTTATTTTTCTTTTATATGCTTTTCTGATTTCTTATTTAATTCTTGGTTATTCAAGACTTAAAAGGAAATACCAAGTAGATGGAAGGTAAGGTTCTAGGTCTTTAGACTGATTTTTAGCACTCTTGGTAAAAGAGTGCTAATTTTTTGAGTTTTTATCTTGACATTCTCTCCTAAGGGTGTATAATAGAATCATGAGTTAGCACTTGAGTGTATCGAGTGCTAATTGATCAGACAGAGAGGAGTGATGAGATGGTTACAGAGCGTCAGCAGGATATTTTAAATCTAATCATTGACATCTTTACCAAAACGCACGAACCTGTCGGATCCAAAGCCTTGCAAGAGTCTATTAACTCTAGCAGTGCAACCATTCGTAATGACATGGCGGCTCTAGAAAAGCAAGGTTTGCTTGAGAAGGCTCATACTTCAAGTGGTCGGATGCCAAGTGTTGCTGGTTTTCAGTACTATGTGAAACACTCACTGGATTTTGATCGACTGGCTGAAAATGAGGTTTATGAGATTGTCAAAGCCTTTGATCAGGAATTCTTCAAATTGGAGGATATTCTGCAAGAGGCTGCTAACCTGCTGACAGACCTGAGTGGCTGTACGGTAGTAGCACTGGATGTTGAGCCTAGCAGGCAACGTTTGACAGCCTTTGATATCGTTGTTTTGGGGCAACATACAGCCTTGGCAGTATTTACCCTAGACGAGTCTCGAACGGTTACCAGTCAGTTTCTGATTCCAAGGAACTTCTTGCAGGAGGATTTGCTGAAGCTGAAGAGCATCATTCAGGAACGTTTCCTCGGCCACACCGTTTTAGATATTCACTACAAGATTCGGACAGAGATTCCGCAGATTATCCAGCGTTACTTTACAACAACGGACAATGTTATCGATCTCTTTGAACATATCTTTAAGGAAATGTTCAACGAAAACATTGTGGTGGCGGGCAAGGTCAATCTCTTGAATTTTGCCAATCTAGCAGCCTATCAGTTTTTTGATCAACCGCAAAAGGTGGCTCTGGAGATTCGTGAGGGGTTGCGTGAAGATCAGATGCAAAATGTCCGAGTTGCGGACAGTCAAGAATCCTGCCTAGCTGACCTAGCGGTGATTAGTAGCAAGTTCCTCATTCCTTATCGGGGAGTTGGAATTCTAGCCATTATCGGTCCAGTCAATCTGGATTACCAACAGCTAATCAACCAAGTCAATGTAGTCAACCGTGTTTTGACCATGAAGTTGACAGATTTTTACCGCTACCTCAGCAGTAATCATTACGAAGTACATTAAGATTGAAATCATTAAAGGAGGCGAAAATGGCCCAAGATATAAAAAATGAAGAAGTAGAAGAAGTTCAAGAAGAGGAAGTTGTGGAAATAGCTGAAGAAACAACTCCTGAGAAGTCTGAGTTGGACTTGGCAAATGAACGTGCAGATGAGTTCGAAAACAAATACCTTCGCGCTCATGCAGAAATGCAAAATATCCAACGCCGTGCCAATGAAGAGCGTCAAAACTTGCAACGTTATCGTAGCCAGGACTTGGCAAAAGCGATTCTCCCTTCTTTGGATAACCTTGAGCGTGCACTCGCGGTTGAAGGTTTGACAGACGATGTCAAAAAAGGATTGGAAATGGTGCAAGAAAGCTTGATTCACGCTTTGAAAGAAGAAGGAATCGAAGAAATCGCAGCTGACGGTGAATTTGACCATAACTACCATATGGCTATCCAAACTCTCCCAGCAGACGATGACCACCCAGCAGATACCATCGCCCAAGTCTTCCAAAAAGGCTACAAACTCCATGACCGCATCCTACGCCCAGCCATGGTGGTTGTTTATAACTAGGCTAGATAGCTTAAAAAAACTTGTCCGAAACGACAATAAACTATGAAGAAAGATAAGAGGCAAGCCGGAGGCTTGCAAGGAAGATATTTCCCACCGTGGTGAAAGTTTCAGTAGCTTCTGCTACTGAAACAGGGGATTTTTGAGACAATAGGCTCAAAAATAAGTGATGAAATCCCGTAGGGAGTTGCTCACGTCCCCACCACTTAAGGGAAATATCAAAAAATCAAAATTCGAATTAAAATTTAAGGAGAAAACACATGTCTAAAATTATCGGTATTGACTTAGGTACAACAAACTCAGCAGTAGCAGTTCTTGAAGGAACTGAAAGCAAAATCATCGCAAACCCAGAAGGTAACCGCACAACTCCATCTGTAGTATCATTCAAAAACGGCGAAATCATAGTTGGTGATGCTGCAAAACGCCAAGCAGTTACAAACCCAGATACAGTCATCTCTATCAAATCTAAAATGGGTACTTCTGAAAAAGTTTCTGCAAATGGTAAAGAATACACTCCACAAGAAATCTCAGCTATGATTCTTCAATACTTGAAAGGTTATGCTGAAGACTACCTTGGTGAAAAAGTAACTAAAGCAGTTATCACAGTTCCAGCTTACTTCAACGATGCTCAACGTCAAGCGACAAAAGACGCTGGTAAAATCGCTGGTCTTGAAGTAGAACGTATCGTCAACGAACCAACTGCAGCCGCTCTTGCTTACGGTTTGGACAAGACTGACAAAGAAGAAAAAATCTTGGTATTTGACCTTGGTGGTGGTACATTCGACGTCTCTATCCTTGAATTGGGTGACGGTGTCTTCGATGTATTGTCAACTGCAGGGGACAACAAACTTGGTGGTGATGACTTTGACCAAAAAATCATCGACCACTTGGTAGCAGAATTCAAAAAAGAAAACGGTATTGACTTGTCTACTGACAAGATGGCAATGCAACGTTTGAAAGATGCAGCTGAAAAAGCGAAGAAAGACCTTTCTGGTGTAACTTCAACTCAAATCAGCTTGCCATTTATCACTGCAGGTGAAGCTGGACCTCTTCACTTGGAAATGACTTTGACTCGTGCGAAATTTGACGACTTGACTCGTGACCTTGTAGAACGTACAAAAGTTCCAGTTCGTCAAGCCCTTTCAGATGCAGGTTTAAGCTTGTCAGAAATCGACGAAGTTATCCTTGTTGGTGGTTCAACTCGTATCCCAGCCGTTGTAGAAGCAGTTAAAGCTGAAACTGGTAAAGAACCAAACAAATCAGTAAACCCTGATGAAGTAGTTGCTATGGGTGCTGCCATCCAAGGTGGTGTGATTACTGGTGATGTCAAAGACGTTGTCCTTCTTGATGTAACACCATTGTCACTTGGTATCGAAACAATGGGTGGTGTCTTCACAAAACTCATCGACCGTAACACAACAATTCCAACATCTAAATCACAAGTCTTCTCAACTGCGGCAGACAACCAACCAGCCGTTGATATCCATGTTCTTCAAGGTGAACGCCCAATGGCGGCAGATAACAAGACTCTTGGACGCTTCCAATTGACAGATATCCCAGCTGCACCTCGTGGAATTCCTCAAATCGAAGTAACATTTGACATCGACAAGAACGGTATCGTGTCTGTTAAGGCTAAAGATCTTGGAACTCAAAAAGAACAAACAATTGTCATCCAATCTAACTCAGGTTTGACTGACGAAGAAATAGACCGCATGATGAAAGATGCAGAAGCTAATGCTGAAGCAGATAAGAAACGTAAAGAAGAAGTTGACCTTCGTAACGAAGTAGACCAAGCTATCTTTGCGACTGAAAAGACAATCAAGGAAACTGAAGGCAAAGGATTCGACGCAGAACGTGACGCTGCCCAAGCTGCCCTTGATGACCTTAAGAAAGCGCAAGAAGACAATAACTTGGACGACATGAAAGCAAAACTTGAAGCATTGAACGAAAAAGCTCAAGGCCTTGCTGTTAAACTCTACGAACAAGCCGCAGCAGCCCAACAAGCTCAAGCAGGAGCAGAAGGTGCACAAGCAACAGGAAACGCAGGCGATGACGTCGTAGACGGAGAGTTTACGGAAAAATAAGATGCAAATCCCGTTAAAACCTCACAGTGAAAATAGGAAATCTGACGCAGAAACTTTAGTTTCTAGGAAGATTTGTCTTTTTCACCAAGAGGTTAGGGAGTGCTCGATTTAGCATTACTAGTTTGATTTTTAAAACTCGAACGTCGTAATGATAAGAAGAAATCCAGAGGTTGCAACCCAGCCTCTGTTTTTCGATAAGATAGAGGATGTTACGTATGAAAAAAGTACTTTGTGTCATTTATCCTAATTTTTCTCTTTATGAGATAAGCGCTTTAACGAGTACTTTAGCTCTGTCTTTTGATATCACGATTGATTATGTAGCTTCTGAGAATTCGATGGTGGTCTCTGAGGATGGTTTGCCCTGTCAACCGACGAAAACATTGGATCAGATCCGTATAGAAGATTATTCTTGTGTGATTTTGCCAGGAATGGTAAATATAGGTCCTGCTCTACAAGATGAGAAATTGATCTCGTTTTTGAGAAGTCTTAATGAGCAAGGTATCCTAATTGCAGCCATTTCTTCAGCGCCCCTTTTATTGGCGAAAGCAGGTTTATTGAACGATACGAAATTTACAGGTGGGATTTGGCAAAACTTCTTTGACTATTTTGAATTTCTTCCACGTGAGAATTTCCAACCGAAAGTTCTTGTCCAAGATAAACAAATCATTACGGCTATAGGCTTTGCGCATCAAGAGTTTGCAAGAAAAGTGATTCTTAGTCTAGGGTTGGCAGAGAATACGGACAACTATTTTAAAGAACAGAACGAGTATGCTGAAGAGGATTTGATATTTACTCTATCAGATGAAGAGTTTGATCAAGTGAAGCAGAGTATAGAAAACAGCCTCTAAAGATTTACATGAAAATTATAGAAAGGAACAAGGGTGTTCAGGGAATTGAACACGGGTTCCCAAATTTCTTACTCAATATAAAAGAAAGGAATTGAACCCGACCTAAATTCTCGGAAAAAAGATAAATCTGCCTAGGAGCATCGCTCCAGCGTCAGATTTCCTATTTTTCAGTCGAATTTTACGGTCTTGGTATCTTGTATGAACAATACTGAATTTTATGATCGTCTGGGGGTGTCAAAAAACGCTTCGGCAGACGAGATCAAAAAGGCTTATCGTAAGCTTTCGAAAAAATATCACCCAGATATTAACAAGGAGCCTGGTGCTGAGGACAAGTACAAGGAAGTTCAAGAAGCCTATGAGACTTTGAGTGACGATCAAAAACGTGCTGCCTATGACCAATATGGTGCTGCGGGTGCCAATGGTGGCTTTGGAGGCTTCGGTGGTGGAGCTGGCGGTTTCAACGGGGCAGGAGGCTTCGGTGGTTTTGAAGATATCTTCTCAAGTTTCTTCGGAGGAGGCGGTGCTTCACGCAATCCAAATGCTCCTCGTCAGGGGGATGACCTCCAATACCGTGTGAATTTGACCTTTGAAGAAGCTATTTTTGGAGCTGAAAAAGAGGTTAAGTACAATCGTGAAGCAAGCTGTAGTACATGTAATGGCTCAGGTGCTAAGCCAGGAACAAGTCCAGTCACTTGTGGACGCTGTCATGGCGCTGGTGTCATTAACGTCGATACGCAGACTCCGCTTGGTATGATGCGTCGCCAAGTAACCTGTGATGTCTGTCACGGTCGCGGAAAAGAAATTAAAGATCCATGTACAACCTGTCACGGAACAGGGCATGAAAAACAAGCCCATAGTGTACATGTAAAAATCCCTGCTGGTGTGGAAACAGGTCAACAAATTCGCCTAGCAGGTCAAGGTGAAGCAGGATTTAATGGTGGACCTTATGGTGACTTGTATGTAGTGGTTTCTGTGGAAGCTAGCGACAAGTTTGAACGTGAAGGAACCACTATCTTCTACAATCTGAACCTCAACTTTGTCCAAGCAGCTCTTGGTGATACAGTTGATATCCCAACGGTTCACGGTGATGTTGAATTGGTTATCCCAGAGGGAACTCAGACTGGTAAGAAATTCCGTCTACGTGGCAAGGGAGCTCCGAGCCTTCGTGGCGGTGCAGTTGGTGACCAATACGTTACCGTTAATGTCGTAACACCGACAGGCTTGAACGAACGCCAAAAAGCAGCGCTTAAAGAATTCGCAGCTGCTGGTGATTTAAAAGTCAATCCAAAGAAAAAGGGATTCTTTGACCATATTAAAGATGCCTTTGAAGGAGAATAAAGCAAAAAGAGCCGAGTGGCTCTTTTTGTTTATAGATTTTTAAGACTTTCCTTAAGTAATGACGGACGGTAGCGATTTTCTTCGAAGTTTCATACCTAACCTTTGAGTCTAGGTCTCAAAGGTTCCGGACACTTGAAACCAAGCTGTTTCAGGTGTTTTCATTACGGCGGAAAGCCTAGGAAAGTCTTCGATTTAGTTATGAAACGGTGAATAATACTCTTCAAAAATCTCTTCAAACCACGTCAGCGTCGGCTTGTCGTATATATGTTACTGACTCCGTCAGTTCTATCCACAACCTCAAAACGGTGTTTTGAGCAGCCTGTGCCTAGCTTTCTAGTTTGCTCTTTGATTTTTATTGAGTATGAGTTTTCTAAATTGTGATGTATGGTTGATGGGGGATAACTTGTTTACATTTTTAAAAAGAGCCGTCGGGCTCTTTTTACTTATCTTCGATTTCCTGTGTTTCTTTGATGACAGCTAGTCTAGTCTGGATATCTTTTTCCAAGACCTTAAACTTGTAGGTGAGGTCTTCTTGGTATTCCTTGATGAGTTCTTTTTGCTGGTCAATGATTTGCAAGCTGTTTTGGATAATATCCACATCGTCCTTGATAGCTTGAACGCGGTCAGTGGTATTCAAGACTTCATCTGTGATGGTTTGGCGATTTTTTGTGACCAGATAACTTCCGGCTGCAGCTCCTGCAAATAGCAGTAGGTTGGATAATTTCATGGCAACTCCTTAGGCATTTTTGATGGTTTCAGCGACTTGAGCAAGTTTGTCAAAGTCTGGTTCGTGGGCGATAAAATCAATCTTGAGGTCATCGTCCGCACTGTAGCGAGGCACGAGGTGAACGTGGGTATGAAAGACGGTTTGCCCTGCGATTTCTTCACAGTTGGCAATGATATTCATACCAGCAGCCTTGGTAGCTTTCATGACTTTTTGAGCTACTTTTGGCACTTGGGCAAAGAGTTGACTGGCGCTAGTAGCGTCCATCTCTAAAAGATTACGATAGTGTTCTTTGGGTACGACCAAGGTATGTCCTGGTGTCACTTGAGAGATATCAAGAAAGGCAAGAACCTGCTCATCTTCATATACTTTTGAAGCAGGAATTTCCCCTGCGATGATTTTACAAAAAATGCAATCTGACATAAAATCTACCTCTACTGTATTGAATTTTGATATAATATAGCTACATTATACCAGATTTGGAGAAAATATGTTAGAAATTAAAAACCTGACTGGTGGCTATGTTCATGTCCCGGTCTTGAAAGATGTGTCCTTTACTGTTGAAAGTGGGCAGCTGGTCGGTCTGATTGGTCTCAATGGTGCTGGGAAATCGACGACTATTAATGAAATTATCGGTCTGTTGACACCTTATAGTGGCTCTATCAATATCAATGGCCTGACCCTGCAAGAAGATGCAACGAGCTACCGCAAGCAAATTGGCTACATTCCTGAGACACCTAGTCTGTATGAGGAATTGACTCTCAGAGAACATATCGAAACGGTTGCTATGGCTTATGGTATTGAGCAGAAAGTGGCTTTTGATCGAGTAGAACCTTTGTTAAAAATGTTTCGTTTGGATCAGAAATTAGACTGGTTCCCTGTTCATTTTTCAAAAGGGATGAAGCAAAAGGTCATGATTATCTGTGCTTTTGTGGTGGATCCAAGTCTTTTCATCGTGGATGAGCCTTTCCTTGGTCTGGATCCGCTGGCTATTGCGGACTTGATTCAGCTTTTGGAAGTGGAAAAGCAAAAAGGCAAGTCTATTCTCATGAGTACTCACGTGCTGGATTCGGCGGAGAAGATGTGTGATGCCTTTGTTATTCTTCACAAGGGAGAGGTGCGTGCCAAGGGGAATCTCCTGCAACTGCGCGAGGCCTTTGATATGCCTGAGGCTAGTTTGAATGATATTTACTTGGCTCTGACCAAAGAGGAGGAGCTATGAAAGACTTGTTTTTAAAGAGAAAGCAGGCTTTTCGTAAGGAGTGTGTCGGTTATCTGCGCTATGTTCTCAATGACCACTTTGTCTTGTTCCTGCTTGTCCTGCTGGGCTTTCTAGCCTACCAGTACAGTCAACTCTTACAACATTTTCCCGAAAATCATTGGCCTATCCTTTTGTTTGTAGGAATTACGTCTGTTTTACTTTTGCTTTGGGGAGGAATTGCTACCTATATGGAGGCTCCAGACAAGCTCTTTCTCTTAGTCGGAGAAGAGGAAATCAAACTCCATCTCAAGCGTCAAACTGGCATTTCCCTAGTCTTTTGGCTCTTTGTCCAGACCCTTTTCTTGCTGTTATTTGCGCCCTTATTTTTGGCAATGGGTTATGGCTTCCCTGTTTTTTTTGTCTATGTGCTTTTATTGGGGGTAGGAAAATATTTCCTCTTTCGTCAAAAGGCCAGCAAATTTTTCACTGAAAATAGACTGGACTGGGACTATGTCATTTCCCAAGAAAGCAAGCGTAAGCAAGTCTTGCTTCGTTTCTTTGCCCTCTTTACCCAGGTAAAGGGAATTTCAAACAGCGTCAAGCGTCGTGCCTATCTGGACTTTATCCTAAAGGTTGTTCAGAAGGTGCCTGGAAAGATTTGGCAAAATCTCTATCTGCGTTCTTATCTGCGAAATGGAGACCTCTTTGCTCTCAGTCTTCGTCTGCTCCTACTTTCCTTGCTGGCGCAGGTCTTTATCGAGCAATCTTGGATTGCGACAGCAGTGGTAGTGCTGTTTAACTACCTCTTGCTCTTCCAGTTGCTGGCCCTCTATCATGCCTTTGACTACCAGTATTTAACCCAACTCTTTCCGCTGGACAAGGGGCAAAAGGAAAAAGGCTTGCAGGCGGTAGTCCGAGGATTGACCAGTTTGGTCTTAGTAGTGGAATTAGTTGTTGGGTTGATTACCTTCCAAGAAAAACTAGCCCTTCTAGCCTTACTGGGAGCTGGTTTGGTTTTACTAGTCTTGTACTTACCTTATCAGGTCAAACGTCAGATGCAGGACTAACATTGCCTATATGATATTAAAAAAGAAGTTGAGTTCAGTTTGTCTCAACTTCTTTTATTTTCTACAGGATAATGGTTGGTCCGTAGAGACTCAACTTGGTCTTGACTTGGTCAAAGTGGAAGCTGTCATAGGCCCGCCAAGCGGCGCGAGTAGGAGCATCTGGATCAAGAGCGCTGAGTCCCATGAGAAGACTGGAAGTCTGATAAAATTTTTCCAGTTCAATCAAGACTCGATTATCCACTGTTTCAGCCTTGGCTAGAAAGCCAAGAATAGAGTTTAATTGCTCCTGAAAGCGGACGTCGTCAGCGGTTGCCTGTTTGCATGCTTGGTAGGCTTTGTTTAAGTCAGTAATCAAAGTCTGAGCTCTTTTGATGGGGTTTGTATCTGTCATGAGAATTCCTCCTCTAATACTCTTCGAAAATCTCTTCAAACCACGTCAGCGTCGCCTTACCGTAGGTATGGTAGTTCTATCCACAACCTCAAAACACTGTTTTTAGCAACCTGCGGCTAGCTTCCTAGTTTGCTTTTTGATTTTCGTTGAGTATAATCTGGGTGCTAGTCTTGTTTCTAGCACCTGTGTTTTGATACTGTCAGTTTATCACTTTTATCTCCTTTTTCAGCTTCAAATCTTTAATTGTCCTTGAAATTTCCTGAATGGTACTGTTAAGATTTTATGATAAAATAGTTGTAACCTCATCATGATGTTGTAGAAAAATAATCCTTTTAGGAGCTTTCAAAGACTGTTTAGGATTGGGTGCGCTTATGTGAGAACTTTTCTGTTATTCTTTTCTTAGGAGGAGAATCTAATGAAACATATGATTATTCAGACACAGAAAACAGTCTATAAAGTAAACGTCGACGATATCTACTATATCCAAACACATCCAACTAGGGCCCATACTGTACAGATTGTTACAGAAGAGGCTAGTTTTAATATGGTTCAAAATTTAAGCAATCTTGAGAAACAATATGGGGAAACCTTAACGAGATGTCATCGAAATTGTCTGGTTAACCTTGAACAAGTAAAATCCATGGATATTCAATCAAAGACCCTCTTTCTTGGAGAAGAAGGTCAATATGCTGTCAAGTATGCCAGACGTCGCTATAGAGAAATTCGTAAAAAATGGTTGAAACAAGGAGAGTAAGAAGATGAGAATATTTGTTTTAGAGGATGATTTTTCCCAGCAGGCTAGGATTGAAACGACGATTGAGAAACTTTTGAAAAAACATCATATCACTCCTAGCTCTTTTGAGGTCTTTGGCAAGCCAGACCAACTGCTGGCAGAGGTGCATGAGAAGGGAGCACATCAGCTATTCTTTTTGGACATTGAGATTCGAAATGAAGAGATGAAGGGTCTGGAAGTGGCTAGAAAGATTCGGGATAGGGATCCTTATGCCTTAATCGTCTTTGTGACGACTCACTCGGAGTTTATGCCCCTCTCCTTTCGCTACCAAGTGTCTGCTTTGGACTACATTGATAAGGCCCTTTCGGCAGAGGAGTTTGAGTCTCGGATCGAAACAGCCCTTCTCTATGCCAATAGTCAAGATAGTAAAAGTCTGGCGGAAGATTGCTTTTATTTTAAATCAAAATTTGCCCAATTCCAGTATCCTTTTAAAGAGGTTTACTATCTCGAAACATCGCCCAGAGCCCATCGTGTTATTCTCTATACCAAGACAGACAGGCTGGAATTTACAGCGAGTTTAGAGGAGGTTTTCAAGCAGGAGCCTCGTCTCTTGCAGTGCCACCGCTCTTTTCTCATCAATCCAGCCAATGTGATGCATTTGGATAAGAAAGAAAAACTGCTTTTCTTTCCCAATGGTGGAAGTTGTTTGATCGCGCGTTATAAGGTCAGGGAAGTGTCTGAGGCTATTAATAACTTACACTGAGCTAGGAGAATTTATGAATATTGCTTGGATATTATTATATACACTTATTACTAATGGGCTAGAAATTGTCATTTTCTTTAAGGTAGATGGAATTGGTCTCACTTTTGAGAGGATTTTTAAGGCCTTTCTTTTTAGGATACTGTTGGCCGTTGTTTTTGTAATGATTAGCTATATAGTAGGAAATACTTACCTATCTTATTTCACGAACCCCTTGTACGGCATAGGCTTGTCTTTCTTATTGTTAAGAGGGTTTCCTAAAAAACTCCTTTTCTTTTATGGTCTCTTTCCAATGATATTGGTGAATCTCTTTTATAGAGGTCTTTCTTATTTTGTGCTTCCATTTTTGGGACAAGGGCAAGTACATGATGATTACTCTTTGATTTGGTTGTGTATAATAATTTTCAATTTCTTCATTTCTCTAGCCTTTTTGAAATGGTTGGACTATGATTTCACTAGCTTGAGAAGGGAGATTCTTGATACAGGTTTTCAAAAGTCCCTGACTAAAATTAACTGGATAATGGGGGCTTACTATTTGGTGATACAAACTCTGTCTTACTTTGAATATGAGCAAGGTATTCAATCAAAGACTGTTCGCTATCTCATCCTAGTGTTTTACCTCCTCTTTTTTATGGGGGTTATCAAGAAATTGGATACCTATTTGAAGGACAAACTCCGTGAGAGACTGGACCAAGAGCAGACCTTGCGCTACAGAGATATGGAACGCTATAGTCGACATATAGAGGAACTTTACAAGGAAGTACGGAGCTTTCGCCATGACTACACCAACCTCTTGACCAGCTTACGTCTGGGCATTGAAGAGGAGGATATGGAGCAGATAAAAGAGGTCTATGGCTCCGTCTTAAAGGATTCCAGTCAGAAATTGCAGGACAATAAATATGACCTTGGTCGATTGGTGAATATTCGTGATAAATCCCTCAAAAGTCTTCTAGCAGGGAAATTTCTAAAAGCCAGAGATAAGAACATAGTCTTTAATGTCGAAGTTCCTGAGGAGATTCAGGTAGAGGGGATGAGTTTGCTTGATTTTCTAACCATTGTGTCTATCCTTTGTGACAATGCTATTGAAGCCAGTGCAGAGGCCAGTCAACCTCATGTTTCAATCGCCTTTTTAAAAAATGGAGCACAGGAGACCTTTATCATCGAAAATTCCATCAGAGAAGAGGGTATAGATGTTTCTGAAATCTTCTCTTTTGGAGTTAGTTCTAAAGGAGAGGACCGAGGTGTTGGGCTCTATACCGTCATGAAAATTGTGGAAAGTCATCCCAATACCAGTCTCAATACCACCTGTCAAGATCAAGTTTTTCGTCAGGTGCTTACTATGATACCTACAGAATGATGAAAAAAATAAGACCGAGAGTTCTTGTTACTCGGTCTTATTTTTTATAGTTGTATTGGATGATGAAGTCCTTTCGTATTGTTACGCTTAATTATATTAAGGTCGTATAAGATATCTTCCCACCATCCTCCACCTGTAATTTGATTGAGTTCGGTAGTTGTTAGTTCTTGAAATGAAGTTAGGTTTTGTTTCTTATCCATGTTATGATTCTCCTGTTTTATAAGATAATAAATAGTTATAGAGTGTTATCTGAAAATTAATCAGAATGGGTTAAGATTTTATCTTTGAAATAATCAAAATATGTTTTCTTTGCAGTTACACTAGTGACGCGACCTTGTAAGCCATATTGGATGAGTTTACTATCCTCATTAGATAGTTTTGCAAGAGCGGTTAATTTAAAGAGATTACCTTGCTCTGTTCTGGTAGGAGTTTGATCAATTGTCTGGAGTTGACCGATGATGGTAATGCCGTGATTTCCAATCTTCTCCAGTTTTAATCTTACAGTTTGTCCTTTATCTAGTAGAGGTAGATAGTCAGAAGATACGTAGTAAGTGATTAGTACTTCTCTTGTATCTGTGATGACAGGGAATATTTGAGCAATTTCTGTACCAGTTGGAATTCTATTTTTACCTTCAAATTCGCTGTTCAGATGAACGATTCCTTTACTTGGAGAGGTTAAAGTATTATTTTCCAAGCGCTGTGTCGCTTGATCTAGTTGTACTTTTAATTCTGTTAATTGATTCTCCACGGTCAGTTGTTGCTGAGAAGCTGTCTGTAAAAACTGAGTGCGGAGTACTTCAATTTTGGTTGCTAAACTATTATCATAAGTTGCTACACTTCCGATACCAGCTTGCTGAATTTTGAGGCTTGCGATAGATGATTCAAGACCTGCAATACTTTGATTAATTTGAGATAAAAATGGCTCTTCTGCAGTTCCTTGTGTTTGTCCTTGTGAGGCTACAAGATAACGATTCAAAATTGACTGGTGTGGATTGCCAGTTGGTAAGCGTGCTCTGTTATTTATGATAGCATCTCTCAGCTCTTGATATTCTCCAATCTGTTGTTGAACTTTTGTAATTTCTTGTTCGATGGCTGATGAACTGCTATTGGCAAGGTTGGCTTGATTTGAAACTTCAGTGTTAGTCTTTGAGATACCCAGTTCAATATCACGAGCTTGTTTGGTAAAATTCATAAAGGTATTATGGTAGCCAAACTCATCCTCACCAGAAAAAAGATCAGTAGTTTTTTCTAAGCTTTGTTTCAAAATTCCAAGTCCTTCTTTTTGCTTCTCAAGTCTTTGTAATTGAGTTTCTAAGGCAGTTTTCTGGCTCTCTTCCATTGTTTCAGAGTATTTGATGAGTAAGTCCCCTTTTTCAACTACTTGATTTGCCACTAAATGATTAGCAAGGATAGGATTATCACTGGTTGACTGAATGGATGCAATGACACTTGTAGGGGCGATTTCTCCTTGGGAAGTAACAGTAATTTCTTTTGTGGCAACAAGGGAGAAAATCAAGATGAAAGTAAATAGTAATGAAAGAGGTATAATTAACACTGTCGCATAGTTATGGTAACGTCTCTGATAAAACTCGACGCTTCTAAAAAGATTAGGATTCATGACATTCTCCTTATTTATTGAATAGATGATGGTAGAAACCTTGCGCCTGCATTAACTCTTGGTGGCTACCAACTTCAATGATTTTCCCCTGGTCAAGAACAATGACACGGTTAGTTCGTTCGGCTATACTGAGACGATGGGCTACAAAGAGAATGGTTTTATCAGTTAGGGACATAAGATTATCTATAACTTTTTTCTCAGTCAAGACATCAAGACCGCTAGTAGCTTCATCCAGTATTAAAACAGGAGATTTAGTTAAAAGAGCGCGAGCGAGGGCTATTCGTTGCTTCTGTCCTCCAGATAGACCAGATCCATCAGAGAGCTGAGTTTGATAGCCCATAGGCATTCTTTCAATGTCTTGACGGATTTCAGCTAATTCACAAGCTCTTAGAATATCTTCTTGGCTAATCATATGATTTCCGCCCAAAGTTAAGTTTTCCAAGATAGAGCCATTAAAGATATAGGCTTGTTGGGGTAGATAATTAATATGACGGCGCAAGACTTTTTTATCAATGTTTTTAATATCCTGATGATTGATGGAAATATGTCCTTTGTAGGGTTCAAAGAAATTGACAATCATTTTGGCTAAAGTTGTTTTACCAGAACCACTAACTCCAACTAGGCTAACCTTATCTCCTTGTTTAATCGTGAGATTAATATCTGTTAAGGTATCTCGCCCAAAACCATACTTATAAGAAAGGTCATCAAATTCAATATCGCCCATCAAAAAATGTGAATGAACAGGGTTTTCTTGAACTTGAAATTCAGATTCGACTAAATAGACTTCGTTCAAACGGTTATTAGCAACCTTCGCAGATTGGAGTTTGGTTTGGAGGTTGATAATATTTTCCATAGGAGTTGTAAAATAAGAAAGAAGTGTGTTAAAGGTAATCAGCTGACCGATAGAAATTTTACTCGACATGACTAATTGAGCGCCAAACCATAGGATAAGGATATTCAGAACTAATTTTGTTCCCTGCTTTAAACTCGTTTGTAAAATAGAATATTTACTGAGCTTAAAGGATTTTTCTAAATAATCTACAAATTCGCTGTCTATATTTTGATAGCGATTTTCTTCACTCGTGAGCGACTTTATAGTTTCAATCCCGTTGATATCTTCGATAATGGCAGAGCTAACCATAGAATTACTTTGCATGACATCATGGTTCATTTTTTCGAAAGGCTTCATAAAAGAAAAGATGATGAACATGTATATAGGAATGGAAATAAGAGAAAGAAGGAAGAGATTAGGGTTTTGTGCCAGCAAGACTCCCCCTACAAGAATCAGAATAGAAACATCCAGAAAAAGAGAAAGAATGGTAGAAGCCAAGGCATCTATAATAGAGTTAGCATCTGTGAACCGTGAAATGATTTCTCCTGTACGACGTGTCGCAAAGAAAGACATAGGAAGTTCAAAAATATGGCGAATATAGGATAAAATCACATCAATGCTTAATCTCTGGCTCAGAACGGTTAGGAGATAATCTCTGGAGAAGCTCATGATTTGTTGGAGGATATAGGTGATAACCAGACCAACTGAGATGATTCCTAAAGTTGATTTCATCTGATTTGGGATGTATTCATCTAAGATTCCTTGGAGATAATAAGAACCACCTATATTGATAATCGTGACCAATAAACTTGAGAGAACAATGTAAGCAATGAGAGATTTTTGTTTGAAAATCAGAGGAAGGAAGCTTAGTAGACCATTCTTTTTATCTTTATGGGGTTGATAGCTGGGTTTGGGAGCTAGAAAAATAGCTACTCCAGTCCATTCAGAGAAAAAGCGTTCTTTTGACATTTTGGTGATTTTTACAGAAGGGTCAGGATCACCAATAATCAGATAGTCTTTCTTTGTTTGATAGACAACATAGTAATGTTGGAGTTTTCCTTCTTTGTTAACGTGAACGATAAATGGATAGGGGACATCACTCATGTCAAAGAGAGTTTTATCTGCTTGAACAGGTCTTGTTTCAAAGCCCATTTCATCAGCGGCTTTTACAATGCCAAGAGCAGTCGTCCCTTCTTTATTGGTCTTTGCAAGTTCTCTCAAGTGAGCTAGAGAAAAATCTGAACCATAGAATTTAGCAATCGAGGCTAAGGCAGCAACACCGCAGTCTCTAGCATCTATTTGAGGAACAAATGTACGTTTATAAGAAGTCATTGGCAATTCCTTTCATTTTCATATAGTAGATAGGTATATTATGCCATAAAAATAAGTTCATATTTTATGAAATCTTGAATAGTCATTGAAACTTCCTGAATGGTAAAAAAGTGATTAGAAATTATCTTTTAAAAAAATTTTAGAGGTGGTTTTAAATAAAAAAGCTAATTTAAGACGTTTCGATGACAATTCAAGATTTGGATGAAAAATTTTAAAAAACAATGATATACTAAACTTGTCAAAGTTGCAACAGGACAAAAATTAAAAATAAAAAAAGGAGGTATTCATCATGAATACAAAAACAATGTCACAATTTGCAATTATGGATACTGAGATGCTTGATAGAATAGAGGGAGGAATATTTGGGGTTGACGATGTTGTGTTTTGGACAGGGGTAGGCAGCTATGTTGCAGGTAGAGTTGTTGATGCAGCAATTGATGATTTTACGAATCAATGCCGGAAAAATCCTCATCAGTGGTTCTGTGTTCATGTATAGATATAATAGTGTTGTATTGTAAATGACCTATGCACGGATAGAAGCTGTTCTTTGCAAACGAGTCGCTTATTCAATATAAGTTTACGTGCTCCTAGTCACAGTTAGTTGTGCTTGATGGAAAGAATGACACCTATAAAAATGCGAGGTAGTGGCTATACCACTCACTTATTCACCTCCCCGTGATTTGTAGTAGTGATAGGCTTTCTCACTATTATTATAAAACAAAATAAAGAGCACAACACTTTTTCATTCTGTGTTGTGCCTTGAGTGAAACGAAAGGAATGAATTATAACGATGAAAAAAAACGATTATATTGCTTTGAATGAAGTAGAATTAGAGACAATTAGTGGTGGAGATGACTGTTTTATTGGAGATGTTGGATGTATTGGCTGGGGGATTTTGAAGAGTATCGGAGGGATGATAAAACCTGGTCCATATGTTCCTCCAGTATGCATTCCAAAAAGTTCATGGAATCCTGCACCTCCAGTTCCATGTTAAAAGGTGATTGTAAACTTCTATAAAAAATTGAATAATCGACTTGTTCGGCATCTTGTTGAATCTACAGAACTATAATATACAGGTTCTGTTAAGGATTATTTTAGCTGATTTAAATAGGTGAAAACTAAAAACTAATGGCTAGTTGGAACGTTAAAAATTAACTGTCTAATCAGCTAATCTTGCTTCAAATAATTCCTGAACAAGTCTGATAAATTAAACGAATAAGATAGGTTATTAACACAGTCTTGTTCGTTTTTTCTAATACATTATTTAATTAATACACTTATAAAATTGGAAAGCGGTAGAGGTAAGAAATACTACCACAGATTTATTATTAACTTTGTCAGTATTGTTTGAAATATCAAAAAGTATTTTAAACTATATGTGTTTAGTTCTTTAGTTTGATTGTTGTTGAGTATAACTATTTTTGTATAGATGAAAAACTTGTTATTGTTCAAGATGTTTTGGTGACCTTTTATGATTTGAGTGATTCAAAATCAAAATGAGTGCTATACTAGCAGTGTAAAGGTTGTAGCTAAACTAAGATAAAGAATACATTTAGGAGGAAATCTTATGAAGAGAAAAATATTTATCATTTTAACCTTGTATCTGATCATGTCTATTTTTCTTTATCCGCTTAGAGAGAGTATTTGGTATAACCTATTTTATACCATAGCCTATTTGATTGCAGTTAAGATCTATTTTGCTTTAATTAAAAAGAAAGAAAAGAAATGAAAACTTTTATTGCTAAAAAACGGAATATCTTCCTTATGAGATTGTTCCTAGGTCAGTTGCCCTTGCTTGTCTCCACTTATCTATTTCTATCTCGTCAGTTTTTAAATTTTTCCTTGGTTTTCCAATTTCTTTTAGTGATTATTAACTTGTCTTCTATTTTGGCTACTGTTTATCTCACTAGGGAAATGAGGATAAGAGAGTTTGAAGATGATGATTTGGTTAGTCCTAGAACCAATCAATTCATGTATATCGGCTTGACAGGCTTTATGTCTATTATTTGTTTGTATAGAGGTATCACAGCAGGAGAATTCTATCAACAATTAATTGCCTATATTGGGGCTATTCTCTGCTTGCTTATCATGCTTCTGCTCATTTGGGGCTTGAAGTATTATAAAAAGTAGAGCTTAATGAAGTATAAAGGGGTAAGTGTTTTCGAAATACTTACCCCTTTATAATAAAGTTTTTGCAATTCAAGATGTTTCGATGACCATTTAAGATTTAGATGAATTTATAATTTTAAATAAGGTAAGATAAAGATAACAAATGTAAAGGAGTATTCTTATGAAGAAACAAAATATAAAATCGCTATTACTTGTACCACTTGTATTTGCATCTATTACTACGGGTGTTGTATATGCAGAAGAACAGCCTACTACTTCATCTATTCAGACGAATGATAGTTCTCTTGTGGCACCAGATTTGCCATCGTCTAAGGAAAAGGTGGAGCATAAGCCTTCTGTTGTAACCCCAGAAGAGTATGAGAAGAATGTTACGGACTTTAAAAAGATAGATATTGAAGCTGTTCGTCAATCTTTTACAGAGGATCAATTGGAACATACTATTTATTTTGGTAGAAAAACTTGCTCTCATTGCCGTCAATTTTCTCCTGAATTAAAAGAATTTAATAACTTGATTGAAAAGAAGTTAGAGTATTATGATTTGGATGGTAAGGATTTTGATGGGGAAGCGAGAGAGTTTCTATTTAAAAAAGTCGGTATTCCAGGAACACCAACAATTTTGTATTTAAAAAATGGACATCCGATATCTGGATGGGTTGGTGGCGGAGCAACTGCACAACAGGTTTATGATTATATGTACTCGAGAAATTCACCTAAGCAAACGGAGACAGTGAAATCTTCTGAGGAAACAGTAACAGAAAGGGTTCGTGATGAGAATACTAGAAGTGATAGCATGAGTATTAGTGATAAAGTTGTAAGTGAAAGCAAAGGTATGAGTGATGAAAAAAGAACCGAAATGAAAATATCCAATGCTAATCCCAATTCTAATAGTGAAAATAGTGGGAAAGTGGAGAGTATAAACTCAACTTCTAAAGCTAAAACTACTCAATCTGGCAATTTAGCAATGTTAGACAATAAGAATCAATCGGAAACTCTCAAACCTATTTTTGATGTTGATCAAGAAAATAAAACTCCTTTAACCGATGTTAAGGGGACTGATTATGTAAGCGAATCTATTACTTCGAATGAAAAATTATTACCGAAAACAGGAGAGGAAGAAAGTTACCAACTGATTCGGCTAGCTATCGCGTTTTTTATGGCTTCTATAATGATTAAAGTGAAACAAAAAATTCATAAATAAAAATAGATGGTAAACAGGTGCAATGATATTATTTGTTTGTAATAACATATAGCTAACATTTTCCTATAGACAAGAGTGAGAAGATAGGTGTATTTATTTTATATATAAAAGATTATAATTGTATATGAAATGGACCGAATGGTAAAAGGTCAAGTATTTCCGAAATACTTTCTTTTTCGATTATTTTAACGCCTCAAGATGTTTTGATGACTATTTATGATTTGGATGGAAAATTTCAAAAAAATAGTAGTATACTAACATTGTTAAGGTTGTAGTCGAAAGTGGAATACCAACTCTTATAGAGGAGAAAACTAACCACTTTTAGAGGATTAAATAGTAGTTGATGCATAGGTAAAAAGAATGGTAAATAGCTAGTATTAGCGGAAGTAGAAAAGTTAAAAATGAAAGGAAATTATCATGAGTAAAAATAGTAGAACAGAAAAAGCTAAAGTAACAGAAAGTGCAGATTTTGGAGCATATTTTTTAATCTTAGCAGTTTTAGCCGTCGGGGCGCTTGCTTATTTTTCAGAAGATTTTGGGACAAGGTGGGCAAAAGTTATAGAAATAGTCGGAGCACCGTTTTCTTTAGGTTTAGGTTTTTTTGCTTTTGATAAAGGTTTTGAACTGCTAAACGATTATAAAAAGAATAAAAGAAAAGAAGACGAAGAGGAAGAAAAAAACAACAATCAGAACTAAAAAATGTAAAATAAAGGGGTAAAAAATGGCAAGGAAAAAGAAGTCACTTGGAGAAGAATATGGGAAAATGGTGTTATCAAGTACGATAGCAACCTATGAAAAAGCAATCAATGCTGAAAATAACATTTTCAGATGAAAAGATGGAGGAACTAGATAACATACTATCTAATGGAATGGGTGGGGTTGCTTTATGGAGTACAAGCATACGGTATTCTAATAGGACGAAAATAAAAAGAAGCATCCCTCGTGAATACAAAAACAATGTTTCAATTTGCAGAAGCTAACAGCTAAAGTTTCTCTTTATCCAGCCTGACTTTCGATAAGTTAGATGTTATATTATTCGAGGTATTCTATATGAATAAGAAATCCTTTTTTATCATCTGTTCTACGTTAATCATAGCATCGAATCTTCTCATGATTTCCGTGGTGAACAAGGGAGAAGAAACGGGTAGCAATCTGTTTGTGATTGCTATAGCCTGTGTTATGTTACCATCATTTTTATATGCTGTTGAGAACCGAATGGCTTCTTTAATTAGGACAGGGTCAGTAGCTTTACTCTTATTGACAGTATTGTCTTTAGTCCGTCTTGTCAACAGAATAGAGAGTACGCCTGAAATTCTCAACATTATCATTACCCTTCTCGTTTTGGCAAGTGGGACAGCCTGTATCCTGGTTGCGATCATGAGAATCTATCAGAACAGACGGAAGTAATGGTGAATAGCTTTCGATTATTGTTAAATTCTCTTAATGCAAGCATATTTTCTGTGCTTGCTTTTTTAAATTTTTTACAATTCAAGATGTTTTGATTACAATTTATGATTTGAATGAAAAAAATTAATAAACAGTGATATACTAAACTTGTCAAAGTTGCAACAGGACAAAAATTAAAAATAAAAAGGAGTATTTGTCATGGATACAAAAATGATGGAACAATTTGAAATTATGGATACTGAAATGCTTGATCATATAGAGGGTGGGGATGTATCTGATATTTATAGAGGGTATGCCTATAATGAAAGTCCATTTGGTTCTTACCCTTCTATATTAAAAAATTCAGGTCCTTTTCCAGTAAGTGGGTACTGTCCGCGTGGTTATCGTGACCTTGGTTATATAGGAGCAGGTTTTCATTTATGTGGAATATAGACTGAAATATAAGAAATGAGGAAGAGTTTCTATGAAAAAGTATCAGTTTCTCTTCAAAATAAGTGCAGTCTTGTCTTACTTATTTTTCGTATTTGGCCTTTCTCAGATAACGCTTATAGTCCAAAATTATTGGCAATTTTCTTCTCAGATAGGAAATTTCTTCTGGATTCGAAATATCTTGAGTTTGCTATTTAGCGGAGTCATGATTTGGATTTTGGTTAAGACAGGCCATGGCTATCTCTTTCACATTCCAAGAAAAAAATGGCTTTGGTATTCGATTTTGACAGTATTAGTGATAGTGCTCCAGATCTCTTTTAACGTTATCTCTTTTAACGTTCAGACAGCTAAACATGCTCAGTCAACTGCTGAAGGTTGGGCTGTATTGATTGGTTATAGTGGGACTAACTTTGCTGAGCTAGGTATCTATATAACTTTGTTCTTTCTAGTGCCACTGATGGAAGAATTGATCTATAGGGGGTTGTTGCAACATGCTTTCTTTAAACATTCGCGATTTGGCCCTGATTTGCTTCTTCCTTCCATTTTGTTTGCTCTTCCTCATTTTTTAAGTCTGCCTAGTCTGTTAGATATTTTCGTTTTTACAACATTTGGAATCATTTTTGCTGGTTTGACTCGCTATACCAAGAGCATTTACCCATCCTATGCGGTGCATGTGATTAATAATATTGTAGCGACTTTACCATTTTTGCTCACTTTTCTACATAGGGTCTTGGGGTAAAAAAACAAAGTCTTGCTTTTCAGCCATAGAGGAGGTCATCATGTATAAACGCTTATTTTTCCTAGATTCCAAAACCTTAGACTGGTTGACGCCTTATATTCTGGTCTTGGCTTCTGATACCATTGCTTTTAATGTTTTTGTGCTAACCTTTGTATCTGCGGTGGTCTTTAATTCCCTAAATCCCATGCTAGCTTTTATGGCTATCTTCTTAGGAGCTGGCTATGTGGCCGGATTTTGGTTACTCAAATGGTTTGTTTTGGAAAGGTTAGAGCGGAAGGATGATGTGTAGGGAGGTTTGTTTCTTGAGGAGGATAATTTTATGGAGTTCTTTGATAAATTTCATGCCTTTTGTTTTGGATTTTTAGTATTACTAATCGTCATTACAGTTCCTTATACGATTAACCACGGGGATTTTTTTCAAAATGAATCTGCATTGATTATTGTAAGTTTTCTAGTAACCTCGCTAAGTGTTGCTTATGCTAGAAAGTTTGAAATGATTTCTTTTGGGATGTTAAGCAAGAAAGAACTTTTGCTGTTCATTGTAATCTTTCTTCTAAGTGTACTTGAGACGTTGGTTTATATTCATTTCTTCGCTGTTTCTTCTGGCGCAGGAGTTCAACACTTGTCGGAAGTTAGCAGAGGAATTTCTCTGTCTTTGATTTTGACTTCCTCAGTTTTTGGACCCATCCAGGAGGAACTCATTTTCAGAGGACTTCTTCAAGGTGCCGTTTTTGACAATTCTTGGTTAGGGCTTGTGCTCACTTCCTCTCTCTTTTCTTTCATGCATGGACCTTCTAATGTCCCTTCGTTTATTTTTTATCTACTTGGGGGCTTGTTACTGGGCTTTGCTTATAAAAAGAGCCAAAACCTATGGGTTTCTACTCTAGTTCACATGTTTTACAATGCTTGGCCACTCTTATATTATTTATAAAAATCATGAAAGGTAAGCAGAAGACGGTGCTTACCTTTTTCTTTCTATAAATTATAACCCAAACCACCCCATAGGCTTTTCTTTGAGAATCGGGTGTGGACCGGTTGACGAATAGGGCAAAAACTAGTAGAATAGTAAGGAAACTTTATACGGAGGAAAGAAATGGATTTGGGTGATAATGAGCTAACACTGACTCCCATACCTGGGAAAAGTGGTAAGGCTTATATGGGTAGCTATCCTGACGGGAAGCGCATCTTTGTAAAAATGAACACCTCTCCAATCCTACCTGGTCTAGCTAGAGAACAAATTGCTCCACAATTATTATGGAGCCGCCGTTTGGCAGATGGGCGTGATATGTGTGCTCAAGAATGGTTGACAGGCAAGATATTGACCCCCTATGATATGAATCGTAAGCAAATCGTCAATATTTTAACCCGCCTTCATCGCTCACGTCCGTTGATGACACAGTTGAGTCGCTTGGGCTATGCCATGGAAACACCTGTAGATTTACTACAGTCTTGGCGGGAAACGGCTCCAGATGCTTTGCGTAAAAATCATTTTATCAGTGAAGTGATGGCTGATTTACGTCAGACTATTCCAGGATTTAGAGAGGACTATGCGACCATTGTCCATGGAGATGTACGACATAGTAATTGGATTGAGACAGACAGTGGTTTGATTTATTTGGTGGATTGGGATTCGGTTCGCTTGACCGATCGCATGTTTGATGTGGCCCATATGCTCTGCCATTATATTCCAGAACATCAGTGGAAGGAATGGTTGACCTACTACGGTTACAAGTACAATCAGACGGTATTAAGTAAATTGTATTGGTACGGTCAATTGTCTTATTTGAGCCAGATTTCCAAGTATTATATGAACCAAGATTTAGAAAATGTCAATCGGGAGATTCATGGCTTGCGTCACTTCCGAGACAAGTATGGAAAGAGAAGATGAGAGTTAGAAATCGTAAAGGGGCAACAGAATTACTAGAGGCAAATCCCCAGTATGTGGTCCTCAATCCCTTGGAAGCCAAGGGAAAATGGCGGGACTTGTTTGGCAATGATAATCCCATTCATGTGGAAGTTGGGAGTGGAAAGGGTGCCTTTGTTTCAGGTATGGCCAAGCAAAACCCTGATATCAACTATATCGGGATTGATATTCAAAAGTCTGTTTTGAGCTACGCCTTGGACAAGGTGCTTGAAGTTGGAGTGCCTAATATCAAGCTCTTGTGGGTAGATGGTTCTGACTTGACTGACTACTTTGAAGACGGTGAGATCGACCGCTTGTATTTGAACTTTTCAGATCCTTGGCCTAAAAAACGCCATGAAAAGCGTCGTTTGACCTACAAGACCTTCTTGGATACCTTCAAACGTATCTTGCCTGAAAATGGAGAAATTCATTTCAAGACAGATAACCGTGGATTGTTTGAGTACAGTTTAGTGAGCTTTTCTCAGTATGGCATGAAGCTCAATGGTGTCTGGCTTGATTTACATGCCAGTGATTTTGAAGGCAATGTCATGACAGAATACGAGCAAAAATTCTCCAACAAGGGGCAAGTTATCTACCGAGTTGAGGCAGAATTTTAAGAAATGGCCTAAAATCAGGCTGTACAAGTGCTTTTGCTTTACATAAATAGTAAAAAGTGCTATACTGTAAGTAAGAATATGAGAAAGAGAGGCGGGGAAATATCTTCGCCTCTTGCTTATGAGGAGGTGGACGCAATCGCAACAATCGTAGAATTAGTCAGAGAAGTTGTAGAACCTGTCATTCAATCACCTTTCGAACTCGTGGATATCGAGTATGGAAAGATTGGCAGTGACATGATTCTCAGTATTTTTGTAGATAAACCTGAAGGAATTACCTTGAACGACACGGCAGACTTGACAGAAATGATCAGTCCTGTCCTAGACACCATCAAGCCAGATCCCTTCCCAGAACAATATTTCCTAGAAATCACCAGTCCAGGCTTGGAACGTCCTTTGAAAACCAAGGATGCCGTCGCTGGAGCAGTTGGGAAATACATCCATGTCGGGCTCTACCAAGCCATCGATAAGCAAAAGGTCTTTGAAGGAACCTTGTTGGCCTTCGAAGAGGATGAGTTGACTATGGAATATATGGACAAGACGCGTAAGAAAACTGTCCACATTCCGTACAGTTTAGTATCCAAAGCACGTTTAGCAGTAAAATTATAGAAAAGAAAGGATAGCTTTTGAGGATTCAAAAGTGAAGAAAACATGAGTAAAGAAATGCTAGAGGCCTTCCGCATTTTGGAAGAAGACAAGGGAATCAAAAAAGAAGATATCATCGACGCAGTAGTAGAGTCGCTTCGTTCCGCTTATCGCAGACGCTATGGTCAGTCAGACAGTGTAGCTATTGATTTCAACGAAAAAACAGGTGACTTTACAGTTTATACTGTCCGTGAAGTGGTTGATGAAGTATTTGATAGCCGTTTGGAAATCAGCTTGAAAGATGCTCTTGCCATTAATTCAGCCTATGAACTTGGAGACAAAATCAAGTTTGAAGAAGCACCTGCTGAGTTTGGTCGTGTAGCAGCCCAATCTGCCAAACAAACCATCATGGAAAAAATGCGCAAGCAAACACGTGCCATCACTTACAATACTTACAAAGAACATGAGCAAGAAATCATGTCTGGTACAGTAGAACGCTTTGACAACCGCTTCATCTATGTCAATCTTGGTAGTATCGAAGCCCAATTGTCAAAACAAGATCAAATCCCTGGAGAAGTTTTTGCTTCTCATGATCGTATCGAAGTGTATGTCTACAAGGTTGAAGACAACCCTCGCGGTGTGAATGTCTTTGTTAGCCGTAGCCATCCAGAAATGATCAAACGCTTGATGGAGCAAGAAATTCCAGAAGTTTATGATGGAACTGTTGAAATCATGAGCGTGGCTCGTGAAGCTGGTGACCGTACGAAGGTTGCCGTTCGTAGCCACAATCCAAACGTGGACGCTATCGGTACAATCGTTGGACGTGGTGGTGCTAACATCAAGAAAATTACTAGCAAATTCCACCCAGCTCGCTACGATGCTAAAAATGACCGTATGGTGCCAATCGAAGAAAATATCGATGTTATCGAGTGGGTAGCAGATCCAGCTGAATTTATCTACAATGCCATCGCTCCTGCTGAAGTTGACCAAGTTATCTTTGACGAAAACGACAGCAAACGTGCCTTGGTGGTTGTTCCAGATAACAAGCTTTCTCTTGCCATCGGTCGTCGTGGGCAAAACGTTCGCTTGGCGGCTCACTTGACTGGTTACCGTATCGATATCAAGTCTGCTAGCGAATTTGAAGCCATGGAAGAAGCTGCTTCAGTAGAGTTGGAAGCAGAAAACGATACTATCGAAGAATAAAAGCTGCTAGAGGAGGGAAAGATGAAAACGAGAAAAATCCCTTTGCGCAAGTCTGTTGTGTCCAATGAAGTGATTGATAAGCGGGATTTGCTCCGGATTGTCAAAAACAAGGAAGGACAAGTCTTTATCGATCCGACAGGCAAGGCCAACGGCCGTGGCGCTTATATCAAGCTAGACAATGCAGAAGCCTTAGAGGCGAAAAAGAAGAAGGTCTTTAACCGCAGCTTTAGCATGGAAGTGGATGAAAGCTTTTATGACGAGTTGATCGCTTATGTGGATCACAAAGTGAAAAGAAGAGAGTTAGGACTTGAATAAGCAAAAGATAAGTAATCTCTTGGGACTTGCTCAGCGAGCAGGGCGTATCATATCGGGTGAAGAATTGGTGGTCAAGGCTGTTCAAGACGGCAAGGCCCAGTTGGTCTTTCTAGCCCATGATGCTGGCCCCAATCTGACCAAGAAGATTCAAGATAAAAGTCATTATTATCAAGTAGAAATTGTAACCGTGTTTTCAACACTGGAATTAAGCATAGCAGTCGGAAAATCGAGAAAGGTTTTGGCTGTGACAGATGCTGGATTTACAAAGAAAATGAGGTCTCTTATGGAATAGAAGAGGAGGACATGATTTGTCTAAGAAAAGATTGTACGAAATCGCAAAAGAACTTGGAAAAGAAAGTAAAGAAGTTGTAGCGCGTGCAAAAGAGTTGGGCTTGGATGTGAAAAGCCACTCATCAAGTGTGGAAGAAGCTGTCGCTGCAAAAATCGCTGCCAGCTTTAAGCCTGCAGCTGCTCCGAAAGTAGAAGCAAAACCTGCAGAACCAAAAGCAAGTGCAGAAAAGAAAGCCGAAAAATCTGAGTCAGCGAAACTAGCTGTAGCCAAGGAAGAGGCAAAAGCGGCTGAACCAGTTGCTCCTAAAACAGAAAAAGCAGCAGCTAAACCGCAAAGTCGTAATTTCAAGGCTGAGCGTGAAGCCCGTGCCAAAGAGCAGGCAGAACGACGCAAGCAAAATAAGGGCAATAACCGTGACCAACAACAAAACGGCAACCGTCAGAAAAACGACGGTCGCAATGGTGGAAAACAAGGTCAAGGCAACCGCGACAATCGTCGCTTTAATGATCAAGCTAAGAAACAGCAAGGTCAGCAAAGTCGTGGAAACGATCGCCGTCAACAAGAGGACAAACGTCCAAATCAAGCAGCTCCACGTGTTGACTTTAAAGCCCGTGCAGCAGCCCTAAAAGCAGAGCAAAATGCAGAGTACGCACGTTCAAGCGAGGAACGCTTCAAGCAGTATCAAGCTGCTAAAGAAGCCTTGGCTCAAGCTAACAAACGCAAGGAACCAGAGGAAATCTTTGAAGAAGTGGCTAAGTTAGCTGAACAAGCGCAACAAGCACAGCAAGTTCAAGCAGTGGTTGAAGTCGTCCCTGAGAAAAAAGAACCTGCAGTGGATACACGTCGTAAAAAACAAGCTCGACCAGACAAAAATCGTGACGATTATGATCATGAAGAAGATGGTCCTAGGAAACAACAAAAGAATCGAAGTAGTCAAAATCAAGTGAGAAATCAAAAGAATAGTAACTGGAATAACAACAAAAAGAATAAAAAAGGCAATAACAAGAACAACCGTAATCAGAATCCAAAACCTGTTACGGAGCGTAAATTCCATGAATTGCCAACAGAATTTGAATATACAGATGGTATGACCGTTGCGGAAATCGCAAAACGTATCAAACGTGAACCAGCTGAAATCGTTAAGAAACTCTTTATGATGGGTGTCATGGCCACACAAAACCAATCCTTGGATGGCGAAACAATTGAACTCCTCATGGTGGATTACGGTATCGAAGCCAAACAAAAAGTTGAAGTGGATAATGCCGACATCGAACGTTTCTTTGTCGAAGATGGTTATCTCAATGAAGATGAATTGGTAGAGCGTCCACCAGTTGTAACTATCATGGGACACGTTGACCACGGTAAAACAACACTCCTAGATACCCTTCGTAACTCTCGTGTTGCGACAGGTGAAGCAGGTGGTATCACTCAGCATATCGGTGCCTACCAAATTGTGGAAAATGGTAAGAAGATTACCTTCCTTGATACACCAGGACACGCGGCCTTTACATCTATGCGTGCGCGTGGTGCTTCTGTTACCGATATTACTATCTTGGTCGTAGCGGCAGATGACGGGGTTATGCCTCAGACTATCGAAGCCATTAACCACTCAAAAGCGGCCAACGTTCCAATCATCGTAGCCATTAACAAGATTGATAAACCAGGTGCTAACCCAGAACGCGTGATCGGTGAATTGGCAGAGCACGGAGTTATGTCAACAGCTTGGGGTGGAGATTCTGAATTTGTTGAAATTTCAGCTAAATTCAACCAAAATATCGAAGAATTGTTGGAAACAGTCCTTCTTGTGGCTGAAATCCAAGAACTCAAGGCAGACCCAACAGTGCGTGCGATCGGTACAGTTATCGAAGCGCGCTTGGATAAAGGAAAAGGTGCGGTTGCAACTCTTCTTGTTCAACAAGGTACCTTGAATGTTCAAGACCCAATCGTTGTCGGAAATACCTTCGGTCGTGTCCGTGCTATGACCAATGACCTTGGTCGTCGTGTTAAGGTAGCAGGCCCATCAACGCCAGTTTCTATCACAGGTTTGAACGAAGCGCCAATGGCTGGTGACCACTTTGCTGTCTACGAAGATGAAAAATCTGCGCGTGCAGCAGGTGAAGAGCGTGCCAAACGTGCCCTCATGAAACAACGTCAAGCTACCCAACGTGTCAGCCTTGAAAACCTCTTTGATACCCTTAAAGCTGGTGAACTCAAATCTGTTAACGTTATCATTAAGGCTGACGTACAAGGTTCTGTTGAAGCCCTTTCTGCCTCACTTCAAAAGATCGATGTGGAAGGTGTTAAAGTTACCATCGTTCACTCAGCGGTTGGTGCCATCAATGAATCTGATGTAACACTTGCGGAAGCTTCAAATGCCTTTATCGTTGGTTTCAACGTACGCCCTACACCACAAGCTCGTCAACAAGCAGAAGCTGACGATGTGGAAATCCGTCTCCACAGCATTATCTACAAGGTTATCGAAGAGATGGAAGAAGCTATGAAAGGGATGCTTGATCCAGAATTTGAAGAAAAAGTTATCGGTGAAGCAGTTATCCGTGAAACCTTCAAGGTGTCTAAAGTGGGAACTATCGGTGGATTCATGGTTATCAACGGTAAGGTTACCCGTGACTCTAAAGTCCGTGTTATCCGTGACGGTGTCGTTATCTATGATGGCGAACTTGCAAGCTTGAAACACTACAAAGACGACGTCAAAGAAGTTACAAACGGTCGTGAAGGTGGATTGATGATAGATGGCTACAATGATATCAAGATGGATGATGTGATTGAGGCCTATGTCATGGAAGAAATCAAACGATAAGACTTTTTGCTCCTTTCTTAGGTGGTGAGGGAAGCAAGCAAACCGATGGTTTCATTGCTTATTTTTGAGCCTAGGGTCTCAAAAATCCCCTGTGATGGGACTGATAAATCAGTTCCATCACTTTCACCACGGCGAAAGAAGCAGATGATTTCAAATTGAACTTCGTTCCAATTTGAAATGAAAATCAATAAATTTAAAAATAGCTAGGTCTGCTGGCCTAGCTTTTGGTTCAAAGTAGAGAAAGGAATATCATGGCAAATCATTTCCGTACGGACCGTGTGGGCATGGAAATCAAGCGTGAAGTCAATGAGATTTTGCAAAAGAAAGTCCGTGATCCGCGTGTCCAAGGTGTGACCATCACAGATGTTCAGATGCTAGGTGACTTGTCTGTAGCCAAGGTTTACTACACTATTTTGAGTAACCTTGCTTCGGATAATCAAAAAGCTCAAATCGGGCTTGAAAAAGCAACTGGTACTATCAAACGTGAACTTGGTCGCAATTTGAAATTGTACAAAATCCCAGATTTGACCTTCGTCAAAGACGAATCCATCGAGTATGGAAACAAGATTGACGAGATGCTACGCAATCTGGATAAGAACTAAGAAGAGGGGCAACCCTCTTTTTTGGTGGGTGAAAATAGGTGGAATTTGAAATGGAAAAATATTCTTTTAAAAAAGGGATTCTGTATTTTTAAATGTTAGCTAATCAGAAAATACTTTTTTTTTTTAGCAAATATGATATGATGATTTCATAAATAAAAGGAGATTCTATCAATGAATAATGTAAAAAAAGTTTGTCGTTTAGCTTTGCTATGTCTTTCCGTCTCTACTCTAGTTGCTTGTAGTTCTCTTTCTGAAAAAACAAGCAGCTCTTCTAGTGAGAATCAAACAGAAGCTTCATCTAGTAGTTCTGAGAAGAAAGGGTTGTTTGCTAAAGCAAAAGAAAAACTCAGTTCAAGCGATTTTAACCCACAAGATGTTAGCGATACGACAATTGAGTCTATAAAAACCTATGAAGATTACTTAATTATGAATGAGAAAATAATCGATAATTACTATACAGAAGCAGACGAAGCCTTTAAAGGGACTGTTTTAGAAGATAGTGCTGCTATCCAAGAACTGAAAGATAGCACTAAAAAAGAAATGGAAGATTTGAAAAAACAATATGGTCCACTAAAGAAAGCACCGATTCAAGGGAAAGAAGAAGTGATTAAGACTCTAAAAGATTATCGTGATAATCTACATGAACAAGTGGAGCAGTGGAAAGCTAGTCTTTAATAGGAAGAGTGGAGTTCAATATGGATTATCAATTATTGCCACATGAATATATGGTTATGAATAGTGACCATGTGAGTTTTGGGAAAAATGGTTTGTCTACAGATGAATTAATTTTAACGAATCTACACTTAATATATATCAAAAAAGGTTTGTGGGGAGGAAAAAAAGATCAAGTTACCATACCCATTAACCAGATTAAAATTTTTGAAGGGAAACCTCAAGTTTCAGTAACCAAAACCAATGGTGTGAAACGGCTGGAAATTTATTATAATGGCGGACAAGCTATCTTTTCATTTAATAATACTAAGGATACTGATAAGTGGGCTAGAAACATTATTAAATTGATTTCAGGTGATACAAGCAATTTTGAAACCTTGGGAGATAGTAGCTTGTTCGGAGCAGATGTTTTGGCAGAAACATTTAAGGATACATTTGACACTTTTAAAGCGGGGCTTGGGATTAAGGATGCAGAGCCAGAAAAGATTTCAACCAAGTGTAGCTTTTGTGGAGCACCTTTGTCAGGTCAAGTGAAGCAAACAGTGAGATGTGCCTATTGTGATATGGAGCAGAGTTTATAAGGGGGCAATTAAATGGGGTTGATAAAAGCAATCACAGATTCTATTGGTGGGACATTTGCAGATCAGTGGAAAGAAATTATCACAGTTCATGCTTTTGATGAACATACAGCTGTAAGTCCCGGTATTGTTCAAGAAAGTAATAATGGTAGGGGTGTCAATACGAAGGGATCTGTAGGTGTTATTTCCAACGGATCCAAGATTTTTATTCCAGAAAATACTGCTGCCTTTATCTTTAGTCAGTCTGGTATCGAGGAAATTATTACAGAACCAGGTGGATATGAATACCAAAATGGTGAGAGCAGTGTTTTTAACGGTGATGGATTGAAAAAGTCACTGTTTGACAATGTTGTTAATCGTGTTGGATTCGGTGGTCAAAGTGATCAGCAAAAACAGATTTGTTTTGTTAATTTGAGAGAAATTCGTGATATTAAATTTGGAACTCGCGGTCCAGTCATGTATAATGATTTGTTTTATGGGACAGATTTAGAAGTACGTGCTTTTGGAACATTTTCTATCCAAATTACAGATGCTAAGCAATTTATCAGAAACTTTCTTCCTGCCAATGTGACTTATTATACCTTTGATAGCGCTCAAGCTAGATCACAAATAGTGACAGAATTTCTTCAATCTTTTATTGTTGCACTTAATTCCTTGTCAACAATTTATCGTATTTCACAATTACCTTCACAAGCTGCAGTTCTTGCGGAACAGGTATCAAATGATGGACAGTATGCAGGGACTTGGAAAGAACGTTTTGGATTTGAGATTGTAAAAGTTGCCATTGCTAATATTGAGTTCTCACCAGAATCTAAGGAATTGGTTAAACAATTTTCATCAAATAAGATGAATTTAAAAGCTTATGATGATGTATCGCAGAAATCTTCTAATATTGCAGCACAACAAAAAATTGCATCAGGAGTGGAGCAACATGGTCTAGGTGATAGTGCTGGAATGATATTTGGAATGAATATGGCTCAAAGTTTAGATGAAAAAGCCATGAAAGCAAGTTTATCATTAGATGAGCAAATCGAAGCACTTACAAAACTAAAATCTCTTTTAGATGCAGGTATATTATCTCAGGAAGAATTTGATCGAAAGAAAAAAGAAATTATGGATTTATAAGATAAAGCTCGAAAGTTCATAGTTAGTGTGTATTCAAGGAACATTTTAGGTGAAACAATAATAGACTATCGTTCACAGATAGAATATCATGTTGTAAAGGTAGGAGTTGAATATTTTAGCTGTCTCTACAAAGACTATTAAAAATCTTTAACAAATAAGTTGCTAAGGATTTTTTGAAAATTTTTGAGGGGAATTTGAAACATACTTTAAAAGAGTATGCTATCATAGAATATAACTTACAGAAGTAAAAGGAGTTTGTATATGGCTGAACAAGAGTTAGCTATGCAAGTATTACAACAAGTGGTAAAACTACCAGTTGTTAAGGTTGATCGTTCGAAATTTTTAGTGGATAAGTTTTCCAAAGAATTGGATCCACAGGACATTCCTACTTTATTAGAACAAGGACCAACGTCTCTCTTATCTCAAGAAATCTTAGATCGAGTGGCTAATGCCTGTATTAGGGATAATGTTTTATTAGCGAGTGGAACCTCTGTTTTGGCAGGATTACCTGGAGGGATTGCTATGGCAATTACCATTCCAGCTGATGTGGCTCAATTTTATGGTTTCTCTCTGAAATTGGCTCAAGAATTAGGTTATATTTATGGTTATGAGGATCTTTGGGCTTCACGCGAGGAGTTGAGTGAAGATGCTCAAAATACCCTCTTGCTTTATCTAGGCGTAATGTTGGGGGTGAATGGAACCGCTGCCTTGTTACGTGCAGGTGGTATAACAATTGCCAAACAGGTAATGAAAACAGTGCCTAATAAAGCTTTAACAAAGACGCTTTGGTACCCTATTTTGAAAAAAGTCTTAAAAATATTTGGTGTGAATCTGACCAAGGGAGGGTTGGCCAAAGGAATGGGGAAATTCATACCTATCTTGGGTGGTATCATTTCAGGTGGTTTAACCTTTGCAACTATGAAACCAATGGGTGAAAGCTTGCAGAAAGAATTGTCTAAACTAGTCAACTATAGTGAAGTTCAATATCAAGAAGATGTTGAAACAATCCGAAAAGAGGCTGAAATAATCGAGGGGGAGTGAGATGAATCCTATCAAAGTTTTTGCTAAAATCTATGGAAATTATTTTTTGACCGTGCAAGGTGTAAAAGTAATGAAAACGATAAAGAAAGATGACAATGTTGTTGTCGGTCTAGGTAAACTTTTTATTGCAGACAAGTTAATGGATACGGCTCGGTGGCTCATCAAGCCAGAGGAGAGAGAATGAAATTTTTTTGGGGTCTTCTTGCTATTCTTTTTATCAAACCGATTATTGGAATTATGAAATTCCTGTGGATGATCATCTCTTTTGCAGTCCAATTGCTGTTTTACAAGCTATTATTTAAAATATTGGATTTGTTCTTTAAACTTATTTAGATGGTAATCCAAGTCTCAGAGAACTAGTAAGTCTTGTACTGCTAGTTTTTTAATCTCTTTCCATATGGTATAATATAAGCAGTAAAATCATTTTAGAACATACAATGGAGGTCGTCATGGACAATATCATCGATGTGTCAATTCCTGTTGCAGAAGTAGTGGACAAGCATCCAGAAGTCTTGGAAATCCTAGTGGAGTTGGGTTTTAAACCCCTTGCCAATCCCTTAATGCGCAACACAGTTGGTCGTAAAGTATCGCTCAAACAGGGTTCTAAGCTGGAAGGTACTCCTATGGACAAGATTGTCCGCACGCTGGAAGCAAACGGCTATGAAGTGATTGGGTTAGACTAATGGCAGATGAACGGATTCATGTCCTGCGGGATATTTTGTTAGAATTGCACAATGGTGCCTCTCCTGAGTCAGTTCAGGAGCGTTTTGATGCGACCTTTACAGGTGTGTCAGCCATCGAGATTTCTCTCATGGAGCACGAGCTGATGAACTCAGACTCGGGCGTCACCTTTGAAGATGTTATGGAACTCTGTGATGTCCATGCTAATCTTTTTAAAAATGCTATTAAAGGTGTCGAAGTAGAGGATACTGAGCATCCAGGTCACCCAGTTCGGGTCTTTAAGGAAGAAAATCTGGCCCTCCGTGCAGCTTTGATTCGCATTCGGAGACTGTTAGATACCTATGAGTCTATGGAAGATGAAGAGATGCTTGCGGAGATGCGTAAAGGCTTGGTGCGTCAGATGGGACTTTTGGGGCAATTTGACATCCACTACCAACGTAAGGAAGAACTTTTCTTTCCTATCATGGAGCGCTATGGACACGATTCACCTCCCAAAGTTATGTGGGGAGTGGATGACCAGATTAGGGGACTATTTCAAACAACTTTAGCGACAGCCAAGTCACTACCAGAAGTGTCGATTAGCAGTGTAAAAGAAGCTTTTGAAGCCTTTGCGACAGAGTTTGAAAGTATGATTTTCAAGGAAGAGTCCATCCTTCTCATGATTCTCCTTGAGTCCTTTACTCAGGATGATTGGCTTCAGATTGCAGAGGAGAGCGATTCCTATGGTTATGCCATCATCCGTCCGTCTGAGAAATGGGTGCCAGAAAGACAGAGTTTTGTTGAGGAAAAGAGTGCAGAGGAGCCCGTACAGCTAGATATGGCAGAAGGTCAAGTTCAACAAGTTATTGATACGCCAGAAGGACAGTTTACCATTACATTTACCCCTAAGGAAAAGGAAGCAGTGCTGGACCGTCATAGTCAGCAGGCTTTTGGCAATGGCTATCTTTCAGTCGAGCAGGCCAATCTCATCCTCAATCACCTCCCTATGGAGATTACCTTTGTCAATAAAGACGATATTTTCCAGTATTACAATGACAATACGCCAGCTGATGAGATGATTTTCAAACGGACCCCGTCCCAAGTTGGGCGCAATGTCGAACTCTGCCATCCGCCTAAGTACTTGGACAAGGTCAAGACCATCATGAAGGGACTTCGTGAGGGAAGCAAAGACAAGTATGAAATGTGGTTCAAGTCAGAGTCGCGAGGCAAGTTTGTCCACATCACTTATGCTGCAGTGCACGATGAAGAGGGAGAATTCCAAGGTGTGCTGGAGTATGTTCAGGATATCCAGCCCTACCGTGAGATTGACACGGACTATTTCCGTGGATTAGAATAAGGAGAAAAAATGAGTTACGAACAAGAATTTATGAAGGAATTTGAAGCCTGGGTCAATACCCAAATCATGATCAACGACATGGCGCACAAGGAAAGTCAAAAAGTTTACGAAGAAGACCAAGACGAGCGTGCCAAAGATGCCATGATTCGCTACGAAAGCCGCTTGGATGCTTATCAGTTCTTGCTTGGTAAGTTTGAAAACTTCAAGGCAGGTAAGGGATTCCATGATTTACCAGATGGCTTGTTTGGTGAGCGAAATTATTAAACGAGAAAGATTCTTGATTTTTTACTAAAATCTTGATAGAATATTTATATTAAATCCTTGTCAGAGCAGGGATTTTTTATTGAAAGGATTTTATCATGTCAAAGAAACTCAATCGTAAAAAACAATTACGAAATAGCCTCCGTCGTGCAGGTGCTTTTTCAAGTACTGTGACTAAGGTTGTAGAAGAGACAAAAAAAGTCGTGAAACGTGCAGAGCAGTCAGCGAGCCAAGCTGGTAAGGCTGTTTCTAAAAAGGTTGAACAAGCAGTAGAAGCTACCAAAGAGCAAGCTCAAAAAGTAGCCAATTCTGTAGAAGATTTTGCAGAAAATTTGGGTGGACTTCCACTTGATCGTGCCAAAACTTTCTATGATGAAGGAATCAAGTCTGCTTCAGATTTCAAAAACTGGACTGAAAAAGAACTCCTTGCCTTGAAAGGAATCGGCCCAGCTACAATCAAGAAATTGAAGGAAAATGGTATCAAGTTCAAGTAATTTTTCTTGTGCCTTGCATTTCCGAAAAAATCTTGCTACAATAGAGCCATTAGAGGTGTTTTGAATCCCATATTTTACAGAAAGTGGCGGTGCTGAGAAGTCCACAAATGTGTCAAAACTGGTTGCTAATGGATGAAAAATTGAAATAAAAGTGTCTTTTTGTTTTAAAGACGAGAGTTGCGGGCAACTGCCCGAAATTGGGTGGTACCGCGGATAAATACATTCGTCCCTGTCATGTAGATGGCAGGGATTTTCTTTTGCGTCTTAGTAAAAGGAGGTTGTTATGAAGCAATCTTTTAAAACAAGTAAACTCTACTATGGATTTCCTATTTTCATTTTGGGGTATCAGGATCAGAATTTTGGGTACAATATTACGACCTGTAGCTCATCCTATAGTTTGGGAAATTGGCTAGTCATCGGTGTTGGTGCTGAGGAAAATGCGGCTGAGCAAATCAAGCATTACCAGAAGTTTACTGTGAATATCCCTGATGAAAATCTCATGCTCGAGATGGAGCAGGCTGGTTTTATCAGTCATCGAGAGAAATTGAAACACCTGGGGCTAGACTACGAGATTTCTGAACGGACTCAGGCACCGATTTTAGAGGCTTGTCCAGTCGTTTTAGAATGTCAAGTTGATAGAATTATCGAGGAAGACGGTATTTGTCACATCTTTGCCAAGATTATCGAACGACTGGTTGCTCCAGAACTTTTGGATGACAAGGGGCATTTTAAAAATGACCGTTTTGCGCCGACTTACTTTATGGGGGATGGCCACCAGCGCGTTTATCGTTATCTAGATGACCGAGTAGACCCTATGGGGAGCTTCATTAAGAAAGCGAGGAAGAAGGATGACAAGAGCTGAGTTGCCAGATAAAATCGAAACAGAACGTCTCGTTTTATGAGTCCGCACAGTGGCGGATGCTGAGGATATCCATGCTTACGCCAGTCTCCCAGAAGTCTCTTCCCCAGCTGGTTTTCTACCCGTCAAGACCTTGGAAGATGAGATTTATTATCTAGAGCATATCCTTCCTGAGCGCAATCAAAAGGAAAATCTCCAGCTGGCTATGGGATTGTCGTCAAAGGGACTGATAAAGTGATCGGATCTGTTGATTTCAATCATCGTCATGAAGATGATGTTCTAGAACTTGGCTATACCTTATCCCCAGACTATTGGGGGCTAGGATATGTGCCAGAAGCGGCGCGTGCCTTGATTGACTTAGGCTTTAAAGAATTGGGTCTTCACAAGATTGAACTAACTTGCTTTGGATATAACCTTCAAAGTCAACGAGTCGCGGAAAAGCTTGGCTTTACCCTCGAAGCTCGCATCCGAGACCGTAAAGATGTTCAAGGAAACCGCTGTGATGATTTGAGATATGGCTTGCTGAGGAGTGAGTGGGAGGGTTTAAACTGTTAGTCGAACTGTTCGAGAAAATCGAACAGTTGGGATTTATTGAAGAATTTCGAAAGCGAGGTAAAAAATTGGAAATAAGCCCAATTATTACTCTGATCAGTGGAGCAGGTCTAGGAGCTATAATAAGTGCAATTTTAGTTTTTCTTAATAATAGTAAAAAAAATCAAATTGATTATATTACTAAGGAGAGAGCTGAATGGCGGAAGCAACTTAAAATAATATTAGAAAATTTAAAGGATAGTCAAAAGAAAGATTCTGCACTTATACAGTTAAAAAGCCAGATTAATCCGTTTGGAAAGAACATGGAAATTAAATATTCTAAGCCCTATTATATGAAAGATGGTCATATTTGGGATATCTTGGATAATGATGTAATTGACTATGATAGGCTGTCTTTGTATATAGCGCTGCTCTTGAAATATGATTGGGAACGCTCAAAAAAGGAAATAAAATTTAATCCTTCAACATTGTTAAGAGGAATGGTTTGGTTTACATTATTTATTTTATCTATTTATTCTTCAATTATTATATATAATAAAACTGAGGATTTGAATAATGATTTATATTTACTACTGTTTATAATATCTATAGTGTCAATTATATTTGTATCGTTACAAATATGGGTTACAAACTTAATTAAGTCAGTTCCTTCCAGACATAAAAAAGAGCAGATGTGGATATTCATTGTTTTTTATGCTTTTCCTTATGCGAACACTAGTCTAATTTTATTATTAAATATTCCATTTTTAAATTCTCAACTTTTTGATATATTTTCACTAATAGGTTTGTTTGTATATGAATTTTTTTATTTATCAATCATTGAATCATTAGAAGACGATTACGTTAAAGCAGTTGAACGAGTTACTATTAAACGAAATGTCCATAGCGACAAAGCAATTGATATTTACAAATCAATAGATAGGTTAGAAAGAAGACTTTATGGATACTCTTATAATCGAACTGACGTTGAGATACTGAGAAAAAAACGTCGGAAATTACAGAAAAAGTTAATAAAAAAACTAAGGCCGTCAGTCTTCATATTTCATCCCACTTTATACATTAGATATCGAAAGAAAAAATCTAGGATATCAAAGATTGTCAAAAGACTACTTACAAACACTTAAAGAAGAACTTAAATGCAAAACTTTCACCTAAATACAATCCAGCCGAGATTGAAGTTGCTCGTTAACAAAACAACTTTAAGAAGACGTTCTCAAGACTCAAGAAGTTCAAAAGTCTCAATCTTTTTCGTTCGTGATTCCCACCACCAAATGTAACTGGAAAAAATTCTACCTTGGTCACGCTTGGGGAAACCTTCAAAGTCAACGAGTCGCTGAAAAAACTAAGATTTACCATTAAAGCCTGTATCCTAGGCTGTAAGAATATCCAATACAGCAGAGGTAGAGTCTGATTTATTGAAGAATGAGTTAGAGGAGAAAATAGATGGCTAAAAAGAAAAATAGAAAAAAAGAATTAAAACGCCAGCAAAAGTTGGATATCAAAGTTATTTCTGAAGAAGAGGCTGCTTGGACAGAAATCATGGCCAAAAATCCAACTTTTGTAGAACGTCGGACCATTCAAAATTTCGATGAACTACATACAGCAGTGATGCAATATGCTGATGAATACGGAGAGTATCCAGATGTTCAGCTAATCAATTACCAACTAAAAAATGGAAGTTTTGACTGGCATGAGGATCATGCTTTATTTAGAGAAGCTATGCATACTCCGAATACACAGAAGCGAAATAAACTGTTAAAGCAAGTTTTAAAAATCAATCCAGATTACTTTGCTGCTGATTTTCATTTATTCTTATCAGAAGTTGAAGATTTTGATTTGTCAACCTTTAAAAAAGTATTGGATTTTGAAATTCTAGTTTTAGAAAAATGGAAAATGAACGGATACAATAGTTGGAATTATTTTGAAGCTCGCCCTATCCTGTCTGCTCTGATGTTTCTGATTGAGTATTATATGATGGAGAACTTCAATTCTAAGGCTATAGAATTGATTGACCTATATTTGAGTAAGCGACCAGAACGGTTTCCTCCTAATTTTGTCTTCTGTATGCTTTCCTTGTATCATATTACTGGTCAGGAACTAAAGGTTGAACGTTTTTATCGTGAAGAATTAAATAAAGGGAAACGGGATGATACCATTCTTATTCATGCCATCATCTCTGCTTTTTCTCAAGGAAAAATTGAGGAAGCCAGTCAGCTATTTGCAAAATTAGTGGAGATCAATGATGAAGCTGTTGAATTCTTTATAGAGGAAGATTGGCAATTCAAAGTTATAGATATCGAAGACCAAGAATGCTATTGTCCAAATTCAGTTGAATCGCTACAAGCTAGTTTGTATCCTCTGTTTGATTATTTACTAGAAAATATTATTTTAACGAAATTTTTAACAAACGAAGCCAAGAAGTTCCGTCGTAAACCAGTATTTTCGAATCATTCTAGTATGATAAGAAATTTATCCGAGGTCACTGACTGGTATTCCTTTATGAACGAGGAAACAATGAAGGGAATTCGGATGGATCTTGTTCATATCTTTGTTGAAAATGGGATTCGTAGGTCTTCAGATTTCAAAAAATGGACTGAAAAAGAAGTTCTCGCTTTGAAGGGAATTGGTCCCGTAACCGTTAAAAAGCTGAAAGAAAACGGCATAAAGTTTAAGAACGAGAAGTAGTTGTTTATGGAAAGTAGGAGGTGAAATGGTCTTGAATGAAATTTCTAATTTCATCCTGTATACTACACCAAATGGCGACGTTCAGCTAGATATCCTTTTACAGGATGAAAATCTTTGGTTGACTCAAAAAGGTCTTGCAGAGCTCTTTGGAGTTGAACGAAGTGTCATTACAAAGCACTTAAAAAACATTTATGATAGTGGTGAATTAGATAAGGTGTCAACTTGTGCAAAATTTGCACAGGTTCAACAAGAGGGAAATAGAGCTGTCCGGCGTGAACTTGAATATTACAATCTGGATGCTATCATTTCAGTTGGTTATCGTGTAAATTCTAGCAAGGCTACTCAATTTAGAATTTGGGCAACCAAGACCTTGAAAGAATTTATCATCAAAGGTTTTGTTTTAGATGATGAACGCTTGAAACAAGGACAGACAGTTTTCGGAAAAGATTATTTTCGTGAACTTTTAGAACGAATTCGCTCTATTCGTTCTAGCGAGCGCCGAATCTATCAACAAATTACGGATATCTTTGCCGAATGTGCCATAGATTATGATCGAAACTCAGATATTACTAAAAATTTCTATGCTATGGTGCAAAATAAATTTCATTATGCAATTACTGGAAGTACGGCTGCAGAAATTATCTATCAGCAAGCCGATGCTAGTAAAGAAAAAATGGGATTAACTATTTGGAAACATGCACCTGATGGACGAGTACTCAAATCAGATGTAACGGTGGCTAAAAACTATTTGCAAGAAAAAGAAATTCGACAACTAGAGCGAACTGTTACAGCCTATTTTGATTATATCGAGGGTTTGGTTGAGCGCCGTAATACTTTTACAATGCGAGGATTGGCAGATAGTATTGATCGTTTTCTATCTTTTAATGAGTACGAAATTTTAGAAGGAAAAGGAAGTGTTTCCAAGAAACAAGCAGACTCAAAAGCCATCCAGGAGTATGAAAAATTTAACCGAACTCAAAAAATTATATCAGACTTTGATAAACATATTATGAAGATAATGAGAGAAAGTTAATGTAACATTTTTACACGGTTTCTTTTTTGCTCATAGAAGATACTGAGAAAAACAAGATGAGTTGAATCACAGTCTATCTTCTACATACTAATTTTATTTAAAGATATTAACTAGAAAGGACAAACACATGTCTAAAGAACTTTCACCTAAATACAATCCAGCCGAGGTTGAGGCTGGTCGTTACCAAAAATGGCTGGATGCCGACGTTTTCAAGCCTTCAGGAGACCAAAAGGCTAAGCCTTATTCAATCGTCATTCCGCCACCAAACGTAACTGGGAAACTTCACCTTGGTCACGCTTGGGATACGACTTTGCAAGATATCATCATCCGTCAAAAACGCATGCAAGGTTTTGATACGCTTTGGCTTCCTGGTATGGACCACGCTGGTATTGCCACTCAAGCTAAGGTTGAGGAGCGCTTACGTGGTGAGGGCATTACGCGTTATGACCTCGGTCGTGAAAAATTCCTAGATAAAGTCTGGGAATGGAAAGATGAGTATGCCACTACCATCAAAGAACAATGGGGCAAGATGGGGCTTTCTGTAGACTACTCTCGTGAGCGTTTCACTCTTGATGAAGGTTTGTCAAAAGCTGTTCGTAAGGTCTTTGTGGACCTTTACAAGAAAGGATGGATCTACCGTGGTGAGTTTATCATCAACTGGGACCCAGCAGCTCGCACAGCTCTTTCTGATATTGAGGTGATTCACAAAGATGTCGAAGGTGCCTTCTACCACATGAATTACATGCTGGAAGACGGCTCACGCGCCCTTGAAGTTGCGACAACTCGTCCTGAGACCATGTTTGGGGACGTTGCGGTTGCGGTCAATCCAGAAGACCCACGCTATAAGGACTTGATTGGTAAAAATGTCATCCTTCCAATTGCTAATAAATTAATCCCGATCGTTGGAGACGAGCACGCAGATCCTGAATTTGGTACTGGTGTCGTGAAAATCACGCCTGCCCACGATCCAAACGACTTCTTGGTTGGTCAACGCCACAACTTGCCACAAGTCAACGTCATGAACGACGACGGAACTATGAACGAGCTTGCCTTCGAATTTGCAGGCATGGACCGTTTTGAAGCTCGTAAGGCAGTCGTTGCTAAACTGGAAGAAATCGGTGCCCTTGTTAAAATCGAAAAACGTGTCCACAGTGTTGGTCACTCAGAGCGTACAGGTGTTGTGGTTGAACCACGCTTGTCTACTCAGTGGTTCGTCAAGATGGACCAATTGGCCAAAAATGCTATTGCCAACCAAGACACAGAGGACAAGGTAGAGTTCTACCCACCTCGTTTCAACGATACCTTCCTCCAATGGATGGAAAATGTCCACGACTGGGTAATCTCTCGTCAGCTTTGGTGGGGTCACCAAATCCCTGCTTGGTACAATGCTGAGGGTGAAATATATGTCGGCGAAGAAGCTCCAGAAGGTGACGGTTGGACTCAGGACGAAGATGTCTTGGATACGTGGTTCAGTTCGGCTCTTTGGCCATTCTCTACCATGGGCTGGCCGGATGTCGACTCAGAAGACTTCAAACGTTATTATCCAACATCAACTTTGGTGACTGGTTATGATATTATCCCGTTCTGGGTATCTCGAATGATTTTCCAAGGTTTGGAATTTACTGGAAAGTCGCCATTTAAAAATGCCTTGATTCATGGTCTCATTCGTGATGAGCAAGGACGCAAGATGTCTAAATCTCTCGGTAACGGGATTGACCCAATGGATGTTATTGATAAGTACGGAACAGATAGCCTTCGTTGGTTCCTTTCAAACGGTTCTGCACCAGGTCAAGACGTGCGCTTCTCTTACGAGAAAATGGATGCTTCATGGAACTTCATTAACAAAATCTGGAACATCTCTCGCTACATCCTCATGAACAATGAAGGTTTGACCCTTGAGCAAGCAACTGCCAATGTGGAAAAAGTTGTCAACAAGGAAGCTGGAAATGTCACAGACTGCTGGATTCTCCACAACCTCAATGAAACGATCGGCAAAGTCACTGAAAACTTTGACAAGTTTGAATTTGGTGTTGCTGGACACATCCTCTACAACTTCATCTGGGACGAGTTTGCGGACTGGTACGTTGAGTTGACTAAGGAAGTCCTTTATAGCGACAATGAAGAAGAGAAAGTCATCACACGCTCTGTTCTCCTTTACACTCTGGACAAGATCCTTCGTCTCCTCCACCCAATCATGCCATTCGTGACAGAGGAAATCTTTGGACAAATCTCAGAAGGTTCTATCGTGACAGCAGAATACCCAACTGTCAATCCATCCTTTGAAGACCTTGTTGCCCACACTGGTGTGGAAAGCCTCAAAGACTTGATCCGTGCCGTTCGTAATGCGCGTGCTGAAGTAAACGTAGCCCCAAGCAAGCCAATCACCATCCTTGTTAAGACAAGCGATAGCGACTTGGAAGCCTTCTTTAACAGCAACGTCAACTACATCAAACGCTTCACAAATCCAGAACACTTGGAAATCGCGTCAAATATTCCTGCGTCTGAACTTGCTATGTCAAGCGTCATCACAGGAGCAGAAATCTACCTGCCACTGGCAGACCTCCTCAATGTCGAAGAAGAACTGGCCCGTCTCGACAAGGAACTTGCTAAATGGCAAAAAGAACTGGACATGGTCGGTAAGAAGCTCTCTAACGAACGCTTCGTAGCCAACGCCAAACCAGAAGTCGTCCAAAAAGAACGCGACAAACAAGCCGACTATCAAGCTAAGTACGACGCGACCGTCGCACGTATCGATGAGATGAAGAAGTTGGTGAAATAAAATAACATATACTTAATAGACAATTTATGCCTTTGCTCTGCTTTTTTACGTGGTTTATGATAAAATGATAGTGAGAGTCCTATTTCAAAAGGAGATAATACATGAAATTAATAATAAATAATATAGGGAACGTTAAATATGCAGAAATTGAAATAAAAGGTATTACAACTATTGCTGGGTATAATGGGACCGGAAAGAGTACAATTAGCCGCTCTTTATTTTCGATATTTAGTGCTAACTATGATATAATTAATAAAATTTCTAGTGATAGAACTGAATCAATTAATAAAATTTTGTTCAAATATTTATCAGATGTTGAGGTGAATTGGGAAACTTATTCTGCAAGAGGACAAGTTAGAAGAATAGCCCCAAGCCGTATTTTTAATGAGTTAATAGAAACAATTTCAAAAAATTTATTACTTATTATTGATGAAAATGTTGGTGAAATTTATAGTAATACTATAAAAAATAGTATTACCAATTCAATTATTGAGTTTAATGAAGATAATGTTAGATATCAGATTTCGAACATTGAAGATTTAGACTTAGATGTTATTTCGAAAAGCATTGAAGGAGTATTATCTCAGTCGGATCAATCTATTTTTAATCAAATTTTGACAAAGCATTTGAATGATGAATTTAATAATCAAATAAATAATATATATGATCCAGTAACGGGAATGATTTCCTTGCAAATAAAAGAGGAAAAAATAAATGTTGAAATTAATCAAAATATAGCTTCTTCAGATAAATTGATAAATTTTAAAACAGATGTGGTTTATATTGATGATGCAGCTGCTATAGTTGATAATTTTTATTTGAATAATTTTTGGTTTGAAATTAATTCAAAATTGAATCATAATTCTCACTTGATAGAACAAATGAATGACGAAAGTTATGATACATATACATTACGAGCTAGAACAACAGATAGATTAAACTTAGTGTTTAGGAATATTAACAACCTATTGAGAACAGAGTCTGTAAATAGTTCAGAAGATGAGGAGGATGAAAAAAAACTTAATATAGTTAATTATTCTTCGGGTATGAAAACTTTTTACTTAATTAAATCTCTTTTGGAAAAAGGAGTAATTAGAGAAAATGGAACACTGATATTAGATGAACCTGAAGTTCATTTACATCCAGAGTGGCAATTAAACTTTGCTGAAATTATAGTATTACTCCAGAAGGAATTTGGATTGCATATTCTTATTAACACTCATAGTCCCTATCTTTTGAATGCTATTGAAGTTTATTCCAAAATTCATAAACTTACGTCAGAAACAAAATACTATTTAGCGAAAATTGATGAGTCAAACATTCCTATTATCGAAGATATTAAACAGGAAACGAATCAAATTTATGATTTATTAACAGTACCTTTTGAAAAACTTGACAAGCTCGAGGAACTTTTGGAGGGGAATGATGATTAATTGTTTTATGAATGGTCATGTTATCAAAAATAACTGCAAAAAAACACTGAGAGATTGTTCAAAAGATGACCAAGGATGCGCGTTATCGAATATTGATGACGATGTGGTTGATTTTGATAATGTAAAAAAAATTTATTGTGCCAAACATTTAAATGCATCATATACAATTTTAAAATCAGTTGATACTTATTTGGAAGGAAATAATGATCAAATATTTTTGATAGAATTTAAGAATGCCAAGATTGATCAAAAACAGAAATATGGGCTACATTTAAAATTGAAAGATAGTCTTTTGATTTTGACGAACTCATTTGGATTTGATTTGAAAGATTTTCAAGAACGATTGAATTATATTGTAGTATATTGTGAAGGGAAGAATGATGTTTCGTCGCAATATCACAATTTTGCCACAAAAAATGGCATCCTACCTAGCTTTAAGAATCGGAAGTTAAAGCAAAAAATTGCAAAAAGAACCTCTAGCGGATATCCAGCATTTTGGGATTTAAGTAAATATAGACAAAGTCTAGTTAATGAGGTATATACTTTGAATGAAGAAGAGTTTTCAGAATACTATAATTCAAAAATAGACTCTGTAAAAATAAATGTAAGTTCGTATTCATTTTCTTGATTTATAATTTTCTTCACACGGAGAGTTATTAAAAGACTTTATTCTCGATTTAACATTAGTTATTACCCGTTATCTCAGATTAGCTAATTACTTTTAGAAAGCAGGTTACTACATGACAAATTTTGTAAGTTCGAACCGCTCTGAGAAGTTCGACATTGTAGCTTAATTTTCATATATAATCGCATTGAATTTATCTGGATTGATACCGAAAACCCACCTAGCGATGCCATCGGCTGGGTAGCAAAGAAATGAAAGTCCGTTTTAGACTAATTTCCACTTCGGCAAGGCAAGTGGAAGTTACTTTGAGAAGTTACGCAATAAAAAGTCCTGTCACTTTCTCCCCCTTAACCTTTGACTATTCCGTAAAATTATCGTAAAATAAAGAGTAAATGATAAAATGAGGTCAGAGTCTGTTTGCTCTGGCGATAGTAGTATAAATGAGGAGAAACGCTTTGGAATTAGAAGTATTTGCTGGGCAAGAAAAAAGTGAACTATCTATGATTGAGGTAGCGCGTGCTATCTTGGAACTTCGTGGTCGCGACCATGAGATGCATTTTAGCGATCTTGTAAACGAAATTCAAAACTACCTTGGAACATCAAACAGCGATATCCGTGAAGCCTTGCCTTTGTTCTACACAGAATTGAACTTTGACGGTAGCTTCATCTCTCTTGGGGATAACAAATGGGGTCTTCGTTCATGGTATGGTGTGGACGAAATCGACGAAGAAATTATCGCTCTTGAGGAAAATGATGACGATGAAGTAGCACCAAAAGCTAAGAAAAAACGTGTCAATGCCTTCATGGACGGCGATTCAGATGCTATTGACTATAATGCGGATGATCCGGAAGACGAAGATGCATATGAAGCAGATCCAGCTCTTTCATACGATGATGAAAATCCAGATGATGAGAAAAACGAAGTGGAAGCTTACGACGCAGAAATCAACGAAATCGCCCCAGATGACTTGGGTGAAGACGTGGATCTTAACGAAGAAGACGACGAGTTTTCAGATGATGATACTGAAAACATCGAGGAATAAAAGGTAAGTGGTAAGAGTTTTTAGATTGAATCAAATTTTCCTGTGAGGGAGAACAGAAATGTTCTCTCTCTTTTTTATTTGCTGAGAAATGGGGGATTTGATATGGAACGAGTAGGACGTCAGGAATTACTAGAACAATTATTAAATTATGAACCATTAGGATTTATTGATCCATTCTCAGATCTTGGGGAGTTTGATTCTCTCCAGAAGAAATTTAAACAGCCTGTTAAAGAGCTAGTGAATCGATATTCAGGACAACCTTACAGCTTGGCCTGGCAACATAAAATTATGGAAATGCGGAAGTTGTTTATTGCCTATCAGATAGCATTAAATGAAGAAGATAAGCAGATTAACTTTCAGCGAAGAACAAGAAGCGAAGAGTCCAAAGAACATGCTAATGCTATTGTAACAACCTATTTGAAGTTAGGATTTAGTTTTAAAGAGATTGAGAAGCGTGTTTCTTTATCTTACAAACAACTTCGTAGAGGATGGAGAAGAAGTGACCATGTAATGACAAGTAGTCCTGAATTTTATAGTAAACAGGACTTATCTGAAGGTTACTGTTTACCGAGTAAAAAGTTGCCTAAAAGCATGAGAATCAATGAGGAATAGTTATAATTTCCCAAATATTAGGAGAAGTATGAAGTTACAAGAATACTTTAGCTTAATCACAAAAAACGGATTAAGAACACAAAAATTTAAGAATAGCCATCTACAACTCATCTCTTCAGCTGAAGAGGGAAGACGAGGCTCTGTATTTGCTTATCGTTCAAAAGCGAATATGGTGAAGGCACGTGGTGTTGTTTTAACCTCTATCGAATCATTGCTGGAGAACCAGGATCAGTTTACACACTGGACTCCTAATGTATATTGCTACGGAAGCTATAGTGATGCTGGTCGACGGATTACACGTGGGCACTCTGAAGATAATCTTAGACAGATTAACACATTCTACATTGACTTCGATATTACCTCTGCAGCTGAAGAAATGACGACAGGAGATATTTTAACCGCTTCTCTGGAGCTAGGTTTTATGCCAACGTTGATTCTAAAATCTGATAAGGGATTTCAAGCCTATTTTGTCCTCTCAGAATCGGCTTATGTTACAGCTCATTCCCAATTTCGAGTGGTAAAGGTGGCCAAAGCAATCTCTCAAAATTTGAGAAATTACTTTGCTCAAACTTTACCAGTAGATATGACCTGTAACCATTTTGGAATTGCTCGGATTCCTCGAACTGATAATGTTGAATTTTTTGAAGCTGACTATACCTATTCGTTCCAGGAGTGGTTAGATTGGTCGATGAAGCAATCAGATCTTCCCTTCCCAAGTAAAAAGCCCAATTTGACGGTTATTTCAGGTTCTGAAGGGGTGAAACAGATTGATGAACCCTGGTATCAATTGCTGATGAGAGAGGGAAATATCAAAGGTGGAAAAGCCTTGATGGGAAGAAACAACGTTCTTTTCACGCTAGCTTTAGCCAACTTTTCTTCAGGAATCAATCAGGAAGAATGTGAGGAAGTTCTTTCTAGTTTTAATGCAAATCTAGACGAACCACTCTCTTCAGTTGAATATCATAAGATTATCACAAGCGCCTACTCAGGAAAATATGAGGCTGCTAGCCGAGACTATGTAATGACTTTATGTAAAGCATGGGTCAATCAGGAACTCAAGGCTTCAGATCTCTTTGTGAAGCAACGTTGGTACAAGTTTAAGAAGAAACGTGCAGACAGAAAGAATAGTCATTATTCCGAGTGGGAAGAAGATCTTATGTTTTACATTACAAAGAGAACGAATCAAGATCAAACTATTTTAAAAGTGACACAAAAAGACTTACAGATTGCTCTTGGAATTGCCAGTTCTAGCTTAAAAATCGTTCTACGTAGACTGGTAGAGAAGCATAAAATTTTTTTACAAGTTAAAAAAGGGCGAGGAGGGGGATTAATATTAGCCTCTATTCGAATGATAATCTTAACGGCTATGCAAAAGAAACAAGATGCTAAAAAGGCCTATTTAGATACCATTACGCATCTTTTGAAGATACCTAGAAAGATTATCAACCAAACTATTTATCATGTACAGGAGGGCTTAAAACATGCCATACAAGGAGAATTATTTGAGGAGGATGTGGGATAAAAGTAGGAAAAAATTTAATAGCCAGACTGCCATTACATTATATCTATGATACTGGAGGGAAAAGAATGAATGAAAAAAAGTGTCGTCGATGGACACAAGAAGAAATAGACTACGTGAGAATGTTTGCAGAAGATCCTGACGGCGACAATTGTATTACCGTAGCGATGTATCTAGGAAGAACTGCATCTGCAGTTAGAGGGAAAGTTCATCAATTGAGAAAAGAGGGAACTCAAACTAAACTATTGGATAAATGGTCCGACTGGGAAATTAATGCTTTAAAAAGAATGAGTGGGAAAATGACTGTGAAAGAACAAGCTAGGTTACTTGGTCGTTCTTATCATTCTGTGTGTCATAAAAGGAGTGATTTAGGGATACCTAATGTGCCTAGTCAGTATGGGAAAGAGATTAGAAAGTTGGCGCATCAAGGTTTATTTAGGAAAGAAATTGCAAGGAAATTGAGATTGAACTACTCTTCGCTTTGTCATTATATTACACGTGAGGGAATTCCTTGTGTGGTGGATGAAGAGGGGCGTTTACAAGGTATAACAGACAAGATAAAGTATCATAATCAATTGATGTCTTGGGCATTTTATAAGGAGGGTAAAAATGGATAAATGGCTAATCTTCAGTTTTTATAATGGTGATTTTATTCGTCACGATGATGTGATAGTAGTATTTGAAACAAAAGGTCTAGCTCGTCAATTTTTAGATCATTATCAGAAGCCCAAACAAAAAGAGACGGCGACTAACTATAAATACTACGATGCACCATTTCGATTTGTGAAGGAGGGGGATTATGGAGTGTTGTAAAATTATTCGAGGTTATTATTTGACTGGATTAGGACAGGAAGAATTGGCTTATTATTTCAAGGTGACGGAGGAACAATTTGAGGATTTAAATTTAAAAGTTGGCGATATTATGATAACTTTTTATCAGAATCAGGAAGTAATAACGAGTATTCCTGCTTTAGTAAGAGTAGCGTCATTGATAACTGATAAAACAATTGTAACTCAATATCTGAATTCTGAAAAAATAGATGGTTTTCCAATGTTTCCAATTGTTGAGAAGTATAAAAATTTTGATCCGATAGTTTTTAAACATATTATGGAAATGTATCAAAATATGAAAGAAGAAATCACACAGTTGAAATTAAAATAAAAAAATAAAGGAGAGAAAAATGGAATTAATTTTTAGAATTTTTGAAGCACTATTGTATAGTTTTGTAATGACACTCCTAGCATGGCTTTTAATTTATCCAATCTGTTACATACAGCTTCAATCATCTTCAAAGAAAAATAAAGTCAGGTTGTTTCCAGCTTCAGTTGCGGGTGTAATTTTATTCTTGTCTATTGCTCCTAAACGAGTCACAATCCTATCCGTAGAAGAGAGAAAACAACTTAAAAAGAATATAAAAAAGTAATAAAATTAGGCAGTTTAGAACCATATATTTTACAGAAATTAGGAGAAAAGTTGATGTTTATAAGTGTGTTTTAGTGTGTGTATGATGTGGGAGGGGGCAATTTGTAAGTATGTAAAAGTAGGCGAAGCCGAGAAAATTGGGGACACTAGAAACGTTGATACTATCAACTTATCACAGGATGTGGTAACAGTTTCCCTTATGCTCTTTTATTAGATATAGGAGAGGAAAAAGATAGGCAATTTGCCTGGTCAAAATATGGTCAAATTTCCCCCTGCTTCACTCTATAAAAATTAATTTGGAAAATGGTGTGTTTATGGATAATTGGAAAACGATGTTAGAAGTTGCGAAAGAGTTGGGGATTACAAAAAGTTTAGTTAGATATCACCGTCAAAAATTGGAGGATATTGATATCAAAAAACAAGGTGGTGTAACATACATTTCCCCTCAGGGTGTTATGAAAATAAAGAGCTTTTTACGGTCAACGGATTACGATGAAAGCTTTGAAACAATAGTTAAAAATCAACTCAGTTTGATTCAAGAATTATTAATGAGTCGGACAGAGTTGTATAGAGAAAATACTAGAGATACTATTGAACAATTTCGAGAATTTTTAATTCGTTCACCAGATAGTTTAAAAGTTTTACATGAATTGGAGGAACGGTCAAAAGGAACGCCAGAGAATGAGTTTTATTTCGTACTTGCAGATTATATTGAATTGAAAAGTAAGAGGCATTATGATTTTTTGGTGGAGTAGAAAGGATGGATAATAAATGACTAACGGAAAACGAAGTGAGTTAAAAATTCGTGGATTAACTCAACTGGAAATTGATTATTTAAAATCACTTGCTAAAAAGAAAAAAGCAAAATCTTTTAATGAGTTTTTACTTCAGATTTTGCGTGAAAAAATTGAATTTGGGAGATTCAATAGAGCTCAAGAATTATATGTAGCTCATTTGGAAAATATGAAATTAGCTTCAGACCATATTCAAAACCAAGTTCAAAAACAAACAGAACAATTAGATAGTTTCAACGAAAAGATCGATTGTTATGGCGATCATATTTCACGTTGGCTAGAGTATGAAGGGGAGGTAGAATGTGATGACTAAAGATTTACTTATTCGCAATATACCAGAAGATATGTTTATTCAGCTACATATGATGAAAAAGGAACAAAATTTTCCTTCTTTCAATGCGTTTATGTTAGCTCAGCTGGAAAAAATTTGTCAATTAGATGGCTTGAATTTATATGACAATGCCTTTTCTAAGAGTTTGACTGAAATTAAGGAACAGCAGAACAAAATTTTAGAGTTATTAATAAAAAATGAGATAACTATTTTGGGAGTTAGTGGGAAACAAGAAATAGTCGAAGAGCTGACAGTTAGCTGGTTAAATCGTGTTATGAAGGAGTGATTTTAGGCTAAAAGTTTGGTATAATAAAGCAAGTAAAACAGGAATAAAGGAGATCATCTATGATGAAACAGAAATTGATGCTTATTTTAGGAGTTCTTGGCCTCTGTATTGCTATCTTAACAGCTTGTTCAGGTAAAACTTCACAAAATGCAGACGGCACACCTAGCACCTTAAAAAGTCGTTATTTGGGGTATTATCGATCTGATACAGATAATGCGACATATTTTGATGAAACAACTAATGAGTTTGATTTTGATGTGAATAAGAGTACAATTTCAGACGGAACTGAAATTGAATCTCATATCAAAACATATCAAGTATTGTCTGAGGATGAGCTAGCTTCTAACTTTAAAGGTCAAGCTGAAAAAAATAAGGGAGAGATAAAAAATACAGATACTGCTGTTTTCTATATTGGTTTGATAAGTGATGATAGAAATGGAAATAAAGACGGTAAAATTTCAGTAGATGAGCAACGTTCGGTATATCAAATTATTTTGAGTAATAACGGTAATAGTATTAAAATTCTTTCGTTGGGTGATGATTGGGATCAGTTTGCTTTTACCGGAACAGCTAAAGACTAGTATTTTAAAGGAGCTTACTGGCTCCTTTTTTTTGTTTGTCCCTTTAATACAAGATATTTCATTATCTATTATGCTAGAAATAAAAACCGTAGGGAGAATATAATGAAATATGATAATTTTTCAGATTTAATGTCAAGATTCGATAACTTACATAACAAGATTCCAATAACAGATGAACGTTCGGCTCCTTTAGTTGAATTTTATAAGTATTGGAGCAATTACCTGGAACCAACACCAGCTTATTTAGCGTTTTTATCTAGTTTATGGGGCTCTTTGGCTAAAGGGCTGTATTTTATAACTGCTAGTCTAGAACATGTTTTTAACAATTTATTTAAGCTTTTTGGACTTTTCGGATATCTGGGGGATCAGAAGACAGTAATTGGTCAATTTTTTTACTGGTTTCAGGTAATTGGAACTTCTCTGTTTGCCTTAATACTCGTTGTATCAGCTGTTACAGGAGTTTTTACAAAACCAGTTAAATATAAAAATGTAATCTTAAATTTTTTGATGGTGACCCTAGTATCTTCAGCTTTACCGTTGGCTTTAACGACAATATCTACGGCTATTTCTGAAGATGTGCAGAGTGTTCAGAAAGTAGAGAGTGCCTCAGGAGACAATTCAAAGTATTTCTCTTCTCTAGCTATTCAACCTATGAAAAATAATGTTGTAGATTTGAAAGTTTTAATTGATAAGGATTTTTCAACAGAACTTTTCCCAATGGATGACTATGGATTTATTAAACCTATCCAGGAAGGCTCGACTCCTCTTAATAATATTTCAGATAGTCCAGATAAACGTGATACCTCTGATTTTGCTTCACGAATTGATTTTAGTGCCACATTTGGAGCGACTGATACAGTTCTATTAGATGCTCTTGAGACAAAACAAAAAGGATTAAAAGGACTCTTTCTTCATCAATTAAATGCAACTCAAAATGGAATTTTAACTGTTGATGAACATCGCTTTGTAAAGGGATTAAATGCTTTTGAACCAGTGTATATGCGTTATAAAGTCAATTGGATTGGGATGTTTGCTCAGTATTTTATTTTGATTATTCTTTTAACGAGTATGGCCATTAAACTCGTAAAATCTATTTTTGATATTCTTATTGAAGCACTTATTTCACCTCTAGTCGGTTATACTTCACTTTCTAACTCTAAAAAATATAAGGAATTATTAAGAACAATTGGCGGTGCTGGAGCAGGTATCTTCTTTGAGGTGATCATTATGCGTGTAACGCTTGAGATTTTCCGAGATTTACCAGTTCTCTCTGTCTCAGCTGTGGCGAAGCTTTCTGGAGGATTCTTTGAAGGCCTTAATAGTTGGGAACAAATGATAGCGGCCTGTGTAGTTTATGTTGGAGTATTCTTTGCAGCTATGCAAGGAGTGGCCATGATCGAGCGCTGGCTTGGAGTTTCAACAGGTCATAGTGAAACAGCTCAACAACTGCTCGGAGCTATGATGATGGGCAATGCCTTTGCGGCTGGAGCAGGTGGTGTCTTTAATGGGGGTATGGCACTTGGTCAATTTGGTATGGATATGGCACAAAAAGCTCCAGATGCCTTATCTAAAGGAAGCCAGATCCTAGGGAATAGCCTTGCCAGAACTGGAGGTGGTATTCAAGGTGCTTGGAACTCTGTAAAAGACCAGGGCTTGATGAATGCGGCCAAAGGTGGTGTAAGTAATATGGTTGATTTGGCAGAATGGAAAACTTTTGAAGCCATGCAAAATACGAAAGGGGCAGTAGGCAACGTTTTAAATAACCTAGATGATAAGGCCGTCTCTGCTCAAAATGCGACCTATAACGCTCTGAAAAATGATGCGGTTCCTGGAATTGGTCAGCCTGGCCCAATTGATATTCCTGAACCTCCAATCGATCCAGGAACAACGGATGCACCTATTGTCGATCCAACTTCTTCAGCTGAAGGAATGGAGTCCCCAATTCAAGATCCAAATTCACCTGCAGAGTCCCCAATTCAAGATCCAAATCCACCTGCAGAGGCACCAGTTTCAGAATCGACACAACCACCAGCACAGCCTGATTCTTCTCAACAAAAATTTCAACAGAGCATGAATCAAATGAATTACATGAACCAACAAATGCAACAAGCAGGACAGCGTATGCAGGGGGGACGTCATATCACAGGTGCTGAGAGTGAAGAAGATGATAATTAATGTTGACGTTTTTTTAAAAAAATGGCAAACTACTAACATTGTATTTGTTTGTTAGATTTAATAGTTCGTATCTATATCTTTAACTCCTGATTTATGTCAGGAGTTTTTTGTAGAATTAAAATAAATTTGCCTAAAGTTCTACCTGACTTGTACAATAGCTCTATTGTACTAAAGGAGGTTGTGGCAGGTGCTAGATGAACGTTTATTCAAGGAGAATTTATTAGAGAGCAGCGGTAAAGATTTTTTAAATTGGATAAAATCTTATGATGATTCACAAGTGCCTATCATGAAGCGAAGAGGTTATACCTGTATTCATTCAATGGAGCGAACAGTAGCTTTTACATTTGGGGAATTTACTTTTAGGAGAAGGCGTTGGAAAAAAGGAGATAACTGGATAATTCCTGTTGATGATAAATTGGGTTTAGAGAGAAATACTAGGTATTCCAGAGAATTTATGTACCAAATAGCTAAATTATCTACTATGATGTCTTATGGAAAAGTGATACAAGTGATTGAAATGACTTATAATATTGTGATTACAAAACCTACAGTCGTTAAGGCAGTTAAACTATGCGCTGATTTGTTGAAGAAACAGGAAAGTTACCAGTCTTATCAAGAATCAAACGAAATAAAAGAGAAAGTAGATGTCATCTACGTAGAGGGAGATGGTGTAATGGTAAAATCAAGTGATAAAAATCTAAATAATCGCCGTATAGATCTTTCTCATTTTGTCGTACATACAGGAAGCAAAAAGATAGGGAGTAAGAGATTTGAACTGCAAAACAAAAAGGAATTTATTTCACCCAAAAATCGTTTAGTGAGAGAGCAGGTAATAGACTATTTAACTAATACTTTCGAGATTAGTAAAGAAACTATTTTTGTCACTAATTCAGATGGAGGGCATGGCTATACACCGTATGTCTTTAAAGAAATGGCAAAGATACTCAGAGTAAGTCGCCATGAGCATTTTTGGGACGAATATCATCTTAATCATAGTTTAAAAAGCTTTTTCAATTCTTATCCATCAGAGCTTTTAGAGAAAGCATTTCAAGCGATTCAAAGGCATGACAAAAGTTTATTACGTAGTGTTTTAGATACGACAGAGGCTTTAATAGAGACTCAGGAAGAGATAGAACAGTTCTATAAATTTAAACGGCGCCTTCTTCAAAATTTTCAATATACCAAGCCTGCAGAATTGAGAGGCCTTTCACATTCTGGAATAGGTATAATGGAAAGTCAGCATCGTAAAATTACTTACCGTATGAAGAGAGGTGGAAAATATTGGACAGAAAAAGGAGCAGAAGCAATGAGTAAAATGATACTCTTGGCTGATAAAGACGAACTCCGAGAATTATTATTGGGGTCTTGGATTGTTGACTATGATCAAATTCAAGAGCAAAGAGGTCTATCTGGTGGGGAGGTTAGACGCTTAGAGTCCAAAAAAACAAGTCAATATATGCCAACTGGGAAAATTACCTGGAAGAAATTTAAACCCTGATATTTAGAAATAGTTGCACCAGGGGATAAAACGTGCTATAATGATATCAAATTTAAGCAAATAAAAAAGCCGTAAGGACTGCAATCCTTACGGCACCGAGTAAGTAAAAACCGAAAGAAGAAATTTTATTTCCCCAACTTACTCAGTCTACATACTCTATGTTAAAGCATAATGAGCAGAATGTCAAGACTGGGACAAGGGAAATCCTAGTTTTTTTTCTTGCTTGGGGGTCTCTCTCATAGGGTTTGAGGTTTTCTAAAAAATTTTACCACTTACGAATAAAAGTTAGCTATTGACAATTATCTTATTTTTAGGTATCATATTGTTCGGGCACCTCTTTTAGAGGTCGGGGCTCCCTAGTTCTTAGGGAGCTATTTTTGTTTTTTCAAGAAGTTATCTTCTTGTATTTTAGTTGTGAATCTGGTGCAGTCGTCCCAGATTATTCTTATTAGTAGGGTCTTGTTTTCTATGTCCCCTCGTAGTCAGCAAGACCTTGAGCATTTTAGAAAGAGGAATCTATGTCTACGAAATATATTTTTGTAACTGGTGGTGTCGTATCGTCTATTGGGAAAGGGATTGTTGCAGCAAGTCTAGGCCGTCTCTTGAAAAATCGTGGTCTCAAAGTAACCATTCAAAAGTTTGACCCTTATATCAATATCGATCCGGGAACTATGAGTCCTTACCAGCACGGAGAAGTCTTTGTGACAGATGATGGGGCTGAGACAGATTTGGACTTGGGTCACTATGAACGTTTCATCGATATTAATCTTAACAAATATTCCAACGTGACAACTGGTAAAATTTACAGTGAAGTTCTTCGTAAGGAACGTCGTGGAGAATATCTTGGGGCAACTGTTCAAGTCATTCCTCATATCACAGATGCTTTGAAAGAAAAAATCAAGCGTGCCGCTCTAACGACTGACTCTGATGTCATTATCACAGAGGTTGGTGGAACCGTTGGGGATATTGAATCCTTGCCATTCCTAGAGGCTCTTCGTCAGATGAAGGCAGATGTGGGGGCGGATAATGTCATGTACATCCACACAACCTTGCTTCCCTACCTCAAGGCCGCTGGTGAAATGAAGACCAAACCAACTCAACACTCTGTAAAAGAATTGCGTGGATTGGGAATCCAGCCAAATATGTTGGTTATTCGTACAGAAGAGCCAGCTGGCCAAGGAATTAAAAATAAACTAGCACAGTTCTGTGATGTGGCACCAGAAGCTGTTATCGAGTCTTTGGATGTCGAACACCTTTACCAAATTCCATTGAACTTGCAGGCTCAAGGTATGGACCAAATTGTCTGTGACCATTTGAAATTAGACGCACCAGTAGCAGATATGACAGAATGGTCAGCTATGGTGGACAAGGTCATGAACCTTAAGAAACAAGTCAAGATTTCCCTTGTTGGTAAGTATGTTGAGTTGCAAGATGCTTATATCTCAGTGGTCGAAGCCTTGAAACACTCTGGTTATGCCAATGACGCAGAAGTTAAAATCAATTGGATAAATGCCAATGATGTGACAGCAGAGAATGTGGCAGAGCTCTTGTCTGATGCGGACGGAATCATCGTACCAGGTGGTTTTGGCCAACGTGGTACTGAAGGGAAAATCCAAGCCATCCGCTATGCGCGTGAAAATGATGTTCCTATGTTGGGTGTCTGCTTGGGAATGCAGTTGACTTGTATTGAGTTTGCTCGTCACGTTTTGGGGCTTGAAGGTGCCAATTCTGCAGAGCTTGCACCAGAAACAAAATACCCTATCATTGATATCATGCGTGATCAGATTGATGTTGAGGATATGGGTGGAACCCTTCGTTTGGGACTTTATCCATCTAAGTTGAAACGTGGCTCTAAGGCTGCGGCTGCTTATCACAATCAAGAAGTGGTGCAACGCCGTCACCGTCACCGCTATGAGTTTAACAACGCCTTCCGTGAGCAGTTTGAGGCAGCAGGCTTTGTCTTCTCAGGAGTTTCTCCAGACAATCGTTTGGTCGAAATTGTGGAAATTCCTGAAAATAAATTCTTTGTAGCGTGTCAGTATCACCCTGAACTTTCAAGTCGTCCAAACCGCCCAGAAGAACTCTACACTGCCTTTGTCACTGCAGCAGTTGAGAACAGCAATTAGCAAAATCAGAACCTTTGAGAACAATCTCAGAGGTTTTTTGCTAGCATATTTAGGATAAGATTTGCAAAATAAAAACATAGTGATATAATTAACATAAAAAATCCTAAGGAGGATCTACGATGAAAAAAATCACATTATTTGGTTTGTCTCTAGCTGGTCTAGCTTTACTGGCTTTTCCACATTCAGGGCAGGCATTTGAGCTTAAAGAAGAATGGGTTGTTAAGTGTGGAGTGCAGTATCAAGATGGCAAGATTCTTCGGTTTAACAATGGTCATGAAGTGGATATCAAAGTCTTGGATTTGCCAAAAACCGAGAAAATCGAGTGGACAGTTAGTCTCAATGGTCAAGATCAAACTGTTAATTTCCTAGGTCAAGAAAAGGACAAGTCTATGATTGGTATAGAGGGGCGTTACCTGAATTTCTATGTTCCATATGGCTATAGGGGAGATATCAAGGTCGAGGCTAAGAGCGGAAACGAAGTGAAGATCTGGTCAACGAAAGTTGTGGATGATATTCATAATGATAGTGGAAAGAGAGGCTACTACCATATTAAAGAATCAAATGATCAATACACCTACCTTGATACAAAATGGGATTATCAAACCAAGACTTATACTGCTACCTTACCAGAGACTGTCAATGGTCAAAAAGTCTTTGCTTGGGCAAATTATGATAATGACGAGTTGAAGCTTGAAAAACTAAAATCTATCAGTCATAAATATGATGGAGGATCTTTCAAAGAACTTTATCCGATTGTAAAAGCAGAAAGTTGGCTAAAATCAAACCAAAACTGGTACTATCAAAAACAAGGTCAATTAGTGCAGAAGGATTGGGTTAAGGACAAGGGAACTTGGTACTTTATGAATGATAAAGGAGTCATGTTCAATCAAACTTGGCTCTATCAAGGTGGTAACTGGTATGCCTTTAAATCATCAGGAGCTATGATTGCGAGTGATTGGCTTTACGACCAAGGCAAGTGGTACTATTTATCAACTTCAGGAGCCATGAAAGCAAGCACTTGGGTTTATGACAAGGGAGAATGGTATTATGTAAGTTCTTCTGGTGACATGCTAGCGAATGATTGGGTCAAAGACAATGGTAAGTGGTATTATCTAGCTTCATCAGGTAAGATGCTTCGCAATACCTACACGCCAGATGGTTACTACGTTGGCAACTCAGGTGCCTGGCAATAAGAATAATACTCTTCGAAAATCTCTTCAAGCCACGTCAGCTTCATCCACAACCTCAAAACAGTGTTTTGAGCTGACTTCGTCAGTTCTATCTACAACCTCAAAGTAGTGCTTTGAGCAACCTGCGGCTAGCTTCCTAGTTTGCTCTTTGATTTTCATTGAGTATAAGAAGTCCTTTTCCTGCAAGGAAGAGGCTTTTTACTTGCTTTTCTGCTGCTTCCTCATTTGTCCTAAAGCCTTTTTTGTGTTAAAATGAATGGTATGAAAGCTAAAAAAATGTGGATGGCAGGCTTGGCTTTGCTTGGTGTTGGAAGCCTTGCCCTTGCTACGAAAAAAGTTGCAGATGACCGTAAGCTCATGAAGACTCAGGAAGAGTTGACAGTGATTGTGCGAGACTATTTTTCAGATATGGGGGAAATTGCGACCCTCTATGTTCAAGTTTATGAAAGCAGTCTAGAGAGCTTGGTTGGTGGCGTCATTTTTGAGGATGGCCGTCATTATACCTTTGTCTATGAAAATGAAGACCTAGTCTATGAGGAGGAAGTCTTATGATACAACCAGCAAGTTTAGAAGAATTGGCATCCTTAGTAGAAAAAGATGGCAAGAAAGTCTTCCTTTTTGTGGCGGACTGGTGTGGCGATTGTCGTTATATCTATCCTGCCTTGCCAGAAATTGAGGAGACCAATCCAGAGTTCACCTTTATTCGAGTGGACCGAGACCAGTATATGGATTTGGCCAAACTCTGGGATGTTTATGGAATCCCCAGCCTTGTTGTACTAGAAAAGGACATGGAAATCGGCCGTTTTGTCAATCGCGACCGTAAAAGCAAGCAACAAATTAACGACTTTTTAGCAGGACTGAAGTAGGAGAAAAAGGAAACAATGATTTTTACATATAACAAGGAACATGTCGGTGATGTCCTTATGGTCATCGCGAAAAATAGCGGAGATGCCAAACTGGATGTGGAGCGCAAAGGCAAGGTGGCTCGTGTTTTCCTGAAAGATAATGGGGAAACAGTGGCATGGAATATTTTTGAAGTTTCAAGTTTGTTTGAAATTGCAGAGCGCGGTCAAGTCTTTTTATCAGATGAGCAAGTCGCTCGTTTGAACCAAGAATTGCAGGCGGAAGGATTTACAGAAGAAATTGTCAATGACAAGGAACCTAAGTTTGTTGTTGGTGAGATTGTCGAGATGGTAGCCCATCCAGATAGTGACCACCTCAACATCTGCCAAGTTGCAGTCGCAAGTGACAAGACAGTACAAATCGTTGCAGGTGCTCCTAATGCACGTGTCGGTCTGAAAACCATTGTGGCTCTTCCTGGAGCTATGATGCCAAAAGGCAATCTTATTTTCCCAGGTGAGCTTCGTGGCGAAAAGAGTTTTGGCATGATGTGTAGCCCTCGTGAATTGCATTTGCCAAATGCTCCGCAAAAACGTGGTATTATTGAATTATCAGAAGACCAAGTTGTCGGGACTCCATTTGATCCAGCTAAGCACTGGACTGCCTAAGAAGTTGTTAGTATCTGATAGACCAGCTAGAAGGAAATAAGATGGCAAAAAATGTTGTGATTACAGGAGCGACATCAGGTATTGGTGAAGCGATTGCGCGTGCGTATCTGGAGCAGGGTGAGAATGTTGTTTTAACAGGACGACGGATTGATAGACTTGAAGCCTTAAAAATTGAGTTTGCAGGAACTTTTCCAAATCAAGTAGTTTGGACCTTTCCACTAGATGTGACGGATATGACCATGGTGAAGACTGTCTGCTCCGATATTCTAGAAACGATAGGTCAGATTGATATTCTGGTCAACAATGCCGGACTGGCTCTAGGTTTGGCACCCTATCAGAACTATGAAGAGTTGGATATGTTGACCATGCTGGATACCAATGTCAAGGGTTTGATGGCAGTCACTCGCTCTTTCTTGCCAGCAATGGTAAAAGCCAATCAAGGACATATCATCAATATGGGCTCAACCGCAGGAATTTATGCCTATGCGGGTGCAGCAGTTTATTCAGCTACCAAGGCAGCGGTTAAGACCTTTTCAGATGGTCTGCGAATTGATACCATCGCAACGGATATCAAGGTGACGACCATTCAACCGGGGATTGTCGAAACAGATTTTTCGACGGTACGTTTTCACGGTGATAAAGAACGAGCTGCGACGGTCTACAAAGGAATAGAAGCCTTGCAAGCTCAGGATATTGCAGACACAGTAGTTTATGTGACCAGTCAACCTCGCCGTGTTCAGATTACAGATATGACCATTATGGCCAATCAACAGGCGACAGGTTTCATGGTTCATAAAAAGTAAAAAATTTCCTCGAAAAGTTACAAATTTCTGTAACTTTTTTTGAGTTCTTACGAATAGATAAGTAGGAGGAAGAAAATATGTATAATAAAGTTATCTTAATTGGACGTTTAACGTCTACACCAGAATTGCACAAAACCAACAATGACAAGTCAGTAGCGCGAGCGACTATTGCAGTCAACCGTCGTTACAAAGACCAAAACGGGGAGCGCGAAGCTGACTTTGTCAATATGGTTTTATGGGGCAGACTAGCAGAAAGCTTGGCCAGCTACGCAACTAAAGGTAGTCTTATCTCTGTGGATGGAGAACTTCGTACCCGTCGCTTTGAGAAAAATGGTCAAATGAACTACGTGACCGAAGTACTTGTCACAGGATTCCAACTCTTGGAAAGTCGTGCCCAACGTGCCATGCGTGAAAATAATGCAGGACAAGATTTGGCGGATTTGGTCTTGGAAGAGGAAGAATTGCCATTTTAAGCATTAAAAAGTCTGAGTTGGTCTCAGGCTTTTTTATACTGTCTAAATGTGTTACAATGAACTAGTTGAAACTTTTTGGAGGTTGGAATGAGTAGAGAATATACAAGAACAATCGTCAAAATTATATTTTGTACAGTAGTCGTATTTGTTTTTGCGATTTATACTCATGTGAGTCAGACAGATCCTATTCCGGGACAAATAAAAGTTGGAGCGACTTATATGACGATGAATAGTGAATTTTATAGACATTTACATAATGAGATTCAACGCTATTCTGATTCAGAAGGTCAGATATTGTATACTCGGGACGCAGAGATGAGTGAAGAAAAACAGAGTAAACAAATTGATGAGTTTATAGAGAAGCGAGTGAATGTTATTGTTATTAATCCGGTTAAGAGTGATAGCGAGCAAATTGTAGAAGCGTTAAGTAGGGCAAAGAATTTTGGAATTAGAGTTATAGCAGTAGATAGTCAGTTGAATAATATAAAAGTTGATACGAGCATAGTTTCTGATAATTACCATGCTGGGATATTAATTGCCAAGGATTTGATGAAACGTACCTCAAATGCTCATATTCTTTTGTTAACGCACAAAGATGCTCTATCAGCTAATCAGAGAATAACTGGTTTTTTGGATACAATAAAATCAGAAGAACATTATCAAATTATCTCAGAAAGAGAAACAGTTGGTCAAACAGAGCATGCTATGACTACTGTAGGTGATGCCTTATCTGAAGGTTTACAATTTGATGCTATAGTGGCTTTAAATGATAGAGCAGCTATAGGAGCTTTAGCAGCAATTAAAGAATTGAAAGTAACTTCAAAAAAACTTATTTACGGAATAGATGGTTCACCAGATATGAAGCATTTATTAGCTACAACAGATGAAGTTACGGGAACGGTTGCTCAATTTCCATCTCATATGGGTAGAAAAGTATCGGAAACAATAGATTTATTAGTAAAAAAAGAAGAAGTTGAAGAATTATATACTATACCTGTACAATTTGTTGATAAAAATAATATAATTCAGTTTGATATTAATGGGTGGCAGTAATGAAACAGGTAAAAGGTGTCCAGTATTCTATAATTTTACTTTTATTAATTAATTTTCTAACCATTATATACAATGGAGCTTTGTATATACAGATTACAAACTATGTAATTTCAAAGGGGCAGATGACACTCTTATTGGGTGAATTAAATAATATTTCAAAATCACCTGACCAGATTTTTTGGTATTCAATTATTTTTTTCGTCGGTATTATTTTTATATCTACCTATAAAATGTACTCAACTGAGAAAAAATGGCCAATTTTTTCAAAATGGAATTTGTTTGAAATAGTATTAATGATTGGTGTTATATGGTCACAAAATCTGTCATACAATGGAATAATATTATTAGTTTTTGCTGATATATTCTATAGTTCAAGAGAGTTTCAAGACTCTGATAGTAAACGTTCTTGGATTATTTTTATTTTCTTGAGTTTTTTAATGTTACTTTTAACAGACTATGAAATCTTGTCACTATTTATAAAAGTTCCATCTCTAGCTACCTATATCCAATTTTATCCATCTTCCATACGAGGTGTAGTGTTATTTTTAGAAAATGCATTGACATCATTAAATGTTATTATTTTCATCATCTCTTTATTGTCTTATATCCTATACGTGATTAAAGAGCACCATAATATTGAGGAAGAGCTTAAAATGTTATCTAGAGTCAACACTGAATTGAATCATTACATATCGTTATCAGAGAAAATCGCTGAAGATCGAGAAAGGAAAAGAATTGCTCGAGAAATTCATGATACTCTAGGGCACGCATTGACAGGAATTTCAGCAGGGATTGATGCTGTTTCTGTACTAATTGATGTTCATCCTATCCGTGCTAAAGAACAGTTGAAAAATGTTTCAAATGCAGTTAGAGAGGGGATAAAAGATGTTAGGGGATCATTACAGAGACTGAGACCAGGAGCTTTGCAAAATAATGGTTTAAAAGATGCTCTAATATTAATGATTAGTGAGTATGAGTCTTTATCTAAACTCTCTGTCGATCTAAAATATGAATGGGGAAATATTGATTTAGATGTGATACAGGAAGATACTATTTTTAGGATTATACAAGAATCTATGACAAATTCTGTTCGTCATGGACATGCTAGTAAAATGAGCATTCATTTTATGAGTGAGGATAACAACATAATAGTTTTGCAAGATAATGGAATAGGTTTTGACGACTTACAAATTGGGTATGGCTTGAAACAAATGAGAGAGCGAGTTTCTATTTTAGGTGGTTCTATTCATTTTGAAAATAGGGAAGGATTTTACACTAAAATAGTTTTTCCAAAAATAGGAGGTGAAGTATATGATAAAGGTAATGATTGCAGATGATCAGGCGTTAATTAGAGAGTCTTTGCAGATCATTTTATCAGTATATGCTGATATTGATGTTGTATCCGTCGTTGGTGATGGTGTCGAAGCTATGGATAACATTATGACTGTAAAACCGGATATAATTTTAATGGACATTAGAATGCCCAGAATGGACGGAGTATTGGCTACAAAAGAAATCAAAAAACGTTTTCCCAATATAAAAATTATAATCTTAACAACATTTGATGACGATGAATTTATTTTTAGTGCTTTAAAATATGGTGCATCTGGCTATTTATTAAAAGGAGTTTCAACAGACGAGTTATATCAAGCCATTCAGACAGTGTATAAAGGTGGAGCTATGATTAATCCTAATATAGCTAGTAAGGTATTTCAATTGTTCTCGCAGATGGCACAGACCAATTTTTCTATTACTGTGAAGGAAGAGAATATTGAAAATATATCACTGACAGAATGGAAAATTATTCAGCAAGTGGCATTTGGAGAATCAAACAAGGAAATTGCCAGTAATCTTTTTTTATCCGAGGGAACCGTGCGCAATTACCTTTCTATCATTCTTTCAAAACTAAATTTGAGAGATAGGACACAGTTAGCCATATGGGCTGTACAAACAGGTGTGACACAAAAGAATTTTTCGAAGGAAATGGATAAATGAAAGTAAAGCAATTGTTTCTAGCGATACTGTTTGTGCTAAGCTGCTTGAGTTTATTCCTTATTTGGGAAAACAAGCAGATAAAGATTATTAGACTGGGTTTTTATTCTGATTCTAGTTGGGGAATTCCTACAGGGAATAACAGCTATGTACTAGATGAGGCTATTAAGAAATTTGAAGAGCTTCATCCAGGGGTTAAAATTGTATATGATTCAGGTATTCCTAAGGAGGAGTATTCTAATTGGATTTCAAGTCAAATTTTAAAAGGTTCTGAACCGGATGTATTTCTATTATCAAGCGACCAATTATCTTTATTTGCATCAAAGGGTATTTTAAAGCGCCTAAATTCCTATTTATCTCAAGAAGATGTCTCTAATTTCTATGATGTATCTTTGCAGGCAGCAAAATATGGAGATGATTTATACGGTCTTCCATATGAAAGCAATCCCATGTTGATGTGTGTAAATCAAGATTTACTTTTAAGAGAGGGCATTGAAATTCCTAAAGTAGGGTGGACACTGAAAGATCTATATGAGATTAGTAAAAAAATTACAAAAGATACCGATGGAGATGGAATCGTTGATCAATTTGGGATAACAGGATATAGTTGGAAAGAATCTCTAGCAGCCTTTGGTGTTACTATTTCTGAGAGTGGGATTCCTCGTATAGATTCGTTAGAAATGAAGGATGCTTTATCCTATATAAGGGGATTGAATCAATTAAACGGACGCTACAAAGTAACCTATAAAGATTTTGATGAAGGACATGTGGCCTTTTACCCAATGAGTTTGGCACAATATCGTACATATAAACCTTTTCCTTATCATGTGGCCAAATATACAAATTTTAACTGGACATGTATTTCGTTGCCAACGACTAAGGAAGACATTCGTTCGACTGTAACAGATACTTCCTTATACGTGGTTTCTTCGCGTGCTCGCAATTCAAACCTTGCCGTATCGTTTATAGAATTTTTAACAATTAATCGTGAAATTCAACAAAATTTATTTAATAAGGGTCAAGGAAGCTCAGTATTACCAGAGGTAGTAACTAGTTTGAAGAGTGAAGAGTTGATGAAGAAAGGAATGATTGGTCAAAATGCCTTAACGACTACCTCACTGGATTATATAATGAAAAATTCAATTACAACTATTTCAAAAGGGATAGATTCAAAATCATTGGTTGGAATAGAAGAAAGATTAGAAGCATTATCTATGGATGAAAATAACACGGATATTGAAGGTAGTCTTATTAAGTTACAAAAAGAACTAGATATAGGAACCCTTAAATAGATATCAAGATTATTATTTCTTAAATAATACGAACATGGCAGATGTCTTTATTGACATTTGTCATTTTTTTATTGACATTTATCAATAAACTTTTGTGACATTTAACAATTATAAAGTGAAGATAAGGATGATAGAATGAAATCAATAAAAGGAGGGAAATATGAAGTATTTGATATTAGTCAGTCATGGAGGACTCGCAGAGGGATTGAAATCATCTCTTTCTATGTTTGCTTCGGATAAGGTAGATGATGTCATAGCGATTGGCTTAAAAGATGGAGAAAGTCTTGCAGGTTTTTCTGTAGAGGTCAAGAATGTTATTGCATCTCTGGATGAAAATGATTCGGTTCTTGTTTTAGCAGATATTGTTGGGGGAAGTCCTTTAACAACTGTTGCAACAGTATTAGAAGAATTTGGAAAATTAGAGAATGCAACTATTTTGGGAGGTATGAACTTAACAATGGCACTTACAGCAGTGGTGATGAAAGACATTCTGACTGGAAGTGAACTTGTTTCTACGATATTAAACGAATCATCATCGGCTCTACAAGAATTTGAAGTCGGATTGGATGATAATCTTAATGAAGAAGACGATATTTAGTTATATAAGGAAAGGAATAAAAAATTATGGTAGTAACATTTGTACGAATTGACGATAGAATGATTCATGGACAAACAGTCACTAGATGGGCAAAAGAACATCCATGTGATGGCTTAATTGCAGTAAATGACGCTGCTGCATCTAATAAGGTTTTAATTCAGGCATATAAAGGTGCGTCAGATAAAAAAACATTTGTTTGGACAAAGGAAGCGTTTAAAGAAAAATCATCTAAAGTAACAGAATCGGATAGTAGATATTTTTTGATTACTAAGAATCCAATTGATATGAAAGAAATTTTAGTAGACCAGGGCTTTATTCCAGGAGATGTTAAAGAGATTATTGTAGGACCTGCTAACGATAGACCAGGTGCTATCAAGTTGGGAAATAATCAATCAATTACTCAAGAGGAAGCAGTTGCACTAGAAGCAATTGAAAAAGCAGGATATAAAGTTAGATTCCAATTATTACCAGATGTATCTATTGGCTATTGGAGTGATTTTAAATCAAAATTTGGATTTTAATAATGAAATAAGGAGACAAAATGATGGAAATTTCTTGGATTCAAGCAGCTCTTTTAGGATTGTTTGCAAGTTTAGCATCGATGCCAGGTATGGGGGGATCCAGTATTGGTAACTATACTTTGGGGCGTCCATTAGTTGGTGGTTTAATTGTAGGTTTAATATTAGGAGATATAACAACAGGGGTAATCGTTGGTGTGGCTTTACAGGTATTATATATTGCCTTAGTGACACCTGGTGGAACTGTATCTGCCGATGTACGAGCAATTTCTTATATCGGAATTCCGTTATCTATCCTATTTGTTCATGCAAATAATATTTCAGGTGAAGTAGCGATTGCAGCAGCAGCAGCGCCAATTGGAGCCGCGGTTGGAACAATTGGAACTGTTTTATTCTATGGTACAGCTACTATGAATTTGCTTTGGCAACACATTGGATGGAAAGCTGTAGAGAAAGGTGATTTTAAGAAGTTATATGCTGTTGATTGGGTATATCCTTGGATTTCACATTTTATCTTTTCTTTCTTACCAACAATGATTATTACAAAATTTGGACCAGATATGGTTGATCTTATGAAAGTATATCTTCCGATGGATGGTTTTGTAATGAAGTCTCTATTTACTGTAGGAGCACTCCTTCCATGTGTGGGTATTGCAATACTTTTGAAACAAATTGTTACAAAAACAACAGACTTTATTCCTTTCTTTGTCGGGTTCACGTTAGCAAAATCTTTAGGCTTGAACTTAGTAGCAAGTGGTGTTGTGTCATTAATTTTTGCAGTAATTTATTATGAATTAGAAGTTATTAAATCTGCCCGTACGACAGCAGTTGTCAGTGATATGGGATTTGATGAAGAGGAGGATATTTAGAATGAGTCGAAAAAAAATATCAAGAAAAACATTGACAAAATCATTTCACCACTGGTTCTATGGACATCTGACATGTTTTTCTCAAGAACATATGCAAACTTTTGGATATTTAACTTCTATGCTTCCAATTGTAGAAGAAATGTATGATACTAAGGAAGAACAAAAAGAAGCTATGCAAACATACACAGCATTCTTTAATACTGAGCCGCAGTTGGGTTCTCTAGTAGTTGGTATAACAGCTGGTTTGGAAGAAGCGCGTGCAAATGGAGATGCCGTAGATAGTGAGACCATCAATGGAATGCGAGCCGGTCTAATGGGGCCTATTGCAGGTATTGGAGATTCACTTATTGTAGGAACATTAATTCCTGTTCTTTTGGGGATAGCTCTAGGTCTTTCTAAAGGAGGAAATATTTCTGGTGCAATATTCTATATTATTGCATGGAATCTATTAGTCTATCTTGGAATGCGTTTTGCTTATTTTAAAGGATATGAACTTGGAGATAAAGCAGTAGAATTTTTAGTAGGTCCTAAAGGTCAGGCGCTAAGAAAAGCAATTAGTGTTGTTGGTGGTATGGTCATAGGAGCTGTTGCAGCAACTTGGGTATCTGTCACTACGGCGCTAGAGCTGAAAAATGGAGATGGAGAAACATTTTTAAACTTACAAGAAAAGATTGATGGTGTTTATCCAGGTCTTTTAACAGCAGGTTTTATTGTTCTATGTTGGTGGTTGATGGCTAAAAAGAAAGTTTCTCCAAATTGGGTGATGCTATTATTGGTAGTTATTGCACTTGTAGGAGTAGCCTTAGGATTTTTCAATCCAGGCTTGAAATATTAATAGCATCTAAAAAAGCAACGGTTCATAATCGTTGTTTTTTATATATGCGTAATATAAGGATTTAGAGTTTCGGTATTTTTTATAAAAGAATTAACGAAAATACTAATTCCATGAATCATGTTCGTTAAGATTCTACATTATTAAAGTGCAAAATAGGATAAAGAAATTCATCTATTCATCCTCAGAAAGTCAGACTTTTTTCTTGACTATTTCTGACCAAGTGATACAATAGAACTATAAATTAGCACTCAGATATAAAGAGTGCTAATAATATGTAGTTCATCATGGAGGAAAACAGATGTTGAAACCATTAGGAGACCGTGTGGTCTTGAAAATCGAAGAAAAAGAACAAACTGTTGGAGGTTTTGTCCTCGCAGGTTCAGCCCAAGAAAAAACCAAAACAGCCCAAGTTGTAGCTACTGGACAAGGTGTTCGTACCTTGAACGGTGACTTAGTTGCTCCAAGTGTTAAAGCTGGAGATCGTGTCTTAGTTGAAGCTCACGCAGGTCTTGATGTCAAAGATGGCGATGAAAAGTACATCATCGTAGGCGAAGCTAACATCTTGGCTATCATTGAAGAATAGAAGGAGAAAGTAAGTATGTCAAAAGAAATTAAATTTTCATCAGATGCCCGTTCAGCTATGGTTCGTGGTGTCGATATCCTTGCAGATACTGTTAAAGTAACCTTGGGACCAAAAGGTCGTAACGTTGTGTTGGAAAAATCATTTGGCTCACCCTTGATTACCAATGATGGTGTGACCATTGCCAAAGAAATTGAATTAGAAGATCATTTTGAAAATATGGGTGCCAAATTGGTATCAGAAGTAGCTTCAAAAACCAATGATATCGCAGGTGATGGGACTACAACTGCAACTGTCTTGACCCAAGCAATCGTCCGTGAAGGCATCAAAAACGTCACAGCAGGTGCCAATCCAATCGGAATTCGTCGTGGGATTGAAACAGCAGTTGCTGCAGCAGTTGAAGCTTTGAAAAACAACGCCATTCCTGTTGCCAACAAAGAAGCTATCGCTCAGGTTGCTGCTGTATCTTCTCGTTCTGAAAAAGTCGGTGAGTACATTTCTGAAGCCATGGAAAAAGTTGGCAAAGACGGAGTCATCACTATCGAAGAGTCACGTGGTATGGAAACAGAACTTGAAGTTGTAGAAGGAATGCAGTTTGACCGTGGTTATCTTTCACAGTATATGGTAACAGATAGCGAAAAAATGGTAGCTGACCTTGAAAATCCATACATTTTGATTACTGATAAGAAGATTTCAAATATTCAAGAAATCTTGCCACTTTTGGAAAGCATTCTCCAAAGCAATCGTCCACTCTTGATTATTGCAGATGATGTGGACGGCGAAGCTCTTCCAACTCTTGTCTTGAACAAGATTCGTGGAACCTTCAACGTAGTAGCCGTTAAGGCACCTGGTTTTGGTGACCGGCGCAAAGCCATGCTTGAAGACATTGCCATCTTGACAGGCGGAACAGTTATCACAGAAGACCTTGGTCTTGAATTGAAAGATGCGACAATTGAAGCTCTTGGTCAAGCAGCGAGAGTAACTGTGGACAAAGATAGCACGGTTATCGTAGAAGGTGCTGGAAATCCTGAAGCCATTTCTCACCGTGTTGCGGTTATCAAGTCTCAAATCGAAACCACAACTTCTGAGTTTGACCGTGAAAAATTACAAGAACGCTTGGCCAAATTATCAGGTGGTGTAGCGGTTATTAAGGTCGGAGCTGCAACTGAAACTGAGTTGAAAGAAATGAAACTCCGCATTGAAGATGCTCTCAACGCTACTCGTGCAGCTGTTGAAGAAGGTATCGTTGCAGGTGGTGGAACAGCTCTTGTCAATGTCATTTCAGCCGTGGCTGATTTGGAATTAACAGGAGACGAAGCAACAGGCCGCAATATTGTTCTCCGTGCTTTGGAAGAACCTGTTCGTCAAATCGCCCACAATGCAGGATTTGAAGGCTCTATCGTTATCGATCGTTTGAAAAATGCTGAGCTTGGTACAGGTTTCAATGCAGCGACTGGCGAATGGGTCAACATGATTGATCAAGGGATTATCGACCCAGTTAAAGTGAGTCGTTCAGCTCTACAAAATGCAGCATCTGTAGCCAGCTTGATTTTGACTACGGAAGCAGTCGTAGCTAATAAACCAGAACCAGCAACTCCGGCTCCAACAATAGATCCAAGCATGATGGGTGGGATGATGTAAGCTTTCAGAAAGAAACTTATAAAAAACACAAAAGGAGGGAATGTCTATCCCTCTTTTTATGCTATTCACTTCTAAATAGATTTGAGCTCTCCTAACTTATATGATAAAATAAGACTAGAAAAAGGAGAAGAACATGATCGATGTAGAAGAAATTCTGAGCAAGATGAACCCCAATCAGAAGATTAATTATGACCGTGTCATGCAGAAGATGGTACAAGTATGGGAGAAAAATGAGCAACGGCCAACCATTCTCATGCATGTTTGCTGTGCCCCTTGCAGTACCTATACCCTAGAATATTTGACCAAGTATGCAGATGTGACCATCTATTTTGCCAATTCTAATATCCATCCCAAGGCAGAATACCATAAGCGGGCCTATGTGACTAAAAAGTTTGTCAGTGATTTCAATGAGCGAACTGGCAATAACGTTCAATACCTAGAAGCTCCTTATGAACCTAACGAATATCGTAAACTGGTTCGAGGTTTGGAAGAAGAGCCTGAAGGTGGCGACCGTTGTAAGGTTTGCTTTGACTACCGCCTGGATAAAACAGCGCAAGTGGCTATGGACTTGGGCTTTGACTACTTTGGCTCAGCCTTGACCATCAGTCCTCATAAGAATTCTCAAACCATTAACAGCATCGGGATCGATGTGCAAAAAATTTACACAACACACTATCTTCCAAGTGATTTCAAGAAAAATCAAGGCTACAAACGTTCAGTAGAGATGTGTGAGGAGTATGATATCTATCGTCAATGTTATTGTGGATGTGTCTATGCAGCACAAGCCCAGAATATTGACCTGGTTCAGGTTAAGAAGGACGCCACTGCGTTCTTGCTGGATAAGGATGTTGAGAAAGACTATTCCCACATCAAATTTACTGTTACGAAATTAGATATATAGAAATCAACCCAGCTGAAAAGCTGGGTTTTTCAAATAAAAAAACCAGGGCTTTCACCCTAGTTTGACAACTTTACCGATTCTTTAGTTCTACATAGCGCTTGTACCAAATGTTTACATAGGCTTCTGAGAAAGGCCCACGTCCATTGTTAATCCAATCAACAAGAATTTTGACATGTTCTTTTAAAATATAGTCCAAATCATCAGAATAATTCATTTTGCGTTTGTGGCGCTCATATTCCTCAACGTCCAAGAGACGTTTTTCCCCATCTGTAAAAATTTTAACATCCAAATCGTAATCAATATACTTCAGTGCTTCTTCATCCAGATAGTAGGGGCTAGCCATATTGCAATAGTAGGAAATTCCATTATCACGAATCATGGCAATGATATTAAACCAATATTTCTTGTGAAAGTAAACAATAGCCGGTTCTCGAGTGACCCAACGACGACCATCACTTTCGGTAACCAGTGTATGATCGTTGACACCAATAATGGCGTTTTCTGTTGTTTTTAGTACCATGGTGTCTCGCCAAGTTCGGTGGAGACTCCCATCATGCTTATAACTTTGAATTGTAATAAAGTCGCCTTCTTTTGGAAGCTTCATAACTAACCAACTTTCTACAATTTATAAGTTTATCGTTTACTATTGTACCATAAAATTACCTAAAATCCGTGAATTTTACATGAAAATATTAAAGATATTCTCTGAGAGCGCTTGCTATATCCGAAAAATCGTAGCCCTTTCGTGCTAAAACTTGGGTTAAACGCTGTTTAAGTTCGTATCCTTCATATTTTCGGGCATACTTGGCATATTGCTTATCAAGTTCCTTGAAGATGAGTTCCTGAGTCGTTTCTTGGTCAACTTGACTATCCAACTGGTCAAAGGCACTTTTAGCATCAGAATAGGAAAACCCCTTGTTGGTCAGATTTTGTATAATCTTATCCTGCAAAGCACGAGCTGGAAGTTTTCCCTCATATTTTTTCAATAGTTTATTGGCTACACGTTGAGTAACTTCAGAAAAATCAAATTCTTTCAAGTTCTCTTCTATAGTAGATTTTGAAATTCCTTTTTGTGCTAATTTCTGAGTCAGAATATAAGGCCCCTTATCTCCTGAAAGTTGATTGGCATTGATGATGGCATAAGCGTACTGACCATCATTAATCCACTTATCTTCTTTAAGATTAGCAATGACTTGAGAAACTATGTTTTCATTAATATCGTATTTTTTCAGATATTCTCTGACTTCTTTTTCAGTGCGAGCTTTAAAGGATAGGTGGTAGAGAGCTAGATTTTTACCATAAGAAAATTGAGCAAAGTCCTGAATCTCTTTCAATTCTTCTTCGCTTATCACCTTATCTCTTGATAACATAAAACGAACAATAGTATCTTCAGTAATGTAGTATTTGTCGCCATTATCAAGCTCCATCAGATAGAGTCTTTTTTTCTTTTCAAGTTTTGTGATTTTCATAGTTCTATTATAACTCAAAATGTGATAAGATAGGGGTATGAATCTGAAAGTGAAACAAAAAATACCATTAAAAATCAAGCGCATGGGAATTAATGGTGAGGGAATCGGCTTTTACCAAAAAACGTTAGTTTTTGTACCTGGAGCACTAAAAGGAGAAGATATCTATTGTCAGATTACTTCTATTAAACGCAACTTTGTTGAGGCAAAATTATTAAAGGTCAACAAGAAGTCTAAATTTCGAGTTGTGCCAGCATGTACTATTTACAATGAGTGCGGAGGCTGCCAAATCATGCACCTGCATTATGATAAACAACTAGAGTTCAAGACGGACTTGCTTCATCAAGCGCTGAAAAAATTTGCCCCTGCAGGATATGAAAATTATGAAATCCGCCCGACGATTGGTATGCAGGAACCAAAGTACTACCGTGCTAAGTTACAATTTCAGACTCGAAAATTTAAGAATCAGGTCAAGGCGGGCTTATATGCACAAAACTCTCACTATTTAGTAGAGTTGAAAGACTGCCTGTTACAAGATAGGGAAACCCAAGTGATTGCTAATCGCCTAGCGGAATTACTTACTTTTCACCAAATTCCGATAACGGATGAGAGAAAAGTTCTAGGTGTTAGGACTATTATGGTCCGACGAGCAAGGAAGACCGGACAGGTTCAGATTATTATTGTTACAAATCGGCAGCTTAATTTAACCCAACTAGTAAAAGACTTAGTTAAAGATTTTCCAGAAGTTGTGACTGTAGCTGTGAATACAAATACAGCTAAAACCAGTGAGATTTATGGTGAAAAGACAGAGATTATCTGGGGACAAGAGAGTATTCAAGAAGGTGTACTCGATTATGAATTTTCACTATCTCCTCGAGCTTTCTATCAACTAAATCCTGAACAAACAGAAGTTCTTTATAACGAGGCGGTAAAAGCCTTGGATGTTACTAAAGAAGACCATTTGATTGACGCTTATTGTGGAGTTGGAACGATTGGATTTGCCTTTGCAAAGAAAGTTAAAACACTAAGAGGTATGGATATTATTTCAGAAGCCATTGAAGATGCCAAGCGAAACGCTAAAAGAATGGGATTTGACAATACTCATTATGAAGCTGGAACGGCAGAAGAGATTATTCCTCGTTGGTACAAGGAAGGCTACCGAGCAGATGCTCTGATTGTGGACCCACCACGTACAGGTCTGGATGATAAGTTATTAGATACTATTCTTACTTATGTACCAGAAAAAATGGTTTATATTTCTTGTAATGTTTCGACCTTGGCTCGTGATTTGGTACGCTTAGTAGAAGTCTATGATCTTCATTATATCCAGTCGGTCGATATGTTCCCGCATACAGCTCGAACGGAAGCTGTTGTAAAATTAATAAAAAAAGTTAAAAAAAGTGTTGACAAAAAATAAAAAGTCGGTATAATAGTAAGAGTTGAAAATAACAACTCTGGTCCGTTGGTCAAGGGGTTAAGACACCGCCTTTTCA
>NZ_CAMIAF010000010.1 GCF_946190375.1 Streptococcus mitis | reverse complement strand
TTTAGCTTTTGTCGCGTCTTTTTCATAACGAACACTTGGCTGTATTGGCGTAACCACAACCTTAGATTTAGCTCCATCTTTCTTGAACACTTCGTCAAGTGTATTTTTAGTAATCTGTCCTGTATCAGGATCTTTCATACTCACAGTTGTTGACTTAATGATGTCATCTCCGCGTTTACTATATACAGCAGTTTCTCCAACTTTTTCTACAGATTTAACTGTTGTAATTTTTTTATCTTGATAACCTGTCCCATCTAGAGAAATTCGTTTCCCAGATATAAACTCTGATCGTCTATTAATCATATCGGCTTCAAAATAAGAACGTGAACTATGACCTCCACTGGTTCGTCCAACATTTATAACAACATCACTATCATTGCTGACACCTTTTCTTATCGTCGAATCATTATCAACAATATAATGAGTCAATTTCCCTGACTTAGCTATTTTTTTGCTATCTAAACCTTTCTGCCAAAATTCACGGCCAGAAACCAAACTTGTCACAACTTTTGGAGCATTAAATGTTGTTCCTTTTTTTAATACATTATTATAAAAGTTTCTATAAGCTGACTGTTCTCTAGGAGACATGACTCTGCTGTCAGAATATGCCAACTGATAGGCTTCAACCATTGCCCGTTGTACTAAATATCCTCCTAAAGAATGGCCTGTCAAATAAAGATTGGTAATACTCTTATCTTTGGCTAGTTCACGCATGATATTTTCTGCATCTTTCCCTTGCTGAGGATTGCTTCCTGTTCCAAGTCTTATATCAGCTCCTATATCTTTCGCATCACTTGTTCCACGAAACGCTAATACTTGTGCAGTTCCATTTGGTAAATATGAGAAATCACTCTTAGTTTCATACAAGACAGCATCTAGTCCGCTAGATGTATGATAACTTTTCTTCCTTTCCCAATAAGGTCCCAATTCCTTATTCATCATCATATATTCGTAACGTGGTTTACTGTCACCATTCTTTTTATATAACTCTGATTCCGTTAAGGGTTTCTTATGATTCAGCACTCTATCAATATAATTATCATCACGGTAGGACAATTCCATGAACATAATCATATCGCGCTCACTTACATTCCATTTTAATTTTTCATCTGGCTTTTCTTTACTGTCAATAATACCATCACCATCAGTATCTTCTAATAAGGGATGACTATTATAACCTACATACTTTTTCCCGCCTTTTTCATAAATGTAAAGTTCTTCTTTATCCTTCAAGTAATCATCATCTGTATAAGCTTCTGGACTTAACTGAGGGCCGTTTAATAACAAACTGTCAAGCTTATTACCTTCTGAACCGATTACTCCTGCTTTTATTTGCTTAGCATACTCATCAGTTAATTCATACTTTTTAACCTCGGAAGAATTTGATGTTGCTCTCACCGCTGGAGTGCTTGATCTGTCTTCACCCGCCACGAAATCCCTTGTGGTCAAGCTATTATTTTCCTTATCCCCAGGTCTGCCGGGTTCTGTGGTCCTTGTAGATCCTATTGGAACATCTCTGGTATCTAACTCAGAAGAAGGATTATTTTGATTATCTGATATAGGTTGCACAGCTTCTCTTTTCTCCACAGAAGGTAGAGAATTTTCCGTAGAAGCAAGTACTCCCTGAGATGGTGTAAACAAGGCAATTCCTATTAATACAGAAGCCACTCCAACAGAAAACTTTCGAATCGAAAAACGTTGACGTTTATTAAAAATATCTTTCATTTTACAAACTTTCTTTCTAACTATTTTTTACAAAATAGAGGGTTCTAATATTTTGCCTTGACAGAATACTAGATCATTTCTTGACTAAAATTTTAGAACTTTTCCTCTACTTGATCATAAACTACCACATTAATTTCTAATCATAGAAAAATGGATCGATTAATATTAATAAAATATCAGTAAAATATAAAAAAATGTAATACTCAATGAAAATCAAAGAGCAAACTAGGAAACTAGCCGCAGGCTGTACTTGAGTACGGCAAGGCGACGTTGACGCGGTTTGAAGAGATTTTCGAAGAGTATAAATATTTCACTTCCAACACTGCCATTATACCATAAATAGTCATAACACTCATGTGTTTTAAAAAAGGTTTAGCAAAAAGTCTTAAAAATCATAAAAAACGCATAATATCAGGCATTACAGCCATTAATACTATGCGTTTTATCTTATACAATTTACTAGATTTGCGACTAATATTGGATTTTTATCCAACTCTCTCAAATCTAGATTTTTTCTTCTTTTATATCAATCACAATCTCTTCTGATTCATCAAAAGTTTCAGCCTTTTCTTGCCATTGCTCCCTGAGATTATTGAATTGATTTTTTGATGCTTCTGTCGCTTGACGGGCACATGATTTGGCTTGAGCAAGGACACTGTCCACAGTGATTTCTCCTGCCTCAACCTGTTCTTTGGTTTTCAGAACAAAATCTGTAGCCTGATCCTTAACTTCTGTCAGTTTTTCACAGACCTGCTCCTTGGCATACTCAGGATCTTCTCTCAAATCATCTAGAAAATCTTGAGCCTGACTGCAAACTTGTTTGCCCTTATCGCTTGTTAAAAACAAGGCAAGAGCTGCACCTGAAACGGTTCCTAAAAGGATTGAGGATAGTTTACCCATAAGGATTCTCCTTTTTTATTTTTTGAAAAATTTACTTGCAAGACGAAGAGCTGACAAACTTGCACCAGTCTTGAGTGTTTTTGAACCAGCTGATGAAGCTTTCTTACTCAAGACACGCGCATGGTCATTGAGGTCGGAAACAGATAGAGATAAATCTGCAACAGCATTAAAGAGTGGATCAATCGTTGCCACCTTGACATTGATATCATCTGCCAAGACATTGACCTTAGACAGCAATTCATTGGTGTGATGCAAGGTCACATCCACATCTGAAGTCAAGGTTTTAATCGTCTTCTCTGTTTCATCGATAACACGGCCAAGCTTTTGTACAGTAATGATTAGATAGACTAAAAAGACAATCAAAGCTAGGGCAACAAGAATATATGCAACTTCTAACATTTAGTTTTCCTCCTCTGTAACATAGTAAGGGGCCTTCTTTCGATTTTGATAAAGAATGATAAAAATACCGAAACCGATAAGGACAACTGATAGCCATTGAGACACTCGAAGGCCAAAGAACATGAGGCTATCTGTTCGCATGCCTTCGATGACCATACGACCGAAACCATACCAAATCAAGTAGAAAGCAGTGATATGACCTCGTCTGAGACTCTTCCATTTTCGTCTGAATATCAAAATCAAGGCAAATCCAAGTAGAGTCCATAGAGACTCATAAAGGAAGGTCGGTTGACGGTAGCTCCCATCAATATACATCTGGTCACGGATAAAACCAGGTAGATAATCCAGATTATCCACTGCTGCACCATAGGCTTCTTGGTTAAAGAAATTACCCCAGCGACCTAAACTTTGGGCAATCATGACGCTAGGCGCCGCAATATCTAGAAAATCCCAAGTATTGATAAGTTTACGATCAGCAAAGATATAGAGCACAAGGGCACCAGTAATCAAACCACCGTAAATGGCCAAACCACCATTCCAAATGGCAAAAATCTCACCGACATTCTGACTATAGTAATCAAAACGGAAAATGACATAGTAGAGACGAGCTCCTAAAATAGCCAAGGGAAAGGCTATCAAGATAAAATCTAAAATATCGTCTGGTATGATCTTCTTTCTAGGCGCTTCTTTCATGGTCAAATAAACCGCAAGAATCAAACCTGTCACAATACACAAGGCATACCAACGAATGGCTAGAGGACCTAGATGAATAGCAATTGGATCAAGCATTAGGCACCTCGTTTTGAGCAATGAGATTTGTCAAACGTTCTTCGAACAAACGCGTCGCATCAAAGCCCATTTCCTTGGCACGATAATTCATGGCAGCAGCCTCAATCACGACAGAGATATTACGACCTGTTTTAACTGGAATACGAATACGAGGAATGGCTACGCCAGAAATTTCTATTTCCTCTGCATTGTTTCCAAGACGATCAAAAGTCTTATGTGTATCATAGTTTTCCAAATAGACAGCAAGTTGAACCTGTGAAGAATCCTTGACGGCACTGGCACCGTAGAGGCTCATAACATCGATAATCCCAACCCCACGAATTTCAATCAGGTGTCTCAAGATTTCAGCCGGTTCACCCCAAAGAGTAATCTCATCCTTGGCAAAGATATCGACCCGGTCATCAGCTACCAAGCGGTGACCACGTTTGACAAGCTCTAAACCTGTCTCACTCTTACCGATACCACTATCGCCTTGAATCAAGACACCCATCCCATAGATATCCATCAAAACACCATGAACACTGGTACGTTCTGCTAAACGTGAATCCAGATAGCTAGATAACTCTCCAGACAAACGACTTGTCGCTGTACGGCTGGTTAAAATGGCAATCTTACATTCTCTAGCAGCTTTTAACATCTCCTCTGGAACCACCAAACCACGGGCAACAATGACCGCCGGTGTCTCAGGTAGAAACATTTTTTTCAAAACTTCATAACGGCTGTTGGAAGGCATGCTGATCAGATAAGACCACTCCTTCATCCCCAAGAGCTGGATCCGCTCTGGCGTGTAGTAGTCAAAATAACCTGTCATTTCAAGACCAGGTCGCGTAATGTCCGCTGTATTGATTTCCTTTTCAAGCAATTCTGGTTCGCCATAGACAATGTCTAGTCTAAGCTTTTCAATCACTTCTTTTACTAAAACCGACATCATTTCCTCCTTCAAATGAGTTCTTCTCTCTATTATATCAAATTGTAGGAGGATATTTCAGATTTTTGCAGGCTTTGAAGTATTTATTTAAAAGAAAAAGACTAGATTTCTCCAGCCTTTCATTTCTAATTAGAATTTTTTACGTTTACGAGCTGCTTCTGATTTACGTTTACGTTTTACAGAAGGTTTTTCATAGAATTCACGTTTGCGTGTTTCTTGAAGAGTACCAGCTTTAGTAACCGCACGTTTGAAACGACGAAGTGCGTCGTCAAGAGATTCATTCTTACGTACTACTGTTTTAGACATTTTTTTCACTCCCTTCAAGTTCAAGATCTATTCTATTTTACATGTAAAAGGAATAATTGTCAAGAAAAAATGCGGTTTAATTTTGATTTTTTCTTCCATTTATACAAGAGTTTAAAGCACTCAGATAGAAGAAACTGAAGGGTTTCGTTTTTTATTTTTCAAGTAAGCTGAGCGCTTCAGCATCTGCAATAATAGTCACATCTGGGTGGTTTTGTAGGCTACTTGCTGGTAAGTTCTCAGTCACTGGACCAGACACTGTTCCAGCAATGGCTTCTGCTTTCGACTCACCGTAAGCAAAGAGAAGGATTGACTTGGCATCCAAAATGTTTTTAATCCCCATTGAAATGGCTTGGGTTGGGACGTCTTCAATCTTGTCAAAGAAACGTGCGTTTGCTTCGATAGTAGACTGGTCCAGTTCGACTAGATGCGTTTGACTGTCAAATGGAGTACCAGGCTCATTAAATCCGATATGTCCATTGCGACCAATTCCCAAGATTTGCAGGTCAACTGGATGATCAGCCAAAATTTGGTTGTAGCGTTCAACTTCAGCTTCAGCATGATCCTTAACCCCACGAGGCAAGAAACTTTCTTTAAATGGTTTTTGGTTGAACAAGTTTTCTTGCATGAAGTGACGATAAGACTGAGGATTGTCGCCATCAAGTCCTACATACTCATCAAGGTTGACACTGGTTAGATTTGAAAAATCAAGGTCACTTTCAACAATTTCCTTGTAAAATTCAAGTGGACTGCTTCCTGTAGCAAGTCCTAGGGTTTGAGCGCCGTTGGCCAATTTTTCCTTCAAAATCTCAAAAGCAACTTTTCCACCTTCAACTTGGTTTTCAACTTTAATGACTTTCATCTTTTCATCCTCCATTTCTATCTATATTTATTATATGGTATAGACCAATTTTTGTCAAGTGAAAACGATTTAATTTCTAAAAAAAGAGCGACTATACTTGAAACATGTTATAATGGATAGGATTAGAACTTAGAAAGAATGAACAGATATATGAATACAGCTGATTTTGACTTCCACTTGCCTGAGGAATTGATTGCCCAAACGCCCCTTGAAAAACGTGATGCCTCTAAACTCCTCATTGTCAACCGTGAGACGGGAGAAATGCAGGACAAACACTTCCACTCTATTATTGATATGTTGGAACCTGGTGATGCCCTTGTTATGAACGACACTCGTGTTCTTCCAGCTCGCCTCTATGGTCAAAAGGAGGAAACAGGAGGTCATGTGGAACTGCTCCTACTCAAAAATACTGCCGGAGATGAGTGGGAGGTTCTGGCAAAACCTGCCAAACGCCTCAAGGTTGGTACTCGTGTCAGCTTTGGTGATGGTCGCCTCAGCGCTGTCGTTACGGAAGAATTGACTCACGGAGGCCGCATTGTCCGCTTTGAATACCAAGGAATTTTCCTAGAAGTCTTGGAAAGTCTGGGAGAAATGCCTCTGCCACCTTATATCCATGAAAAACTGGATGACCGTGAACGCTATCAAACCGTTTACGCCAAGGAAAGTGGCTCTGCTGCAGCACCGACTGCTGGTCTTCACTTCACCAAAGAACTGCTGGCAGAAATCCAAGCTAAGGGTGTTCATCTAGTCTATCTGACTCTTCATGTCGGACTAGGAACCTTTAGACCTGTTTCTGTGGACAATTTGGACGAACACAAAATGCACTCAGAATTCTACCAACTTTCTGAGGAGGCTGCTAGCACCCTTCGCTCTGTCAAAGAAAATGGTGGTCGCGTCATCGCTGTCGGAACCACTTCTATCCGCACCTTGGAAACTATTGGTTCCAAGTTTAATGGGCAAATCCAAGCAGATTCTGGCTGGACCAATATCTTTATCAAACCTGGCTATGAATGGAAGGTCGTGGATGCCTTCTCAACCAACTTCCACCTGCCAAAATCAACTCTGGTCATGTTGGTTTCTGCTTTTGCAGGCCGTGAATTAGTCTTAGATGCTTATCACCATGCCATCCAAGAACACTACCGCTTCTTTAGTTTCGGTGATGCCATGTTTATCTACTAATTTTCACAATCAAAAAGCGCATATTATCAAGGTTTTATAAAGCCTGATAGTATGCGTTTTGTAATGGATAAAAAATGAAGTTAATTTATTCTAAAGCTCGGATCTTTCAAACTCTGGACACTGGCATTGATCACCGCACCGACAATTAAAATCTTAGCGATGAGAATAAACCAGAACATCATGACCACCACGACGACGGAACTGAAAAAACGCACGTCCACTATGTGATTGACATAATTGTTGACATAGACTGAAAAGATATTGAGCAGTAAGACCAGGGTTAACAAGACAAAGGCACTACCTGGCAATACAGATCGAATCCTTCGCACCTTAACATTGGGTAGAAAATAGTAGAGCATGACCAAGATAGCAAAAATCAAGGCATAGATCAAGGGACCTGTTAGGTCTTGCAGATAATCAAAGAGAGGACTATCCGAATTCCAATAGCTTTTGACAAGGTTGAGGAGCATACGGCCAAAGACACTCAGAAAAAGAGCTAAGGCAAAGAGAATCTGCAGACCAAAACTGACAAACAAACTCATGAGCTGATGGGAAATCATTCCACGATTTTTTGCTACTCCGTATGCTTTATTAAAGGCTTTCTGCAGAAAGTTCATGGATTTGGAAAAGGTCCAGAGGGATGACAAAACCGCAAAACTCAATAAGCCCGTTGAAGGTTGGGTTAGCACTTCTGTAATAATCTTTGTGACCACATCATACATGGTATCGGGCAAAAATTCATTGACAACCTTCAAAAAATTAGAAACTGGAATCTGAAAATAAGGGAGGATATTAACCACCACCAAAAGCAGAGGAAAAATCGAAATCAACCAATAGTAGGCTACTGCGACACTGGTCAACTCACTATCTGATGCTTGATAATAATGCAAAAAAGCTTTTAATAAAGGCTTATCTATCAGCTCTTTCCACCACTTCTTCATGTCACACTCCTTCACTTACAATCTTATACTCAATGAAAATCAAAGATCAAACTAGGAAGCTAGCCGCAGGTTGCTCAAAGCACTGCTTTGAGGTTGTAGATGAAACTGACGAAGTCAGTAACCATACCTACGGTAAGGCGACGCTGACGTGGTTTGAAGAGATTTTCGAAGAGTATTAACTAATTTCTTCTTACCAATTCCACCATATCATAAGGCAGGGTATTGGCAGCTTCCTTCAGAGAATAGTTCTCTAAGTTATTGACATTTTGTCGTAACTTCTTGGCATACTTGGTCGTAATCAATCGTTTTTCTTCGTATTCGAAAATCAACTTGCGCTCCAAATAATAGCCTCTCAGCATTTCATCGATATTGTTGGGTTTGACACGATTGATAACCCGTTCGACAAAGGCACCACTGGTGATGATAGCTGTTTCACGGAGACGAGAATCCTGCATGAAGCTAATCAAAGAACTCTTGTAAACACCTTTTAGGTTCTCCAAACTTTCGATAATCATCTCTGTGTTTTCTAGATAGAGCTCTGCAATTTGGTCATAGTCAAGGGCTCTGAGTTTCTGTGATTCTTCATTTTTCCAACTGCGGAAGGTCTTACCAAAGGTAAAGACTTCGTGAAGGAGAAAACGTAAAATCCGCAAGGAAACAAGGAAATAATAGGTCAATCGTGAAGCAAACTTGCGATTGATACTTTGTTCCATGTTTTTCAAATAACGTTGGTAAACTCGATAGGCACGCTCACTCATCTTGTCCTCTTCGTAAGCCTGTTCTAAACCATCACTTTCAATACTGAGGATGAGAAGTTTTAAAGCCTCCCAGTCTTCTTGAGCCCCCTTGTTTTCTTGATTCAGGATAAGGTTCTCTATTCGTCCATGGTAATTGTCAATAGCCGCATAGAGGGGAAGTTTATTTCTGGTATCTTCCAACTCTTTTTCCAACTCTATCGTTACTTCATTCAAAATGGCGATATGCATGAGATAATCCTTGCTTTCTTCCTGTTCGTCAGAAAGATGAGGCAAGACCACGAGGCCTGTTAAAAAGCTTACAAGCGTCACACCTGCAACAAGGAAAAGCAAGAGAGGATACTCCTGTTCTAGATTACTTGGTATCAGAAGGATGGTAGCAATCGACACCGTTCCCTTGACACCTGAGAAGGTCAAAAGAAGCATGTCCTTCATATACTTATTTAGCTTTTTCTTGAGACGTCTAGTCCTATAAGCATAATAGCCATAAATCATGACAAAACGAATGGCAAAGAGGACAAAGGTAAGGGCTATAAGAGATACCAATAAAAGTAAGGGATTATAGATTGGATTGGTCAAGATAGGCTCTGCTATCATTTCCAACTCCATCCCTAAAATCACAAAGACAGAACCGTTCAGCATAAAGTTCACTGTATGCCATACCGTCTCGGTCACCGTATCCACTTGGGCTTCGAGGAGCGTAATTTTCTTAAAACGGCTTGCCTTTAAAATCCCAGCAACTACAACGGCAATAATCCCTGAAACGTGGACTTCTTCTGCCAGGAAGAAGGTTACCAAGGGCAAACTCAATTCCAGAAGGAGCTCACTAGCAATATCTGTTGCTCTCACACTTAGCAAGAAGCTATGGAGGAAACGGTTGGTCATGGCTGTTAAAAAGCCAATCAAAAAACCGCCTAGAATTGAAAAGATGAGCGAACTACTAGCTTGCCCAAGGGAAAAGACTCCAGTTGTCCAAGCTGTCAAAGCTACCTGAAAGGCAACCAAGCCAGAAGCATCATTCAAGAGTCCTTCACCCTTAAGAATATTGGACACGCGCTTAGGAAAGCTAAAGCGCTCCGAAAGAGAGGCAAAGGCCACCAAGTCCGTAGGCCCAAGCGCAGCCCCAACAGCCAAACAAGCCGCCAAGGGAAGACTGAGCCAAAGAAGATGAGCCAAACCACCCAAACTCAGGGTCGAGATAAAAATCACTGGAAATATGAGATAAACAATGATTCGCCAGTGTTTTAAAATAGCTGTAATGTCCGCTTCCTCCGACTCTCGGAAAAGCAAGGGCCCGATAACCAGGGCCAAAAACAACTCTGTATTGAGATGAAAGTCAGTATTGGGTAAAAAGAGACCAATCACGATTCCCAAAAGAATTTGCACCAAAGGGAGGGGCAAAAAGGGTAGGAGCTTATTAATTGTACTCGAGACAATCAAGACCAGTAAAAATAGGATGAGGTAAATCAGTAATTCCACGTACTTCCTCCTTAATCTTTTTTACAACAGGATTCAAATATCTCCTTCTGCTCTTTGATTTTTTGGTCAATCTTGGAACAGTCTTTGTGTTCAATTTTTCTCTGGCACCGTTCCATCTCAAGAGCAACTAATTTTTTCTTGATTTTAAGCATTTTTTTGCTCATATGCGCTTGGTCTAACACACCTACTGCTCGTTCGTGGTGGGTTGATTCAACAAAATTCTGGCGCATGGCATCCAGCTTTTCACGTAGGTATTGTTTATCCATGTCTATATCTCTCTAATTTTTCAATCATTACTAAAAATGGTGGGTTGTTGACTTGGTTTAAAGTTCGGTAAATGGCAGCTGTGTACTCTTGTTGGTTCAACTGGCTAACAAAATCCAAGACAGCATCCCTCTCGAGGTCGCCTCCTTCATGACCATAGTAGATCATGATAGCAATCCGTCCACCTTTGACGAGCAAATGACACAGCTTTTCTAATGCTTCAATAGTTGTCTGAGGTTGGGTGATGACAGACTTATCAGCTAATGGCAAATAGCCTAGATTGAAAATCCCTGCCTTGGCTTCTGTCACAAACTGGTCCAGTGTCTCATGACCTTGCAAGATTAACTGGGCATTTGTCAGGCCAGCCTGATGTAAACGCTCTTGGGTCTTTTCCAAGGCTTGCTCCTGAATATCAAAAGCATAGACTTGCTTAGCTAGCTTGGCTAGAAAAAGCGTGTCATGACCATTTCCCATGGTCGCATCCACTACGATATCATCCTGAGTCACTACCTCAGCCAAAAAATCATGTGCCATCTCAAGTGGTCTTTTCATTTTCAAACTCCTGTTTTACAGCCTTGCATCCTTGAACACTTCCACGACGTCGCATCTCCATCTCAATGCTGTTGAGAACTTCCCATTTATTGAGGCTCCACATAGGACCAATCAGCATATCTCTAGGTGCATCTCCTGTGATTCGATGGATGACGATATGTTTGGGTATGATTTCCAGTTGGTCACAGATGACCTTGACATACTCGTCCTGACTCATCAACTGCAAGCGTCCTTCGTGGTAATCTCGTTGCATACGAGTATTTGTCATAAGATGGAGCAAATGCAGTTTAATCCCTTGAATATCGTTATCCGTAACACAGCGACGGACATTTTCAATCATCATCTCATGGGTTTCACCAGGCAAGCCATTGATCAAATGAGAAACAATCTCAATTTTTGGATACTTTCTCAAACGCTTGACCGTTTCCACGTACAATTCATAAGAGTGGGCGCGGTTAATCAAGTCAGAGGTTGTTTCGTAAGTAGTCTGCAAGCCCAATTCAACCGTCACATGCATGCGCTCCGATAACTCAGCCAAATATTCGATGGTTTCGTCTGGTAAACAGTCTGGCCGTGTTCCGATATTGATTCCTACTACACCCGGCTCATTGATAGCCTGCTCATAGCGCTCTCGGATGACTTCCACCTTTTCATGGGTGTTGGTAAAATTCTGAAAATAAACCAAATACTTCTGAACATCTGGCCACTTGCGGTGCATAAAGTCAATTTCCTTATAAAATTGCTCACGGATAGGGGCATCTGGTGCTACGATAGCATCTCCAGAACCTGAAACCGTACAAAAAGTACAGCCTCCATGAGCCACAGTCCCATCACGATTGGGACAGTCAAACCCCGCATCAATAGGGACTTTAAAAGTCTTTTCTCCAAAAAGTTTTCGATAATAATCATTCAAGGTATTATAAGATTTCATAACTTTCATTATAACAAAAATCACCCACAATCTCAAAAGCCTGACTTTCCTATAAATTCCTCTGTTTCTCGTTTCCATTAGACTTTTTTTATGATACAATATGGATATGATTTTAATGAAATTAGCATCTATTTTATTATTGATACTGACCTTAGTCGTCTGCATTATCATAACCAAACTTTTTAGATTAAAAAAACTAGGACGAAACTTTGCGGATTTGGCTTTTCCAGTTTTAATATTTGAGTATTACCTGATTACAGCTAAAACCTTTACCCATAATTTCCTCCCTAGACTGGGGCTAGCCCTCTCACTCCTAGCCATTGTTCTCGTTTTTTTCTTTCTTTTGAAAAAACGTAGCTTTTACTATCCTAAATTCATCAAATTCTTCTGGCGTGCAGGATTCTTATTAACCCTTGTCATGTATATCGAGATGATTGTTGAATTGATGGCCCAGAAATAAAAAACTAAATCGAAAACACCTCAATCAAACTAAAATACAATGATTGAAGTGTTTTTTCTTTATCTATTTTTTCATCAATTCCTATTTTCTTTATCAGGAAATAGATAACCAATACCTACACAAGCTAGCACACCTGCTCCAATCACCAAGCCACTTGAAATTGGCAACAGGTCTAAAATTGCATTTGCGATGACGAAGGCAATAATGAAACACATCAGACTAGCCTTGTAATCCTTTTTCAAAAGATTCTCTAGAGTGAAATAGAGGAACAAACCTACCGGAATCAGTGACCAGAGGTTGACATCCAAATTTGGCCAGCCAACAGAACCAAAATACACTACTGTCGCTGCTGCTATTAAAAATACAAGCCCCAATAATTTTTTCATTTGTTTATCTCCAATTTCGTTTTTAGGAACTTGAGTTATCTGATATTGATACCTCACGTCCCTTACACCAATCATTATAGCAGAGGTCAGTTTCAAGAACAAGTTCTTTTGCCTATCTGGTCTCTACATCGGTCTAAGTGGTTGAAGAGTTAAAAGAAAGAGGCTGAGGGAAAAACTTCCTTCCAAATAAAAAGGAATTAAGCAACCAAACGCTACTTAATTCCTTGAAATTATCTCATCACCTCTATTAGCCTTTAAATTTTGATAGACTCTATTTTCTAATTAATATGACCAATATTGTCAATACTAACCCTTTCAATCAATTCATTAGTTATCGAAACTAAGTCTATTAATAAATCCAAAAAGAGTATCAATAGTAAAGTAAACTAAGTAATTGAGTTATAAATAGCTATTTTCACAAAACTGTTTCATCATCACACCATCTCAGTACATAAACCATTTTTTTCATCTATAGCTTTGGTCTTAATCTTGATCTTTTTTCTTCAATCCAAGAAATGCACCTACAGTAAACATTATTCCGGCAACTAATGACGTGAAGACTTCGCTAACTGTTCCGGTTTTTGGCAACCTATCATTGTTAGTAGTTGATTTACTATCAATATTGGTATGTTTATTATCTATGTTCTCTGGTTCATTAAGATAAACTTCCTTCTTATTTTCATCAGGAACTGTAACTTTGACATCCTCAGTTGAATCAGATCTTTGACTTTTATCTAATTGACTATAATTTACTTGTACAGGAACTGTAGCTGTGACATCCTTAGTTGAATCAGATTTGTGGGAATGATTTTCTCTTTGTAAATCCTCCTTTTTGTAATTTTCATCTAATTGACTATGATTTGCTTGCACCTTATCTTTCTTTTTCGATACATCAAAAGTAGGCTTATTCTCCTCTTCCTTTTTCTCCTCTATTTTCTTGAATACAGGTTTTATAAGGGTATCTTTTGATAGATTAAGAACATAGCCAGCATCTTTTTTCCCTTCGACACCAGAAATTTCCCAGCCATCAAATTGATATCCTTTTTCTAATTCTCCCTTATAGACAGGTAAAATAAAATCTTCTTCCGACACTATCGTTGAACTCATTTCTTTTCCATTTTGAATGGTCACAGCTACCGTATGAGGTTTTAGTTCGCTCACCTCTCCCGTATCCTTGTTTAAAATGAATTCTTTTACGGTTGTGTTTCTTGCAAAATCTTTTACAACAATCTTAATGTTTAGTGTCTTATCTGCTAGTTGTTTAATATCATCAAATGATTTATATTCTTTTCCATTTACATAAATATGTTTGTCTTGAATCTCACCATCGAATCCATTATTTCTTTTATCATTGATGTTAAAGACTACAGATTTGCCATCAGCATATTCAATACTAGTATTTCCCTTAGGATCAATGTTTACTTCTGGTTTAACATTATCATATAAAAATTGATAGTGTACTCCAACCGCTTTCGCATTCAAATCGCTATAGCCAGTTTTAAGATAAACATTTCCATCCATATCTGTTACCTTATCTGGGAATCCGTTTGCTTTATAGTCTTTCATTCCCCAGTCCATGATGTCACCGTCTTTAACATTGAGCTTAACGTTAAAATCTCTAGTGTTATCAATGTGTAAATCTCCATAGATTAAATAATTATCTACAACCGATTCATTAACTCTCAACTCCCAGTTAAAACCACCCTTATCAGAAATCTTACCTCTTAAATAAAATTCTGGATTTCGTACATAAATTTTATTAGATTTAGATGGATTAAAGTAGTTCTTGTCCATTGAAAGGTTTACTGGTTTTGCATCAATAAATAACGTAGAGCCATCTTCTTTTATAGCTTCTACATTGGACTTATCCTCTCCTGTGTACTCTTTATCATCTTTACCAAATAATACCAGTTTAGAAGGATCTGTTACAAGATTTCCATCTTTATCGATTGCCTCCCCTTTAGCGTTCATTTTAAATCTAAACACTTGATACCTTACAATGTTAAAGCCGTCCAAAGCCGACATTAATACGTATTGAGTACTTCTTCCATCTTCAACATTTCTACTATCAGCATAAATTATTTTTTCTGAAAGGACTCTTAGATTAGGATTGGCCTTTTGTATTTTTGCTATATCTTCATTGCTATAGACTCCATTTCCTTCTAACATATCCGTTTTTCCAGGATTATAGGTAGTCACTTTTAGTGCATAGCCTTTTCTCAGAATGATATTATCCTTTAATAGATATTGTTGTTTTTCTGAATCAGAATAGATTTTACCAGATTCCATTTCAGTTAAATTATTTGGTTTATTCTTTGAAAGATCTCCTTCTCCTAATTCTATTACATTCCCATAACTTGATGCATAGGGATATTCTGTTTTAGTTTCCTTATTTTTTTCAGGCATTCTAATCTTCGTTTCAGCTTTTATCTGATCACCATCTTTAACAAAGAATCTCATATCTCCTGCAAAAGCTAATCCATCCACAATATCATTAATATTAGCGTATAAATCAAATGTCATCGTTTTTGAGTGGGAATCATACTTGGTCGTTTTGATTTCTATCGATTTATAGTTATTACCATAATATACCTTGGCATTTTTAGAAACATTACTTATCTTTCCAAGAATTTCAAAGTGTCCATCTTTAGATGGGCTTAGAACACCATAAATTTTTGATTTGATTTCGTCAAGTTTTTCAGTTTCATATTCTAAGGCACTACCATCGTCATAAGCAATGATATTTCCCTTATCATCGTATTTATAATCGTATTCTTCTGTCCTCTTACCAGTTTCACTTGTAAAGTCATCAACTTCTCTAAATTTCTTTTTAATGAGTTTCTTCAAGTCTTTGCTTTCAAACTCTCTAATTGTTGAAATAGTTTTATGAATAGTCAAGCTAGATTTTTCTTCGATAGACTCTTCATTTTCTTGATGATGATGTTCTACCTCAGTTGTATCTTTTTTAAGACTATCCTCTTTTCTATTTTCTAAATTTTTAAATTTAGATTCGGAAATCTCGCCAAGCTTTTGGTATTTAGATGAATCTTGATCAGGATCTACTAGATAATAGGAAATCATCCCCTTTTCATCAGCATGATCAGCAAATTTAATTCTATGAATCTTTGTGAAATTGCTAGAACCATCTAATGCAATGACTTCAATGATTTTTCCTCTTAAATCTCCTGCACCATTAATTTCATAAATGGTATTTCCGTCTTTGTCAAGTTTCCTATTTCTTCCTTGACCCTCACCTGCATAAGTTACTTCAAGATTTTTCTCAACCTCTCCGTCTTCATTAACAAGAGCGGCGCCAGCATACCAAACTTCGTTGGCAATCTCGTCAAATTTTTCAGGATGTTCTTTTTGATCTCTCGCAAATAGCGTTTCATTCTTATACTGATCTTTTACCTTATGATAAGTATCCTTTGTAATCAACTTAATTTTTTCAGGATTTGAAAAATCAACCGAAACAATCTTAGGGGCTGTGTTATCAATTTTTACAGGAATATAGGAAACCTGCCATGGATAATCTTTAGTTAATCTATATTTAAATTTATAGAAATATTGACCTTCTGCAATCGGTTCAAATTGACCTCTTATCTTAGTAGCAGGATCTTGGTTATCCTTACTCTCTGGTGCATTTTCTTCTCTACCTCTAGGGTTATAGATGAGTCCATCCCACTTCAAGTCACCCCAAACTTTTAGTTTAGAAGATTTGATTCCCTTTGCATCATTTCTCTTAGAGTTTAAAATTCCTTTAATAAAGTGTTCTCTCGAAATGACTTTTAAGTCTCTTTGATTTTCTCCCTCTTTATTTGTATTTACTATTGAAATCAATCCTTCTTCTGCACTTCTTAATACAAGTGGAGAAGGTGTTAATCCTCTCTCAAGTTGAGCATCTTGAGGATTTCCATTTGAATCTAAAGGATAAATTTTAGCAATATTAGAACCACTTGATGATGGTGCGTTGATCCCTTCGTTATTGAAAGCAAATAATTCTGGATTTTGATCTAGAGATGTTGTATTTTTATCTTTTCTATTTTGTATAACTCCTGCTGGATTAAATTTATCTATACCATGCTCTCCACCAATTCCCTTATTTAAGGTTCCTGGAATTTTTGGTTTACCATCATCATCATAACCTTCCATTGTTTTTGATTTTGATCCTTCTTCCCAGGCCCATTTATCAAGGATTGGTTCGTGGTTCCAATCCCCAGCAAATCCCATTAGAGGCATCGATAAAGAAGGTTGGAAGTTTATTTTCTTCCCGTTAGAGTTTAGAGCTTCCATTTCTTCCACTGACTCAAAATGAATAAATGATTCTACAAATTTATTTTTATTTTTAGCCTCTCCAACATTTATAACCGCATTCAAATCAAAGCTAGAATTTGGGCCTATAGTGAAAGTGTCATGCTCAAATGTGATATTTGCTCCTTTGATTTTTTCTGGATGGATTTCTGGAACAATTTGCTTACCATCTGGAGATTTTTCGTCTTTATATGTTTCATCCAGTTTTAGTCTGTCAGTTAGAGCATCTGTAGTTATAGCAGATGCTGAAACTTTAAAGGTCAAAGGTCTGTTTGATGTATTGTGAAGCTTAATTGTAAAATATTTTTTATCTCCTTTTATTTCTTTAAGAGAAATAGAACCATAAGAGTTTACTAAACCTTTAGAGTCTGTGTTTTTGAAAGTCGCTACGACTTCATTTCTCAAAGCATTGGCAACATTAATTAAGCCTGCTCCCTGTTGTCTAGGTGATGCAAAGTATTGACTTTTTTCTTTCCAAGACGTTGCATCCATCATAGGCCGTGCAGTATTTTGTAGGGCTATTTTTGTAAGACTTGTAAGGTCTATTTTGTCATCTCCCTTAAGATTTTTCAAGGCAGGTCTTTCAAGCATTTCCTTTAACTTCGGTCTAATCAAAACAGTAGAAGCTGCTACGACTGGAGTTGCCATACTAGTCCCTGACATATAACCATAAGTTGATTTCCCATTAATGACATTAAGAGTAGATTTAATATTTTTACCTGGTGCTGAGACATCAGGCTTTAAAAGCAAATCTGTTCTCGGTCCCCAAGATGTGGATCCTGCTGGAACGATGATATCTTCTTTATACAATTCTTTGTCTGTGTCAGGTGCAAACTTAAAGTCAATCTCTTTTTCGTCACCTACATTCGGTTTATTAGAATTATAGCTTGCCATATCAATTGGATAGTATTGATCCAATTTATCTTTGAAATCTTCCTTACTATTTCTTTTAACTTCAGTTTTTTTATCAGGATTAATCATGTTCCATAGCTTTACACCATCATCTCCTGAAATTGAAAATACTTGACTAGTAGTTCCTTCATCCTCCTCATATCCCATAGCTGGAAGCTCTGTCCAATTATCTCTATTGTAGTAATTTACAGTATTTACAACCATAATGGCGCGTGCGCCCTTATCCGTTGCTCGTTTAAAAGCATTTTTTAAATCCTTTGTATAAATTCTATCCATTACTGCAATTTTGCCCTTAAGATTTAACCCTATCAAATCTTGGTCTTGACCTTTGCCTATATATACAAAGTTTAATTTACTAGGAGCTTTTGATCCATCTTCATTTGTTGTGATTTTATTCTTATCGAAAAAGGCCCCTATATTTCTGTATTTAAAATTTTCTCCACCTATGTTAACTTTATCAAACTCAACTGTTTGATTTTTAGCAGATGCGACTGCTATCGCATCTTCATGTGCTGCAGTTCGTGTTACATTTCCAGTGTCGGTCATTTTCAGATTATTATTTGCCACTAAATCCCATGAAGAACTTGAAGCAGAAGTCGCATAGTTACCTGTAGCTACAACCATTGGAATGCCTGCTTTTCTTAATGCTCTAATAGCTTCCCAATATTTCTCACCTACAAGACCTGTTCCTGTAAAACCAGATGATACCGAAACAACATCGACATTGTGTTTAATGGAATCTTCAATAGCATGAAACATTGTTTCATCTCCTGCGAAGCCAGATCCTGCGTCAGAGTACATTTTATAAGAGAAGATCTGTGCATTAGGAGCAATTCCATCTATTCCGTTAAAGTTTTTAATATCTTTTTCAGTATCATTTCCCGCAAGAATCCCTGCAATATGCATCCCATGTGGATCAAAATAATCGCTCCCATCATCAGCTTTTTCTACAGTAATTTTACCACCATTATAATAATTGAAAGCATGAGGAATCTTATCACTCAACCAGAAATTTTTATCAGTACCTTTTAAGTCTTCTTTTTTAAATCTCATTGAGCCTTTAGCATCATCATCAATCCTCATGGCCTTATGCCTATAATCTGTCCCGGTATCGATATTTGAAATGACCATACCCCGGCCATCAAAATTTTTCCCAAATTGAGCATTAATGGCCTTTAGGTAATCGATAGCCTCCTCAACTCCAATTTCCTTTCGGGCATGATTCATCATCGGTTGGACTTTTTGTGATCGTTCAACCGATGAGATACCTTCTATTAGTTTAATTTTGTCCAGATTATCTGGAGTTGTTTCTATTGCAACACCATTAAAAACCGTATCATAAGTATATAAAACTTTTGTATCCTTAAGATTGGATAATTCCTTGATTGCTTTTTCTCCAGATTCTTTATCTTTAAATTCAGCAATATAGACAAGTTTATCCTCTTTTTTGGGACTTTCTGGGTCTTTCCTTGCAGACGAGTCCGCTTTATCTTCTTGGGATTGATTGGAATTTTCTTCTTTGATTTTTGCTTCTTCATTGCTAGTGTTATTGTCTATCACAGATTCTTTACTAACAACTTCTTTTTCCTCAATAACCGTTGTTTTCTTCTCTTCAGTATCCTTTGAAGTTTCTATAGCATTATGAATATCTTCAAGTTTTTCTTTGTTTTCGTTTTGTTTACCTACTACTTTTTCTTTATCAGATATTTTTAAAGAATCTTCAGAACTAGGTGTATCTGCTAGGATTACCTCATTAGGGACATATGCTGCTAAAATAACTGCAGCTGTGGTTAATGACAATACTGTACTTTTTTTCATTTTAATTCCTTACATATTTATTTAACTTCCAATAGATAGAAAACTTTAACTTTGCTAGCCTTTGTTATAAAAAGTTTTACTAAGTATTATCTAGGAAATAGAGTAGTGCATTTATATATAATTGTTAACTCTCTGAAAATAGTATATCAATTAAAAAAATTTAAGTCAAGAAAAATTAATATGCATTAATTTATTTTTTAACACACATTAAAAATATAGAGTCAAAAACTTTCGTAGTTAGCTAGGGTACATTATCACAACATTCACACCATCAAAAATAGTAGCAATCAAATTAAACCACTACCAAAATAACAAAGACAGAAACCATTGGTGCAATATCAACACCATTAAAGAATATAAATAACCGCTAAGAATAAGACTTAACGGTTATTTTCTACATATCTATTTTTTTCAAATCCTCAGTCGTTTATCTACCTATAACCTAGGCTTTACGAGTGCCTTGCTCTTCCAACTGATACTCAATGAAAATCAAAAAGCAAACTAGCCGCAGGCTGCTCAAAACACTGTTTTGAGGTTGTAGATAAGACTGACGAAGTCAGTCACATATAAACGGCAAGGCGACGTTGACGTGGTTTGAAGAGATTTTCGAAGAGTATGAGCTAAATCGGCTATTACACTTACAGTATATCACTCTGAGAATAGATATCAAGGAATTTTCATCTCTATTAGAAAAAGCCTGTCCTGAGACAAGGCTTTGAGTTTCTTCATCTTAGGACCCAGCGCTTTCATAAGAATCCAAGCCCCTGTCCCAGAGTTTAAGGGAAACACCAAAAAAGACAAGGGAAATCAAAATCAAACCTCCGATGTTAAAGATTACATCCTTGTCCTGCAAGAAATAGCTAGCAGGATAGTAGGCCGTAAAGGCAAAAGGTACGATAAAGCTAATCAACCAACGAAGAAATGAATTGTAAATGGAAATGGGATACTTGGCAAAATCATTAAACATATAGAAAATGTAAATCATGGCGCCTGACTGTTTGGTCCAAAAAGCGATACTAGCTGTCGCAATTTTTAAAGAAGTATAAATCAAGGTCGCAAAAGGAATACAAACTAGGAAAAGCAGGAATTTTGGAAGAGTCCAATCAATGCTAGTCACTGTTGTTCCCAATAAAATACCACCGACTAAGAGTTCACCCAAGGCATCAATCTGAAAGGTCTCAACCAAGATGTGAAAGAGAGGATTGATAGGACGAGTCAGATACTTGTCAAACTCCCCTTTTCGGACTAGGCGTTGCCCTAGTGCCCAGAGATTGTCAAAAAAGAGATGGTCCAGTCCCTTGGGAATCAAGGAAAAGCCATAGATAAAGGCAATTTCTTGAAAAGTCCAACCTTCCAGGGATGGAATGTGTTGAAAGATGACATTGAGAAACAAGAGGTTCAAGCCTTGAGTCAGAAATACTCCCAGGACTCCAACCACAAAATCCACCTTGTATTCCATGATTTGCTTGATGTATTGTCTGATAAAAATCAGATGCATGCGTTGATATTTTTTCATACTACCCTCCTTGAATGGTGATAAAGGACTGGACTCGTTTCCAAATCAACTGAGACAAGCCCACCATCACTAAGAGCCAGAAAAACTGCAAAGCGAGCGCCTGAATCATCTGACTGGCATCGTATTTCCCAACAATGATCATGACCGGAGTATAAATCAAGGATGAAAAAGGCAAGAAGGACAGAATATCTGAAACAACCTTTGGAAAGAAAGCCAAGGGAATCAAACTTCCAGACATAAAAACCACTATGGAAGTCTTAAGTAGGTTGGAACCCCAAAGATTTTTAAACACAAAGGCAGAAAATCCAAAGCAGATATTAAAGAAAAAGTTAATCAGATAAGCTAGCGTTAGACTAAAGAGATAAAGGACAGTTAAACCCAACACTTCTACAATCCCTTGCCCAGATACGATTTTCATCAAAACAATGACACTTAAAAATGGAAGGCCAACAGAGATAAAAATCAACCACTTGGACCCAAGCTCAGTAAAGAGATAAGAGGCCGCAAAATGCACTGGTCGCAACAAACGCATGATAATGGAACCATCCTTGACCTCCTCTCCAATCATAAAGGACGAATCTGACCTAGTCAGAAGATTTGTCACAAAACTCATGATGATGTAGAGGGTGATATCTGCCATACTAAAGCCCTGAATCAAGGACTCCTGCGATGAATCAAAGACAGCCTTCCAAAGATAAAAAGCCACAAAAGCACCCATGACATCGCCGATCCGATAAAGAATAAAGTTGACTCGATAGGTAATCAACTCCTGAACACCTGCATTGATAAAGGGTTTATAACGTCTCCACAATTTGACCATCTTAGAGCTCCTTTCGATAGAAGCGACGGATAATATCCTCGATATCCGTATCCACCATCTTCAAATCGCAGATTTCAAAATCAGACAGGGTTTGCTTAATAATATCAGCCGATTGGTAGCGAGAACTATCGAATTCAATGTTGAGGCTATTCCCCTGTCTATCAACGGTCATATCAGGCAATCCTTCATAGTGAGAGACGAGATGACTTTGATCTGGTAGCAGTTCAAAGGAGAGCGTCTTCATCTTGCCAAAGGTTTCCTTGAGTTGGCTCACCGTTCCATCAAAAATTTCCTGCCCCTTGTCAATCATAAAAATCCGATCACAAAGTTGCTCAATGTCGCTCAAGTCATGAGTGGTCAAGAGAATGGTGGTTTCTTCCTCCTGATTGATCTGGGTAATAGCCCGACGAATGTTATCCTTGACCGAAACGTCCAAACCAATGGTCGGCTCATCTAAAAAGAGAACCTTGGGATTGTGAAGCAAGGAAGCTGCAATGTCCGCCCGCATGCGCTGTCCCAGTGAAAGAGTTCGCACGGGGTCCTTGATAAAGTCCTTCAAATCCAAGACTTCATTCAAAAAATCCATGCGCTTATGGAAGAGCGAATCTGGCACATCGTAAATCTCCTTTAAAACCGTGTAGGTCTCTTGCAGAGCCAAATCCCACCATAGCTGGGTGCGTTGTCCGAAAACGACGCCAATATCTTTGACATAATCTTGACGATTGTCCTGGGGAATCTTGCCGTTAATCCGACAAAAACCAGATGTCGGTTTTAAAATCCCTGTCAGCATTTTGATGGTGGTTGACTTCCCAGCACCATTTGCCCCGATAAAACCTAAAATCTGGCCTTTTGGTACTTCAAATGTTAAATCCTTGACGGCTTCAAAAGTCTGCTTTTCAGGATGAATAAAGGAACGTAATGCCCCCTTCAAGCCCGGTTCCTTAACAGTCTTCACAAAATTTTTCTGAAGATGTTCCACTTCTATCATTGCCATATCTATCTCCCTATCGCAAGGAATAGCAACATTGTATTTTTGACTACAAATATTCTAAATCCTTACTTTCTACACCTTCTACATTTTATTGCTACAGAAGGCTTTATACCAACCTATTATAGTCCAATAAAAACTAGAATGCAAGCGTTTGCCTAAAGTTTATGGAATTGAATTTTTTCTCTTAAAGTGGTATTTTTAATTCAATATTCTGGTTTAATAGTTTCCTTAAAACACCAAAAAACCCACCCAATGGGCAGGTCTTCTCTGTATTATTCAGCTAGATTATGCTTTACCTTCTGAACCGAATACGTCGATACGTTCTTCAACTGATGCTTGGATAGCTTTTACACCATCAGCCAAGAATTTACGTGGGTCGAAGAGTTTTTTCTTGTCGTATTCTGCTTCGTTTGCTTCGTAGTCACGAGCAAATTTACGAGTTGCGTTAGCGAATGCGATTTGGCATTCTGTGTTAACGTTAACTTTCGCAACACCAAGTTTGATAGCTGCTTGGATTTGCTCATCAGGAATACCTGAACCACCGTGCAATACGATTGGGAATCCTGGAACAGCTTCAGTCAATTTTTGCAAGTGATCAAGGTGAAGACCTTTCCAGTTTTCTGGGTAAGGACCGTGGATGTTACCGATACCAGCTGCCAAGAAGTCGATACCAGTTTCAACCATTGCTTTAGCGTCTTCGATTGGAGCCAATTCACCATCACCGATGATTCCGTCTTCTTCACCACCGATAGTACCAACTTCAGCTTCTACTGATACACCATTTGCATGAGCAAATTCTACAACTTTACGAGCTTTTTCAAGGTTTTCTTCAACTGGAAGGTGTGAACCATCAAACATAACTGAAGTATAACCAACTCGGATACACTCAAGTGCATCTTCGTAGTGACCGTGGTCAAGGTGGATAGCTACTGGTACAGTGATACCCATTGATTCAACAAGGTTAGCGATCAAGTTGCGAGCAACTTTGTAACCACCCATGTATTTAGCAGCACCCATTGAAGTTTGGATCAAAACTGGAGCTTTTTTAGCTTCTGCTGCGCGCAAGATAGCTTGAGTCCACTCAAGGTTGTTTGTGTTAAATCCACCAACTGCATAACCGTTGTCACGAGCTGCTTGGACAAATTTTTCTGCTGAAACGATTGCCATTTTATCAGGCCTCCTGTATATTTTTATGGGTCATCCCATTTACATTGTTCATTTTATCACTTTTTGACAAAAAAATCTAGTTTTTCTCGCAGTTTCGATTGAATTTCTTCTAGCTTCATCTATGTAAACCCTTTCTATCCCTAGTCTTGGACGACTTTTGGAAAAGCTATAAAGAAGATTAAACGATTCTCTTGCATTTTAAAACGATAAGCTAATTTTTCATGTTCCAATAGACTCTTAACCACAAAGAGTCCCATCCCAGACCCCTTGGCCTTGCGACTAGCATTGTCAGAAAAAGACTGGGCTAGTTTTTCTTGTTCTTCTGGACTACAGCTATTTTCTATAAAAAATTCCCCTTCTCTTTCTCCAATGCGAACTAAGCCACCTGGAATAGAGTGCTTGATAGCATTGCTAATGAGGTTAGAAAGAATCAACTTCATAACCGATGGGTTTAGATAAGCTTGCTGATTGGTTAAACTATTGTCTATCTGGAGTTCTCTTTCCTTGGCGAGCAAGGCATAATCCTTGACTAGAGTTTGCGTCATCTGGTGTAGGTCAATTTGTTCCCTATCATCTCGCAATTCCTGCACAGACGAGAGGGAAAGTATCTGGAGAACGTGGTGATTGAGCTCATCCACAATCCCCAAGGCAACTCCCAGATAGTGATCTCTATCCTTATAACGACCGACATTTTCTTTCATGTTTTCAATCAGGATTTTCAAACTAGCCAGCGGTGTTTTCAATTCATGAGAAGCCCCTCGTAGGAATTCGACCTTCATCTTTTCCAGCTGGAGAATGGCTTCATTCTTGTCATGCAAGTCCGCAATGACAGTCAAAAGATGCTGGTAGAGGCTATTGATTTGTTCCTTGAGATCACCAATCTCATCCTTAGAATCCACGCGCAAACGTACTTGAGCATCCAGATCCATCATCCGACGGGTCACTCGCTTGATTTCTAATATTGGAGCAACAATGGTCCGAGCATAGATATAGGCCACCAAGAGGGAAATCAGAAAGGATGCCAGCAAGGTATAGGGGAGAAATTGGAGACTGATTTGCTCTGCTTCCTTTTGCAAATCCATGGAAACTAGAAACTGGAGAGTCATAGTACCACCGTCCTGCGTTGTCACCTCACGCTCCTCAATAAAGAGCGAAGTGGTTTGACGGTCCGTGTCCAGAGGAAGACTGTCCTTGACTTCTAACTTGTCCTCGGTCATCTCTCCCTTAACGGCCCCCTTGATATCACTAGTCTGGGAATACAAGTCTAACACTTGCTCGATACTCTGCCTATCCTTACCTTCTAGGGACTGGGCAATGGCTGTTGCCTTCTGACCAATGGTTTCCTGACGGTGGCTCAGATAAGTCGAAGGAAAAAGAAAATAAATAGCTAAATGAAGGCAAATAACCAGAACACTAAAAATCGAGAAGGTATAGATAAATATCTTTGTAAATAAACCTGTTCGTTTCATTTTCGCTCCAATTTATAACCAACATTACGCACAGTGAGGATGCAGTCCAAGTCTAACTTTTTCCGCAGTTCCTTGATATAGACATCAATGACACGGTCAAAGGGAACCTCATCTGTCGCTTTCCAGACGGCATCGATTATCTGAGACCGAGTCAAGGCCCGTCCTTCATTTTTCACCAGATAGTCCAGAATTTCCAACTCTTTAGCATTGATGGCTACTTCCTCACCTGCGAGGCTTGCACTGTAGCTTTCAAAGTCCACCTTGGCATCCTTATAGGAGAAGACTCGTCCTGTATCGTAGTAGCGCTTGAAAATCGCGTCCACCCTCACTTTTAAGAGGGAGAGGGAGAAAGGTTTTTCCAGATAGCCATCTGCCAAAGAGGCAAAGGCACTCATCTTGTATTCCTCATCCTGAAATGCAGTCAACATCAAAACAGGAACCTGACTGGTTTTACGAATCTCAGCTAGAACTTCCAGACCATTGAGCTTGGGCATCTGGATATCCAGTAAAACCAAGGCTACTTGATAGCTGGAAAATTTTTCTAAAGCTTCTTGCCCATCTGCAGCCTCAATGGTTTCATAACCACAATCTGTCAAATAGTCACTGATCCCCTCACGGATCATCTCTTCATCTTCTACAATTAAAATTTTCATACTTTAACTGCTCTCTATTTTTTATTTTTCTTAGAATAAATACCTGCTCTATTTATTATAGTCTCTTATTGGCCTTTTGTCTTTAAGAAACTTGCTACTAGATAAAACAAAGAGAGCCTATCGCTCTCTCTGCTCACATTTCACTCCCTGTGGAATGAACGTTATTTGGTTGCTTTTGAAAATGTTACAACGTAGTTATAATCTTTCCCATTAGCTTGATAGATATAGTCCTCTTTGAAAGTATAGCCACGTTTTCTCAACTCTTCTTTCTTAGCTTCAACTTGACTCTTTGCTGCTGCTTTCACCTGTTCATTTGTTGAACCTTCCGCGATATCAAGAGAAGTTCCATTGATATCTCCTAAGAAACCTGCAATATCTTTCATTTTATCAAAGTTATAAAATACATTTACTTTGACCTTTTGAGGAGCTGGCTGTTCTAGACTTCTACGATTTCTGCTAGCGCGTGGTTGAACTGCTGGAGCCATTCTGAAACCTGAAGTTCCTGTAGCCTCCTTAGTGAATGTGACGACGTAGTTATAATTTTTTACAGTAGTATCTTGCTCAAAAATAATGTCATTTTTCACATGATACCCTCTAGTAGCTAGATCTTTTATCTTGGCTTGAATTTTTTCTTTTACTAATTCTTTTGCCTGTTCTTCACTCGTTCCAGCAGGAATCATGACAGTGTTATCTTCTCCTGGGTCAGATAGGAAACCATGAATATCCGGCATTCCAGCGAAGTTATAACTAATATTTACGGTTCCATCTGGTTCTGATGTTGAACGTGCTACTCTTCTTGCTCTTGCTTGAACTGATGGGGCATTTCTAAAACTTGAAGTTCCTGATGATGTTGTTTCTGGTTGTGGTTGGGCTGTTGGTGCTGATGAGTTATCTGTCCCTTCTGCTGAGGCTGGTTGCGCTGCTCCTGAAGGTGCTTCTCCTGAACCATGTCCTATTGCTGTACTACCACCTTCAATCGTAGTTCCATCATTACGTCCATTTGATAAATTATCCTTATCAAAATTTGGTTTTGTATATTTTTCACCAGATATTTCAAGAGAATTAATTATATTTTGATGTTTTTCTGTAAGTATTAATGCCTCTTCTTCATCTTTAGCATTTTTAATGTCATCTACTGCATTCTTTCTTAACTCATATAATTTTGCTTTTAATTTTTCTTTTTCATCTGAGTTTTCAATCTTTTCAATTTCCGCTAATTTAATATTAACAACTGCGTCAATATTTTCTCTTATGCTATCCTGTTTAGTTTCCTCTAATAACTTTTCTTCTTCAGTTTTCGGTTCTGGTGTCGCTGGTTCTTCCGCTTTTGGCGCTGGTGTTGCTGGCTCTTCAACTTTTGGCGCTGGTGTTGCTGGAGTCTCTTCTTTCGGTGCCGGTGTCGATGGCTCTTCCGCTTTTGGCGCTGGTGTTGCTGGAGTCTCTTCTTTCGGTGCCGGTGTCGATGGCTCTTCAACTTTTGGCGCTGGTGTTGCTGGCTCTTCCGCTTTTGGCGCTGGTGTTGCTGGTTTCTCTTCTTTCGGTGCCGGTGTAGCTGGCTCCTCCACTTTTGGCGTGGTAGACGCTGGTTCTTCTGCTTTTGGCGCTGGGGTCGCTGGTTCTTCCACTTTCGGTGCTGGAGACGCTGACTCCTCTGCTTTCGGTGCTGGGGTCGCTGGTTCTTCCACTTTCGGTGCCGGAGTCGCTGGTTCCTCCACTTTTGGCGCTGGAGTCGCTGGCTCCTCCACTTTTAGTGCTGGAGTCGCTGGTTCTTCCACTTTTGGCGCTGGGGTCACTGGTTCTTCCACTTTTGGCGTTGTTGCCACTGGCTCTTCTGTTTTTGGCTCAGTTACTACTGGTTGTTCTGCTTTTGGTGCTGAAGTCGCTGGTTCTTCCACTTTTGGCGTTGTTGCCACTGGCTCTTCTGCTTTTGGTGCTGAAGTCGCTGGTTCTTCCACTTTTGGTGCTGGCGATACCGACTCTTCAGCTTTCGCTACCGATACTGCTGGTGTTTCCACAACTACTGGTGTCGTTTGTTTAACAGTAGTCCTTTGCTCTCCAGTCACAATATCTGTCTTTGTTTCAATTTCATAACTTTGACAGCTACCAGAATTGTCAATCGACACTCGCTGTCTTTTGACTTCTGTATTTCCATCTTTTAGAAAAGCTTCTTCGCTAAAATACAATTTATTATTGGCAAAAATCAAATCTCTATTGGCAATACGATTTATCTCAACCAAACTATCAACAGATAGCCCCGTTGCTCCACTAATAGCACTCAGTGTATCTCCCCACTTAATTGTATAGTGTGATAAATTGTCTATATTTTGAATATCAGCTTTTACTTCTGCAACTGTTCTGGCTACCCAAACACCATCTTGTTCATTAGCTGAAACAGTTTGAGCTAAAAATCCTAGCCCCAATAAAATCACACCTGTCGCAACAATTGCACCAGTTCTTAATTTTCTAAAGCCACGTAGGGATAATGTCCCTCTAACATTTGTTTGTCTCATTGTTTTCCTCACTATTTTATATTTTAAAAAAAGCAAACTCAGCCACAGCAGGCCCGTCTACCTTTGCAGTCTGGATAGGTATCTACAAGTTTTCTATTTATTTAAAAAAACAAATCATGGATAATTTTTTATGCATATTTGAATATAGAAATTGTAAATTGTTCTTCCACTGAATTCCACGATTTTAGTATATCATATTTAAACACTAAAGTACAAAGAAAGCGACTGAAAGCAATGATTTTCACCACTGCTTTCGGCTCTATTTTGTATTGTTAAATATCCATTCTCTATCCACCATTCTTGTATAGAAAAATAAGATGTAGTCTCTATTTTAGACTAATTTTTTCAAACTTATTCGCTATCCAGCAAGAGTTCTTTTGGTTGTTTTCTAAGGAGATTGCTTGAAGCAAGCGCCATAACGAGAACCACTAGAACCAAGGCAAGGACAAAGACGATGATAAAGTCTGCTGTCTGAATAGAAATATCTAGGCTCGACAAGGTCTTGCTAAAGCCATCTACTTCTGCACCACCACCAAGGTTAGAGGCTTGAGCCGCCTTGCTAGCCTGTTTGGCAACACCTGAAGTCACATTGACAAGGACAGTATTTCCGATGGCACGCGCTGTGTAGTTGGCTAGGAAGTAAGCAGAAACGAGAGCAGGGATGGCTATCAAAATGGATTCAGTTATGAATTGACCCAAGATACTTGCCTGCTTGAGACCAATAGAGAGGAGAATTCCCACTTCCTTGCGACGGGCATTGATCCAAAGGCTGAGCAAGAGGGCAAGGAGAAGAACTGAGAAACTCAAGCTACCCCAGAAGAGGAGGTTGGCCATCTTGTACATACCAGAGATGGATTGCTCAAGAGCTGGGTAGTTTGAGGAGCTCTTCACCAGTGTATAGCTCTTCCAGTTAATACCACTGATGCCATTCAATTCTTTCATGACATCATCCAAGTTTTTGTCCGCTGTTACAAAGAAGGTTGCGTCCCCATAAATAGCTGTGTCTTCTGTGTATCCATAAAGTTTAGCAGCCGTATGGATGTCTGTGATGGCTGTATTTTCGTAGAGTTCTTGTGAGTAGGTTACTGCCGACTTATTGTGACCATCAAAGAGTCCCTTGATTGTCACTTCGACTGTTTCCTTGGCACCTTTTTCATTGTCTGCATCGTAGATATTAGAGTCTAGTTTGACCTTGTCCCCTACTTTCCAGCCGTGTTTGGCTGCCAAGTCCTTGTGCAGGAGGATCTTGTCCTTGTCGTCGTTTGTTAGGTGCTCACCTTCGACTAACTTATAAGAACCAGAGACAAACTTGTCTTCTTTAGAGGAGTCATTGACACCTGTAATCATCAAGCTACTTCCAAAATGTTTGGCACGGTCAGGTGTCAGATTTTTCTTGGTTTCTGGCGTTTCGATAAGTTCATAGCCAGTCAAATCTCCGATAGCGTTGATGCGTTTCACATAAGACTCAATGGCCTTGTTTTCGGTGATTTTTTTGATATCTTCACCCTTGATATTCCCAGCACCACGTGGCGTTCCTTGATTGACGCGACGATTGATTTGCATGGAGAAGCTGTTGGTGATATTTTTAAAGGTCTCCTGAGAAGCTTTGGCAGTAGCTCCCTTGATCGACAAGCCGACCAAACTCAAGCTCGCCATGAGGAGAATAATCAGGAAGATGACGATCGATTTGAAAAACTTCCTTGTAACATAGGCAAATGCGTTGTGTAACATAGGTTCCCTTTCTAGATGTTGTTCTATTTTATAGTTCTAATACTCAATGAAAATCAAAAAGCAAACTAGGAAACTAGCCGTAGGTTGCTCAAAGCACTGCTTTGAGGTTTGTAGATAAAACTGACGAAGTCAGTAACCATATATCTACGGTAAGGCGACGCTGACGTGGTTTGAATTTGATTTTCAAAGAGTATAACAGAAAAAGCTCGTATTATTTCGTAGTATTGCGAGTTTCAGTCAGTTTCTTATCTTTCAACTCAAGTGTAATATCTGACGCTTGTGCCACTTCTTTGCTGTGGGTGACGACAATCACACATTTACCTGTTTTCTGGGCAAGTGATTTGAGCAGTTCGACAATATCTCCAGCAGTTTTAGGGTCCAGATTTCCCGTTGGCTCATCAGCTAAGATAACTGGAGCTTCTGAGACCAAACTACGAGCAATAGCAACACGTTGCTGTTGACCACCTGATAACTGGAGAACATTCCGCTTGATCTGACTTTCATCCAAACCAAGCTCAAGCAGTGTATCCTTGCTTGCCTTTTTATTGACCAAGCGGATATTTTCCAGTGGAGAAAGATAATCTATCAAGTTATAATTTTGAAAGACCAGGGAAATATGGTGCATGCGATGGTAAGAATAGCCCTTCTTACGAATATCCTCTCCTTGAAAAAGGATAGAACCTTCAACAGGACTATCTAGACCAGCAAGTAGGGACAAGAGTGTGGATTTTCCTGCTCCTGACTCACCAATAATACTGTAAAATTTTCCGGGTTCAAAATTATAATTGATCTGATATAGGACTGCTTCAGCAGTGTTCTTATAACGGTAGGTAAGGTCTTGTAATTGTAATAAAGTCATGATTTCTCCTTCTTAACTAATAGATGATAAAATTTCTTTCGGTGATTTGCTAAATAAGAATAGGAAACAAAGGGCTACAGATAAGCAACTAAGCAGAACTAGAAAAACATAGGATTCTGCAAAAGATAGGATGCTGGTTGATAGACTGCTTGCTTTGGCTAGTGTATCTTGTAAGCTTGCCTGATCTCCACTTGCTAGTAGAGTTTGGAGTAGGTAAGTTGTGATTGCGTTTCCTGCAGCAAATGCTGGAAGCAAAGCACCGAGAGATACCAAAACTACCTCTAAACAGAACTGTAGAAAGATTGAGCTCTTGCCTTTTCCAAGTGCCAGTAAAATTCCCACTTCGTAGACCCGTTCTCTCAACCAGAGAGACAAGACCAAAATTAAGGCTCCAGCTCCTGCTATCAACATCCCATAAAGGAAGATGGTCAGAAATGTTTGGAAAGTAGCAACTGAATCTTTGATTTGTTCAAAAGCCTTGCTTTCCTTTTCGACTTGATAGCCTTGATTTTCCAAGTCCAAGTTTTCTACCTGCTTCATGAGTCCGTCCATTTCCTTAGGATTTTCTACATAGAAGCGCGCTGCACTAACTTGAGATTCAGTATTGCCCAAAAGGGTTTGGCTACTTTCATAGTCTGTAAAGACTTGGTTTTCACTGAAGTCAGAAGACAAACCTGTAAATTTCTCTTGTTTTTTACCAGAGAAGATTCCGACGATTTCAAACTCGACAGTTTGTCCTTTACCAGCTTCTGACTGACCAGCATCTAAGGCAATCTTGTCATGAAGCGAAAGACCGTTCTTCTTAGCCAACTCTTCGTGGATGATGATTTTCTTGGAATCTCCTTTTTCAAGGTGTCGTCCTTCTTTTAGATTAAAAGCCGAGCTGGTAAAGGTAACATCCTTAGATGAATCTTCAAGAGCCGTTAAGCTAACCAAATTCTTATCCGCAGCTGACAAATCATCACGTTCAACGCTCTGCTCGCCACTCACTGCTTCCTTGTCTTTTAGTTTTGCGACCGTCTCGAGTTCAGGAGAAACATTTTCCAGTCCCTTAATCTTGCTTACGGATGCTAAGTCTGACAACTTGAATGTCTGACCATTTTCTATCTTCTTAATAGAAAAAGATGTGTTGAGTGATTTGTAAAGATTGGTTTCAACTGTTTTGTTGGACTTCATCAGAGTCAAACAGGCTGAAATTCCAGCCAATAGGACAAACAAAATCAGAAATAAAATAAAACTTCTCAGTCGTTTTCTGCTGACATAAGCCCAAGCTCTTTGGATTGGATTCATTCGTCACCTCCATATTTGTAAGACTATTATAAAATTCAAATATGAAATGTTTATGAAATACAAAAAAAGAGCAAAAATTTTTTACTCTACTTGAATTATATGAAAACAAAAGAGCTAGCCTAAGCTAACTCTTATCCTATGCGGAGAGAGGGACTTGAACCCTCACGACCTAAAGCGGTCACAGGATCCTTAGTCCTGCGCGTCTGCCAATTCCGCCATCCCCGCGTCGATTACTTTACTAGTATATCAACTTTTGGGATCCTTGTCAACACTTTTTTTCAATTTTTTTCATTTCACCAACCAAATTACTCAGAAATTTCATTTAGATTTTCATCTACTAACTTAGCTCCAAGTGTATTTTTGAAATGCCCTAGGGCAAATTGGTGATTTTCAGGCCAGATGGAAGCAACAGCTGGTTTAACAATCTCAATGTCATATCCTAGATTATAGGCATCTATAGCTGTGTGCAGGACACAGATATCCGTCAAGACTCCTGTTAAGATAACGGTAGACACTCGACGCTCTCTCAAACGGATATCCAGGTCAGTTCCCGAAAAAGCTGAGTAATGGCGTTTATCCATCCAAAAGACACGACTGTCTGAACCATGCTCTTGATAAAAGGTCCCCAAATCTCCGTATAAATTCCGTCCACTAGTCCCAATCAAATTGTGAGGAGGAAATAGTTTGCTTTCTGGATGGAAACAATCGTTTTCTTCGTGAGCATCTATTGTAAAGAAGATGTAATCTCCTCGTTCAAAAGCTAATCGAGTCACCTTGCTGATGGCATCCGAAATCGCCTGAGCTGGAGCGCCTGCTGTCAATTTTCCACTATCAGCAACAAAATCTTCTGTATAATCAATCGAAATTAAAGCCTTTGCCATTAGTAATCTCTTTTCTTCACTTCTTCAAAAATATCTGAAATCAAGACCTTAAGGTAGGTCCCTTTCATTCCAAGTGAGCGACTTTCAATAATCCCCGCAGACTCAAGTTTACGAAGGGCATTAACAATCACAGAACGGGTGATTCCGATACGGTCTGCAATCACAGACGCAGTCAACTGCCCTTCATTTCCATTTAATTCCCCTAAAATTGCTGAAACAGCACGAAGTTCGGAATAAGAAAGAGTGTTAACCGCCATGGTGACAGCAGTACGGCGACGGATATTTTTCTCATCTTCTTCTCGTTGGAAGTTAAGAAGCTGAATCCCAACAACGGTACTGGCAATCTCAACAAGGATCAAGTCCTCATCTTCGAATTTTTTATCATTGCGCCAAATAATCAAAGAACCAAGGCGAATCCCTGATACATGAATCGGTGCAATGGTCGTCAAGCCATCTGGAAAATCCGAACGACTCTCTACAGGGAAAATACTCAAATCATGATCAACTGTCAGATTGGCTTCTGTATCGTAAATCATGTTCGCACCTTGAATGTAGTCATCTGGGAAAATCTTAGTTTGGAAGAATTGCTCTACACGATCTGTATTGGTTTTGTAACGCATAAAATAACCAAGGAGACGTCCCTTGCTATTGACGATACAGGCGTTACAGTCAATAATATCTGCCAATTGACGGGTAATCGCATTGTATGGAAGTTCTTCCTGCAACTGCTCCTCTGAGCGCTTCAGGATAGAAGTAATTTTTCTTGTTTTTTCTAATAAATGTGCCATTTTTCACCTCGAATTTAATCGCTATCATTATAACATAAACAGCTTAAATTTTCAATTATTATCTGAAAATTGCTTATTTAATTGCAATTTGAAAAACAAGAATATTTTTAATTAAATCGCTTCTTTTCTATTGACAAGCTCCCTTTTTTTGTGTATTATAATATTACAAGAATATAATATATCTATTTTATTTATCTTTCTTTTTCCATTCGGTCTCCTTATATAAAAAAGCGATTCATTTTGAACCGCTTTTTCTTATTTATCGCCCTTGTTACGAATAACAAAGCCTGTTTTCTTTTCGCTTGAAGTAGTGCGTGGTTTTTTATTATCCTTACGATAACGTTTTTCCTTATCATAACGATCATTTCCACGACTTCCTTTTTTGAAATCATCACGACGACCACGACGGTTGTCTCCACGGCGATTATCACGACGGTCATCTCCACGACGACCTCCCTTAGCTTTACCACCGAAGCCATTACCTGATGGTTTAAATGGCAGTGGTTTTTCACGTGCAATCTCCACTTCAGGAAGACTATCTGGGTCTTGAACAGTCAGACTCAAGATATACATGGCCAATTCTTCAGGACTGAATTCTGAGGCCAATTGACGAGCATCCTTGCCAAACTTCTCAAAGTTGCTACGAATCTCCTCATTAGCAAAATCACGTTCGATTTTCTTAAGAGCTACTTGCTTTTTAGCTTGGAAGGCTTCTTCTGCACTTGCAGGTTTGAGACCTTTCATGCGTTTCTTTGTCAAGTTCTCGATGATTTGGAGGTAACCCATTTCATTAGGTGAAACGAAGGTAATAGACTGACCTGATTTACCAGCACGACCTGTACGCCCGATACGGTGAACATAACTTTCAGGATCTTGTGGAATATCGTAGTTGTAGACATGGGTCACACCTGAAATATCCAACCCACGCGCTGCAACGTCTGTCGCAACCAAAACATCAAGATTGCCATTTTTAAAGTCACGAAGGACACGAAGACGTTTGTTTTGGTCTAGGTCTCCATGAATTCCTTCTGCACGGAAGCCACGGATTTTCAGACCACGAGTCAATTCATCTACACGGCGTTTTGTACGACCAAATACGATAGCAAGTTCTGGTTGTTCCACGTCCATGAGACGGGTCATGGTATCAAATTTTTCTTGTTCTTTAACTCGGATATAGTATTGGTCAACCAATTCTGTTGTCAATTCCTTGGCAGCAATCTTCACATGCTCAGGTTCTTTCATAAACTGAACACCGATACGCTTGATGGCATCTGGCATAGTTGCTGAGAAGAGTAGGGTTTGACGGTTTTCAGGGACACGAGAAATGATCGCTTCGATATCTTCAAGGAAGCCCATGTTGAGCATTTCATCTGCTTCGTCAAGGATGAGAGTTTCAATATCTTGTAATTTCAAGGCCTTGCGTTTAATCAAGTCCAAGAGGCGACCTGGAGTTCCCACCACGATATGGGCACCAGATTTAAGAGCTTTGATTTGTTTTTCAATGCTGGAACCACCGTAAACTGAGCGAACTTTCACTCCCTTGCTACGGCCAAAGCGGAAGAGTTCTTCTTGACTTTGGACAGCAAGTTCACGTGTTGGAGCGATAACCAAAGCTTGGATGGTCGCTTCTTCTGTACGGATTTTTTCAAGGGTAGGCAAGCCAAAGGCTGCAGTTTTTCCTGTACCAGTCTGAGCTTGACCGATAACGTCCTTACCTTCAAGAGCCAAGGGAATAGTTTGTTCTTGGATCGGACTGGCTTCTACAAAACCAGCTTTTTCAATCTCTGCTAGCAAATCAGCAGACAAGTTTAATTCATTAAATTTCACGTTATTCTTCTTTCTAAAGGTGGTGCGAAGCCACCCTATAGGACTTAGTTTATACTTTTCTTTTTATGACGTATTTTCATATACTGGATATAAAATCGTGTTGCTTCTTTTCCACAAAAGAAAAGTAGTGTTTTCTTTGCAACCTATCTAGTATAACACAAGAGAGAAGCAAAAGATAGCCCAATCCATCGATAAAGTCATGTAAACGATTTTTCTGAGAAAGTAAGGCTATAATTTCCACTATTTCATAAACTTTTTTAAAGCGTAGCAGAATTGTGCAAAAGTTTTTTTCTTGTGCTAGAATGAAATTCGAATAGGAGGAACTCTAAATGTTAACTTATGATTTAATCGTTATCGGATTTGGTAAAGCTGGTAAAACACTAGCAGGTAAATTGGCTTCAGCTGGTAAAAAAGTTGCCCTCGTTGAACGTAGCAAAGCTATGTACGGTGGAACTTGTATCAACATTGGTTGTATCCCAACTAAAACCTTGCTAGTTGCTGCTGAAAAAGACTTGTCTTTTGAAGAAGTCATTGCTACCAAAAACACTATCACTGGTCGCCTCAACGGTAAAAACTATGCTACTGTTGCTGGTACAGGCGTAGATATTTTTGATGCGGAAGCTCACTTCCTTTCAAATAAAGTCATCGAAATCCAAGCTGGTGATGAAAAGAAAGAACTGACTGCTGAAACAATCGTCATCAACACTGGTGCTGTTTCAAACGTCTTGCCAATCCCTGGACTTGCTACAAGCAAAAACGTCTTTGACTCAACAGGTATCCAAAACTTGGACAAATTGCCTGAAAACCTTGGAGTCCTTGGTGGTGGAAATATCGGTCTTGAATTTGCTGGCCTTTACAACAAACTTGGAAGCAAGGTTACAGTCCTAGATGCCTTGGATACTTTCCTTCCTCGTGCAGAACCTTCCATCGCAGCTCTTGCTAAACAATACATGGAAGAAGACGGTATTGAATTGCTTCAAAATATCCGTACTACTGAAATTAAAAATGACGGTGACCAAGTGCTTGTCGTAACTGAAAATGAAACTTACCGTTTCGACGCCCTTCTTTACGCAACTGGACGCAAACCAAATGTAGAACCACTTCAACTTGAAAATACAGATATTGAACTAACTGAACGTGGTGCTATTAAAGTAGATAAACATTGTCAAACAAACGTTCCTGGTGTCTTTGCAGTTGGAGATGTCAACGGTGGCCTTCAATTTACCTACATTTCACTTGATGACTTCCGTGTTGTTTACAGCTACCTTGCTGGAGATGGCAGCTACACTCTTGAAGACCGTCTCAATGTACCAAACACCATGTTCATCACACCTGCACTTTCACAAGTTGGTTTGACTGAAAGCCAAGCAGCTGATTTGAAACTTCCATACGCCGTTAAGGAAATTCCTGTTGCAGCAATGCCTCGTGGTCACGTAAATGGAGACCTTCGCGGAGCTTTCAAAGCTGTTGTCAATACTGAAACAAAAGAAATTCTTGGAGCAAGTATCTTCTCAGAAGGTTCTCAAGAAATCATCAACATCATCACTGTTGCTATGGACAACAAGATTCCTTACACTTACTTCACAAAACAAATCTTCACTCACCCAACCTTGGCTGAGAACTTGAATGACTTGTTTGCGATTTAAGTTGAGATTTAATCGTATCGAACAGCCCCCTGAGGGCTGTTTTCACTTCTGCGAAATCTCATACTCTTCGAAAATCAAATTCAAACCACGTCAGCTTCACCTTGCCGTACTCAAGTACAGCCTACGGCTAGCTTCCTAGTTTGCTCTTTGATTTTCATTGAGTATCAAATCTGTCTTTCTCCTCTTTTATGATATAATAGAAACATGAACTTAAAAACTACTTTGGGACTCCTAGCTGGGCGCTCTTCCCACTTCATTTTAAGCCGTCTTGGCCGTGGAAGTACGCTCCCAGGAAAACTTGCCCTTCAATTTGATAAAGATATTTTACAAAACCTAGCTAAGAACTACGAGATTGTCGTGGTCACTGGAACCAACGGAAAAACCTTGACAACTGCCCTGACTGTCGGCATTTTAAAAGAGGTTTATGGTCAAGTTCTGACTAACCCAAGCGGTGCCAACATGATTACAGGGATCGCAACGACCTTCTTGACTGCCAAATCTTCTAAAACCGGAAAAAACATTGCCGTCCTAGAAATCGACGAAGCCAGTCTATCTCGTATCTGTGACTATATCCAGCCAAGCCTTTTTGTCATCACGAATATCTTCCGTGACCAGATGGATCGCTATGGGGAGATTTACACAACTTACAAGATGATTTTGGATGCTATTCGTAAGGTGCCTACTGCCACTGTTCTTCTTAATGGAGACAGTCCACTTTTCTACAAGCCAGCTATTCCAAATCCTGTACAGTATTTTGGTTTTGACTTGGAGAAAGGTCCAGCCCAGCTGGCTCACTATAATACCGAAGGGATTCTCTGTCCTGACTGTCAAGGCATCCTCAAATACGAGCACAATACCTATGCAAACTTGGGTGCCTATATCTGTGAAGGCTGCGGATGTAAACGTCCTGATCTCGACTATCGCTTGACAGAACTAGTTGAGTTGACCAACAATCGCTCTCGCTTTGTCATAGACGGCCAAGAATATGGTATCCAAATCGGTGGACTCTATAATATCTACAACGCCCTAGCTGCAGTTGCCATCGCCCGTTTCCTAGGTGCAGATTCACAACTCATCAAGCAAGGATTTGATAAGAGCCGTGCTGTCTTTGGACGCCAGGAAACCTTCCATATCGGTGACAAGAAATGCACCCTCGTCTTGATTAAAAATCCAGTCGGTGCGACCCAAGCTATCGAGATGATTAAACTAGCTCCTTATCCATTTAGCCTATCTGTCCTCCTAAATGCCAACTATGCAGATGGAATTGATACTAGCTGGATCTGGGATGCTGATTTTGAACAAATCACTGAGATGGACATCCCTGAAATCAACGCTGGCGGTGTTCGCCATTCTGAAATCGCACGTCGTCTCCGAGTGACGGGCTATCCTGCTGATAAAATCACTGAAACAAGCAGTCTGGAGCAAGTTCTTAAGACCATTGAGAACCAAGACTGCAAGCATGCTTATATTCTGGCTACCTATACTGCTATGCTGGAATTCCGCGAACTGCTGGCTAGTCGTCAGATTGTTAGAAAGGAGATGAACTAATGGTTTATACTTCACTTTCCTCAAAAGCTGGCAATTACCCCTATCAGATCAACATTGCCCACCTCTACGGAAACCTCATGAATACTTACGGGGACAATGGAAATATCCTCATGCTCAAGTATGTGGCTGAAAAACTGGGAGCCCATGTGACGGTTGACATCGTTTCACTTCATGATGATTTTGATGAAAATCACTACGACATCGCCTTTTTCGGTGGCGGTCAAGACTTTGAACAAAGTATTATTGCAGACGACCTACCTGCTAAAAAAGAGAGCATTGACAACTACATCCAAAACGACGGTGTGGTTCTCGCTATCTGCGGTGGTTTCCAACTATTGGGGCAATATTATGTTGAAGCTTCAGGGAGACGCATCGAAGGACTAGGGGTCATGGGCCACTACACCCTCAACCAGACCAATAACCGTTTTATCGGTGACATCAAGATTCATAATGAAGATTTCAATGAAACCTACTATGGATTTGAGAATCATCAGGGCCGTACCTTCCTCTCAGATGATCAAAAACCACTGGGACAGGTTGTCTATGGAAATGGAAATAACGAAGAAAAAGTCGGCGAAGGGGTTCATTATAAGAATGTCTTTGGTTCCTACTTCCACGGACCTATCCTCTCTCGCAATGCCAATCTGGCTTATCGCCTAGTCACCACCGCCCTCAAGAAGAAATATGGTCAGGACATCCAACTCCCTGCCTATGAAGACATTCTCAGCCAAGAAATCGCTGAAGAATACAGCGACGTCAAAAGCAAGGCTGACTTTTCTTAAACAAAGGAAAACCATATCAAAGAACTCCGTTATCTTGTCGGAGTTCTTTTTGTCTTTTCTTTTACCCTTCTCCCTTGCATTTTCTCACTTTTTTTGCCAAAATAGAGGGGTAGAAAGAAGGTAGCATATGTCTAAATTACAACAAATCGTAACATATCTTGAATCAGAAAAACTAGACGTCGCTGTCGTATCTGACCCCGTCACAATCAATTACCTCACTGGCTTTTACAGTGATCCCCATGAACGCCAAATGTTCCTTTTTATCCTAGCGGATCAGGAACCCCTCCTCTTTGTCCCAGCCCTTGAAGTAGAGCGTGCTACTAGTACTGTTTCCTTCCCAGTTGTGGGCTATGTAGATTCTGAAAATCCATGGCAAAAAATGAAACATGCTCTTTCACAGCTTGACTTCAAACGTGTCGCTGTTGAGTTTGACAATCTCATCTTGACCAAATACCATGGCCTGAAGACAGTTTTTGAAACAGCTGAGTTTGAAAACCTCACTCCCCGTATCCAACGCATGCGCCTCATCAAATCAGCTGATGAAGTGCAAAAAATGATGGTTGCAGGTCTCTATGCTGATAAGGCTGTTAAGGTTGGTTTTGACAATATTTCTCTTGATAAGACTGAGACAGATATCATCGCTCAAATTGACTTTGCTATGAAGCGTGAAGGTTATGAAATGAGCTTTGATACTATGGTCTTGACTGGTGATAATGCTGCAAATCCACATGGTATTCCAGCAGCTAACAAGGTTGAAAATGATGCTCTTCTCCTCTTTGACCTGGGTGTCCTCGTCAACGGCTATGCGTCAGATATGACTCGTACAGTCGCAGTCGGCAAACCTGACCAATTCAAGAAAGACATTTACAACTTGACCCTCGAAGCCCAACAGGCTGCTCTTGACTTTATCAAGCCGGGTGTGACTGCCCATGAAGTGGACCGCGCTGCCCGTGAGGTCATCGAAAAAGCTGGTTACGGCGAGTACTTCAACCACCGTCTCGGTCACGGTATCGGTATGGATGTCCACGAATTCCCATCTATCATGGAAGGAAACGACATGGTTATCGAAGAAGGCATGTGCTTCTCTGTTGAACCAGGTATCTATATCCCTGGTAAAGTCGGTGTCCGTATCGAAGACTGCGGTGTTGTTACCAAGGATGGCTTTGACCTCTTTACAAGCACCAGCAAAGACTTGCTTTATTTTGATTAATATTCATCTAATACTCAATGAAAATCAAAGAGCAAACTAGGAAACTAGCCGCAGGTTGTACTTGAGTACGGCAAGGTGAAGCTGACGTAGTTTGAAGAGATTTTCGAAGATTATAAAATCTTCCCACAACAAAACGCATAGTATCAAGATTTCAACACCTGATACTATGCGTTTTTCTTATTTGAAAGACTTTTGACTCAGCCTCTTTACTTAATCTTCTTGATACTTTGACTAAGGATAAATCCTACAATCATCCCTACCATATTTTGCATGAAATTTGGTAAAATTTCTGGTAGGGCTGCAGCCCAGCCATTCATCAATGTAGAACCCAAGGCGTAACCCCCTACCATGGCAATCGTTGCTAAGATAAGGCCTAACCACTGAGTTTTTCCTTTAAATCCTGCGAAAAATCCCTGCAATCCATGGTTGACCAAGCTAAAGAACATCCACTGAGGATAGCCTGATAAGAGGTCAATCAAGAAACCTGCTAGTCCTCCGACTACAGCCCCTTCGCGACTACCAAAGTAGAAGGCCGTAAAGAAGACACCCGCATCTAAAAGAGTTAGAATGCCTGTCGGTGTTGGGATTTTTAAGAAATAGCCTAGAACCACAGAGAGGGCGGTTAAGAGGGATACAAGGGCGATTTTAGTTGTTTTGGTTTGCTTCATATTGTCTTACTCCATACTGATCTGCTTGTGCAATAGCACGATAAACGAAAGCCTTAGAGCTTTCTACTGCTGGTAAAAGTTCATCACCTTTGACTAGGTGACTGGCAATGCTAGAAGCAAAGGTACAACCTGCGCCAGCATTTTGCCCTTGAATGATGGGATTTTCTAGGACTGTAAAGGTTTGTCCATCATAAAAGACATCTACAGCCTTGTCCTGACTAAGGCGATTGCCTCCCTTGATAATGACTGCTGGCGCTCCTAAGTCATGCAATTTCTGTGCTGCATCCTTCATGTCTTCCAAGGTTTTGATTTCCTGACCAGCCAATAATTCTGCTTCTGGGAGGTTAGGCGTAATCACACTGACATGAGGGAAAAAGCGAATCAACTCTTGGCAGAGTTCACTTACAGCCACATCGTGCGTTTCCTTGCAGACCAAGACAGGGTCCAATACCACAGGCACACCTGGGCGCTGCTTGATAAAGTCCAAAGCCTTCTCAGCCACACTAACAGTTGGTAGAAGACCGATTTTAATTCCCCCAAACTCCACATCTCTCAAGCTATTTAATTCATGTTGAAAAATGGCATCGTCAGTTGGAAAGACTTCAAAAACTTTTTCCGTCAAGGCTGTCAAACAAGTCACTGCTACAAAGCCATGCAAGCCGTTCAAGGTATAGGTAGCCAAATCAGCTGACAAACCACCACCACTAAAAATATCATTTCCTGAAAGTGCTAAAATACGATTATTCTTCATAACGAATCTCCTTTAAATACAAGCCATTTGGTGCGGCCGTTGGACCTGCAAGCTGCCTGTCCTTCTTCTCCAAGATGAAGTCAATCTGCTCTACTGGCATACGATTATTGCCGATTTTGAGAAGCGTCCCCACCATATTGCGAATCTGTTTATACAAGAAACCATTTCCTGAAAAGGTGAAGGTCAAAAATTGTCCTGTCTCATCAACCCTGAGACTAGCTTCTGTGATAGTGCGAACCTTATCCTCCACACTGGTTCCAGAAGCTGTAAAGCCTGTGAAATCGTGGGTGCCCTCTAGCTTTTTGACAGCCTCCTGCATCCGCTCCACATCAAGCGGATAAGGAAAGTGAGTAGCGTAGTGACGGCGCATGGGATTTTTAGGACGTCCCCTATCAACAATAAACTCATAGGTCTTACTGTGCTTGGCATAACGGCAATGAAAATCATCCGCCACAAGCTCAATTGAAATCACATCAATATCTTGAGGAGACTGAGTATCCAGAGCAAAGCGAAGTTTTTCCTCATCCATTTGATAGGGCAGATCAAAATGAATGACCTGTCCCAGAGCATGGACTCCACTATCAGTCCTACCAGCACCGTGAACGGTAATGGCTTGCCCCTTATTCAATCTAGTCAAGGTTTTTTCAATTTCTTCCTGAACGCTCCTCGCATGGGGCTGACGCTGAAAACCAGCAAAGGCGTAACCATCATAGGAAATAGTTGCTTTATATCTCGTCATAACTTCTATTTTATCAAGAAATTAGTCTCGTAACAAGCTAGAAAATCCACATCTGTCTGGGTACAATAATCCCAAAAAGAAAAACTTAGGAATCAATCCTAAGCTCTCTTTTGAAGTAGGTACATAACAAAGATAGAGGTTACAATCAACCAGGATCCTAAAATAGCGAAGACCAGCATCCCATTGTGAGTTAGTAATCCAATCGCACCTAGAACGAATGGGGTTGTGAAAGCTCCGAAACTACAGCCTAAAACTGCAAATGAGGTTGCTTGATTGAGGAGTTTAGCTGGAATTCTTTCAGAGACAAGTTGAAAGACCGTCGTCAAGGCTACACTGTAGGCAAAACCAGCCAGAATACTTCCTGCCACCACCACCCACAAGGATGGAGACAAGGCAATCACAATTTGCCCTAAGCCGAAGGTAATACCAGACCAGAGGAGCAATTTTTCCTTAAAGATGGAAATCAAGAAAGAAAAACTCACACCAGCCACAATCCCGATCAACTGCATGACACTAAGGACAAAACTAGATAACTGGGCATCTCCAAGCCCTCTTTCCACCATCAAACTTGGAATACGAATAGTAATAGCCGTATTGGTACAAACTACCACTGCTGCTTCAATAGCTAGGATAAAAATCAAGCCTTTCATTTCTCGAGTTAAACGACTTGTATCCTTCGCTTTTTTCTTGACTTCTTTCTTTGATTTTCCATAAGGGACAAAGAGTAAATAAAGGGTCAGCACCAAAAATCCAGCACTATAGGCTAAGAAGGTAGCTGTCCAACCAAAGGCCAACAACTGACCAACTGCCAAGGTAATGAGGGACGCTCCAACGACCTCTGCAGAACCGCGTAGCCCTAACATCTGAATTCGCGTTTTTCCTTGATAGCGTTCACTGATAATAGAAATTGCCTTAGCATTGATCATCCCAACACCTAAACCAAAAAGAATCCTTGTTCCAAAGACAAAGGGATAGGCTTGATACCAAAAGGGTGCTGTTCCACTCAGTGATAAAATTAACAATCCCAAACTAATCTGTAATCGCTCAGGAAATATTTTTTCTAAAAAACCATTTAGTAGTAACATAATCATGATTCCAAAAGATGGCAAGCTCGCCAAGAGCTCAATTTGTTCCTTAGGATAACCTTGATAATAGTCAAACATGGCTGGCAGGGCACTCGAGATGGAAAAGGAGGTAATCAAAACGAGGGAGAGAGCCAAAATACTGGCCCGTTCTAAAAATTGTTTCATGAAATCTCTTTCTATATTTTCTCTTAATCTTCTGTCTCTTTTGATAGTTATCAAACAAGCAAGAAAAGAAGAAGCCTCTTTGGTGTATAGACTCCTTCTTAAACTCGAAAATGAATCCCTTGTGTCTTATACTCAATGAAAATCAAAGAGCAAACTAGGAAGCTAGCCGCAGGCTGTACTTGAGTACGGCAAGGCGAAACTGACGTGGTTTGAATTTGATTTTCGAAGAGTATTAGGATGACTTTCTCTTGATTTGCTTGATAAAGTAGAAGATAAATCCTGCCACCATATAGGCAACAAAGATAATCAGACACCACTTGAACACGACATCCCAACCCTTGTTCACATTCAAAAAGAAGTACGGGAAGGGACTGACCTTAGAATTAGGAACATCAAGTTTCAGTACCAAGCCATTAAAAAGAGCAAAAATCATATAAAGCAAGGGTAAAATCGTCCACACAACTGGATCCCAAATCTTGTATTGACCCTGTTTATCAAAAAAGAGGGTATCTGCTAAAAACCAGAGGGGAACGATATAGTGGCAAAGGAAATTTTCTAGGGTATAGAAATTAGTCGCAATTGGCGCTAATAGGAAATGGTAAATCACACAGGTAATCATGATACTCATGGTGACCCCACCTTTTAAGCGCAAGAGGCTAGGCCTTTGCCAGTTTTCACCTAAACGGCTCATAACCTTTAGGAGATAGAGCGTAAAAATCGCGACTAAGAGGTTGGACAGAACCGTATAATAGAGCAACATCCCAAATCCACCATGCTTGGCGATTTCAAGATAAACTCCCGTAAAAGCCGCTAGAAACAAGAAGATACGGCTATAAAATACAAGTTTATAGTGTTTTGACATGCTTAAATTTTCTTCACAAACTCTGATTTGAGTTTCATGGCACCAAAGCCATCAATTTTACAGTCGATATTGTGGTCGCCCTCTACAATACGGATATTTTTCACGCGCGTCCCTTGTTTCAAATCTTTTGGCGCACCTTTTACTTTCAAGTCCTTGATGAGGGTTACTGTATCACCGTCAGCCAATTTATTTCCGTTGGCATCGATAGCGACAAGGCCCTCTTCTACATCTGCAACTTCAGCAGGATTCCACTCATGAGCACACTCTGGGCAAACCAGTAGGGCACCGTCTTCGTAGACATACTCTGAGTTACATTTTGGGCAATTTGGTAGGTTGTTCATGGTTTCTCCTTATCATCATTCAGTATTCTTTGAAAATCAAAATTTCTCGAACAGCAACTATTATACCTTAAAATCAGCATTTTGACAAATTTAGAAAAAAACCGATATCAATCTATCGGCTTTTCTACATTTACATTCTTTTTTTAGCTTCTGACTTGATTTTTTCAACTACTTCTTGAATGTTCAAACCAGTTGTATCAAGGTAGACAGCATCCTCTGCTTGTTTGAGAGGCGAAGTCTCACGATGACTATCCTTGTAGTCACGCGCAGCAATTTCCTCTTTTAGAGTTTCAAGGTCTGTTTCAATTCCCTTGGCAATATTTTCCTTGTAACGGCGCTCTGCTCTTTCATCTACCGAAGCTACTAGGAAAATTTTCAATTCTGCTTGTGGCAATACAACAGTCCCAATATCGCGACCATCCATGACAATACCGCCTTGTTGGGCAATCTCTTGTTGGAGGGAAACTAGTTTCTCACGCACTTGAGGAATTGCTGCAATGGCTGAAACATGATTGGTCACTTCATTTTCACGGATAGGATGGGTAATATCCACATCTCCTACAAAGACAAGCTGTTCTCCAGTTTCTGAACGTCCAAAACTGATTGGATGCTGGTCCAACAAGGCTAGAAGTGCTTCGACTTGTTCAACTCCTAATTGGTTCTTGAGAGCCATGTAGGTCGCTGCACGATACATAGCACCTGTATCTAGGTAGGTATATCCAAAATCCTTGGCAATAATCTTTGCGACCGTACTCTTACCACTTGAAGCAGGGCCGTCAATAGCAATTTGAATTGTTTTCATATCAACTCCTATTTTATTTTGACAACATCACCTGGATTAGCAAACCAAGACCCTGTAGCCATATGCCCAGGATTTAAGGCTTCTAACTGGGCAATCGAAATCCCAGCGCGAGCTGCAATGGCTGCTTCTCCTTCTCCAGCTAAGACTTTTGTCGTCCCTTCTGGATCTGTAGCTTCCTCCGAGTGTTCAGAAGAAGATTCTGAACTCTGTTCAGGCTGGGAACTACTGGAAGATGAAATCTGTACTACATTTGCGTCTGAATCGTGAAAATCTTTCAAGGCTGCTGTGCGATTACTCCCACCCGATGATAGATAGATGAGAACAATAATCATTACCACCACAATTACAAAGAAAATACTGGCTAGGATCGTCAAGACACGATTGGCCACTACATCTCTACCTTGAGTTCTCTTACGACGTTCTGATCTTGTTTCTTCTTGATTTTCATAAATATCTTCTTGCCACGGTTCTTTTGCCATACCCTACTCCTTGTTTTTTTTTACTTTTCTTATTACAATATAAATATGAAAATCACACTTATACCTGAACGATGCATCGCCTGTGGGCTTTGCCAAACTTATTCTGATTTATTTGATTACCATGATAATGGAATCGTGCGTTTTTACGATGACCCTGACCAACTGGAAAAAGAAATTTCTCCTAGTCAGGATGTCTTAGAGGCTGTTAAAAATTGCCCAACTCGCGCCCTGATTGGAAACCAGGAAGCCTAAATCAATGGCGATAATCCACTCCCTCTAGTTTAGCACATTTCCATGTAAAATTATAGTCTTTTCACTTTATTTTTTTCTGTAAAATCAGGAAGATCACTTTTTTCTTTGATGAGATAAAGTGGTCTTTTTTTAGTCTCTAGATAAATCTTACTGATGTACTTGCCGAGAATCCCAATGGTCAAGAGTTGAATGCCTCCAAGAAAGAGAATGACAGCCATCAGAGAGGTCCAACCTGATGTCGGATTGCCCAAAATGAGGGTCCTAACCACAACAAAAAAAGTCATTAGCAGAGAAATGAAACAAGAGAGGAGACCAGCCGCAAAGGCGATAATCAAGGGAAAATCTGAAAAGTTAACAATCCCTTCAATGGAGTAAAAAAAGAGTTGCCTAAAACCCCAACTGGTCTTACCAGCCTGCCTTTCGACATTTGGATAGTCCAAATAGTAGGTTTTGAAACCGACCCAGGCAAAAAGCCCCTTTGAAAAACGATTGGACTCGGTCAAAGCTAAAATGGCATCGACCACAGACCTTCTCATCATGCGAAAATCACGGACACCTGAGGGCAAGGCTACTGGACTGATTTTTTGCATGAGGCGGTAAAAGATGTCAGCACAGAAACTGCGAAAGAAGGGTTCTCCCTCCCGACTAGTTCTCCTGGTCCCAACACAGTCCAAGTCTGTATTCTGGTCTAGTAAACCTTTCATCTCAAGTAATATACTAGGAGGATCCTGGAGGTCTGCATCCATTACCACCACCAGATCTCCTATCGCATACTGCAAGCCTGCATACAGAGCCGCTTCTTTGCCAAAATTTCGAGAGAAAGAAATATAATGTACTGCCGGATTTTGCTCCCGATAGGCCTTTAAGAGTTCCAAGGTTCCATCACTCGATCCATCATCTACAAAGACATACTCGATTTCTGCTCCCAAATCAGGAATTAAATCTTCCAAAGCCTGATAAAAAAGAGGAAGTACTTCCTCTTCGTTTAGACAGGGGACAATGATTGACATCACCATCTTAGTCTTCAAATCCATTTGGATGCTTGCTTTGCCAACGCCATGCGTCTTCACACATTTGGGTGATATCTAGTTCTGCTTCCCAACCGAGTTCTGCTTTGGCTTTTGCTGGGTCTGAGTAGCAGGCTGCGATGTCACCTGGGCGACGGTCTACGATGCGATAAGGAATTGGGCGTCCCACTGCTTTTTCCATGTTTTGGATAATTTCAAGAACTGAGTAGCCTTTACCAGTTCCAAGGTTATAAACGTTTAGACCTGAACCCTTTTGGATTTTTTTCAGAGCTGCAACGTGACCTTTAGCCAAGTCAACAACGTGGATATAGTCACGAACACCAGTTCCATCTTCCGTATCGTAATCGTCTCCAAACACTTGCACTTGCTCTAATTTCCCAACGGCTACTTGAGTTACATATGGCAAGAGATTGTTTGGAATACCATTTGGATTTTCTCCCAAATCTCCACTCTCATGGGCTCCGATTGGGTTAAAGTAACGAAGCAAGACCACATTCCATTCTGAATCTGCCTTGTAGATATCCGTCAAAATTTCCTCAAGCATAAGTTTAGTGCGGCCATATGGATTGGTCACTGAAAGTGGGAAATCTTCCAAGATTGGCACTGCATGAGGATCTCCGTACACTGTCGCAGAAGAACTGAAAATGATGTTTTTACAGTTGTTTTCTTCCATGACCTTCAAAAGACTAACAGTTCCAGCGATATTATTGTCATAGTAGGCAAGAGGAATACGGGTAGATTCACCGACAGCCTTCAAGCCAGCAAAGTGAATGACCCCTGTTGGTTCTTCTTGTTTGAAAATATCACGAAGAGTATCTGTATCACGGATATCTGCCTCATAGAACGGCACTTCAACTCCTGTAATTCTCTCAACAACTTCTAAACTTTTTCTGTTACTATTAACAAGGTTATCCACCACAACAACATGATGACCTGCTTGGATTAACTCAATAACAGTGTGGGTTCCGATAAAACCTGCCCCACCTGTTACCAAAATCTTTTCTTGCATCTTCTTTCCTCGATTCTCGGATTTTTTCTTATTTTACCATTTTTGATAGGGAATGTCATTTGCCATCCTAGGGGCAAGGCTAAAATTTCAGTAAAATATTTATTCGATTTTTAGTCGTTTGACATAGTTCTCAATTGGGTAGTTTGCTGGGTCTAAGGTCATTTCCCTGCTTTGTAGCAGTTGTGCTAGGTGGTAACCAATGATAGGACCAGTTGTGAGGCCTGATGAACCTAGTCCACTGGCTGCATAGACACCTGCCAATTCTGGCACCTGCCCAAAGAAAGGAGAGAAATCACTGGTATAGGCACGGATTCCCACACGCTCACCAGATGATTTCGCTACTGCCAAGACTGGATAGTGAGGCAAGGCTGCCTCCTCCATTTGTTTGAGCAAGGTTTCATCTACCGTCAAATCAAACCCCATGTCATTTTCATGAGTAGCACCTAAGGACAATTTCCCACCTGCAAAAGGAATCAAATCCCACTCCCCTTCGGGCATAACAACAGGGTAAGCTTCCATGTCTTGGGCAAGTTGATAATCTCGGAGTTGCCCCTTTTGGGGACGAACATCTACTTCATAACCTAAAGGCTCTAACAGGTGTCCCAACCAAGCTCCCGTCGCCAAAATAACCTGATCAAACACCTCTTCGTCAATCTGGTAACCTGATGCTAACGGTGTCAGAGTCACTTTTTCTTTGACCAGCTTGACCTGACTGGCTTCTAGCAAACGAGTCACTAATAGTTGACCATCTACTCTCGCTCCACCAGAAGCATAGAGCAAGCGATCAAATCCCTGCAAGCCAGGGAATAATTTATTTGCAGACGCTGGGTCTAGAATGGCTAACCGTCCTATCAAAGGAGATTCTTCTCTTCGCTGGAAGGCTAGTTGATAGAGTTCTTCCAACTTGGATTCATGTCTTTTCAAGAGAAAAACTCCCGAACGCTGGTAAAAGTCTATTTCTTGCCCTGACTTCTCTAAATCAGCTAATAAATCCACATAAAAATCAGCCCCCAAGCGCGCCATTTTGTACCAGGCCTTATTGCGGCGTTTTGAAAACCAAGGACTGATAATTCCTGCTGCGGCCTTGGTGGCTTGACCTTGTCCATGGTCAAAGACGGTTACTTCTAGGTCACTTTCTTTCGAGAGGTAGTAGGCAACTGTTGCCCCCACAATTCCTGCTCCGATAATGGCAACTTTTTTCATTGTTTTCACTTTCTAACTAGATATGGTGGAATGGATTGGTCGATGCTTGACTAGGTACAATATCGATTGTCCAGCCATTTTCTCTTTTCCATTGACTAAGAAGCTCTGCAATTTTTTCCACAAAAAACACTTCAATATAGTGACCTGGGTCCAATGCTAGCAAGCCATCAGACAACATATCCTGGGCAGTGTGGTAGTAAATATCACCAGTGATATAGACATCCGCTCCTTTAGCTAAAGCATCCTTATAGAAAGACTGCCCGCTACCACCACAGATGGCCACTCTTGAAATAGACTTCTGCAAATCACTCTCTTGATAATGCACCAATCGAAGACTATCTAAACCAAAGACTTGCTTGACATGTTGGGCCAATTCCCCAAATGTCTGAGGCTGAACATTTCCAATACGTCCAATTCCACGTTCTGGACCTGTCTCCTGTAGATAAGTCGTCTCCTCAATGCCTAGCATCTGACAGAACCAGTCATTGAGACCATTTTCAACGATGTCAATATTGGTATGGCTGACATAAACTGCAATATCATGCTTGATGAGGTCGATGTAAATCTGATTTTGTGGACGGCTAGCTACCAAGTCCTTGATCGGACGGAAAATCGGCGCGTGCTTGACAATAATCAAGTCCACACCCTTTTCAATGGCTTCAGCCACCGTTTCTTCACGAATATCCAGAGCAACCATGACACTTTGGATATCCTTGTTTAAAGTGCCAATTTGCAGACCACGACTGTCTCCCTCCATGGAAAATTCCTGAGGGCAAAAGGCTTCATACACGTTAATCACTTCACTTGCTAGCATGGAGAACCTCCTTGATGGCTTGAATTTTGTCTACTAGAACTTGACGTTCCTCCAGATTTTTCTCTGGGATTTGTCCAAGGGCAAACTCTAGCTTAACAGCTTCTTTTTGCCATTTTTGGACAAAGACTGGGCTGACTTCTTTGGACAAGAAAGGTCCAAAGCGAACATCACTGGCTGATAGCTTCATTTGTCCTGCTTCCACCACCAAAATCTCGTAAAACTTGCCAGCTTCTTCTAAGATGCTTTCTGCCACAATCTGAAATCCGTTCTCTTGCAACCAAATGCGCAAGTCGTCTTCACGATTATTGGGCTGGAGAATCAAACGCTCTACATTAGCTAACTTGTCCAAGCCTTCTTCCAATATCCTAGCAATCAAACGGCCGCCCATGCCAGCAATAGTAATGACCGATACCTGATCTGCATCTTCAAAGGCTGCCAAGCCATTGGCTAAACGAACCTGGATTTTCTCCTTTAGACCGTGAGCCTCAACATTTTTGACTGCAGATTGGTAGGGACCTTCCACCACCTCACCTGCAATGGCACTTTTGATTTGGCCTCTTTCGACCAACTCAATAGGCAGATAAGCATGGTCACTTCCCACATCTAGCAAAATGGCTCCCTGTGGCACAAAGGAAGCCACCAATTCTAATCTCTTTGAAATCATCTTCTCTCACTTTCCAAAACTCTATTACCTCTTATTATACCACATTTCAGCTGGCAATCTTGCACCTAAAAAAACCGCAATCCACAGATTGCAGTCTTACTTTATTTTTTCGCTTGGTAACGACTGGTCAAAATGAAAATCACGGTAAAGACCAGCATCATGACACCATAAACAGGTAGCGTTTGTCCTGTCAAGGTTGATATTTCAAGCAGTTTTTGAATTCTTGGGAAGAGAGCTGTGGCTAGGAAGCCTCCTACTGACCAAACAATCAAGAGGACACGCCATAGGGTAAATGGCATGCAGGCTCTAAATACGGATAAGAAACCAATTGACCCCAAGAGATAATAGAGTAAAGTTGAGATTTCTAACTCAGACCAACCTTGGCTACTTCCAAATATTTTCACAAAAAGAACACTGAACACGACCATGAGAGCGCTTGGTAAGGCACGAAGCATGGATCTTCTGAGGAAGTTTGGCTCAACAGGTTTGATATTTCGCTCAAAAGTCAGAACGAATGGTGGGAAACCTTCCACGAACTGGTCAATCATGGTAATCTGGATCGGAATGAAGGGGAAAATCAAGATCCATTCAGACCGTCCCAGAAGAGCACTGGCAATACAGATAACTGCTAAGAGGAAGGAATAGATGGTCTTTATCAAGAAAATCGGTGCGATGTGGGCAATGTTATTGACCACACGACGACCTTCAAAGAGAATCTCAGGAACATCATTAAAATCTGAGTTCAAGAGAACCAAATTGGCAATCTGACGAGTCGCAGGATCTCCCTCAGCCATCACGATAGAACAATCCGCCTCACGAAGGGCCAGGATATCATTAACTCCATCCCCTGTCATAGCCGTTGTATGACCCGCTTTTTTCAGTGTTTGGATGATGAGTTTCTTTTGATGAGGGGAAACACGACCGAAAATCGCTGTCTCCTCAGCCATAGCAACCAATTCCTCATCCGTGATTTTTGAGCAATCGACATAGCTGTGATAGTCCGCAAAACCAGCCTTCTGGGCAATGCTGGACACCGTAACTGGATTGTCACCAGAGATAATCTTGAGGCCCACTTCCTGAGAACGGAGATAGTCCAGCGTCTCTGCTGCTCCCTCTCGAATCGGGTCCAAGATTTCTAGCAAGGCTAGAGCATGAATATCAGAAGGCTTTTGTGGCTTGTGATGGTCAAGTTTTTCTTGACTGAGCGCTAACACCAAGACACGAGAGCCTCGTTCAAGAGCTTCTCTAGCTTCAGGAACTTCAGCATCCAACAACATCTCAGGTGCCCCTAAGAAAACTGTTCCCAAACCTTCTAACTCCATGGCTCCCCACTTGCGGTCGCTTGAGAAAGGCAGATTAGAGATCATAGGATAGACTACCTGACCTTGGAAACGCTGGCGAATAGCTTGAGCTGTTGGATTTTTATCCTCACTATGGGCCATATAGCTGGCCAAGATGCTAGTAAGCGCTGAATCTCCATACTCTTCGGTCAAAGGAAGAACAGCCTCCACCTGCATCTTTCCTTGGGTGATGGTGCCCGTCTTGTCTAAACAGAGCATATCCACGCGTGCCAAGGTCTCAACAGAGTACATCTCCTGCACCAAGACCTTTTTCAAGCCCAACTTAATCACCGCTGTCAAGAGCGAAGTGATGGTCAAAAGGGCAATTCCCTTGGGCAACATCCCCAAAAGGGCTGTCGACGAGTTTACAACGGATGACTTGAGAGGCAGGCCTTTTAAGATCAAGGCTTCTAGCAAGAGAGCCAGACCAAAAGGAATGATAATCTTTCCAGTAAAACCTGCTAACTTGTCCAGTGATTTCATGATACGAGAGTTGATTGGTTTAACAGTCTTAGCTTCCAGCATGAGTTTGGCAGCATAGTTGTCTGCACCGATATGGTGAACTTGAGCTAAAACTGACCCACTGGCTAGGAAACTTCCAGACAGAAGCAAGGCGTCAACTTCCTTTTGCACCAAATCACTTTCCCCCGTCAACATGGCTTCATTGACTTCCGAAAAGCCTTCCAAAACCAAGGCATCACTGGGAATCTGCTCTCCAGCAGACAGACGAATGACATCTCCTAGCACCAATTCTTCAGGATTAAGAGCAACTTCCTGTCCATCACGGATGGTTTTGACCTTTTCCTTGGTCATGAGATTGAGCTTGTCCACCATGTGTTTGGCCCGTAGCTCGGTCACAATTCCAGAAAAAGCGTTAAAGCAGATCACTGCAAAGAAGACCAGATTGCTCCAGGCCTGAACAAAGGCTAGCGCCAAAGCAATGGCAAAGTTCAACGCGTTAAAAAGGGTAAAGACATTTCGTTTGATGATTTGCCAAGTACTGGTACTGGCTGATGCGGTAAAGTCATTGACCAAACCTTGAGCCTGTCTTTCCTTGACTTCTCTTTGGGTTAATCCCATAATCTTATTTTTATCCATAAATTCTATCATATCATTTTTTCTAAAAGAATTCTAATCTCATCCTAAATATCACCTAGTCAAGGGAAAAGTTTGCCAGCCCTCCTTTGATAAGGTATAATAATAACAAGAAAATAATCGAAGGAGATCGCATGTTTTATACTTATTTACGTGGATTGGTTGTCTTGCTCCTATGGTCCATTAATGGCAATGCTCACTATCATAATACCGATAAAATTCCTAATCAAGATGAAAATTATATTCTGGTTGCCCCTCACCGTACTTGGTGGGATCCAGTTTACATGGCTTTTGCGACCAAGCCAAAACAGTTTATCTTTATGGCCAAAAAAGAGCTCTTTACCAACCGTATCTTTGGCTGGTGGATTCGTATGTGTGGTGCATTTCCTATCGACCGTGAAAATCCTAGCGCTTCTGCCATCAAATACCCTATCAATGTTCTTAAAAAAAGTGATCGCTCTCTCATCATGTTTCCAAGTGGGAGCCGTCACTCAAACGATGTCAAGGGTGGAGTTGCACTAATTGCCAAGATGGCCAAGGTCCGTATCATGCCGGTTACCTACACAGGTCCTATGACCTTGAAAGGCTTGGTTAGCCGCGAACGTGTCGATATGAACTTTGGAAATCCAATCGATATCTCAGATATCAAGAAAATGAATGATGAAGGCATTGAAACAGTCGCCAATCGTATCCAAACAGAATTCCAACGTTTGGACGAAGAAACGAAACAATGGCACAATGATAAAAAACCAAACCCACTCTGGTGGTTTATCCGCATCCCTGCTCTCATCCTTGCCATTATCCTCGCTATCCTAACTATCATCTTTAGCTTTATCGCAAGCTTCATCTGGAATCCAGATAAAAATAGAGAGGCTCTTGGTTAAAGAATACAACAAGAGACTGGGCAAAAACTCAATTTGAGGAGAGAATAAAGTAAATTTTCTAACAATAAAACGCATGATATCAAGGATTTTAACATCTGATACTATGCGTTTTCTAATTTATACTCAATTATTTTCAAAAAGCAACCTTGTCTATTGTCTGCTGACAGTAGACTTTAAAATACTTTTTTCCAGTCCTTGAATAACTTCTTGAAGCTTATCAATAACAGCTTCCAATGTTTGGAAAGCCTTATTTTTAAAACCTCGTTTTCGAATTTCTTTCCAGACTTGTTCAATAGGGTTCATTTCTGGTGTATAAGGTGGGATAAAAGCCAACTCAATATTACTTGGAATCTCTAAGGTACTTGATTTATGCATATAGCATTATCCATTACAAGTAAAATATAGTCATCTGGATAAGCTTGTGAGACTTACCGTAGAAATTCATTCGTCCACTCAGTATTGCATCCTCCAGCAATAAGGAATCTCCTGTCTGAGCATCTACTCCCCCATAACAATAGCGATATTCTCGCATATAATGGCTAGGAATGCTAGGTCGAATTCCTTGAGGAGCCCAACCAGAACTCATCTTACTGATTCTTCCGAAACCAGCTTTATCTTGGTACATCAAACGTACTTTGTTATAAGTACCCTCATCTTTAAAGCGCTTACTTAAGGTCTCGGATGTAGATTTTATTTTTAGACGTCTCAATTGTCTGAGCATCTGCCTTCTTGGGATGTTCAGGTCGAGGAGTGGCCGTTCGCCAACCATGGCGTTTCAGGAGATAGTAGAAACCATCACGTGTGGAAGTGCGACCAATCTCTTTTTGATAGGCTTCAAATAATTGATTGACAGTTATAAATTCCCCAGCCTGAGCAGCTTCTATATGACGTTTTAGAAATGCTTGTTCTTCTTCATAAGTCATATATTCTCTATGACGTCCACCACGTGTCTCTTGAAGAAGAGCTTCTAAACCAAACTCCTTATATTTTTTCAAATTCCTCCAAACAGTTGTTTTATTGCAATCTAGCAGACCCATGATTTTCTTATAACTCTTTTCTTTTGAGCGAAAATAAATAATCTGTAGACTTGGCGATATTTGGCGTACGATGAATCTCTTAGGAGTTTTTCAATTTTTTGTGTTTCTTCATTTGTAAGTTTCATAACTACTATTATAAGATGTTGTTTGATTTTAGTCTAGTATTACTACTAAAAAGACTCTTTATCACCTACTATTTATGTAGTTAATAAAGAGTCTTTTTATTTAGTAGAGATAATTTCGAGTAGAATTAATTAAAGATAATAGTAGGTAAGGTGGTCAACTAATTTATAGTTTTTTTTAGTATTTTACCAAATAGTTTCTCTAATTTTTTAAATCTACATAAATTGTTCTGCATGTATCGAAGTTATGAATCTTATCACCTTATTATATTCGTATTTTCTGCATAGTATCTTTTAGATAAATTCAGAAAATTAAATCAGATAAAATTATACTAATTTTGAAATATACATAGTGTTAAAGGTTTCTACTCGTTCTAATTTCTTCTCGTATCTTCATCCTTATCTTTCTCTAAAGACTATCATAGTATTTTTTGAAGGCATCAAAATATTTATCGACACTTTCTACATTATCTAATCCCGCTCCCCAACGCAAACTAGAGTCTCCTAAAATTTTATCTAATCCTTCTCCTTTCTCACCAGATGTCAAAACCCCTAAGCACCCTTCCTTAGGTACAGCAATTCCAATAAAACCGTCTCCTCCTATACGAAACATTTGGCGTGGACCACTATTAGCGACACCTACATCCACTCCCTTTAATTTGGGAAAATCCACAGATAACTCAAAATCAAAACTTGTCGGATCCAAATCATCATAAGTAATTTTACGGATAATATAATCTTGACCAAAGTAACTATCAAGCATTTCAATTAAGACTTGATAACCTTTGCTCGTTCTAATTTTTTCTCGTATCTCTAACATCTTATTTCACCATTTTAAACCTTCCATTTAATTCAACTAGATGATACCCATTGTTTTGTAAATACTCAAATTCTTGGTATCCATACTTCTTCCTAGGGATTGTTGTTGGATTTACCGTAAACTCAAATATTTTTCCTTTAACAATCTGATTATCTAAAAATTTCTGATTAATTTTCCACATTTCTTCGTTTTGTTTCACATTATCAACAATACCATTTTTTATAAGTTCATCCATAATGGCATCCCATCCTGCACTTCCCATCGTATAGAAGGTATTACCTGCTCGGTATGCCGTTTGGTCATAAGAACTTGTACTGTTAGCAACATATGAACCGAGGGTAACAACGTTTGCTGCAGCATTAATCTCAGCCAATCTAGCTAACTGCTCAATAGACTCTTCCGTTAATATTCCATTTTCCACTACAACTGCTGCTGCAAATTCTTGTGCTGTACGGACTCCCATTTGTTCGGGTGTATAAACTGTATCATTTATATCAGATGTTGTCTCTGATTCATTGGTCTTTGGCGTATCCTTATTAACAGTAGCTTCTGAACTTGATAATTGAGCTTGCACAGATACAGCTTCAGATGTTGTATAGCTAATAACTGCTGTACTTGGTGCTTTGACAAAAATCTCAACAACATCATTAACTAGAATTTCTGGAACAGGTATAGAGAAGATTCCTTTATCATTAGCTTTTCCTCCATATTCTACCCCTCTGTTTTTAACGATAACATCTGAGTTAGGTAATGCTTTCCCTTGAACAGTAACTCCTTTGCCAACTGGTATCGGGTTTACATTTGGTATTGGAGTGATCACTTGTTTTGGAGTAATTGATTTTTTTATAAAATCACTAACACTTATATTTCCTGAAGCATCAACCCTGAACATTGAAAGGTCAATTCCATCCATGTAAGATGAATATTTAACTGCGTTCATCTCATCAAGAATTCCATCAATAGCGATATTTGCTATACCATTAGAAGTTCTTTTTACAGGAATGCTTAATCTAAAATTTCCTGAGTTATCTGTAGAAATACTTTGTAATTTTTCGCTATTGAGATATGGAGTAATAGTCGATTTCCACAACATTTTCCCCGAGATTGTGAAAGTATTGGTTTTAGCATCAAAAGAAATATTACTAAAGTTCGGAACGGTTGAAAGATGAGGGATAGGAACTGTAGGCAATGATTTCTTTAAATAAAAATTTGTAAAAACGCTTGCTTTTAGAGTTCTACTATTATCAATACTAAAATCTAGTGTTTTATTACTCTTTTGAGGATAAATAGTCATTATGGTATTTTTCCCTGAAATAGTAATTTTAATATTGTTATCACCTTTCTCAAGAGGTATTGTAATTAAGGAGGTCTTTTTTGCTTCACAATCTACTGTTTGTACTTTTATATTGTTTCTATAAATAGTGAACTGGGAGTCTACAGCCATTGTTATAGGAATAGTCAACAAGTCACTATTTTTATTGTATGATATTTCGTCAACTACAGGTGGAGGAGTTGACTTCTCAAGTTTAATAGGAACCCCATTCGCTAATTTTGCGTTCTCACTAGCTATTACACCCCCATCTGAAGCAATATAAAATTTGACTGCACCAAAAAAGCCAAAGGAAGAATATTTAAATTTCTCTGTTGAATTTTGAACTGCATCTATTGATACTGTCGCATCTTCTACTTTGATTTTTATGTCAAAATGACCATTTACATTTGTTTTATCAGTTCTAATTTTCTTATCATCAATATAAATATCTAGATTTGAAGCACTTGGCATACTTCCTACTAAATTCAACGTTTTTGTCTTTGAATCATAAGTTACTCTGTCAAAAGTTGGAGAAGCAGTGTGAACAGCTTCTTGTAAAGGGTGTCTTAATAATTTATTTGTCTGTGCAGTTGTAGTTACTATTCCATCACTGGCTATCTTGAAAGTTGGATATCCAATTATTCCGGAAAAGCGTGATGAAATATACTTAAATTTACTAGTAGATTTCTGAATTGCATTAACAGCAACATTAGTGTTTTCGGCTTTGATATTAATATTAAAGTTTCCCTTATTATCAGTAACAACTGTTTGGACTTTCTTATATCCTATGTAAATATCTAAAGTAGAAGCGCTTGGCATACTTCCTACTAAATTCAATGTTTTTGTCTTTGAATCATAAGTTACTCTGTCAAAAGTTGGAGAGGCTGTATATTGCTCAACTAATAAAGGACTCTTTACATATTTATTGGTCTTCGAGCTTACTGTTAAATCCCCATCTTCATGAATTTTAAAAGTTGGGCACCCTATCAAGCCTATGGAGCTACATGATTTATAGTTTTTTCCTCCAATCGGCTTTTGAATAGCATCAATTGCTACCTCTGCATTTTCAACATTTACTGTAAGGCTAAAATCTCCTTTTTTATTTGTTTCGCTTGTTTGAGATAATTTATTATTTATATAAATGTAAATTGTTGATTCTGTTGGCATATTCCCTGCTAAATTTAAAATTTTAGCATTCTTATCATATGTGGCAGAGCTAAAACTAGGAGCTGCTGAAAATCTGAAATAGTCTTCTAAATGTTCCATATTTTTAGCAATTTCTATATTCATTTTCTTCAAGTATTCTGAAGTTTCTTTCATACTTTTATTAAATGAATCTATTGATTCGTTAAAGTCTGACATTATTTTGTTAAAATCAGTTAAATCAATATTAATAGGATCTATATTTATGGAGGGGATATTAATAGATTCCATATTAATATATATGGGATTTATATTAATTTTTATGGGGTTTATATTAATATTTATAGATTCAATATTAATATTTAATGCTTTTGAATATCCTTTTATTAATGATAAATTTTGGGTTGCTTGAGTAACATTATTCATTTGGATATTGGTTTTATAGAGAGATGATAAGGAAGTTAGTTCTTGTTTTGCTACAGTTGCTCGACTTATAGATGCATTTGGATAAGATTTAGCTGTGGTTGATTTAGTATAGAGATAGTATCCTCCCCCTATTATAATAGCCGCACCTCCAACAATGATTGCAGCTGGCAACGCAGCAGTCATTGCCGTTGTAATCCCAGCTAATTCTGATGCACCACTAATCAATTCAAATGCTAGTGGTATAGAAGCTACAGCGGATGAATGTCCAGAAGTCAGATTTATAGTATTTTCTTTTTTAGTCTTACTATCAAGATACCTAAAAAATACTTCTTTGTCTTTTTTTTCGATCTGCCCACGCATTTTTTGAACAGCTAACTTTCTGGAATCTTTTAGTATCACTACTTGAAATTCTGCATCTTTATTATTGCTTGCAAATGTCACTGTAGTCAAAGCTGAAAAGTTATCATTTAAATTTTTGAATGTTGTTAATTTTAACTCTCCTTTACTCGTCTGTTCTGCATTTAGAAAAGTTAATCCTGACTTTTCAACACTATCGCTAACAGAATTAATCCATTGTTGTGTTTTATTTAGTTTGCTATCCAACTGTTTATCTGTAATAGTTGTCTCTGTGTTTGGTATAGCTCTAGCCTGTGCACCATAAACTATAATTGGATTGACACAATCTATAAAAACACTTATTAGCAGTATAAAAATAACTGCTAAAATCTGAGTATTTTGAATTTTCTTTTTCATATTTTTCTTTAACTTCCCTTTTTTAAAATACTATTTTTTATTTTTTTTAAATTCTTTGTTTGAAAATACATTTTTAAAATTTGGTTTGTCACTTTAGGAGTAGCAAAAGATGTTCCACTATATTTCTTATTATTATATAAAATCTCCTCTCCATTTTCAAAAATATCAATTTTATCTATGGCTGAAAAAGAAGATATATTGCTTCCTTTCTTGCTACCAACTGAAATAACTCCTGGTATTCGAGCAGGAAAATCTGCAATTCCTTGATAATTATTCCCACCTGCTGCAACAATAATAACTCCCTTTCTTAATAAGATTTGGATTTGTTCTTTTGCCTGTTCATCTTCCAAATAAAAACCACCTGAAAAATTTATTATGTCAATATTGTCTTTTTCTGCTTGTTTTAATGCTTTAGTAAAGGTAGTAATATCAATTTGACCATCTGTTCCTATTACGCTATATTCAAAAAAATCTATTTTTGAAGTGTCTATATTATTGCTGAGTACAGACCAAATAATATTTGAATGTACTGCAGCTTGCTTATTTCTTTTTTCATAGCTAGTTTTTCTGATATAAAATGAAAAATTATTTGATGATGCACCATCAATAACAGCCACCCTCAATTTGGAATTTTTTTCAAAAACGGAAACAGCAAACGGGATTGCCCCTGCTAGTAGTAAAAGCATACATAGGGATAACAAAATTCTATTTTTTTGAAACACAAAAATCCTCTCTTTTTAAATAGGCTTCATATCTTAACTGTTTGTCATATATAGATTTTTAAAATAATATTAGTATATTTATTTGCATATCAAATTCCAAAAGGATTCCGAAAAAATAATAGATCTCTTTGGAGTATCTAATTCAGTTTTGCTGTCCTAAAAAGAACTTATTAGCCTTTGAAATTTATTTGTATAAAAAGATTATACTCAGATTAGCTAGTATTAATACTTAAATAAGATTTAATTTCAATTTCAAGACAATTAATATATTGGTTAATTTTAGATTGTTGTTTATGGAGCTTATCAAGAGACATTGTAGAGTCTCTCTTATATCTTGGGTTAGCATATTCTTGAATATTTTTAATAGACGTTCCCGTCTTTTTTAAACTAATAATGAATTGAGTCCACGCTATATTAGAGCTATCATAGTATCTACGATTGTTTTCTTTTCTGTGTGAATAAATAGATTTTTCTTGCTCATAGTATCGAAATTTGGGAATAGAAAGTCCCGTCTTTTTAGTGAATTCTCCAATAGAATAGTAAGCCACAGTATTTCACCTCTTTATTTCTTGATTATTTTAGCATAATTTTAAAAAAATCAAATACAGTTTTCTCTTGAAATGAGTGTACTTTATTATGTAAAACATATAACATTAAAAAAGTTTGGTATAAAATTAGAGAAGGAGGTAGAAGTATCCTATTATCCTTTAATAAAAGCGGATAGACTCTTCGTTAGCAGGTTTAAAATCTCAATTAACGGGAATGAGAGGCGTAAAGTGCTGTAAAGAAATTGTTGATTTAGAAAAGAATGAGTATAGCTGACATTGATATCTTTAAATTGAATAAAGCATTTGTTGCACTATCAATAGTTTACATAAAACAATTGGGAATCAAGAATATGATTAATCCTAATGGTGATACCATTGTTTTAGGACATCCAGTTGGAGCTTTGGAAGGAGAGTACTGACTATTCTGGATTTATAAGTTAATAAAAAATAAAGTGAGTTATAAAATCGCTTCTCTATGTTCAATTTGTACAACAGTTGATTGGTAAACATGCGACAGGATGGCAAGTTCTTGTTGAGATAAACATCCTTTTGTCTAGCATTAGAGACCACGATCACATATTCTAAAATAGCCTTTTCTTCTAAGTAGCCAGCCTTGAAATTATTATTTTTTAGTTTATTTTGCAAAAAATTATCGAATTGAGTGGTTGTCATGCTTATTCATCTTAAATTCTTTTTTTAAATTCCTTGGAGAACCGAATTTCATTTATCTACCACATGAAAATAGGGAGCACATTGAATGTTAGAAGATACTTTTGAGTAGATTTCAAAAATATCATTGTCGGATTTCTTAATTTATTCTATACGTTGGATAACTAACAATCCTTGCTTTGGAAAGCCTTCTTTTTAAAACCTCGTTTTCGAATTTCTTTCCAGACTTGTTCAATAGGGTTCATTTCTGGTGTATAAGGTGGGATAAAAGCCAACTCAATATTACTTGGAATCTCTAAGGTACTTGATTTATACCATATAGCATTATCCATTACAAGTAAAATATAATAATCTGGATAAGCTTGTGAGACTTGCCGTAGAAATTCATTCGTCCACTCAGTATTGCATCCTCCAGCAATAAGGAAGAAGGAATCTCCTGTCTGAGCATCTACTGCTCCATAACAATAGCGATATTCTCGCATATAATGGCTAGGAATGCTAGGTCGAATTCCTTGAGGAGCCCAACAAGAACTCATCTTACTGATTCTCACGAAACCGGCTTCATCTTGGGACATCAAACGTACTTTGTTATAAGATTCCTCCTCTTTAAAGCGCTTACTTAAGGTCTCGAATGTAGATTTTATTTTTAGATGTCTCAATTGTCTGAGCGTCTGCCTTCTTAGGATGTTCAGGTCGAGGAGTGACCGTTCGCCAACCATGGCGTTTCAGGAGATAATAGAAACCATCACGTGTGGAAGTGCGACCAATCTCTTTTTGATAGGCTTCAAATAATTAATTGACAGTTACAAATTCCCCAGCCTGAGCAGCTTCTATATGATGTTTTAGAAATGCTTTTTCTTCTTCATAAGTCATATATTCTCGATGACGTCCACCACGGGTCTCTTGAAGAAGAGCTTCTAAACCAAACTCCTTATATTTTTTCAAATTCCTCCAAACAGTTGTTTTATTACAATCTAGCAGATCCATGATTTCCTTATAACTCTTTTCTTTTGAACGAAAATAAATAATCTGTAGACGTTTGTGATATTTGGCGTACGATGAATCTCTTAGGAGTTTTTCAATTTTTTTGTAGTTCTTCATTTGTAAGTTTCACAACTACTATTATAAGATGTTTTTTGATTTTAGTCTAGTATTAAAAGACTTTTTGCCCAGTCTCAATTCTTTTACTTGATTTTCCATTTTTGAGCCAACCAGCTGGAAAAGGCTAAAAATCGCTCAGCTACTTGTTCATGGTGTCCATAAGGATCAAAGACAAACAGACCGTTCGGATAGCGTTTCTGAAGACTGGTATGGATCTGCTCAGCATAGGCTGGTGCTTGAGCCAAGCGATTAGTATGGTGTGCTCCTTCTGTTTGACCATTCTGTAAATACAGCAAACAGTCTAGATTTTTCACATTTTCTTCCTTGCAGTAAGTCACAAAATCAGGATACCAAAAGGAACCGCAGATAGAAAAGACACAGGAAACCTTGTCAAAGCTGAAAAGACTGTAGACTGCCACCAAACCACCTAGTGAATAACCTCCGTAGGCAAGGCGTGCTTCATCCAGTCGATAAAGCGACTGCAACTTGTCTAAAAGACCTCCAAATAAATGATCATGATAGACGTTGGCCTGACCTCCAAAATCTGGAGCTCCATCTCTCAGAGCAGATGACTTCCAGGGCGTGTAGCCATCTAGGCGATTTTTAGAGATCAAGCCCACTAAAATCACAGATTCGGAAAGGGACGATAGGAAGTCCAAGTTCCCATCATTCAATAATATAGCTGGATAGGTTTGATTGGGGTCGTAGTTAGAGGGAAGGCTGATTTTGACTTGAATTCCTTCCCAATCAAACTCATTATTTATTGATGAAGTCATTGATTTTCTCGAGGGAATCAATCACTGCTGGACCATAATCCATCAATTCATCGTAAGAGATGGTCATGATTTTTTGATTTTTAATAGCAGGAACGCTTTCCAAAACAGCATTTGCCTTCATCAACTCTACTGCTTTTTCATCCAATTTTTTATTTCGGTCGCTGGTTACATAGATAATCAATTCAGGATCCATTGACACGAGATTTTCCAAGGTCAAGCCTGATGTCCCCGTAGCAACGTTTGTATAACCAAGTTGGTTCAGCAAACTTTCTTGCAAAGCAGACTTGTAGGCACCGAAGGTTTGATCATTATACGCAACCATAATCAAAGCCTTTTTCTTTTCACCTTGACTTGTTGGGTTTGCTTTCTTAACAGCGTCAATTTTAGTTTGTAATTGGGCTGCGTATTCATTAGCCTTGTCCTGAACATTAAAAATCATTCCAAGATTTTTGACATCTTCTACGATATTCCCCAAATCTTGCTGAATTGTTGAGAGAGAAGCTTTTTGCGTATAAACTGGAATTTTGTTTTCATTCCAAGTGCTAACTGTCCCCAAGGATTTTTCAGAAAACATCATGTTTCGACCCATCACAGCGTCTGGCTCATAAGAAAGGACTGTCTCTTGTGAGACTGTTTTTTTATCCCCAATTTGAGGAATCGTCGCAATCGCATCCTTGTATTTGTCCGTCACAGCATTGTCTGGATTGAGCATACCAACAATTTTATCCTTCAACCCCAACTCCAATAAGATTTCAGTGGTTGAAAGATTGTTGGTGATAACTTTTTCAGGTGCCTTGTCAAAGACTTGTTCGACTTCATTCCCTTTCGCGTCATAGGTTTTGACCGTTAGTGGATAAGTCGTCTCTGCGTTAGCCTTTTGACTTGTCTCTGTGCTAGATTGTGTGGTAGCTTTTTCTGTAGTAGTGTTACCACAAGCTGCCAAAGTTAAGGTAGCTACTGTTACGAGTAAAATGCTTAGTGTTTTTTTCATCTTGTTTTCCTTTTCATTCTTATAAATAGTGAATCATGGCTTGCTGGTCCTCGGTCCAAGTCACCTGACTTTGAACTCCGTATACAGTTTGCAATGACTCAGGGGTGATGGTCTCCTTTGGAGTCCCTTGGTAAAGGATTTCTCCCTCTTTCATTAGATAGAGATAATCCGAATAGCGACAAGCAAGTTGAATATCATGTAGGACAGCTAGAACATTGACCTTGAGATTTTTCACAATGGCCAACAAGTCTAGCTGATACTTGATATCCAAGTGATTGGTTGGCTCGTCCAGGAGCAAGAGAGTTGGTTCTTGCGCCAAGGCGCGAGCTAACAAAACTCGCTGTTTCTCTCCCCCTGACAGAGACGAATAGAGACGAGTTTTCTTCTCGAGCATATCCACCTTGACAAGAGCATCTTGAACGAGAACATAATCTCTTTCCTTTTCCTTCTGTAAAAAAGAGAGGTGGGGAGTTCTTCCCAGCAAGACGATTTCCTCAACTGTACAATCAAACTGCAATTGATTAAACTGGGTGACAACTGCCATTTGCTTGGCTGTTTCTTTGAGTGACCAATGTTCCAGTGGCTTTCCATCTAGGCTTATCAAGCCTTTGTCCGCCTTTTCCTGACGATAGAGGAGTTTAAGTAGGCTGGTTTTTCCACTTCCATTTGGCCCTAATATCGTGTGAAATTGATGCCCTTCAACCTTAAGAGAGACTCCTTTGAGGATTTTTTTCTCTCCTAGCCCAAAATGGATATCTTGACAAATCAAGTCCATATCAGACCCTCACCTCCCTTCTCCTACCTCCAACAATGTAGATGAAGAAGGGAGCACCTACTAAGGCTGTGAAAATACCAATAGGAAGCTCTGCATTTGGAATAATGACACGAGAGAGTACATCTGCCCAGACGACAAAAAGGGCACCTAGCAAGGTTGCAACAGGAAAAAGCCTCTTATAATTCGTTCCTACTAATCCTCGAGCTAAATGTGGAGTAATCAGACCGACAAATCCAATAATCCCACAGGTTGCCACTAATACTGCTGTTAGCACAGCCACCATGGTCACATAAAGATACCAATAAAAGCGTAAGGGAATCCCCAAAGTTAAAGCAGCCTCATCTCCCATCATCATCGCATTAAAAACACGATACTGGGTAGAGAAAAATAGAAAGGCCATTCCTACTACTATAGTTGGCAGGACCAAGTCTGCCCAGGAAGTCCCAGCGAGCGAGCCCATTGTCCAAAACTTAATGGTCATCACACTGTCCGCATTAGCGCCAACTGAGATAATAAAGTTTGAAAAAGCCAGAAAGAGAGCGTTGACCACCGTTCCTGATAAAATCAGACTGGAAGTCGTCATCCTTCCCTGCATAGAGGCAATGATGAGAACAGCAATTGTTGCCAAGATAGCTCCAAGAAAAGCTCCAAGGCTAATCATCACTTTTAAACCAAGAATGATGCTCAAGGTTGCCCCTAGAGTTGCACCCGCAGATATTCCTAAGACATAAGGCTCTGCGATGGGATTGTTCACTGTAGACTGCATCACGCTACCACACATAGAAAGACCAGCCCCTACTATTAGACCTAACAATACTCGGGGGGATCTCATGTTCCATACAATGGCAAGAGTAGACTTGGAAACCTCTCCTATCTCAAGAGGAATCCCCAATCTATTCAAAATAATCCGATAGGTATCTCCTAGATCAATCGCAACAGATCCCATTGAAACTGCTAGAAAGAGAGAAATCCCTAAAATACCTAGCAAAACAACTAAAAGTAACACAAATTGCTGGTCTTGTCGGCTTCCAGAAAATTTGGAAAGCATGCAAACCTCCTTTGATAGAATATTAAAATTTTAGAAAATTCTCATGAAAAGTATACCATATTTTCAACTGTGTAACAAGATGAGAAAAATGAATATAGTTGATTTTGCAGCGCTAGGAACCGTAACCGAAGATTATACTTGAGTATATCGAGGTAAGGTGCCAACGCAAAAAGCCCTCTGAAAATCAGAGAGCTGATTTGAGCTCGGGCTAAAATCCTAGTGAAACAAAAAAATCTACACGGTCAGAAAAGTCTCTATCGTGCCATTTTCATACATGATGTATAGTCCAAGTAGAATGAATACTAAGGGCACAATGATTCGCTCGTATTTTTCAATTGTCTCGAATATTAAGGGAATAGAGGATAACACCCGACTAATCTCGCATAAGATAATTATGCCGATTACAAACACAAGCAAGGCCACGAGGGTCTGTGACCAATATAATGAAGCAAAATAAGGTATATAGATACCTAAATTATCTCCGCCAGACGCAATTGTCAGCAATGTAACTGTCCAAAACAGTTGATTTGCCTTGCTTTGTTCTAATCTTTCAATAATTTCTTCCTCTTCTTCCTCTTCTTCCTCACCTTCTCCAACAATTGCAAAGCGAATCCCTAAATAGATAGGGATTAAACCAAGCAATCCAACCATCCATTCTTCAGGCACGAAATTAACGACATAAGCAGCAACTAAACTGGCCCCTACAAGTAAGCCTGTGCCTAGATATTGCCCCGCATAAATATGCCATTTTTGTTTATTCTGTGATAGCTGTGCAAATAAAATAATTAAAATAATTAAATAATCGATACTGGTGGAAATATAAACACCAATAGCAGATATGATTGTCTGTCCCATAAAAACCTCCTGTATTAGTCAGTAATAAATCAGCAGATTTTAGGAGAGCACAGACACATTAATTTAGCTACCGCTAATGGGTAATGTCGAACGTAGGAAAGCATTTTACTCCTCCTCAAAACGTAGTTACAAAGTAATTTCTAACTGAAATTCGGTGACTACTTCCATGTAAAGTATAACATATTATACTTTACTTCGTAAAGTGTGGACTCTCCGAGGGGGCTTGCAGACAGCTACTCGGCTTTTCAAGCCGAGTAGCTACGCACCTTTATGGTGTCATTAGCTGATACCATTTGAGGTTTTTGTAGTCTCCAAAATTGTGACCGATAAAACCTCAATAAAAAAGCCCTCTGAAAATCAGAGAGCTGATTTTCAGAGGGCTAAAATCCTAGTGAAAAAGATGAAACTCCTTGTGTTCATCGAACACGGTGTCGTTTCCCTATTTTCATACGGATTTCTTACGCCCTTAGCATCATGATTCTTGATGGATAAAACTTTGTAGACTAGGCGACGAGGCGAAGGTTGTACAAAATTTTTAGTGAAACAAAAAAATCTCCCCGAAGGGAGAAGATCTGGTTTATTTTACCTTACAGTGCTAGGAACCGTAACCGAAGATTATACTTGAGCATACCAAGGTAAGGTGACAACGTAAAAAGCCCTCTGAAAATCAGAGAGCTCCAGTCTTGCTGGATAAACCGTTTATAGACTAGGCGACGAGGCGAAGATTGTACTAATGGTACATCGAGCCGAAGCCAACGAAGTATAGAAACGGTTTAGACGCAAGATTAGCGACGAAGTCCTAGAGAGTTGATCAACTCACGGTAACGGTTAACGTCGTTTTTACGCAAGTATGCAAGCAAGTTACGACGGCGACCGATTTTCTTCATCAATCCACGGTAAGTAGCGTGGTCTTTTTTGTGTTGTTTGATGTGTTCGTTAAGGTGGTTGATTTCCCAAGTAAGGACAGCAACTTGAACCTCTACTGAACCTGTATCACCTTCGTGACGTGCATATTGTGCGATGATTTCATTTTTTTTCTCTTTTGAGATTGCCATGATGTTTCTCCTTTTTATTTGGCTTCATCCGAGTGACAGGTTGGCATGCCTGTAACCAAGAAGAAGTTATTTGTCTTTACGACATTCCCTATTCTACCAATAACTAACTTCTTTGTCAACAGATTGACTTATTTCTCTTTACTTTACTAGCATAAAGGAGATACTCAACTTCTTCTAAAGAGTACCATTCCTAATTCTCACCCTAAACAAGGAAATTCAAAAAAATCTACAAATATCTTGAAAAATCTCACAATCATGCTATAATAATCCATAGAGACAAGTCACTTAGTCCCTTTCTACTAGAGAGTGCGTGGTTGCTGAAAACGCATAGAAAGTCTAAATTGATACTACTCTACTTACTTTTATGAAAACATAAAACGGTGGCTACGTTAGAGCCAATCAGAGGTGTCAACAGTTTTTGTTGTACATAAATGAAGGTGGAACCACGTTGCGACGTCCTTTCGAGGATGTCGCTTTTTGTTTTTCTTTATTTAAGACTGCGAAATAGGGAAACACTTCTGCTTTAGAAATAATGGATAACCAATATAAGGAGAAAATCATGATTAACATTACTTTCCCAGATGGCGCTGTTCGTGAATTCGAAGCTGGCGTAACAACTTTTGAAATTGCCCAATCTATCAGCAATTCCCTAGCTAAAAAAGCCTTGGCTGGTAAATTCAACGGCAAACTCATCGACACTACTCGTGCTATCACTGAAGATGGAAGCATCGAAATTGTGACACCTGACCACGAAGATGCTCTTCCAATCTTGCGTCACTCTGCTGCTCACTTGTTTGCCCAAGCAGCTCGTCGTCTTTTCCCAGACATTCACTTAGGAGTTGGTCCAGCCATCGAAGACGGCTTCTATTACGATACAGATAATACTGCTGGTCAAATCTCTAACGAAGACCTTCCACGTATCGAAGAAGAAATGCAAAAAATCGTCAAAGAAAACTTCCCATCTATTCGTGAAGAAGTGACTAAAGATGAGGCACGTGAAATCTTCAAGAACGACCCTTATAAGTTGGAATTGATTGAAGAACACTCTGAAGACGAAGGCGGTTTAACTATCTATCGTCAAGGTGAGTATGTAGACCTCTGCCGTGGCCCACACGTCCCAACAACAGGTCGTATCCAAATCTTCCACCTGCTTAACGTTGCTGGTGCCTACTGGCGTGGAAATAGCGATAACGCTATGATGCAACGTATTTACGGAACAGCTTGGTTCGACAAGAAAGACTTGAAAAACTACCTTCAAATGCGTGAAGAAGCCAAAGAACGTGACCACCGTAAACTTGGTAAAGAGCTTGACCTCTTCATGATTTCTCAAGAAGTTGGACAAGGACTTCCATTCTGGTTGCCAAATGGTGCAACTATCCGTCGTGAATTGGAACGCTACATCGTAGACAAAGAGTTGGCTTCTGGCTACCAACACGTCTACACTCCACCACTTGCTTCTGTTGAACTTTACAAGACTTCTGGTCACTGGGATCATTACCAAGAAGACATGTTCCCAACTATGGACATGGGTGACGGGGAAGAATTTGTCCTTCGTCCAATGAACTGCCCACACCACATCCAAGTCTTCAAACACCATGTTCACTCTTACCGTGAATTGCCAATCCGTATCGCTGAAATCGGTATGATGCACCGTTATGAAAAATCTGGTGCCCTCACTGGTCTTCAACGTGTACGTGAAATGTCACTCAACGACGGTCACCTCTTCGTTACTCCAGAACAAATCCAAGAAGAATTCCAGCGTGCCCTTCAGTTGATTATCGATGTTTATGAAGACTTCAACTTGACTGAATACCGCTTCCGCCTCTCTCTTCGTGACCCTCAAGATACTCACAAGTACTTTGATAACGATGAGATGTGGGAAAATGCCCAAACTATGCTTCGTGCAGCTCTTGATGAAATGGGTGTGGACTACTTTGAAGCCGAAGGTGAAGCAGCCTTCTACGGACCAAAATTGGATATCCAAGTTAAGACCGCCCTTGGAAAAGAAGAAACTCTTTCTACTATCCAACTTGACTTCTTGCTTCCAGAACGCTTCGACCTTAAATACATCGGGGCTGATGGTGAAGAGCACCGTCCAGTTATGATCCACCGTGGGGTTATCTCAACTATGGAACGCTTCACAGCTATTTTGATTGAGAACTACAAGGGTGCCTTCCCAACATGGCTTGCACCACACCAAGTAACCCTCATCCCAGTATCTAACGAAAAACACGTGGACTACGCATGGGAAGTAGCGAAGAAACTCCGTGACCGCGGTGTCCGTGCTGATGTGGATGAACGTAATGAGAAAATGCAGTTCAAGATCCGTGCATCACAAACTAGCAAGATTCCTTACCAATTGATCGTTGGGGACAAGGAAATGGAAGACGGAACAGTCAACGTTCGTCGCTACGGCCAAAAAGAAACACAAACTGTCTCAGTAGATGATTTTGTTCAAGCTATCCTAGCTGATATCGCCAACAAATCACGCGTTGAGAAATAAGAGATAAAACCTGGGATAAAATCCTAGCTACCTAAAAAGCAACAACTATTTCAGCTGTTGCTTTTTATATTTTATTTAATCTGAGCTAGTAGTGATTGGTCAAACCACCACAAATGATATCCTCCCAAGATTTGCTTTCATGAGTTAGATAAGGTCGATATCCTCAATCCTTGTCTGCTTCATTTTCTTTTACGAGATCTTTTTGTGAATCCTTTTCAGAGAGTTTTTGATCGATATACTTGTTAATGGTTTCATAAAATTCCTTGGTCGTATCACCGTCTAATTTTGTCGAATTATGAACTTGATTGACTTTCAATTGAACAGATTGAATACCGTAAGAGGCTTGTTTTTGGTGGAGCATTTCTAATTCTTCTTCTGAAATCGGATCTCCAACAACCGTCAAGACCAATTCATTGTTCCTTGACTTGTAGACTTGATTAATGACCGTATGATTGGCGAACTCTTTTCCTACAAACTGTTTGATTCCTTCTTTTCGCGCTTGATCTATCGTCAGAGTGACTGCTGAATAGCTGGCTGGAAGAATCAATAATACAATCAAGGATATCAAGCCAATTCTCATTTTAATATTTAGCTCTTTAAATGAACTTAAGGGAGATTTTCTCATCAAAATTCTTGTTCCAACAATGTTGGTTAGCATGATAAAAACACAGTTGATCAAGAAAAGATAGAGAGCTCCAAATAAAAATCGTACATTTCCATTAGCTAAACCGTAACCTGCAGTACAAATAGGTGGCATCAGAGCTGTTGCAATGGCTACTCCTGGCACGATATTGTTTGCTTCTTTTTTCCTTGAACCAATGACGCCTGCTATCCCACCAGCAATAGCAATGAGAACATCCCAAATGGTTGGAGAGGTTCGTGCAATCAATTCGCTACTTTCATAAGATAGGGGAGAAATCCAGAAATACAGAGCCGAGACAAGCAAGCTAACCAATACTTGAGTAAATAAAACCTCTAGAGATTGCTTGATTAAACGCGTATCAAAAATAGCTAAACCAAATCCGAGTCCAACAATCGGTGTCATAAGAGGGGAAATTAGCATGGCTCCAATAATGACAGCTGTTGAATTCATATTTAGGCCGATAGAGGCAATAAAAATCGCACACATCAAAATCACTGTATCTCTTAATCGAACATGAAGATCATCATATAATTTCTCACGGTATTCACGTGTTGAATAGTTTCCAGTCATTGGTTACTCCTTTTATTTCATATAATCTTGTTTCTGCATGGATGATGGTAGAGAGACTTCTGTCCAGTCTTACATATTTTTCTTCTCACCTGTTATTCTTTTGAAAATTATCCTCTAAGTATCCGCCAGTCCATCCTTAACATTATATCAAAAATTTTACAGTCTTTCTCTGACGAAATCTATCAATTGAACAGATAGAGAAAGCAAGAAATTTTTGTTTCCTTATCCGAAGAAGGAAAAACGGTATCTCTCCTTAATACTATGCGTTTTATTCTTTATAATTTAGCTATTTCAAAATTACAAGTTCTCCATTCTTAATTTCCCAAACTTGGTCAAACTTACTTAATAATTCGTTTTGGCGATGTAAAGTAACAATGACGGCACTTGGTAGTTCCAGAACTCTTTCCAATTCCATTTTAAACTGATTAGTATCCAAGGCAGAGAAAGGTTCGTCTAGGATAAGCAATGGATTTTTACGATTTTTCTCACGATTTAAATACATTCGTTGTTGCTGACCACCTGATAGGGATTGTGGTGGAATTTTTTCAAAATCTTCTTCTCTGAATTTTTCATTGAAACTATTGAATAGCGTTACATTATTTTCATAACTCGAAATAAATGTATGTTCTTGTTGCAGAATCATACCGAATCTTCCCCAAAGATGGTCCAAAACAAGCCCATCTAGCACAATTTGTCCTTCAAAATCTTCATCTGTTCCATTTAAAATGTTGAGAAGACTACTTTTTCCAGACCCATTCTTACCAATAAGCGCAATTTTATCCCCTTTTTGAATCGTAGCGAAAGTAATTATCAATTTTGATTCTCCCAGTTGTTTGGAAATGTTTTTCAAAGTAATCGTATCAAAAGAATGTTGAGGTGCTTGAACTGAAACGGGTCTCCCAACAATGTTTTGAAAACTCTTGATTACAGGCTTTACGGACTCTAACATTTGTAAATCATAAAGGATTTCCTGTATTGGTTCAGAAAAAGCATTAATATATCCGAAACTCGCCACCACCTCAGGAATACCGAGTTGCTGGTGAGATAGAGAGTAGGCTAAATAAATAAACAGAACAAGACTAATGAATTCAAAAGAAACACCTGTCAATAAGATGCCTGTAATTTTTGTCAAACCATACTTAAAATACTTATCCTGCAAATTCTTTAGAGAGCTCTTTTGTTGATTCAAAAAATGCGACATAGTTAGTTTATTTACCAAATGATGTCCCATGAGCAAATCCTCCAAAGTTCGATAGTAATCTCCTTGTTTTTTCAAGTAAACCTGTCTACGATTAGCGGTCAACTTCCCAACGATTTTAGGAATTTGAATACTAATTCCAGTGGAAAAGATTAAAATCAGTGATACAATAGGATTAATTGTTCTGCTAATAATGAAAGCGTAAATGAGGATACGTAAAATTTGTTTGATAAAACTCATCAATGGAGGAAGGTAATCCTTTTCCAACGAATCTAGGTCATTAGATTGATAGGAAATGTACTCTGCTACTGTTTTCTGCTTGAAATCGTGATGGCTGAGTCCCAGAAGTGAACGAAACCACTCATTTTTCAAAGTAGTCGAAAAGATAATCCCCTGCTTCCAATCAAGTATCATTTGGATATAGTTACAACTCAAATAGCCTGCTACTGACATAGAGTAACCATATAGAGCTACTTGATAATCCCCTTTGATTAATGCCTGCGTGAAATACGGTAACAAAGCTGTGCAGATATTCGATACTACACCAAAAAGAAAATTAAAGAAGAGATACCATCTAATAGTTTTAAGATATGGTAGCATATACGATACTCCTTGCTAATGCGTTTTTTTACATATCGCAGAACAATCTCTACTATTCCCTATTTCAGATAGTGCGATACTCGGACATTGAGTGCAATAATTGTAAATCACACAAGTACTGCAGTTTTTACTATCATTCAAAATATAATTTGCTATTTTGTAAAATATAGGTCTATCCCATGTTTCTTTGATAGATGTAAAATGAATATTTCCAATACTTCTATTGAAAGTAAGCTTTTTCATCTTTTTCTAACGATTTAGGCTATTTCGTGACACACCCACAATCCGTGAAAATTCTGGTTATATCAGATTATGTGATTTTCGTAAGAATTTTATATTGTCTCCAATCATGGCAGTCTCCTTTTACTTGATAAAACTATTATAACATTTAGAAATTAAAAACTGGTTCAAAATCAATAGAATGTGTGTATTCGATACATTCAATAAATTCTTGGAAACAGTTCTACACCAGTTACACAAATCTATATACACCTATCTCATTCAAAATAAAAAGAAAGCTGCAGTTCTTTTAATCCTGTATCAACGATTCATTCTGAAATCGAATAGGAGACATTTCCCAAGTCTACAATTCACTTCATCTCAAATTAATTTTTGTAATTCACCCTTAGTTTATAGATTTTATACTCAACAAAAGTATAAAGCATACAAAACTTCACTTTGAACCAGTATTTATACTATATTCCGTATTAAAAATTCTATTATTGGTTTTGTAAAAAACAGTCTTCAAGTATCCTGAAATATAGCAAAAAGAGATTGGGTAAAAACTCATTGTCTCTTCTCACTCAAGGACTAGGTTCACTTGAGCAAACCGAATCCGCACTATCGTTCCTTTTCCGACCTCAGACTCGATACGAATCTGGTGACCCAGTTCTTCAGAAATTTTCTTAGATAGGTAGAGGCCAAGTCCAGATGACTGCTGGGTTAGGCGTCCATTATATCCTGAAAAGCCACGTTCAAAGACTCGGAGGACATCACTGTTTTTTATCCCGATTCCTGTATCCTTGATACAAAGCTCTTGCCCTTCCATATAAATCTCCAGACCACCTTCCTTGGTGTACTTGAGACTATTTGAGATAATTTGTTCAATGACCACTAGTAGCCACTTCTTATCCGTCACGATTTCTTTATCAAGGTCATGTAAATTGACATTTAGGCCTTTTTGAATAAAGAAAAGAGCATATTTACGAATTATTTCCTTGACTAAGTCCTCAATTTGAACCTGCTTTAAGACCAAATCATCATGAAAACTTTCTAAACGCAGGTATTGTAAAACTAGGTTGGTATAGGAGTCAATCTTGAAAATTTCCTGTTCTAACTGCTGCTTCAGTTGGCGGTCGGCCACTTCTGCAACTAAGAGTTGACTGGCTGCAATGGGGGTCTTAATCTGATGGACCCACAAGGTATAGTAATCCAGCAAATCCGTCAGTTTTCTTTCTGCGTCTGACCTCTGCTGATAGAGTTCCATCTCACGCGCTTCTAATTTTTCTGCTAAAGCTATTTCCAAAGGAGATTTGGCTTCCCTCTCCCCATAGAGAAGTTCCTGACGATAGACCTGCATTTCCACCAATATGTCCCAAGTGAAAAATAAGATGGTTACAAAGCAACACAGCAAGAAAAAGTAGAGAAAGTAAATTCCTAAACTTGCAAATAAAAACTGAAAGAGCAAAACTAGAAACGTCAAAGAAAGCAGATAAACCAAAAGACGACTACGGGAACGCAGATAGGCTAGAAAAAATTGTTTCCAATCAAGCATGCTTCAGTCCGTACCCTATCCCTTTCTTGGTCTCGATAAATCCTACCAAGCCCTGCTCTTCCAACTTTTTACGCAATCGAGCCACATTAACAGAGAGCGTATTATCATCAATGAAAAAGTCACTGTTCCAAAGTTCCCGCATGAGGTCATCACGCGCTACGATATTGCCTGCATGCTCAAACAAAACGCGTAAAATCTGGAATTCGTTCTTAGTCAAATTTAAGACTTGCCCTTGATAATGTAAATCCATGGATTTGGTATTGAGGATAACACCAGCATATTCCAGTAAACTCTCGTCACGCCCGAACTCATAGGAACGACGCAACAAGCCCTGAACCTTGGCTAAAAGAACCTGCTGGTCAAAAGGCTTGGTCACAAAGTCATCCGCGCCCATATTGATTGCCATGACAATATCCATAGCCTGGTCTCTCGAAGACAGGAACATGATAGGCACCTTGGAAATCTTGCGGATTTCCTGACACCAGTGATAACCATTAAACAAGGGCAAACCAATATCCATGAGGACCAGATGAGGTTCCGATTGGACAAAAAGACTCAAAACTTCCATAAAGTCTTCTACCAGAACCACTTCAAATCCCCATTCAGAGAGCATTTTTCCGACTTGTTGACGAATAACCTGATCATCTTCTACTAATAAAATCTTGTGCATGTGCTTCTCCTTTTCTATTATTATAACAGATTTTTCCATGCTGGAAGGTCTGAAACTGAATTTGACATAGCTTGTTTTTAGCCAACATAGTGAGGCAATCCTACTAGCTAATTTGAGGGAAATTTGATAAGATAAATAAAAAGAAAGGAGCTCTTATGGCCAATATTTTTGATTATCTGAAAGATGTCGCACACGATTCCTTTTACGACCTTCCTTTGAATGAGTTAGACATTCTAGCCTTAACAGAAACTACTTACCTACCCTTTGATAATCTGGTCTCCACAAGTCCTCAACGACTTTTAGACCTGGCATCTCAGGTTCCAAGAGAGTCCAGCATGCTGACCAGTAAAAATCGACTCCAGCTATTGGATGAGCTGTCTCAACACAAGCGCTTCAAAAATTGCAAACTCTCCCATTTTATCAACGAAATCGACCCTGAACTGCAAAAGCAGTTTGCGGCTATGACCTACCGCCTCACTCTCGATACTTATCTGATTGTCTTTCGTGGGACTGATGACAGTATCATTGGCTGGAAGGAAGATTTCCACATGACCTATATGAAGGAAATTCCTGCTCAAAAGCACGCCCTATGCTATTTAGAGAACTTTTTTGTCCACCACCCTAGGAAAAAAGTCATTCTAGCTGGGCATTCCAAGGGAGGAAATCTAGCCATCTATGCTGCTAGCCAAATTGATCAAAGCCTGCAAGAGCAGATCACTGCAGTTTATACATTTGATGCGCCTGGTCTCCACAAAGAACTGACACAAACCGAGGGCTATCAAAGGATAATGGATAGAACCAAGGTCTTCATCCCTCAAGGGTCTATTATCGGTATGATGATGGAAATCCCTAACCACCAAATCATCGTGCTCAGTACTGCCTTGGGTGGTATCGCCCAGCACGATACCTTTAGTTGGCAGATTGAGGACAAGCACTTCGTCCAACTGGATAAAACCAACAGTGATAGCCAACAAATTGACATAACCTTCAAAGAATGGGTGGCCACAGTCCCTGATGAGGAACTCCAGCTCTATTTCGACCTCTTCTTTGGCACCATTCTAGATGCTGGGATTAGCTCCATCAATGACTTGGCTTCCTTCAAGGCGATTGAACACATTCATCATCTCTTTGTCCAAGCGCAATCCCTCACTCCAGAAGAAAGGAAAACCATGGGACGCCTTACCCAATTATTGATTGATACCCGTTACCAAGCCTGGAAAAATAGATAACACTCTTGAAAATCAAATGTATACAAAACAAAAGACCTAGAATACATACTTTCATGTGCATTCTAAGTCTTTTTAAATAGAATCTGACTACCAAATAATCCCTTTGTAGGCTATCAAAATGAGGGCTAATAGCAGGAAATAAAAGACAAGGAAAAGCCATTTCATTTTGACACAGAGAGCTACGTACTCCCGAATAAAAGCAGATGGTATGTAGTAGCCTGCCGTCCTACATCCGAGGCCATCTCCCTTCATTTTTAACTTACGAGCATAGGTACTTGTTCTAAAGACATGATAATCATTTGTTACAAAGAGGAATTGAGGTTTGGCTACCAGCTTCTCACCAAGTTCCTTAGAAAAAAGAAGGTTCTCGTAGGTAGTCCTTGATTGATCCTCCAGAATAATCGCTTCTTGGGGAACATCTGTCTCTTCAAGCAGATAGTTTGTAATAGCCTGCGCTTCAGAAATCTTCTCATCTGCTCCTTTTCCACCGCTGGCAATAATTTTTATGTTAGAATTTTTAGACTTGTGGTAAGCTTCTACTGCCTTATCAATTCTCCTCTTCAGCAAAGGTGTTACCTTTTCTCCGTCTAACAAACCTGCTCCATGAATAATAATAAAATCATAATGCTTCTTCTTAGGAATAAAGAGATACAAGATAGAGTACAGCATAAAACCCGCAAAGGCAAAACCAAAAATAAAGTAAGAATAAGCAATAAATGCAAATAAAATGTTTAGAAAGTGATTGGTGTAAAATAATTCATATCGTTCTCCCAATCGAAATGACATCAAGGCAAAAAATAGCAAAATGACTATTCCAAGGAGCATGGAGAGATAATTAGCCTTTGAACGTCCCTCTCGCTTCAACAAAATGACCCCATTATAGATTAGAAAGATGCCACTTAAAAAAAGCAAAAAAGGAAGTAAAATAAAGGCAAATATAAAAAAAGCGAAATGAATCTTCTCATACCCATTTTGATAAAAAAGGTAGCCTAGATAAAAATAACTGGAAATGAGGGATAATAAGAATAATACTGGATTCCACAAACTTCTATTATCCTTCCAAAATGACACTATAAAGGCCAATAGAATTCCTATAACAAGATACATTTCTTCCTCCTTTAATAACTACATTTTATCATAATTATCTAAAGAGAAAAAGAGGGCATCTCCCCCTCTTAATCCTTCATCTGACTCTCTGCATCGGCTACGACTTGTTCTAGACTGGTCTGACCAAGTTCAGCCTCCATAGCTTGCTGGATTCTCTCCAATTTTTGATCCAAAACATCATGAATATGAGCTCCGACTGGACAATTTGGATTTGGATTGTCATGGAAACTGAAGAGTTGACCTGTCTTACCAAGACACTCAACCGCTTGATAAACATCTAATAGACTAATGTCCTTGAGGTCCTTGACAATCTCTGTTCCACCTGTTCCACGCGCTACTGAAATCAGCTCTGCCTTCTTCAACTGGGACAAGGTTTTTCTGATAATGACAGGATTGACCCCGACACTAGCAGCCAGAAAATCACTGGTCACCTTGCTTTCCTTCCCCTTGAGGGCAATGATTATCAGCATATGAGTCGCAATGGTAAATCTACTTGGAATTTGCATCCTCTTCTCCTTTTTACGAGGCTACCCCGCCTCTACTCTTCTTTTTCTTTTATTATACCCTTTTTAGTTGTAATGTCAATCGTTACCACTTTTCAACCAAGCATCTAATTCCCTATCATAGCCCTCTTTCTGGGCCAATTCTCTCAGAAATTCTTGATGATGAGTATGATGGATACCATTGACCAGACTTTCATAGTAAACCTCAAAATAAGGGAGTTTCAGGTCTTTAGCCAACTGCAATTCAGCTTCCACATCGTAGTCCACCCGTCGGAAGTCCATATCTACCAAGCCCTTGTCATCAAACTCTAAAATCATATACTGGGCCCTCAAGTCCTTCCGCAACTGGGCATCTAGAAAGAAAGGTTGCCCAATCGAACCCGGATTGACAATCAATTGGCCACCCGTCCCGTAACGAAGCAACTGCTGGTGAATATGACCATAAACAGCAATATCACAAAGCGGATTGGTCACCAAGCGGTCAAAATCCTCTTGCGCTCCAGTATGAATCAACTCTCGACCCCAGTTCTTATCAGGCAGATGATGGCTAATTCCAACTGTCAAATTCCCAAACTGACGATGAAGCTGGAGAGGTTGATTGTGGAGCAGTTCAATTTCTTCTAGGGAAATTTCCTCTAAAACATACTGGCACTGGCGCAAGAGATAGCGTTGACTGGGACGAGTACTATCCAATTCCTTGCGGACACCATGCCACAGACTATCTTCCCAGTTTCCCAAAACTCTAGCTGTAATCGGTAGTTGAGCCAACAAGTCCAAAATCCTTCTACGCCCTGTTCCTGGCATGAGAATGTCTCCCAAAAGCCAGTATTCATCCACTCCTAGCTGCCGAGCATCTGCCAAAACAGCCTCCAAGGCGGTGGTATTTCCATGAATATCTGAAAGAAGAGCTATTTTCGTCATATCCATCTCCTTGTTTTTTCTCTTGCAATAAGTATAACATAAAAAGTCACAGCTAGAGAAATCTAGCTTTTTTTGATATACTAGATAAAGATATTAGACAAGAGGAAGCGAATGACCCCGAATAAAGAAGACTATCTAAAATGTATTTATGAAATTGGCATAGACCTGCATAAAATTACCAACAAGGAAATTGCGGCTCGCATGCAAGTCTCTCCCCCTGCCGTAACTGAAATGATTAAACGGATGAAGAGCGAAAATCTCATCCTCAAGGACAAGGAATGCGGTTATCTACTGACTGACCTCGGCCTCAAATTGGTCTCTGAGCTTTATCGTAAGCATCGCTTGATTGAAGTTTTTCTAGTCCATCATTTAGACTATACAAGTGACCAGATTCACGAGGAAGCTGAGGTCTTGGAACATACTGTCTCTGACCTGTTCGTGGAAAGACTGGATAAACTACTAGGATTCCCCAAGACCTGCCCCCACGGAGGAACTATTCCTGCCAAGGGAGAACTCTTAGTTGAAATCAATAACCTGCCACTAGCTGACATCAAGGAAGCTGGCGCCTACCGCCTAACTCGGGTGCACGATAGTTTTGACATTCTCCATTATCTGGATAAGCACTCACTTCACATCGGTGATTCGCTCCAAGTCAAGCAGTTTGATGGCTTCAGCAACACCTTCACTATCCTTAGTAAAGACGAGGAATTACAAGTGAATATGGACATTGCAAAACAACTCTATGTCGAGAAAATAGACTAATTTCTCAAGTACCCTACCAACCCTGAAAGTTTTATTTTCAGGGTTTTATTTCTATCATTTGATTTTACTTTCATTTAGTTGTAGAATGTTTGTAAAAAACAAGAAAGATAGTTTAACCTATGAAAAAATCACTAAAAATTTTTGCGACATCCAAATGGTTTGACCTCTTCGGGGTTGCTTTGGTCGTTGGGATTGCAATTGCATCTGGTTACCTCAACTCCCGCCTCGATAAATTTGTAGACTGGGGACCATGGACAGCTCTTGTACCCTTTGGATTGATTTCCGTAACCAACGTTGGGATTTCCATGTTGTCCACTCGTTTCACGGGAAAATTAAGCAAATGGGGAAATTACTTTGGTATTATCAATACTATTTTGTCTGGTACTATTGATTATATCCTTGGAAATAAGGCGGCCATTATCACCTATCCTGTCACCTTCCTCATTTATACCTTTGCCATAAAGAAATGGGAAGCTTCGCAAGAAGGCAGACCCAACCAAATGAGCCAAAAACAGCTAAAATTAGCGGCCATCATCATTTCCATCATCGCCTTCCTCTTTGCCTTTGTGACCAACTATATCGGTTATGGAGGCAAGATGAATCTCCTTGCCTACGTGACAACTATTGCCTTTGCACTGTCTCTCATTGCCAATGCTTTTAACGCATTGAAACTAACAACTCAGTGGGGCTTTTGGTTGATTTACAATTTTGTTCAGCTGACAAAAGCTGGTATTCAAGGGAATTTTGCCAATATCGGAAAATACATCTTTTATATCCTCAATGCAATTGGAGCTTTATTTGTCTGGAATGATGAAGAAGTAAAACAATAAGAGGAAACTCAAATAAAGAAATCTAATAGAATCTCCTTACTAAAATTTTTTATCATCTTACTTGTAACTTCCATTCTTTTGGAGTAGAATGAAGTTAGATAAAAGAGGGAGGTCTTGTCATGAAAAATCTCTTTAGAATCCATTTTACAGCAATTGCAGTCATCGATTTGCTACTACTTGAATTTTTTAGTACTAGACCCGAGACAGCTTTCGACTGGCTCTTGCTCACTGGTTTTATTTTCCTCCTTGTTCAGGGACTCCTGCTATTTCGCTTGGTCGTCCAACTAAAAAATCAATTCGCTGAGATTTATCCTCAAATCAATAAAATGATTCGCTTCTACTATTTAGGGGTGCTCACCATTGATTTTCTATTATTTATCCTCTTCGCCTTCATTAGTTCTCAGCGATTTTCCACTCTTATGCCAATCGTCACTGCTTGTCATTATACTTTATATTATCTGACGACTGACTACCTAAGAGAAAACTATCCAGACTTTTACGATAAACACATCACTTTATGGGAGTGTCTCTAAGGAAAAGGAGGTTTTAGCATGAAAAAAATCATCTTCATCAAAACAATTCAACTCCTTGTCATTGATGGAATCATGCTGGCATTTTTGACATTTAAAGAGGGGCTTACTTGGGACTGGATTTTGATTTATAGCGGTTGGCTCATCTTCTTTCATCCTGTACTATTGACCTATCTGTCCAACCAGCTTTGTGACTACTTTAGTCAACTCTATTCCCAGATTAGACCTAGATTCTGGCGTTTTTCCTTGCAGATTCTCCTATGGGATAGCCTGATCATTCTCTCCTTGATATGTTTAAGGGGTATTCCACTTTTCCTTCAGGGAACTCTCCTAATCCTAGGCCATCTCATCCCTTCCTATCGCATAAGCCAAAGCCTGAAAAGAGACTTTCCAAAAGCCTATCACGAACCCATTTCATTGTGGAGTATTTTATGATAGATAAGAAAAACCAAGCCGGCTGGGCTTGGTCTTTCTTATCTATTTTGGCTCTTTGTCAACTGTAGTGGGTTGAAGAAAAGCTAAGATCGAGAAAGGACGAAATTTGTCCTTTCTTTTTTGAT
>NZ_CAMIAF010000009.1 GCF_946190375.1 Streptococcus mitis | reverse complement strand
TAGGTGGCGAAGACACCGTGGATCTTAATACCGTAGCAAACGAGGTCATTCAAGGCCTTTGGGGCAATGGACAAGAAAGATATGATAATTTATCGAGCGCTGGTTATGACGCACAAGCCGTGCAAGATAGAGTAAACGAATTGCTTTCTTAACAAACTCACTGAAAAACCTGTATAAAATCAAAAATATTGTACACTAGACCGCAGGCTCAGGCTTGCGGTTTTTTTGTTTGCTCAAAATAGAAAAAACAGTGATGGTACTCACTGTTTTTCTTGTAGTGTATGGGCGTAAGAAGTCATGCTGATAGCGTGTTTTAAACGCATGTTCATAATATCTGATACACCGTTTTTATACTTATCTACGGCCTGAATAGATACGCCACAGTTTTTGCTAATAGCATAGGCTGTGGCGTTGTCTAAAAGCCAGCGGATAGCTTCAATATCTACTGACATATATTACCTCGTAAAATACCAAACTGCAAATAGGAGTAGAAGAAGTCCAATAATAAATTCAACTTTTTCACGCTTGGTAGTTTTTCTAATTTTTAGATTTACTTTCATTATTTTTCCTGTTATAATTTAAGTACACCCCCGAAGGGGTGGATAGTGATTTCTCACTATCCAAATTCGATGTGCCATTCAAAGCTGATTATAAATAAGTTTATTTTGATGACTAGCTTATTTGTTTTTGCCTTGAGTGGCTTCTTTTTGAACTTAAACATTTCATGTTCCTTTCTACTAGTTTCCTTGTCTAAGGTTTCCTCCTTAACCTTATGTATCTATTATACAACTTTAGTTGTAGAAAGTCAATGGTTTTGATAATTTTTTTCAAAAAAAATAGACCTTGTCCAGAGGTCGGGGAGTTGGAGGGGACACCCTCCAAGAGTGTTGATTTAATAAGATTTTATTTTACCTTTTTCATAATAATCTCCCTTAACTCCACCCAATCAGGTGGAGTTTTTTGGCTCTATTTCAGGCTTTTGGGGAGTTTTCTAAACATCATTTTCCGATAACTTTCGCAATCTTGAACGTCTTGTAGTACAGAGGTTCAAGAGAATATAAACCTTTGACAAATTTTGTGAACTATGGGATAATAAAAGGGAATTAAGTATTGTGTCTATATCATAGGCTAGAAAAGACCCCAAGCTCACGACCAAATAAGCTTGGGGTCTTTTTGACACTATTTGTCCTTGTTTAGCCATTTATCGACTAAGCGAAGAACGACACCGACCACAATTGGTCCGATGATAGTTTTAAGTATTGTATCCATCATGGGCTATCTCACCTCCTTTCGTAGGCGGTGTAGCAGTGGCGAACAATATTATACCACATAAGTGCTAAAGTCGGGAGTCACCCAATTGGGTGGCTTTTTTGTTTGTGGCTTGGATTTTTGATATAATAGAGCCATGAGTAGAATTTTAGATAATGAGATAATGGGGGATGAGGAGTTAGTAGAACGCACACTCCGTCCTCAGTATTTACGTGAATATATTGGGCAGGACAAGGTCAAGGACCAGCTCCAAATCTTTATCGAAGCTGCTAAAATGAGAGATGAAGCGCTGGATCATGTGCTCTTATTTGGCCCTCCAGGCTTGGGAAAAACGACCATGGCTTTTGTTATTGCCAACGAGCTGGGTGTCAATCTCAAGCAGACGTCTGGGCCTGTCATTGAAAAGGCTGGTGATTTGGTAGCGATTTTGAATGACTTAGAGCCTGGGGATGTCCTTTTTATTGATGAGATTCATCGCTTGCCCATGTCTGTGGAAGAGGTGCTTTATAGTGCCATGGAGGACTTCTACATTGATATCATGATTGGGGCTGGTGAGGGTAGTCGTAGTGTTCATTTGGAGTTGCCACCTTTTACCTTGATTGGTGCGACGACTCGGGCTGGTATGCTCTCAAATCCGCTACGGGCACGTTTTGGGATTACAGGTCATATGGAGTATTATGCTCATGCTGACTTGACGGAAATTGTTGAGCGGACGGCAGATATTTTTGAGATGGAAATCACTCATGAGGCAGCGTCTGAGTTGGCCCTACGTAGTCGTGGGACCCCTCGTATTGCCAATCGTCTCCTCAAGCGCGTGCGCGATTTTGCCCAGATTATGGGGAATGGGGTTATCGATGATGTTATTACCGATAAGGCTTTAACTATGCTGGATGTTGACCATGAAGGTTTGGACTATGTGGATCAGAAAATCCTTCGCACCATGATTGAGATGTACGGTGGTGGTCCTGTTGGTCTAGGAACTCTTTCTGTTAATATTGCCGAGGAGCGCGAGACTGTCGAAGACATGTATGAGCCTTACTTGATTCAAAAAGGCTTTATCATGCGAACACGTTCTGGACGGGTGGCGACTGCTAAGGCATATGAGCATTTGGGGTATGAATACAATGAAAAATAAGCAAGAAATCCTAGAGACTTTTAGAGAAAATCCAGATATGATGGCTATTCTGACGATCATCCGAAACCTTGACTTAAAAGACTCCTGGTTGGCAGCAGGTTCTGTCAGAAATTTTATCTGGAATCTCTTGTCAGACAAATCCCCTTTTGACTGTGAAACAGATGTAGATGTGATTTTCTTTGATCCAGATATTTCTTATGAGGAAACCCTGTCCCTAGAGAAAAAACTGCTAGAGGATTTTCCTCAGTACCAGTGGGAATTGAAAAATCAAGTCTATATGCACCAGCACAGCCCTCATACTGCTCCCTATATCAGTTCCCGTGATGCCATGAGTAAGTATCCAGAACGGTGTACGGCAGTTGGACTGCGCTTGAATGAAGAATCCGATTTTGAACTCTATGCACCTTATGGTTTGGAGGATATTTTGAATTTTCAAGTTCGTCCAACTCCTCATTTTTTAGAGAATGAAGACCGAATGGAACTTTATCGAACACGTCTATCTAAGAAAAATTGGCAGGAGAAATGGAAAAATTTGATTTTTAAAAATACTTAAGGAAACTTTAAGCTAGGAAGTGTATACTAAGTTCATAAGTTAAGAAAACCTTAACTTAAACTCCTAAAACTTTTTCATAATAATCTCCCTATAAAAATAAAGTCGCCCAATCAGGCGGCTTATTTTTTTGAAAAATGGGCTTTGTGTCTGAGAATAATACTCAATGAAAATCAAAGAGCAAACTAGGAAGCTAGCCGCAGGTTGCTCAAAACACTGTTTTGAGGTTGCAGATAGAGCTGACGTGGTTTGAATTTGATTTTCGAAGAGTATAAATAGCTTAGTGATAGAAGAAAATAGGGAAATATGGTATAATGAAACGATAGATTTTTGAATAGGAATAAGATCATGTTTGGATTTTTTAAGAAAGATAAGGCTGTGGAAGTAGAGGTTCCGACACAGGTTCCTGCTCATATCGGCATCATCATGGATGGAAATGGCCGTTGGGCTAAAAAACGTATGCAACCGCGAGTCTTCGGACACAAGGCGGGCATGGAAGCATTACAAACTGTGACCAAGGCAGCCAACAAACTGGGTGTTAAGGTTATTACGGTTTATGCTTTTTCTACGGAAAACTGGACCCGCCCAGATCAGGAAGTCAAGTTTATCATGAACTTGCCAGTAGAGTTTTATGACAATTATGTCCCGGAATTGCATGCGAATAATGTTAAGATTCAAATGATTGGGGAGACGGACCGCCTGCCTAAGCAAACCTTTGAAGCTTTAACAAAGGCTGAGGAATTGACTAAGAATAACACAGGATTGATTCTTAACTTTGCCCTCAACTATGGTGGACGTGCTGAGATTACACAGGCGCTTAAGTTGATTTCCCAGGATGTTTTAGATGCCAAAATCAACCCAGGTGACATCACAGAGGAATTGATTGGCAACTATCTCTTTACCCAGCATTTGCCTAAGGACTTACGAGACCCAGACTTGATTATCCGTACTAGTGGAGAATTGCGTTTGAGTAATTTCCTTCCATGGCAGGGAGCCTATAGTGAGCTCTATTTTACAGATACCTTATGGCCTGATTTTGACGAAGTAGCCTTGCAGGAAGCCATTCTTGCCTACAATCGTCGTCATCGCCGATTTGGAGGAGTTTAGGAGGAAATATGACACAGGATTTACAGAAAAGAACCTTGTTTGCAGGGATTGCCCTGGCTATTTTCCTACCGATTTTAATGATTGGGGGACTCTTGCTTCAGATAGCAATTGGAATCATAGCCATGCTAGCCATGCATGAACTTTTGAAGATGAGAGGTCTAGAGACCATGACCATGGAGGGCCTCTTGACCCTCTTTGCAACCTTTGCTTTGACCATTCCCTTGGAGAATTACCTGACTTTTTTGCCAGTTGATGGGAATGTGGTTGCCTATAGTGTTTTGATTTCAATCATGTTAGGAACGACCGTTTTTAGCAAGTCTTATACGATTGAGGACGCTGTTTTCCCTCTTGCTATGAGTTTCTATGTTGGTTTTGGATTTAATGCTTTACTAGATGCTCGCGTTGCAGGTTTAGATAAGGCTCTATTGGCCTTGTGTATCGTCTGGGCGACAGACAGTGGTGCCTATCTTGTTGGGATGAACTATGGTAAACGAAAATTAGCTCCGACAGTTTCTCCAAATAAAACCTTTGAGGGTGCCTTGGGTGGTATTTTAGGCGCGATTTTAGTAACCATCATCTTTATGATAGTTGACAGCACAGTTGCTCTTCCGTATGGAATTTACAAGATGTCAGTCTTTGCTATTTTCTTTAGCATTGCTGGACAATTTGGTGATTTACTAGAAAGTTCGATCAAGCGTCACTTTGGTGTCAAGGATTCTGGGAAATTTATCCCTGGACATGGTGGTGTTTTGGATCGTTTCGATAGTATGTTGCTTGTATTTCCAATCATGCACTTGTTTGGACTCTTTTAATCAAAAGACGGAGGAAATACTATGCTCGGAATTTTAACCTTTATTCTGGTTTTTGGGATTATTGTGGTGGTGCACGAGTTCGGACACTTCTACTTTGCCAAGAAATCAGGGATTCTAGTGCGTGAATTTGCCATTGGCATGGGACCCAAGATCTTTGCTCATATTGGCAAGGATGGAACGGCCTATACCATTCGAATCTTGCCTCTGGGGGGCTATGTTCGCATGGCCGGTTGGGGTGATGATACAACTGAAATCAAGACAGGAACTCCTGTCAGTTTGACGCTTACTGATGATGGTAAGGTTAAACGCATCAATCTTTCAGGTAAAAAATTGGATCAAACAGCCCTCCCTATGCAAGTGACCCAGTTTGATTTTGAAGACAAGCTCTTTATCAAGGGCTTGGTTCTGGAAGAAGAAAAAACATTTGCAGTGGATCACGATGCAACGGTTGTGGAAGCAGATGGTACTGAGGTTCGGATTGCTCCCTTGGATGTTCAATATCAAAATGCAACTATCTGGGGGAAACTGATTACCAACTTTGCAGGCCCTATGAATAACTTTATCTTGGGTGTCGTTGTTTTTTGGATTTTAATCTTCATGCAGGGTGGCGTCAGAGATGTTGATACTAACCAGTTCCATGTCATGCCCCAAGGGGCTTTGGCCAAGGTGGGAGTGCCAGAAACAGCTCAGATTACCAAGATCGGCTCACATGAGGTTAGCAACTGGGAAAGTTTGATCCAGGCTGTGGAAACAGAAACCAAAGATAAGACGGCCCCGACTTTGGATGTTACTATTTCTGAAAAGGGGAGTGACAAACAAGTCACTGTTACTCCGGAAGAAAGTCAAGGCCGTTACCTTCTAGGTGTTCAACCGGGGATTAAGTCAGATTTTGTATCTATGTTTGTAGGTGGGTTTACAACTGCAGCCGACTCTGCTCTCCGAATTCTCTCAGAACTGAAAAATCTGATTTTCCAACCGGATTTGAACAAGCTAGGTGGACCTGTTGCTATCTTTAAGGCAAGTAGTGATGCTGCTAAAAATGGAATTGAGAATGTCTTGTACTTCTTGGCAATGATTTCCATCAATATCGGGGTTTTTAATCTTATTCCGATTCCAGCTCTGGATGGTGGTAAGATTGTGCTCAATATCCTGGAAGCCATTCGCCGCAAACCATTAAAACAAGAAATTGAAACTTATGTCACCTTGGCCGGAGTGGTCATCATGGTTGTCTTGATGATTGCTGTGACCTGGAATGACATCATGCGACTCTTTTTTAGATAATCGAGGAAAATTATGAAACAAAGTAAAATGCCTATCCCAACGCTTCGCGAAATGCCAAGCGATGCTCAAGTTATCAGCCATGCTCTTATGTTGCGTGCTGGTTATGTTCGTCAAGTCTCAGCAGGTGTTTATTCTTATCTACCACTTGCCAACCGTGTGATTGAAAAAGCGAAAAATATCATGCGCCAAGAATTTGATAAGATTGGTGCCGTTGAGATGTTGGCTCCTGCCCTTCTTAGTGCAGAATTGTGGCGCGAATCAGGTCGTTACGAAACTTATGGTGAAGACCTTTACAAACTAAAAAACCGTGAAAAATCAGACTTTATCCTAGGTCCAACTCACGAAGAAACCTTTACAGCTATTGTCCGTGATTCTGTTAAGTCTTACAAGCAATTGCCACTTAACCTTTACCAAATCCAGCCTAAGTATCGTGATGAAAAACGCCCACGTAATGGACTTCTTCGTACACGTGAGTTTATCATGAAGGATGCTTACAGCTTTCACGCTAACTATGATAGTTTGGACAGTGTTTATGATGAGTACAAGGCTGCTTATGAGCGTATTTTCACTCGTAGTGGCTTAGACTTCAAGGCTATCATCGGTGACGGTGGAGCCATGGGTGGTAAGGACAGCCAAGAATTTATGGCCATTACACCTGCTCGTACAGACCTTGACCGCTGGGTTGTCTTGGACAAGTCAGTTGCCTCATTTGATGAAATTCCTGCAGATGTGCAAGAAGAAATCAAGGCAGAATTGCTCAAATGGATGGTCTCTGGTGAAGATACCATTGCCTACTCAAGTGAATCTAGCTATGCAGCTAACTTAGAAATGGCAACAAACGAGTACAAACCAAGCAACCGTGTTGTCGCTGAAGAAGAAGTGACTCGTGTTGCAACTCCAGATGTTAAATCAATCGATGAAGTTGCAGCCTTCCTCAACGTTCTAGAAGAACAAACGATTAAAACTCTCTTCTACATGGCAGATGGTGAGCTTGTTGCGGCCCTTCTAGTTGGAAATGATCAACTCAACGAAGTTAAGTTGAAAAACCATTTGGGAGCAGATTTCTTTGACGTTGCTAGCGAAGAAGAAGTAGCAAGTGTTGTTCAAGCAGGGTTCGGTTCACTTGGACCAGTTGGTTTGCCAGAGAATATTAAAATTATTGCAGATCGTAAGGTGCAAGATGTTCGCAATGCAGTTGTGGGTGCTAACGAAGATGGCTACCACTTGACTGGTGTGAATCCAGGTCGTGATTTTACTGCAGAATATGTGGATATCCGTGAAGTTCGTGAGGGTGAAATTTCTCCAGACGGACAAGGTGTCCTTAACTTTGCGCGTGGTATCGAAATTGGGCACATCTTCAAACTCGGTACTCGCTACTCAGCAAGCATGGGGGCAGATGTCTTGGATGAAAATGGCCGTGCTGTGCCAATTATCATGGGATGTTACGGTATCGGTGTCAGCCGTCTCCTTTCAGCAGTGATGGAGCAACACGCTCGCCTCTTTGTCAACAAAACGCCAAAAGGTGAATACCGTTACGCTTGGGGAATCAACTTCCCTAAAGAATTGGCGCCATTTGATGTTCACTTGATCACTGTCAATGTCAAGGACGAAGAAGCACAAGCTCTGACAGAAAAACTTGAAGCAAGCTTGATGGGAGCTGGTTACGAAGTCTTGACGGATGACCGTAACGAACGTGTCGGAGTCAAATTCAGTGATAGCGACTTGATTGGATTGCCGATTCGTATCACTGTTGGGAAGAAAGCGGCTGATGGCATCGTAGAAGTTAAGATTAAAGCGACTGGTGACACTATCGAAGTTCATGCAGATAACGTGCTCGAAACGCTTGAAATCCTCAGCAAGAAATAAAAACTATAATCAGAAGAAAAACAAGGAAAAAATGTAACTAGTTTTTACCTTGTTTTTTCTGTATAATGGGAAAAATGAGTAGATAAAGAGGTAAATGTATGCTAAGATTTCCGAAGGATTTTGTCTGGGGATCCTCTACTTCTGGACCACAAACAGAAGGACGTGTAGCTGGTGACGGTAAGGGAGATAATCTCTGGGATTATTGGTACCAAGTGGAGCCAAATCGTTACTATAATGGGATTGGTCCAGATAAAACATCAACCTTTTATGAAAACTGGGAAAAGGATATCGATCTCTTGTTAGAAACTGGTCACACGGCCTTTCGGACTTCTATTCAGTGGTCACGGATTTTTCCACAAGGATGTGGAAAAGTCAATCCTCAAGGTGTGGATTTCTATCGTAAAGTTTTTGAGGCTATTAAGGCTAAGGGGATTCGTCTTTTAGTCAATCTCTACCACTTTGATTTGCCTTTTGCTCTTCAAGAAGCTGGTGATGGTTGGGAAAATAAGGCGACAGTTTCAGCTTATGAAGACTATGCCCGTTTTTGTTTTGAGACTTATGGAGATTTAGTGGATCAATGGATTACCTTTAACGAGCCCATCGTTCCAGTAGAATTTGGCTATTTTTACGATGCCCATTATCCACATAAGGTGGATGCAGAGGCAGCCGTTAAAGTAGCATATCATACACAATTGGCCAGCAGTCGGGCGGTTAAGGCTTGTCATGAACTTTTGCCAGATTCCAAGATTGGGATTGTCCTCAACTTGACACCGGCTTATCCACGTAGCCAGCATCCTGCTGATGTCAAGGCTGCTAGTATTGCGGACCTTTTTCAGGCCCAATCTTTCTTAGATCCGTCTGTTTTAGGGACTTATCCACAGGAGTTGGTAGAAATCTTACATGAATACGGTCTCTTGCCTGATGCTACAGAGGAGGAGTTGAAGCTCATTCGTGACAATACAGTGGACTTCCTTGGTGTCAACTACTATCAACCTTTGCGTGTTATGGCTCCTCGATTTGCTAAGCACCCAGAGAGTCCACTCTTACCAGAACATTTTTATGAGCCTTATGTGATGCCTGGACGTAAAATCAATCCTCACCGTGGCTGGGAGATTTATGAGCAAGGGATTTATGACATCGCCCAAAATATCAAGAAAAATTATGGCAATATCGAGTGGATGTTGACAGAGAATGGTATGGGTGTTGAAGGGGAAGAAAAATTCCGTCAAGATGGAATGATTCAAGATGATTACCGTATTGACTTTGTAAAAGCTCATCTGCGTGAACTGCACCGTGCCATTGAAGACGGAGCCAATTGTAAGGGCTACTTGATTTGGACCTTTATCGATTGCTGGTCATGGCTCAACAGCTATAAAAATCGCTATGGTTTGGTCGAATTAGACTTGGAAACGCAAGAACGTCGTCTGAAAAAATCAGGGCACTGGTTCAAGGAACTAAGCGACAATAATGGATTTTAAGAAAGACTCTGACTGATTGTCCTAATTGGTCAGAGTTTTTGGCTTACAAGAGCTTAATTTGAACTATACCAATTTTTACTCTTGACAAGTGAAAGAAACAAGTATATACTGTTTTTGCTGATTCTACAAAAGAGGAATTAGACTATACCAATTTTAAGGAGAAAGCACAGCTGGTCTGTGTCGTATATACTATGTGTGGAATTGTTGGTGTTGTTGGAAACACAAATGCAACTGATATTTTGATTCAAGGGCTTGAAAAGCTCGAATACCGTGGCTATGATTCTGCGGGGATTTTTGTCCTAGGTGGTGCTGAAAATCACCTAGTCAAGGCTGTCGGTCGTATCGCAGAATTATCTGCTAAGACAGCTGGTGTTGAGGGTACAACTGGTATCGGGCATACTCGTTGGGCGACTCACGGGAAACCAACGGAAGACAATGCTCACCCACACCGCTCTGAGACTGAGCGATTTGTCTTGGTTCACAATGGTGTGATTGAGAACTATCTGGAAATCAAGGAAGAATACCTTGCTGGTCACCACTTCAAGGGGCAAACAGATACGGAAATCGCCGTTCACTTGATTGGAAAATTTGCGGAAGAAGAAGGGCTCTCAGTTCTTGAAGCCTTCAAAAAAGCTCTTCACATCATCCGTGGTTCTTATGCCTTTGCCTTGGTTGACTCACAAAATCCTGAAGTGATCTATGTGGCTAAGAATAAATCACCACTTTTGATTGGTCTTGGAGAAGGCTATAACATGGTCTGCTCAGATGCTATGGCTATGATTCGTGAAACCAGCCAATACATGGAAATCCATGACCAAGAGTTGGTCATCGTCAAGGCTGATAGTGTTGAAGTTCAAGACTATGATGGTAATCGCCGTGAGCGTGCTAGCTACACTGCTGAGCTAGACTTGTCAGATATCGGTAAGGGGACTTATCCTTACTACATGCTCAAGGAAATCGATGAGCAACCAACGGTGATGCGTAAACTCATCCAAGCCTACACAGATGAGGCAGGTCAAGTAGTGGTTGACCCAGCTATCATTAAGGCCGTTCAAGACGCAGACCGCATCTACATCCTTGCAGCTGGAACATCTTACCACGCAGGATTTGCTTCTAAGAAGATGCTGGAAGAATTGACAGATACACCAGTTGAACTTGGTATCTCATCTGAGTGGGGTTACGGTATGCCACTTCTCAGCAAAAAACCACTCTTCATCTTTATCAGCCAGTCTGGTGAAACAGCAGATAGCCGTCAGGTTTTGGTCAAGGCTAATGAAATGGGAATTCCAAGCTTAACAGTGACAAATGTTCCAGGTTCAACCCTTTCACGTGAAGCTAACCATACCATGCTCCTTCACGCAGGACCTGAAATTGCCGTGGCCTCAACCAAGGCCTATACAGCGCAAATTGCAGCCCTTGCCTTTCTTGCAAAAGCAGTCGGTGAAGCGAACGGCAATGCTAAAGCGCAAGCCTTTGACCTAGTTCATGAATTGTCAATCGTAGCTCAGTCTATCGAATCAACTCTTTCAGAGAAAGAAACCATTGAAGCCAAGGTTCGTGAGCTTCTTGAAACGACTCGTAACGCTTTTTACATCGGACGTGGTCAAGATTACTACGTAGCCATGGAAGCCAGTCTCAAACTCAAAGAGATTTCTTACATCCAGTGTGAAGGCTTTGCGGCAGGAGAACTCAAGCACGGAACCATTGCCTTGATTGAAGAAGGAACGCCAGTCTTGGCCCTCTTGTCTGACCCAGTTCTTGCCAACCATACTCGTGGAAATATCCAAGAGGTCGCAGCCCGTGGTGCCAAGGTGCTTACTATCGCAGAAGAAAATGTAGCCAAAGATACAGACGATATCGTCCTTACAACTGTGCACCCTTACCTCTCACCAATTTCAATGGTTGTGCCAACGCAATTAGTCGCTTACTTTGCAACACTCCACCGTGGACTTGATGTGGACAAACCACGTAACCTTGCTAAGTCAGTAACGGTAGAATAAGCTAAAAAAGTCTAGTTATCTAGGCTTTTTCTTGTGAACAGATTGGTTGCTTGTAGTCAAGATTCGTGTTAGAATAATTTTTCAAATTGCAGGAAAGAAATAGACGGGGAGAATCACAATGGTAGAATTGGGAATTTCAACATTTGGGGAAACAACGGAGCTTGAAGGGACTGGGCAAACTTACAGCCATGCCGAACGCATTCGTCAGTTGGTGGCGGAGATTGAACTGGCTGATAAGGTTGATTTGGACGTGTATGGAATTGGTGAGCACCATCGAGCGGATTTTGCAGTATCAGCCCCAGAGATTGTTCTGGCAGCTGGAGCAGTCAATACCAAGAAAATCCGTTTGACCAGTGCAGTCAGCATTCTCTCAAGTATGGACCCGATTCGTTTGTTCCAACAATATGCCACTATTGATGCTTTGTCAAATGGACGTGCGGAGATTATGGCTGGAAGGGGTTCTTTCACGGAATCTTTCCCCTTGTTTGGCTATGATTTGAAAGACTACGAAGCCCTTTTTGATGAGAAATTAGACTTGCTTCAGTTAGTTAATGAAAAGACCAAGCTAGACTGGCAAGGTCGCTTGACCCAAACAATCTCTGGCAAAGAAGTTTATCCTCGTCCAGTTCAGGACAAATTACCCTTGTGGATAGCGACAGGTGGTCATGTCGAATCAACAGTGAAGATTGCTCAGGTAGGCCTACCGATTGTCTATGCCATTATTGGTGGCAATCCGCGTTATTTTAAAAAGTTGATTCAGGCTTATCGTGAGATTGGGAGCGAAGCGGGTCATGCCAGTCAGGAACTAAAGGTTGGAGCCCATTCTTGGGGTTGGATTGCTGAGGATGGTGAGCAGGCTGTAAAAGATTATTTCCATCCGACCAAGCAAGTGGTGGATGCTATTTCCAAAGACCGTCCGCACTGGCAGGAATTGCGTTATGAGCAATATTTGGAGCAAGTTGGGCCAAATGGTGCTATGTTTGTGGGCAATCCAGATCAGGTGGCGGAAAAATTGATTCGCATGATTAAGGATTTAGGTTTGGACCGCTTTTACCGCTTGGCTCCATGCCTCATGATCAAGTTCTAAGAGCTATTAAACTTTTCGGAACGCAAGTGGCTCCAAAAGTACGGGCTTATTTTGCCATGAAAGAGGCTTAATAAAAAATCCTAATCGAGTTTATTAGGACAACAAATATTGTACAAAAATCAATCCCCCAAGCATTATAGCTCGGGGGATTTTTCTATAGGAGGGCTAGTTTAGTTCTCTTTTTTGTTTTTTAGCAAGAACCCGAGACCTAGAAGGGCGAGGAGACTAATTCCTGCAAACAGGAGTTTGTTATCGTTTTTGGTTCCTGTATTTGGAAGTTCAGCTTGTTTAGCTGGAGTTGCAGATATATTTTCCTTGTTAGAGTTATCTACCGATTCGTTTCGAACAGCTTCACTTACAGATGATGCTTGTGCTTCTTGTGCTGGTTGTTCAGCTTGTGAATCAGTTGTAGCTTGGCTAGGTTTATTTTCTGCATCAGCTACTTTTGTATCTGGTTTAGTAGAATCAGGTTTAGCTTGTGGAGCTGGATCTGTATTTTGATGTTCAGGTTTGTTTAATCGATTTGGAATATCGCTTGTACTGTGCTCTTGACCTTGTTCTTGTCTAGAATTTGAAAGGTCAAATTCTGGTTTATCTTTCATAGCTGGACGGCTTTGAGAGACTCGAAGAACAGTAGCTGTAAGGGCATTCAATTTCAAGCCTTTTTCAGTCCACTCAAGTCCTTTCGGGTTGGCAATTCCTACTGGTCCTGCTTGGTTTTCATCTGCCAAAACTTCAGCATTTCTGAGGTGGGCAAAGGCAGTTCCCAAATTAAATTCGCGAGCTTTTTCATCCGCATTGACAAAGACTGCGTAGATATCACCGTTTGGAGCAGTGATTTGGTAGCCAATTACTACATCCTCTTTTTCTACACCATTTTGACCTGGGACAGTGATGAGGTGTACACGGTCTTTGATATCTTGGAGACTCTTAAGTCGGAAGGCATCTGTAGATTGACGAAGGGCAATCAGACCTTTCATGTAGTCACGGCTCTTGACATTTTCAGGATAAGCTTTTCCATCTGTAGCCTTAGTCCAGTCAAACTTGTTAACTGCATCGCTAGAATCGTAAGAATCATGGATGAAGTAAGGATAGTCAAATGGGTTGCCGTCCTTATCACGCAACAAGTGAGATTTGTTTGGTTTTTTGTCCTCTGCTACAGGAGTTCTGTAGGCTGGGTCACGGAATTGTTTAGTACGTCCGTATTCCTGACCAGAGTGGATAAATGGAGTTCCTTGAGCCGTCAAGACCATGAGATTTCCAAGTCGCAAACGACGATGAATTTCAGCATAGTTCTCAGTCTTGCTTGGGTCTTTTTTGATAGACTGGGCAATGATGTCAAAGAGGGTCAAGTTATCATGGGCTGCGATGTATTGGATAACATCTCCAGGGCTGTCTGCTTCAAAGTTGGTTGGTTGAGCAATGAGATTTTTAAAGACAGTGTTGATATCACGCTTGCCACCTGTGATAAAGGCAGGTTGACCTTCGTTTGGATAACCAGACTTGAGGTTGTTACGGATGTCATCTGAGAAGACAGCGACAGTATCGGTATGTTTCATCCAATCTTGGTCAGCAGCTTTAGTAGGCATGTTTTCATCGCCAGCATAGGTTCTCCAACCTTCACCCAGCATGATGAGGTTTGGATTGAGGGCGCGTGCGGCCTTGTAAGCTTCTTCGATAGAAGCTGCATCATGGTCTCCCATCATATCGAAGCGGAATCCATCTACTTTGTAGGTATCAACTAGGTATTTGATAGAGTCAACTAGGAGACGTTTGGTCATATGGTGGGTTGTCCCCAAACGTCCACCACCAAAGCTAGTGCGAGGTGTTCCGTCAGCATCCATAAAGTGGTAGTAGTTTGGTTCTAGGTCTTCAAAGATATCGACTTTGGCTGTATGGTTATACACTACGTCCAGGATAGCTCCCATGCCACGTTTGTGGATCTCGTTGATGAGGTTTTTAAATTCTGCGATTCGTTTTTCTGGATTTTTAGGATCGCTTGAGTACATACCAGTCAAGGAGAAGTAGTTTTGAGGGTCATATCCCCAGTTGTAGTTGCTGTTGCTTGAAGCATAGTCAGATAAGCGTTCGTGGTTTTTCAATTCATTGACAAAGTAGTAAGACAAGACTGGAAGGAGCTGGATGTGGGTTACACCCAAGTTTTTGAGGTAGTCTAGTTTTTCGATAAAGGCTTCAAAGGTACCAAATGGCTTAGTCAAATCTTTTGCGATGGCAGGATCTGAAGTGAAGTCACGCACATGAGCTTCATAGATAACGGCATCTTCACGAGTCTTGAAGTTATGAATTTTACCATAAGTCAAGTCTTGAGGTCCTAGTTTAGCTGGATTTACAAAGGCGGCTTTAGCCACTTTATGGGAAGCGTCTGTTTTTGCAAGATCGCTGTTCCAAGCAGCGAGGGATTTAGCGTAAGGATCGAGTGCAAGAACAGTTTTACCCTGACGCTCGATTTGGTATTGATAATAGTAGCCAGTGAAATCAGTGATGCCTAGTTTGTTTGTGCTATCTAGAGTTTGTTTCCAGGTTCCTCTTTCCCCTTTTTCAAGAGCGACAGTTCCAACCACTTTTTCAGGGTCATTCTTGTCGTAGACAACGACAGAAACCTTATCAGCACTTGGTGACCAAAGAGTTAAATCAACTTGTTTTCCTTCTTCTTTTAGGTCAGCTCCAAGTTTGCCATCATAACTGTAAGTCTCATCTTTCAGACGCCAGCTTGTTTTGGTAGTGAATTTGTCAGAGTTGTAGCTAACGGTATAAGGATGTTTTGTGTCAGAGAAATCTCCGCTGTAGGTCACTTTCTTACCAGCCTCATCGATTGCAACATCAGTGATAGTTACTTTGTTTCCTAGGTGATTAGTGATGTTGGAGTGTTTGAGGATATCTTCTTTTTTAGCACCGACAAGTGTTGAAAAACTACTTTCAATGCTAGAAGTTCCTACGTGTTGAGCTCCTGTCATGCGGATATCGTGCACATAGTAGGGGTTGGTGTAGATGGTTTCGTCATCATCTTTTAGGAAAATTTGGCTATGATTTTTCAAATCTGTGAACTTATAATCTTCTTTACGGATTTTCACATCGTCTCCTTGTTTCTTTCTGTCTAGTAATAAAAATCCAAGATCTTTAGCTGCATCTTTGAGTGGAATATCGATATAGCGACCATATTTGCCTGTAGCCGTAAAGTCTGTTCCGTTAGGCCATTCACCACTACTTGGATTTTTCACATCTCCCCAGTACCAGAGAGCTTTCTTGTCATAGTTGCCATCTGTGCGGTAGTAGTTGACACGAATAGTTCCTGCAGGTTGTGGCTCGTAAGAGAAAACCTTGTGATCTTGGTCCAACCAAGCCTCATTCATCTTTGGCGCCAGTTTTTCTACCGATTTATCGCCAGTTAGATTTTTTCCAGCTGTATTATTGATGAGGAAGCTAATTTTCTTGGCTTGTTCTCCCTTTAATTTGACATCTAGGTAGTAGCCATAGTCATCTTTTTTGGCATCCTTAAAGGACAGGGCTCCGTTAGGCCAATTTTCAGAAGGTTTTTCAACATCGTCCCAAGTCCATAGTCCTTGAGCATCCTTGTTTTCTTCAGGAAGCTTTTTGACGTGGATACGGAAATAGTTGTCTTCGATTGGCTCTTCTGCCTTAGTTTCAGTTGCTACTGGACTAGTAGAAGTAGTTGGCTCATTTGAACGATCTTGCCCAGTTTGTGGTGCTGAATCGGCTGGAGTTGCAGCAGCAGGAGTGGTTGCCTCTGTTGCAGGTTTTTCTTCTGTTTTCGCTAGGGAAGCGTTTGCATTTTTAGGTGAAGAAATATCACTTTCGTTCTTATCAGAGTTAACTGCTGTATCAGTAAGAGGTTGGGCAAGGACAGTAGTAGTTTCATTACTAGTTCCCTTATTGCTTGTAGTATTTTCGTTGGCTGAGATAGTTGGTGTAGCCATGGCAAGCAGAACAAGGCTTGCTCCAATAAGGACAGAACCAGTTCCATTCTTGAGGGAACGGATGCTGTAAACCATTTTTTTCTCAGTGTGAGATGGTGTTTTTCTCATAATGATTCTCCAATCAATAAATTTCTATATCAGTATAGCACTTAGTAAAATAATATGCAAGCGTTTTCTTGAAATTGAACTAAAAGAAAATCGCAACAGGTTTTCTGTTACGACTAAGCTAGTCTTTCTTTATGAATTTGTGAACCCAAAAGGTGGAGGTGGTGAAATAGTTCTGCAGTAGGAAGATTCCGACTACAAATAATGGGTTTCGGACAGTTGGAAACAGGGAAGGTAGTGATAACAATATCGTGTGGAATTTGATGGAAGATTGAGGAAGAGATACTGGACTTTTCCCAAGGGTCAAATAGATAGAGATTGTTACCGTAGTGGGAAAGGGTGTCAATTAGGTTTTGTGCATGCTCACTATCTAGATGACTAATGACCAAAACACGAATTTTGGGAAGCTTTTGAAGTAATTGGACTAAAATGCGTTGTCCTTGGATAGAAAAGGCATAAACTAGCTCTTGTAGCTTACTTGGGTGACTCTCTAGACCAATCTCAGCTAGATACGTCTGAAATTTACTTTTACTTACTTCAAATAGTTTTGGAAATTCTTTTTGATAATTGGTTAAAAGTAGAGACTTCTGTTTTTCAAGAGACTTGTTGCTAAGTGGGTGTAGAAAATCAGCTTGGGCAGTGTAGTGGAGGAGCCAAATCAATTCTTCTCGATTTGCAATTTGTAGGTGAAATTCTTTAGCCAATTCTTCTAAAATTTGACTCAATAAACGATAGGATTTTTGAATCTGATGAATGTCTCCTATCGCTTCATTACAAGGTTTATTTGTGATTTGAGGCGACTTTGCTGGTGTTGAAAATAGCTGTTCCATTGTTTCCTTTGTAGGTTCAAAATGGAGTTTTTTAGCCAGCTTTTTGATATCTTGTTCAAACTGCGGAATTTGCATGAGAGAGCTGTAGTGACTGGTTAAAAGGGGAGTAGGATCTTCAATCAAATGACTCATATTAAACCGCTCTAGATTGATAGCTAGGGTATATTTGATTTGCCGTAGACTGCTGAGGGTGAGTGAAACTTGTTGGGCGTTCAAAAATAGCTGAATCAAGTGAGTGAGTGATTCTTCAGAAATAGACGGAAAGGGCCAATCAAGAAAACTGTAACTTTGGCTAAAATAGTCTAGATAAAAGGCGCGAATGTTCTCTTCTGTTCCCTCCATGACTAAAGGGGAAAGTTGTATGCTGATGCCATAATGTTGCGGGAGTTTAGTATTTAGATGCTGGATGATTTCCTGAACTTGTTCGTAGCCAATCATAAGTTCCTGACCTATTTGGTCAAGTGATTGTCCCTCTTTGAAAAAGAGACGGTTCAAAAAAGAGTAGGTTGTAGATTGTTCAAAGATGGCAATCCTAGGGTCTAAAGAGTTTCGGTCTTCAAACCGCAACTGAATACCTTCTTTTGTTGATCGAATAAGGAGGTTAGGAAATAATTGCTCAAGTTTAAAAAGGAGTTCTTGCAATTCTTCTGCTGACAGATTCAGATTTTCTGACAAAGATGAATCTTGTATCCAATCCTGGTGTTTGGTTAGTTCTTCCAGTAACATTAGCAAATTCTGTTCTGTTTCAGAAAGCAAAATATCCATAATAAACCTCCTTATATATTTATACATATATATTAAAAGAAAAGGCAAGTAAAGTCAAGGAAAATGGGCTAAGATAAAATAGGATAACCAATTTACTATATTCTTTTGGGTAATTAGGCTGAAAATGAACTTCGTAAAGCAATAGTTGAATTCAATTTTTTATAGGAAAAAAATTTACCAAAAATCCACAGAATCCCTTGAAAAATCTAGCTAAATAGGGTATAATATGAGTAATCATTTGTCGTAGGTTTTGTCTGAAATATTGTCCAGACAAGGCTCACAGCAGTTAAATCTTCTGAAAAAGTCAGATTTAGCTGCTCTTTTTGTGCTTTTTTTCAGGATTTTGAGTACTTGTAACAAAGATTTAAAGATTCTGAAAATTTATCAAAGGGACACGGTGATAGGGGTTTTACAACCATATGACGATTAGAAAGCCTGATTGATAAGGCTTGGAACTTATTTACAAAGGAGAATCATCTTGGCAGGACATGACGTTCAATACGGGAAACATCGTACCCGTCGTAGTTTTTCAAGAATCAAAGAAGTTCTTGACTTACCAAATTTGATTGAAATTCAAACTGATTCATTCAAAGCTTTCCTAGACCACGGTCTTAAGGAAGTATTTGAAGATGTATTGCCAATTTCAAACTTCACAGACACAATGGAGTTGGAATTTGTTGGATATGAAATCAAGGAACCAAAATACACGCTAGAAGAAGCTCGTATTCACGATGCTAGCTACTCAGCACCAATTTTTGTAACCTTCCGCTTGATCAATAAAGAAACAGGCGAAATCAAGACCCAAGAAGTTTTCTTTGGTGATTTCCCAATCATGACAGAAATGGGTACTTTTATCATCAATGGTGGTGAACGTATCATCGTATCTCAGTTGGTCCGCTCACCAGGTGTTTACTTTAACGATAAAGTTGATAAAAACGGTAAAGTAGGCTATGGTTCAACGGTTATCCCTAACCGTGGAGCTTGGTTGGAGCTTGAAAGCGACTCAAAAGACATCGCCTACACTCGTATCGACCGTACTCGTAAGATTCCATTTACAACCTTGGTTCGTGCGCTTGGTTTCTCAGGTGATGATGAAATCTTTGATATCTTTGGTGATAGCGAATTGGTTCGCAACACTGTTGAAAAAGATATCCATAAGAACCCAATGGACTCTCGTACAGACGAAGCTTTGAAAGAAATTTACGAACGCCTTCGTCCAGGTGAGCCTAAGACTGCTGAAAGCTCACGTAGCTTGCTTGTAGCTCGTTTCTTTGACCCACGTCGCTATGACTTGGCAGCAGTTGGTCGTTACAAGATCAATAAAAAACTCAATGTTAAAACACGCTTGCTCAACCAAACCATTGCAGAGCCATTGGTAGACCCTGAAACAGGAGAAATCTTGGTAGAAGCTGGAACAATCATGACTCGTAGCGTGATTGAAAGTATTGAAAGCTATTTGGATGGCGACTTGAACAAGATTGTTTACATTCCAAATGATGCAGCCGTTGTGACTGAGCCAGTTGTTCTTCAAAAATTCAAGGTTGTTGCACCAACTGACCCAGACCGTGTCGTAACAATTATTGGTAATGCCAATCCAGATGACAAGGTTCGTATCGTCACTCCTGCAGATATCCTTGCTGAGATGAGTTACTTCCTCAACTTGGCTGAAGGACTTGGCCGTGTAGATGATATCGACCACCTTGGAAACCGTCGTATCCGTGCGGTTGGTGAATTGCTTGCCAACCAAGTACGCCTTGGACTTTCTCGTATGGAACGTAATGTCCGTGAACGTATGTCTGTTCAGGACAATGAAGTCTTGACACCACAACAAATTATCAATATCCGTCCTGTAACAGCTGCGGTTAAAGAATTCTTTGGTTCATCACAGTTGTCACAGTTCATGGACCAACACAACCCACTTTCTGAGTTGTCTCACAAACGCCGTTTATCAGCCTTAGGACCTGGTGGTTTGACGCGTGACCGTGCTGGATATGAAGTACGTGACGTGCACTACACTCACTATGGTCGTATGTGTCCAATCGAGACACCTGAAGGACCTAACATCGGTTTGATCAATAACTTGTCATCTTACGGACACTTGAACAAATATGGTTTTGTTCAAACACCATACCGTAAAGTTGACCGTGAAACAGGTGTTGTTACGAACGAAATCGTTTGGTTGACAGCCGATGAAGAAGATGAATTCACTGTAGCGCAGGCCAACTCTCGTCTTAACGAAGATGGAACCTTTGCTGAAAAAGTTGTCATGGGACGTCACCAAGGGGTCAACCAAGAGTATCCAGCTAATGTTGTTGACTATATGGACGTATCACCAAAACAGGTAGTTGCCGTTGCGACGGCATGTATTCCTTTCTTGGAAAACGATGACTCCAACCGTGCCCTCATGGGAGCCAACATGCAACGTCAGGCTGTGCCATTGATCAATCCTCAGGCACCTTACGTTGGTACTGGTATGGAATACCAAGCAGCCCACGACTCTGGAGCGGCTGTGATTGCTCAGTATGATGGTAAAGTTACTTACGCAGATGCTGACAAGGTAGAAGTTCGTCGTGAAGATGGTTCATTGGACGTTTACCACATCCAAAAATTCCGTCGTTCAAACTCAGGTACTGCTTACAACCAACGCACTCTCGTAAAAGTTGGCGATGTCGTTGAAAAAGGCGATTTCATTGCTGACGGACCTTCCATGGAAAATGGAGAAATGGCGCTTGGACAAAACCCAATCGTTGCCTACATGACTTGGGAAGGTTACAACTTCGAGGATGCCGTTATCATGAGCGAACGCTTGGTGAAAGACGATGTCTACACATCTGTCCACCTTGAAGAATACGAATCAGAAACACGCGATACAAAGCTTGGGCCTGAAGAAATTACTCGTGAAATTCCAAACGTTGGTGAAGATGCCCTTAAAGACCTTGACGAAATGGGTATTATCCGTATCGGTGCTGAGGTTAAAGAAGGTGATATCCTTGTAGGTAAAGTAACACCTAAGGGTGAGAAAGACCTCTCAGCTGAAGAACGTCTCCTGCACGCTATCTTCGGAGATAAATCTCGTGAAGTGCGTGATACTTCTCTTCGTGTACCACACGGTGCCGATGGTGTCGTTCGTGATGTTAAGATCTTTACACGTGCAAATGGAGATGAGTTGCAATCAGGTGTTAACATGCTGGTTCGCGTCTACATCGCTCAAAAACGTAAGATTAAGGTCGGAGATAAGATGGCCGGACGTCACGGAAACAAAGGGGTTGTCTCTCGTATCGTTCCTGTAGAAGACATGCCTTACCTTCCAGACGGAACTCCAGTCGATATCATGTTGAACCCACTTGGGGTGCCATCACGTATGAATATCGGTCAGGTTATGGAGCTCCACCTTGGTATGGCGGCTCGTACTCTTGGAATCCACATCGCAACACCAGTCTTTGACGGAGCAAGTTCTGAAGACCTTTGGTCAACTGTTAAAGAAGCTGGCATGGATAGCGATGCCAAAACAATCCTTTACGATGGACGTACTGGTGAACCATTTGATAACCGTGTTTCTGTTGGTGTCATGTACATGATCAAACTCCACCACATGGTTGACGATAAATTGCACGCGCGTTCAGTCGGACCTTACTCAACTGTTACCCAACAACCACTCGGAGGTAAAGCTCAGTTTGGTGGACAACGTTTCGGTGAGATGGAGGTTTGGGCTCTTGAAGCCTATGGTGCGTCAAATGTTCTTCAAGAAATCTTGACTTACAAGTCTGACGATATCAATGGACGTTTGAAAGCTTATGAAGCTATTACAAAAGGAAAACCAATTCCAAAACCAGGTGTTCCAGAATCCTTCCGAGTTCTTGTCAAAGAATTGCAATCTCTTGGTCTTGACATGCGTGTCCTAGATGAAGATGACCAAGAAGTGGAACTTCGTGACTTGGATGAAGGAATGGACGAAGATGTCATCCACGTAGATGACCTTGAAAAAGCCCGCGAAAAAGCAGCACAAGAGGCTAAAGCAGCCTTTGAAGCTGAAGAAGCTGAAAAAGCAACAAAAGCGGAAGCAACAGAAGAAGCTGCTGAAGAAGAATAAGCAGTTCACTTAGAATAGAAAGGGAAGAAATAGTGGTTGATGTAAATCGTTTTAAAAGTATGCAAATCACCCTAGCTTCTCCAAGTAAAGTCCGTTCATGGTCTTATGGAGAAGTCAAAAAACCTGAAACAATCAATTACCGTACCTTGAAACCAGAACGTGAAGGTCTCTTTGATGAAGTTATCTTTGGACCTACAAAAGACTGGGAATGTGCTTGTGGTAAGTACAAACGCATTCGTTATAGAGGAATTGTTTGTGACCGTTGTGGGGTTGAAGTAACGCGTACGAAAGTTCGTCGTGAGCGTATGGGACATATCGAATTGAAAGCTCCTGTATCTCACATCTGGTACTTCAAGGGGATTCCCAGCCGTATGGGCTTGACCCTTGATATGAGCCCTCGTGCCCTCGAGGAAGTTATCTACTTTGCGGCTTATGTGGTGATTGATCCTAAGGATACACCACTTGAGCACAAGTCTATCATGACAGAGCGCGAATACCGTGAGCGCTTGCGTGAATACGGTTATGGATCATTCGTTGCCAAGATGGGTGCCGAAGCTATCCAAGACCTTTTAAAACAAGTAGATCTTGAAAAAGAAATTGCTGAACTCAAAGAAGAGTTGAAAACAGCTACTGGACAAAAACGTGTCAAAGCAATCCGTCGTTTGGATGTTTTGGATGCCTTTTACAAGTCTGGAAACAAACCTGAATGGATGATTCTTAACATCCTTCCGGTTATTCCACCAGATCTTCGTCCAATGTTGCAGTTGGATGGTGGCCGTTTTGCCTCATCTGACTTGAATGACCTTTACCGCCGTGTTATCAACCGTAACAACCGTTTGGCTCGTTTGCTTGAGTTGAATGCACCAGGTATTATCGTTCAAAATGAGAAGCGTATGCTTCAAGAAGCAGTTGACGCTTTGATTGACAATGGTCGTCGTGGTCGTCCAATCACAGGACCAGGTAGCCGTCCACTGAAATCATTGAGTCACATGCTTAAAGGTAAACAAGGACGCTTCCGTCAAAACTTGCTCGGTAAACGTGTTGACTTCTCAGGACGTTCCGTTATCGCCGTTGGTCCAACGCTTAAGATGTACCAATGTGGTGTGCCACGTGAAATGGCTATCGAACTCTTTAAACCATTCGTGATGCGTGAAATCGTTGCCCGTGATATCGTGCAAAACGTCAAAGCAGCTAAACGCTTGGTGGAACGCGGAGATGAGCGTATCTGGGATATTCTTGAAGAAGTGATTAAAGAACACCCAGTGCTTTTGAACCGCGCACCGACCCTTCACCGTTTGGGTATCCAAGCCTTCGAGCCAGTCTTGATTGATGGTAAGGCCCTTCGCTTGCACCCGCTTGTCTGTGAAGCCTACAATGCCGACTTTGACGGGGACCAAATGGCCATCCACGTACCGCTTTCAGAAGAAGCCCAAGCAGAAGCTCGTATCTTGATGCTAGCTGCTGAGCACATCTTGAACCCGAAAGATGGTAAACCAGTTGTTACTCCGTCTCAGGACATGGTTTTGGGTAACTACTACTTGACTATGGAAGAAGCTGGTCGTGAAGGTGAAGGAATGGTCTTCAAAGACCGTGACGAAGCGGTTATGGCTTACCGTAATGGTTATGTTCACCTCCACTCACGTGTTGGTATCGCAACAGACAGCCTCAACAAGCCTTGGACAGAAGAGCAAAAACATAAGGTCTTGCTCACAACAGTTGGTAAAATCCTCTTCAACGACATCATGCCAGAGGGGCTACCATACTTGCAAGAACCAAATAATGCCAACTTGACAGAAGGCGTTCCAGCTAAATACTTCTTGCCACTTGGTGGAAATATCAAGGAAGCTATCAGCAATCTTGAACTCAACCCTCCATTCAAGAAGAAAAACCTTGGAAATATCATCGCTGAAATCTTCAAACGTTTCCGTACGACAGAAACTTCTGCCCTACTTGACCGCATGAAGAACCTCGGTTACCACCACTCAACTCTTGCAGGATTGACAGTGGGTATTGCCGATATCCCAGTCGTTGATGACAAGGCTGAAATCATTGAAGAATCACACAAACGTGTAGAACAAATCACAAAACAATTCCGTCGTGGTATGATCACAGACGACGAGCGTTACAATGCTGTTACAGCTGAATGGCGTGCTGCCCGTGAAAAACTAGAGAAACGTTTGATTGCCAACCAAGATCCTAAGAACCCAATCGTTATGATGATGGACTCTGGAGCCCGTGGTAACATCTCAAACTTCTCACAGCTTGCCGGTATGCGTGGTCTGATGGCGGCTCCGAACGGACGTATCATGGAATTGCCAATCCTTTCAAACTTCCGCGAAGGTTTGTCAGTACTCGAAATGTTCTTTTCAACTCACGGTGCCCGTAAAGGTATGACCGATACGGCCCTTAAGACAGCCGACTCAGGTTACTTGACTCGTCGTTTGGTTGACGTTGCCCAAGACGTTATCATCCGTGAGGACGACTGTGGAACAGATCGTGGTCTCTTGATCCGCTCTATCGCAGAAGGAAAAGAAATGATCGAGTCACTCGAAGAGCGTCTCAATGGTCGTTACACTAAGAAAACTGTTAAACATCCAGAAACTGGTGCAGTGATTATCGGTCCAAATGAGTTGATTACAGAAGACAAGGCGCGTGAAATTGTCAACGCTGGTGTGGAAGAAGTGACTATCCGCTCTGTATTTACATGTAACACTCGTCATGGTGTTTGCCGTCACTGTTACGGTATCAACTTGGCGACTGGTGATGCAGTTGAAGTTGGTGAAGCAGTTGGTACAATCGCTGCCCAATCTATCGGGGAACCTGGTACACAGCTTACAATGCGTACCTTCCACACGGGTGGGGTTGCCTCAAATACCGATATCACTCAGGGTCTTCCTCGTGTCCAAGAAATCTTTGAAGCCCGTAATCCTAAAGGGGAAGCGGTTATCACAGAGGTTAAAGGACAAGTTACGGCTATCGAAGAAGATGCATCAACTCGTACTAAGAAAGTCTTTGTTAAGGGTGAAACTGGCGAAGGTGAATATGTCGTTCCATTTACAGCTCGTATGCGTGTCGAAGTTGGGGACCAAGTAGCGCGTGGTGCTGCTCTTACAGAAGGTTCTATCCAACCAAAACGTCTCCTTGCAGTTCGCGATGTCTTGTCAGTAGAAACTTACCTTCTTGGTGAAGTACAAAAAGTTTACCGTAGCCAAGGGGTAGAAATCGGTGACAAACACATCGAGGTAATGGTTCGTCAAATGATCCGTAAAGTACGTGTCATGGATCCAGGTGACACAGATCTTCTCATGGGTACCCTCATGGATATCAATGACTTTACAGATGCTAACAAAGATGTCCTTATCGCAGGTGGAGTTCCAGCGACAGGTCGTCCAGTCCTTATGGGAATTACCAAAGCCTCACTTGAAACCAACAGTTTCTTGTCAGCGGCTTCCTTCCAGGAAACAACTCGTGTCCTTACAGATGCGGCTATCCGTGGTAAGAAAGACCATCTTCTTGGACTCAAGGAAAATGTTATCATCGGTAAGATCATCCCAGCAGGTACTGGTATGGCTCGCTATCGTAACCTTGAACCACATGCTATCAACGAAGAAGAATACCTTAATCCTCCAGTAGAGGAAGAAGGAAATGAAGAAACAACAGAAGTAGTTGTGGATACTGCCGTTGAAACTGTGGAAGAAACAGTAGAATAAAAGCAGATGAGAGAGCCTTCGGGTTCTCTTTCTCTTTTCTGAAAACTTTCTCCATTTTTCCATAAAATGTGGTAAAATAATACTCAATGAAAATCAAAGAGCAAACTAGAAAACTAGCCGCAGGCTGTACTTGAGTACGGCAAGGCGAAGTTGACGTGGTTTGAATTTGATTTTCGAAGAGTATAAAAGAAAGAAGCTGACAAAGGAGACAAGTATGGAACAAACATTTTTTATCATTAAACCAGACGGTGTAAAAAGAGGATTAGTGGGTGAGGTGTTGAAACGCATCGAACAACGTGGATTGACAATCGAAAAATTGGAGTTGCGTACAAAGGTTTCAGAAGAGTTGATTGACCAGCACTATCAGGACTTGGTTGGTCAGAGTTTTTACCCACCGATTCGTGAATTTATGACTTCAGGACCGGTTCTTGTGGGTGTCATTTCTGGTCCCAAAGTAATCGAAACTTGGCGGACCATGATGGGTGCAACTCGTCCAGAAGAAGCTTTACCAGGAACTATTCGAGGTGATTTTGCAAGAGCTGCTGGAGAAAACCAAGCTATTCAAAATGTTGTACATGGTTCAGATTCAGAAGAGTCAGCTAAGAGAGAAATTGCTCTTTGGTTTTAAGAGTGGATTGGCTCAATCAATTGGTTAAAAGCTCATTTGAATAGAAAGTATAGTCAAGTATTTTAAGACATGACGCATGATATCAAACTTTTTAGTTTTTGATATGGTGCGTTTTTTGATTATGTGACTATTAGTCCGTCTCGCTCCGTTAGGTGCGAGACAAAAAAACACCCGCTATGCGGGTGTGCGTCGATTTTACGCTGCTTTTTACATCATGGATATTGATTAGCTATCAAAAAAATAAAATGGTTCACCTATTTAGCTTAGTCAATCAATCTTCAAAGTAATCCTCTAGAAGCAAGTTGTTATTTAGAATGCATAACTTTTTAAAATGTAATCTTTCTTGAAAATATGTGTCATGACAAACCAAAAGTATCGAACCTGGATAACTTAATAAGAATTTTTCTAGTGCATTAAGTGAGGTAATATCAAGAAAGTTTGTTGGTTCATCTAAAATAAGAAAATTTGAATCGCTCAGAAGGACTGATGCAAGTTGGCCTTTAACTTGCTCACCCCCAGAGAGCTTGCCAAACGGAACAAATATTTTATCAAATTTTAAATCTAGCATTGCAAGAAAGTTTATAATTAATTGTTTATTATGACTACTTGTTTCATATATATTATCAAAGAGTGTTTTATCTTGGTCTAGTGTATTTAATTCTTGACTAAAATACCCAATTTTTAAACCTTTTGAAAAATATCCATCTATTTCTTGATTTACTATACTTTTTAATAATGTAGTCTTTCCAGATTTATTTCTTCCAGTTAACAACCATTTTTCTCCAAACCTCATTTTTATTTGAGGTATATAAAGATCTATAAAATTTGTACTTATCTTGCTTTCTTTTAATTCGATCATTGTATTAGAAGAATACTCTAATGTGGAGCTTATTGTTTTAAACTTAATTTGTGTTTTAGGTGAAGGTCGGGAAGGTGCAGTCAATCTACTTAATCTTTTTTCAATAGCTTTGGCTGATTTGGCCATGGCTTTTTCTTGACTATCGTAGCTCCCCAATTTTGAACGCGCTTTCCAGTCTGAGTTGCTGATTCTATTAGAACTTTTCTTACTAATTTTTTTTGATCTTATCTTTTTATTTTCTAATTCTTTAGTTAACCTAGCCACTTCATTGTTATATTGAGCAATATTTTTCCAACATTGCTCTTCTATTTGATTTCTTTCATTTTCAAATTCCGTAAAATTTCCTTTGAAAACTCCTATTTGACTCCTTTCAATGAAAACAATTTTTTCTATAATATTGTCTAGTAAAAAACGATCGTGGCTAACCAAAATTATTGTACCATCAAATTTCGATATTCTATGGATTAACCATTGAACATTATGCTGATCCAAATGAGATGTCGGCTCATCTAAAATTAGTATAGAGGGTCTTGAAGAAAAGGCCTCCTTTAATAACTTTAAAGAAATCTCTCCTCCTGATCCATCTCTAATCTCCTTAACTTGAGGAACATAAGCAATATCTCCATTCACTGTTATCATACCTTTGTAATCAATATCTTCCTGGATAATCATTCTTAGCAAAGTTGTTTTTCCTACACCATTACTCCCTACAATTCCTATCCGTTCACCATGATGAAGAATTAACTCAGGTATTTGAAGGATATGTCGTGAATTAATTTGTTTTTCGATATTTTTCATGCGGAGAACTTCCATATCAGCTCCTATATTTCAAACTATTCTTCAGCGTACATTGACGATTGCATTTTATACAATTTTCTATAATACTCATCCTTATTCATTAACTCATTATGAGTTCCGAATGAATGAATTTCTCCGGATTTTAACACCAAAATTTTATCAGCAAATTTTACACTCGCAAGTCTGTGAGTAATATAGAAAACAGTTTTTCCTTGTGTCAATTGCAGAAAATCTTGAAATAATTCATATTCTGCTTTGGCATCAATTGATGCCGTCGGCTCATCTAATATTAAGATTGGTGCATTTGAAAAAAACGCTCTTGACAGTGCAACTTTCTGCCACTCCCCGCCAGATAATTCTTTCCCACCATCAAATTTTCTTCCCAAAACTTGGTCTAATGACATATCTTTTATATTAAACCGACCTTTATCAAGCGCTTTAGTTATATCTTCATTTTTAAATATCCTAGATAAATCGGACAGTGCAACATTCTCTCTTAATGAAATGTCAAATTTAGAAAAATCTTGGAAAATTGAAGTAATCTGCTTTCTATAATCTGTCAATTCATATTCTCTAAGTGACTTATTGTTTACTATTATATCACCCGAATAGTTAGGATAGAAAGCACATAGCAATTTGACTAGAGTCGTTTTTCCAGCTCCATTTTCCCCAACTATTGCAATTTTCTCTCCCTCAGCTATTTTAAAGCTAACGTTACTTAATACCAAATCAGAATTGTTTGAATAAGAAAAGTTAACATTTCTAAATTCTATGATATCATCACCAAAATTATTTTCAGTTTTAGTAATTGGTACTTCTGTACTTAGCTCATCTTCAATTTCAATAAACTTAAAAAAGTTTTCCATGTAGAGGAGAGTGTCATAGAGGAGTGAACTATCTTCTACAAGTCTAGCCATACTATTTATTGAGTAGATAATACTAGTAGAAAACACAAAAATAACACCTAAATCTAAAACACCTTTTTTGATTTGAATAATAACATATCCAAACATTAAAATTATGACGATACTATTAAGAGTTATAAATAAAGCTGAATTGGTAAATTTTTTTCTCCGATCAACTTGGAGCTTGTCAGTTATTGATGTAAATACATCTGTATATTTTGTAATAAAAAAGAAATATAAATTATAAAGCCGAATATCTTTAATGTGATTGTTACTCAAAAGAACCTGACTATAATAATCTAACTTACGAGATTCTTCACTATTAGACACAAGTGTTTCAAATGCCTGTTGCTGGATTCTATAAGCTATGATACCTTGTGGAATCAATACAACAAACAGTAGTAAACTTACTAGTATATTCACAGAGCTAACCATTAACAGCATAGAAGCAAATACAATTGCGTTGGAGATAAGGCTAGTTCCAAATACTAATAAATTTACTGGACGCCAACTTGCTTCTGAACTAAGCAACTGTATATCGTTATAGAATTCGCTATCTTCAAAATAACTAATATTCTGTAATCTCTCTGATTTACGCATCAACTCCGTATTTAATTGATACGTCAATAAATCAGTCATGCGACCTTGTATCATCACGAGCAGTGGGGATATTAGATTGTTAAGAAAGAAAGATACCCCCCAAACCGCAATAAGCATAGTAAGATTTATGGAATTCAAAGAGGATATTTTATTGACAACTATGTTAGTAATAAAAATACTGATAGAAGGAAGAATAGATTGTATAGGAACCATTAAAATCATCCACAACATTATAGACTTTGATGTTTTCCACACAAAATTCAAACTTTTTAGATATAAATTTAAATAGTTAAATATTTTTTCCATGTTCAATCTACCTTTTAATAAAATTTTAGGCTAGAATAAACTCTAGCCCAAATTATATAAGTGCATACTTTAATTTCTAAGTGTTTAGCCAGAATACAACAACACAATACTAATTAGCCTGTGCACTTAGTTGCACCTCTTCAGCTTGTAATCTCCAATTAAATGGCATACAATAAGTTTCATACAATCTTATGACTTCACTATTTTCCAAGTTAGATTGTTCTAAAACATGGTATCTATCTCGCATACTACCACCTTGGTCTTGAAGAATACATTTCTGATACGGTGCCAACGTAAACAAAGTAAATTTATTTCCTAACTCATCAAACTCAAATACTTCAACGGGTTTATCATATGAATAATATACATCTATATTATTCGCAACCATTTCAATAGTAACTTGATTACGACCTGTATAACAACTTGTTCTATATTTAGCTCCTGCTTCAATTGTCTGATAAGAAGGAATAACATGAACATGTCCAAAATGAACTGGAATTACTCCCTTAACTGTCATTTCTAAACAGAATTGACTTTCAGGTGCAAGTCTATAAATATTTTCATATGAGTCAGTAATCTCAACAAATGAATTATTTGTATCAACTAGGGCATCCGCACCAAGAATCATCCCTGCTTCAAGCGAATAAACCTCATCTTGATATCTCACAGTTGCATCACTGCCTGAGATATACCTTACAATACAAGGATTGTTTCCTTTTTGGAAATCACCAAGTTTTGTATAGTGACGCTCATGATTTCCGATATCATCAATAGTAGTATATAAACCAACAATATTATTCATTATAATCCCTCCTAATATGTAAAAATGTATGCACTCCTATCCCAAATAATTAATCTGCCTTCCCAACATCAAGACCATTGGACTTCTTTTGCGATTGCACTCGAATCTCCAATTGTTTATTCTTCTGAATAAACAATTGGTAAGGAATTGTATTACTAAACATAAAAACACCTAGCAATGCAAATGTAACTAATTTTTTAATTCCACGTTTTTTTCTCATACAATGAAACCCCTTTCTTTTTCCTTGTTTTTATTCTAACAGATATATTTTATTCAGTCAATTATTTTTATTAAATTTTGAACTTTTTTTTAGATTTATTACCATAGAGAATTATCTACTCCTTTAACTTGCTATTTTGAACTAAAAATTTTATAATGAAATTAAGCAAATAGGAAGGATTATTATCTTTAATGAATACACTCGCAGAGAAATTCAGATTGAAAAGAAAAGAGTTGAGACTCTCCCAACAAACTCTTGCAGAAGGAATTTGTGAACAAAGCCAGATTAGTAAAATTGAGAGAGGGCATTTCATTCCCTCCGCAGACCTTTTGTTCAAACTCTCACAACGACTTGAAGTGCCATTAGATTATTTTTTTAATGAACAAATTGAAATTAAATCTAATCTCTCTAATTTCAAGCAATTATCTGCTCGACTATTAGATGACAGAAATTATGACAATTTGGAATATATTTATAGAATAGAGATTGAACGAAGTACTTTTCTAACACTAGAAGACCGAACTTACCTTGAATGGATTAAAGCTATTATTGACTTCTATCAATATGACAGTAAGTGTGAGGCAATTTCTTCATTGGAAAATATATTATTAAAAGTCTCCTCAAATACTCTGATTTATTTAAAGGCATTGAATACTCTATCTAATTTCTATTCCTTAGTGGGTCGTGAAGAAGATTATGAAGCAAACTACTCTCATTTGATGGAGTTATATCAGACAAAAAATTTTGAGCATCAAGAGTTTTTATTTGGCTACATCAGAGTTCGTTACAACTACGCTCACTACCTAGTATCAAAGGAAAAATATAATGAAGCCATCCAAGAAGCTCTTGAGACGATTGAACTCTGTAAACAAAGACAGACAAGCTACCAACTGGCTCCCTTACTTATTCTTGTAGGAAATGCTGGAGCCAAATTTCTAGACAAAGAACAAGTCAAAAATTATTATATAGAAGCAAGAGAATTATGTAAGATTTATAACAATCCTTTAATGTTGATGAAGATAGAAAATTATTTGAAGGAATTAGATACTGTTTAGTTAATCTTTCATTATAGTTTTTCTGAAACGTTAAATAACCTGTAAGGCTGATAGTGAAATGAATACTATCAGTCTTATTTCAATTTATATTCTTCCAAAATCTCTTCAAACCACGTCAGTTCTATCTGCAATCTCAAAACAGTGTTTTGAGCAACCTGTGGCTAGCTTCCTAGTTTGCTCTTTGATTTTCATTGAGTATTAGTCTCTCATGTTTGTTTAGCGTCTTAAAAAGACATTTGAGAAGATTAGAAACAGTTCTCTCTTTTCTCCTAGTATAATGATTGGTAGGAAGGGAGAGAAAAGATGAAATCAATGAGAATCTTATTTTTGTTAGCTTTAATTCAAATCAGTTTGAGTAGCTGTTTCCTATGGAAAGAATGCATCTTGTCCTTTAAACAAAGTACAGGTTTTTTCATCGGAAGTATGGTCTTCGTTTCAGGAATCTGTGCTGGAGTAAATTATCTTTATACCCGTAAGCAAGAAGTCCATAGTGTCCTAGCCAGTAAGAAGTCGGTGAAGCTTTTTTACAGTATGTTACTCTTAATTAATTTGTTAGGAGCTGTTCTTGTCTTGTCAGATAACTTGTTCATCAAAAATACGTTGCAGCAAGAATTAGTTGACTTTTTATTGCCATCCTTCTTTTTCCTATTTGGACTAGATTTGCTGATTTTTTTACCCTTGAAAAAATACATGCGTGATTTGCTTGCTATGCTAGATAGAAAAAAGACAGTGTTGGTGACTATTTTAGCAACACTTCTCTTCTTAAGAAATCCAATGACCATTGTCTCTCTTTTGATTTATATTGGACTGGGTTTGTTTTTTGCAGCCTATCTTGTCCCAAATTCTGTTAAAAAGGAAGTTTCCTTTTATGGTCATGTTTTCCGAGATCTTGTATTGGTCATTGCTACGCTCATTTTCTTTTAGAGAAAGCTTGTTTTTATGGATGTTATGATGGTAAGTTTAGCAGGAAAATAGACACAAAAGAAAAGTTTTTGGTATAATAAGAATATGTACACAAAAAATGAAGAAGAGCTACAAGCCTTAGGGGAGCGTTTGGGCCATTTATTAGAAAAGAATGATGTTTTAATCTTAACTGGAGAACTGGGCGCAGGTAAAACGACCTTTACTAAAGGACTTGCTAAAGGTTTACAGATTTCTCAAATGATTAAAAGTCCAACCTATACTATCGTAAGAGAGTATGAAGGCAGACTGTCACTTTATCATCTAGATGTTTATCGAATTGAAGGAGATGCGGATTCTATCGACTTGGATGAGTTTCTCTTTGGTGGTGGAGTGACTGTTATTGAGTGGGGCAATCTCTTAGGAGATGCCTTGCCAGATACTTATTTAGAGTTGGAAATTCTAAAAGAAGAAGACGGCCGCAGATTACATTTCCAAGCAAAGGGTTTGCGTGCAGAAAAACTCTTAGAGGAGCTTCAACATGGAGTATGAATTGCTCATTAGAGAAGCAGAACCTGGTGATGCTGTTGAGTTAGTGACATTTTTAAATCGTGTCAGTGTAGAAACAGATTTTACCAGCTTAGACGGAGATGGTATTCTCTTGACCAGTGAGGAGATGGAAATATTCCTCAACAAGCAAGCTAGTTCGGACAATCAGATAACCTTACTTGCATTCTTAAATGATAAAATTGCTGGTATTGTAAATATTACAGCTGACCAGCGCAAGAGAGTCCGTCATATTGGAGATCTCTTCATTGTGATTGGAAAAAGATATTGGAATAATAGATTGGGAAGTTTGTTGCTAGAGGAAGCGATAGAGTGGGCACAAGCAAGTGGCATTCTGCGTCGTCTCCAACTGACTGTCCAAACTCGTAATCAAGCAGCAGTTCATCTTTATCAAAAGCATGGCTTTGTAATTGAAGGTCGCCAAGAGCGTGGAGCATATATAGAAGAAGGGAAATTTATCGATGTTTACTTGATGGGTAAACTGATAGATTAGTAGAAATATGGTTAAAAAAATTATTGGAATGGTGCTAGCTTTTCTAGCTGTGACAGTTTTGGGTGTCGGTGTTTTTGCTTATACTATTTATCAGCAAGGCACACAAACCTTATCAAAGACCTATAAAAAAATCGGAGAAGAAACCAAGGTTATTGAAGCAACAGAGCCTTTGACCATTCTGTTAATGGGGGTTGATACTGGGAATGTAGAGCGTACAGATCAATGGGCTGGAAATAGTGACAGTATGATTTTGCTGACTGTCAATCCTCACACAAAGAAAACGACGATGATGAGTTTGGAGCGTGATATCCTGACTAAAATTCAACATAAAGATGGTAGTATTGAAGAAGCGAAGTTAAACGCTGCCTATGCTGGTGGCGGTGCAGAACTTGCTATAGAAACAATTCAAAAGATGATGAATATCCATATCGATCGCTACATTATGGTTAATATGCAAGGATTGCAACAATTGGTCGATGCAGTGGGAGGTATTACGGTCAATAATACACTAGGTTTCCCGATTTCTATCAGTGACCAAGAAGAATTTAATACCATTTCTATCGGTGTTGGAGAGCAGACAATAAATGGAGAAGAAGCGCTTGTTTATTCACGCATGCGTTATCAAGACCCAGAAGGAGACTACGGACGTCAAAAGCGTCAGCGTGAAGTCATTCAAAAAGTTGTTGAAAAAGTTCTTAGTTTGAATAGTGTCAGCCACTATCAGTCTATCTTAAAAGCCCTAAGTACTAATATGCAGACTAATATCGATTTATCTGCGAAAAGTATTCCAAGCTTGTTGGGCTATAAAGATTCATTTAAAACTATTGAAACACAACAGTTGAAGGGTGAAGGGGAGATGCTACAAGGCGTTTCTTATCAAATTGTTACGAGAAACCACATGTTGGAAATGCAGAATCTTTTGAGACGTTCTTTGGGACAAGAAGAAGTCACTCAGCTTGAAACAAATGTTGTCTTATTTGAAGATTTATTTGGACGAACACCTGTTGGTGACGAAGACAATTAACTTTTTTACTATAAATAAAAAAATCAATCGTGGGAAATTTCCTGCGATTTTTTCAAAAAAATACGAATAGATAGGTAGGAGGAAACATGAAAGCAGAAATCATTGCTGTTGGAACAGAGATTTTGACAGGACAGATTGTTAATACCAATGCTCAGTTTTTGTCGGAAAAACTAGCAGAAATTGGGGTAGATGTATATTTTCAGACGGCTGTAGGAGACAACGAAGCCCGTCTCTTATCTCTGCTTGAGATTGCCAGTCAACGTAGCAGTCTGGTGATTTTGACAGGTGGTTTGGGGCCGACTGAGGACGATTTGACCAAACAAACTCTAGCTAAATTTTTAGGGAAAGAATTAGTCTTTGACCCTCAGGCGCAGGAGAAGTTGGATATCTTTTTTGCTCAGAGACCAGACTATGCCCGAACACCGAATAACGAAAGACAAGCTCAAATTGTAGAAGGAGCGACTCCACTGCCAAACGAAACAGGGTTGGCTGTGGGAGGGATATTAGAAGTAGACGGAGTGACCTACGTCGTCCTTCCAGGTCCACCAAGTGAATTGAAACCCATGGTCTTAAACCAACTTCTACCCAAGTTAATGACAGGAAGCAAGCTGTATTCCCGAGTTCTTCGTTTCTTTGGGATTGGCGAGAGCCAGTTGGTGACGATTTTGGCTGATTTGATTGATAATCAAACAGATCCGACCTTGGCACCTTATGCCAAGACAGGGGAGGTAACTCTGCGTCTGTCAACAAAGGCTAGCAGTCAAGAAGAGGCGAATCATGCGCTGGGTATCTTGGAAAACCAAATCTTGGATCGACAGACTTTTGAAGGACTTTCTTTACGAGACCTTTGTTATGGGTATGGGGAAGAAACTAGTTTAGCCAGCATTGTGGTAGAGGAACTGAAAAAACAGGCGAAAACCATCACGGCTGCAGAGAGTTTGACGGCAGGGCTTTTCCAAGCCAATGTAGCGGATTTTTCAGGTGCTTCAAGTATATTTAAGGGTGGTTTTGTAACCTATAGCTTGGAGGAAAAATCAAAGATGTTGGATATTCCTGCCAAGGATTTGGAAGACCATGGTGTGGTATCTGAATTTACAGCTCAGAAGATGGCTGAGCAGGCACGAATCAAGACTCAGTCAGATTTTGGCCTTAGTTTGACTGGAGTGGCAGGACCAGATAGCCTAGAAGGGCACCCAGCTGGGACAGTCTTCATAGGCTTGGCACAGGAGCAAGGAACTGAGGTTATCAAGGTGAATATTGGAGGCAGAAGTCGAGCAGATGTACGTCACATTGCGGTTATGCATGCCTTTAACCTAGTTCGCAAGGCTTTATTAAGTGACTAACTTTTGATATAATAGTAGATAGGTCTGAGGACCATTAGAATGTAGGAGAATAGAATGGCGAAAAAACCAAAAAAATTAGATGAAATTTCAAAAAAATTCGGGGCTGAACGTGAAAAAGCCTTGAATGATGCTCTTAAATTGATTGAGAAAGACTTTGGTAAGGGTTCAATCATGCGTTTGGGTGAACGTGCCGAGCAAAAGGTGCAAGTGATGAGCTCAGGTTCTTTGGCTCTTGACATTGCCCTTGGTTCAGGTGGTTATCCTAAGGGACGTATCATTGAAATCTACGGACCAGAGTCATCTGGTAAGACAACGGTTGCCCTTCATGCAGTTGCGCAAGCACAAAAAGAAGGTGGTATTGCAGCCTTTATCGATGCGGAACATGCCCTCGATCCAGCTTATGCTGCGGCTCTTGGTGTTAACATTGACGAATTGCTCTTGTCACAACCAGACTCAGGAGAGCAAGGTCTTGAGATTGCAGGAAAATTGATTGACTCAGGTGCAGTTGACCTTGTCGTGGTCGACTCAGTTGCTGCTCTTGTACCTCGTGCTGAAATTGATGGAGATATCGGAGATAGCCACGTTGGTTTGCAGGCTCGTATGATGAGCCAGGCTATGCGTAAACTTGGTGCTTCTATCAATAAAACCAAAACAATTGCCATCTTTATCAACCAATTGCGTGAAAAAGTTGGGGTCATGTTTGGAAATCCAGAAACAACACCTGGTGGACGTGCTCTGAAATTCTATGCTTCAGTGCGTTTGGATGTTCGTGGTAATACACAAATTAAGGGAACTGGTGACCAAAAAGAAACCAATGTTGGTAAAGAAACTAAGATTAAGGTTGTAAAAAATAAGGTAGCTCCACCGTTTAAGGAAGCCGTAGTTGAAATTATGTACGGAGAAGGAATTTCTAAGACTGGTGAACTCTTGAAGATTGCAAGCGATTTGGATATCATCAAAAAAGCAGGAGCTTGGTATTCTTACAAAGATGAAAAAATTGGGCAAGGTTCTGAGAATGCTAAGAAATACTTGGCAGAGCACCCAGAAATCTTTGATGAAATTGATAAGCAAGTCCGTTCTAAATTTGGCTTGATTGATGGAGAAGAAGTTTCAGAACAAGATACTGAAAACAAAAAAGATGAAGCAGTTCAAGCAGATTCTGTGAATGAAGAAGTTACACTTGACCTAGGCGATGAACTTGAAATCGAAATTGAAGAATAAGCTGTTAAAGTAGTGGAGAAATCCGCTACTTTTTCGATTTTTGATTCAAGTTTTCAGATCATCTATAGTTTACTGTTTCTTGTCGCTCCTTTCGAAAGCTGATATAATAGCCTTATGAATAAAAAACGAACAGTGGACCTGATACATGGTCCGATTCTTCCCTCGCTTTTGAGTTTTGCCTTCCCAATCTTGCTATCAAATATTTTTCAACAGCTCTATAATACGGCTGATGTCTTGATTGTTGGGCGTTTTCTTGGTCAAGAATCCTTGGCTGCAGTAGGAGCGACGACAGCAATTTTTGACCTGATTGTAGGTTTTACTCTTGGTGTTGGCAATGGCATGGGAATTGTCATTGCCCGTTATTATGGAGCTCGGAATTTCACTAAAATCAAGGAAGCAGTAGCAGCCACCTGGATTTTAGGTGCACTTTTGAGTATTGTAGTTATGTTGCTGGGCTTTGTCGGTCTGTATCCACTCTTGCAATATTTAGATACCCCTGCTGAAATCCTCCCTCAGTCTTATCAATATATTTCTATGATTGTGACCTGTGTCGGTGTCAGCTTTGCTTATAATCTTTTTGCAGGCTTGTTGCGGTCTATTGGGGACAGTCTAGCTGCCCTTGGATTTTTGATTTTTTCTGCCTTGGTCAATGTGATTTTGGATTTGTATTTCATTACGCAATTGCATCTGGGAGTTCAATCCGCAGGACTTGCTACCATCATTTCGCAGGGCTTATCAGCGATTCTCTGCTTTTACTATATTCGTAAGAGCGTGCCAAAACTTTTGCCTCAACTCAAGCATTTCAAATGGGACAAGGCCTTGTACGCTGATCTCTTGGAGCAAGGTTTGGCTATGGGCTTGATGAGTTCAATTGTGTCCATCGGCAGTGTGATTTTACAGTCTTCTGTTAATACTTTTGGTGCCGTAATTATCAGTGCCCAGACGGCAGCTCGACGCATTATGGCCTTCGCCCTTCTTCCGATGACCGCTATTTCTGCCTCGATGACGACCTTTGCTTCTCAGAATCTAGGAGCTAAGCGACCAGACCGCATTGTTCAAGGTCTTCGAATCGGCAGTCGTTTAAGTATATCCTGGGCAGTTTTTGTTTGTGTCTTCCTCTTTTTTGCCAGTCCAGCCTTGGTTTCCTTCTTGGCTAGTTCGACGGATAGCTACTTGGTAGAAAATGGCAGTCTGTACTTGCAAATCAGCTCAGCTTTTTATCCTATTTTGAGTCTTTTATTGATTTATCGCAATTGCTTGCAGGGATTGGGACAAAAGATCCTTCCGCTGATTTCTAGCTTTATCGAACTAATCGGGAAAATCGCTTTTGTGGTCTTGATTATCCCTTGGGCGGGCTATAGAGGAGTTATCCTCTGTGAACCTCTTATCTGGGTTGCTATGACCATTCAACTCTACTTCTCACTCTTTCGTCACCCCTTGATAAAAGAAGGAAAGGAAATCTTGGCAACTAAAGTGCAATCCTAGTTGGATTTACTGAATAAAATCTATTTCCTCTAGTGAAAATCGAAAAAACTTGTGTTATAATAAGAAAGATTAAAATGTGAAAAAAGGAGATTCCTAATGGGACGTAAATGGGCCAATATCGTAGCCAAGAAAACGGCTAAAGATGGAGCTAACTCTAAAGTATATGCAAAATTTGGTGTAGAAATCTATGTAGCAGCTAAAAAAGGTGATCCAGATCCAGAATCAAACTCAGCTTTGAAATTCGTTATCGACCGTGCTAAACAAGCCCAAGTGCCAAAACACGTTATCGATAAAGCTTTGGACAAGGCTAAAGGAAACACAGACGAAACCTTTACAGAAGGACGTTACGAAGGTTTTGGACCAAATGGTTCTATGCTGATTGTTGATACTTTGACTTCAAATGTCAACCGTACAGCGGCCAATGTCCGTGCAGCCTTTGGTAAAAACGGCGGGAACATGGGCGCTTCAGGTTCGGTTTCTTATCTCTTCGACAACAAGGGTGTTATCGTATTTGCAGGTGAAGATGCCGATGCAGTCTTTGAGCAATTGCTTGAAGCAGATGTGGATGTGGATGATGTAGAATCAGAAGAAGGTACAATCACAGTTTACACAGCTCCAACTGACCTTCATAAGGCTATTGTTGCCCTTCGTGAGTCAGGTATCGAAGAATTTCAAGTGACTGAATTGGAAATGATTCCTCAGTCAGAAGTGGAATTGTCAGGCGATGACCTTGAAATCTTTGAAAAACTTTACAGCGTTCTTGAAGACGACGAAGACGTACAAAAGATCTACACAAACGTAGACGGATTCTAATGACAAAAATATAACCCTTGGAAATACTGAATTTTCAAGGGTTATTATTATTTTGTGCGAATGAAAGGGGCAAAAAAGGGGCAGAATTAAAAAATACTATCTAACGTTTCTACGAGTTTACCCTCCATATCTTGTGTAGTGTGGGAGTATATTTCTAAAGTCATTTTTGCGTTTGAGTGACCAACACGATCCATTATTGATTTGATAGGCAATCCAGATTCTGCTAAAAACGAAATGTGAGAATGTCTGAAAATATGACTAGATAAATTTTTTTCTATTCCAGCTTTCGCACCGTATTTTTTTATAATTTGAATGAAAGATGGTAATGTTATTGGGCTATTCCATACCTCTAAGCAAAAGATATAATCATCATCTTTTAGCATCTGATAGCGTTCAGTGAGGCGGATCACTTGACGTTGTATGGCCTCTATAACCGCATCTGATACCAATATTGTTCTAATAGATTTTGCGGTTTTTGGCAATGTTTTTATTTTGTTTACTGAATCAAAATTACCTGTAATCTCAATTTTTTTATTTTGGAAGTCTATATTTTTGAGTTGTAATGCGGTCAACTCTCCATATCTCATACCAGTAAGAGCAAGAACCGTTACCATATCGGCATATTTTTGTTGATACGGTTGACTGTTTAGTGCGTCTATTAATGTTTTGATTTCTTGCATAGTCAAAAACTTGTTGCGCTTTTTTTCAATATCTTCTAAAGTTTCCGGCTTTTTAGGAATAACCGTGTAATTAACCTCGTTATTTTCGATATAGGAGTATTGAACTGCATAATCGAAGATGCTTTTGAGTCTGCTGCGGACTCTATAAGCTGTATGATAGCCATTGCTATCAATAATATTTTCAATCTTGCTCTGGATATATCGTCTATCGATATTAGCTAGTAAAGTGTCAGATGGTATTTCTTTTTTCATAGTTGCATCAACAAAAGTATAATTGTGTTTTGTAGATGCCTTTACTGTTTGCGCCCATGATTTATAAAAAAGGTTATAGATTTCTTCAAATGTAATGCTTTCTACTTGTTTTGTACTGAGTTTTTTATTTATCTTCTCTTGCAGTAAGATAGCAGCTTGATTTCTTGCTTGAGGTGTTTTCTTCTCCATCGTGACTGACACTTTTTTCAATTTCTCAGTATATGGATCTTTATATCGCTCAAAAAATTTATATTTGCCATTTGGCAACTCTTCCATCCACATTGATTTTACCTCACTTTTTTGATAAAATGGGTATAGTAAAGAGGGCTTTTTAATGCCTTTTACTATACTGATTGCCTCACGCTCAGACTCGCCAAAGTTTGAGAGCGTGGGGCTTTTTTATTTGAACTATTTCCATTTTTGAAATAGTTGGCTTTACTCTTTCGGTAAGTGTTGTTGAAGAATTAAGGCCACATTGGCTTTTTCTTTTTCGGTCATAGGAGGTTCGTTTGGATCGTCTACCGAAAACTCGATAGCATGCCACTTATCATTGACTCTAATCCATTCTCTCCGTCTGTGGCATTTGCAATCTAGGTTGTGTTTAATCACTTCCATTGGTCTGCTTTCGCTACTCATGTTATCCCTCCTGATATATATCCACAACTTCGCCGATAATTCGGAAGTCGGTGTCTGGTGTGATTGGCATATCTTTGTACGCTGGGTTCAAACTATGTAGGTAAGCTTGGTCTTTATCAATAACAAGTCGCTTGATATACGCTTCTCCATTGTAGTTAAACACACCGATAACACCGTCATTTAGCTCTACGCTTGTCTGGATAAATACTAGGTCGCCATCGTGATAGTCTGGCTCCATGGAATCACCTTTAATCGGAATAACAAAGTCGGCATCAATATCTACTGGCAACTCTATCTGTTCAACTCGTACATCATTCAAATACTGCCCAGTACCTGCAGAAGCAGCATGGTCGTAGTAGTCGTAGCTATATAACTGAATGACCTCCGATACTTCGTTTATCTTCGTTTCTTCTTCGTTTTGCTCTGTGTACATCTCGCCGTTTGCTTTTTGTCTCTCCAGAAGCTCCTCAGAAGTCCGTAGGACGATTTTTTTATTATCTGGGGTTAATTGTACCACCTTGTCTGTTATCTGCTGTGTGAGCAAATCTGAAGCGTCTGGGAGGGAGGGGGATTCTTCTTTAAAAGTGGTATCTATATCTGATTTTTTAACACCGAAATAATCAGCTAGTTTTTGGATAACACCAAAAGAAGGAGCGCTTCTTAACTTCATATAGTCTGTCATAGTACTTGCTGTAATTCCAACTTCTTTAGCCAATTCTTTTTGGGTAATACCACGTTGTTTTCTAAAGTGTGTAATATTTTCAGCAATAATTTTCATTCGTTTTTTTTCATCCATTTACGATTACCTCGTATTTTTTATAATTCTATTATATATCATTTTTTATTGATAGACAATCAAAAATACGAAAAAATCCTATTTTTTTGATAAAAACTATTGACAATACGAAAAAATCGTATTATACTATAATCAAGCTTAGAAATAAGCAAATAAAACGAAAGGAGGAAGAGAGGTGGAAAGTGTTGAAATTGTTGAATTGATAAAAATTACATTTAAACGAGGGAAAGGAACAGAAGATGACCCGGTTAGAGTTGTAACTCAGTACTGGGACAAAGAAAATGTATTAATCTTTGAGAAAGATTAATTGTCTCTTCTTTCAATAGAATTTCGGTAGGATTCCGGTAATAGGTTATATGTGTCTAGAATTTTTTTAGGTTGGGTGATTCGATTATCTACAATCAAGTTGATAAAACTTAACAATAATAAAGCTAACTCTTTGTTATCTTTTATATCTATTTGGCCTGGATGTACGGCGTTATTCCCTATTACTCTAACACTGTCTAGCATTTGTTGGATTTCTATTGGCATTCCTTTAGAGACAAGACTTCCAATTTGGGTATTTAAATCTTTACCTTGTGCGTTTAAATGAGCAACAAGCTTTTCAATAGCTAGGCGAGATAGAGCTGCAGAAGCTCTGGGTGATATATTTAGAACTTCGCCAGCTTCAATATAGATTTCTTTCACATCATCAGGCATATCACTATTAGGTTCAGGTATTCCTTCGGCAACATTTGGGAAAATTAATGTCAAGGTTGCACTGCTTGTGTATAATACGAGCCCAGAGCTACTTATTTGGATTTCATTTGTTATCCAAATAGAAAATTGATTACAAGCCTGACATTGTGCAATTATAATAAATTTGATAGATTCGTTGTAATCTCCATTGATATCAATAGGATTATAAGTCCATAAATGGGAAGAGAAACCTGAACATACAGGGCATTGAAAGGCTTTTGAATTGCCTGCGAAGCCACCGCCTAGGCTTAATTTAGAAAGATCAAATGACATATTATTTCTCCAATCGTTTTTATTCTATTATACCAAATTTAGAAAGGAGGTAGGAACGTGCAGTGGACTTTAGAGGCTATGCGAATTAACAAAGGACTTACTCAAGCAGAGTTAGCAGAGAGATTTGAAGTGTCAAGTCAAACAATTGCCCGATTAGAAAAGGATAGCTCGGATATCGGTTATCAACTATTGAAAAAATACATGCTTTTTTTCAATGTGAAGTTCGATGATATTTTTTTGGGTAAAAAATACGAAAATTTCGTAAATAACTAAAAACAGAAACTTAAGAAAGGAGCTCGCATGGATAAGAAAAAACTTTATAACTTAAAAGTGGATTTCATCTTTCAAGAATCCAACTAACGACTATACTGCTGTTAGTAATGATTTTATCAACGATCCTGCGCTTGGAGCAGCTGAAATAGGAGTACTGATGATTGTTTTGAGCAATATATCTACCTGGCAAGTCTATCCTGAGGAGATAGCAAAACGAGCGGGATTGAATTATAGAACTGTTTTAAAGCACTTTGAAAAATTGAAACAAGCGGGCTATTTGCGGGAAATTAAGGTATCTTTTGGGCGCGGGACTGGTTCGCGAATATTTAGATTTTTCTCTGATAGAAAAATATCAGAGTTTAGTTTTCAAATAATGAAAGAGAGACTTTTTGCTGAATTGAGATCGCAAGGTTTGCAAGTGTAAAAATAATACATGTAAAAATAATACATGTAAAAATAATACATGTAAAAATAATACATGTAAATTTTTTCACACTAACAATTATTAACTAACAACAAGTATTAAATAACAATAAATATTAAAAGAAAACAAGTCCTACTTCTCTTAATAAATAAAAGAGAGAAGTTTAAAATTTCTAATTTAGGACTTTGTAAAATGGGAAGGGGAAAGAATGAAACCTAAAAGATATCCATTCAGTGGGAAAACAAAAGCCTCAACTAATGAATAAAGGAGAAACATGGAGGAAAAACTGAACTTTTTGAACAAAAAAAGAGCTTTCATTATTTCTCAAATAGGCGAGGAGCGCTTATCTGAAACAATGAAAGCCTTAGATGAGATTGTAGATACTCAGAAATTGTTACCTAGTTTACTAGTGAGTATTACAGAGTATCACAGTGCCGTAAGGCTACTTCCTGAGTTGTAAGGTGTAGCTGAAACAAATCTTCATTTCTTTCATCATGATATTTGATGAAATGAGAGTTTAAGTCAGCTACCGTTAAAGCAGCATTATAGATTTTGTTAATCATATCATCTTCAACTTTAGCGAGACAGAAGATGCAACTAATGCTCTTTGGTTTGTCGTACATACTGATTGGGAAAGTATTCCCACAGTGAAGGCACTTCAACTCAGCGGTGGTCATTAAAGCCATACGCTTATCCTCCTTTCGTTGTGGATAAGTCAATTATAGCAAATTTAAAAGGAGGAGTTATGAAAAACTTTAAAGATTTGGATTGCCAATTTATCTTTCAAGAATGTAACTGATGATTACACAGCTGTTAGTAACAGTTTTATCAACGATCCTGCGCTGGATTTTACAGCTGTTGGTATCATGATGGTTATTTTGGCCAATCACCCAAACTGGCAAGTCTACCCAGAAGAAGTAGCTAAACGAAAAGGTGTTAGTCGAGATATGGTAGATAGACATTTCAAGAAGATAGAGAAGGCTGGTTATCTCAGAACTTTTAAAAAAAGTCTCGGACGAGGAAAAGGAGTTCAGGTCTTTCGGTTCTTCTCAGATGTTAAAATTACCGATTTTCAATTTGAAATTATGCTACAGAGATTAGAGGAGGCTTTACAAAAGTTATCCACAGATTAGCAGTTACATTTCCTTATTTTACAAATCTGTATTTTACAAATCTGTATTTTACAAATCAGTAAAATAAGGCACTAATAAATATTAACTAACAACAAGTATTAAATAACAATAAATATTAACTAACAACAAGTCCTACTTCTCTAAATAAATAAAAGAGAGAAATTTAAAAATTTCTAATTTAGGACTTTGGTTTGAAAGGAGAGAAAATATGTCAAAACATTCATTGGTTTTAGATCAAACTACTGATTTTGTAGTTGCTGTTTTGGATGAAGCAGATAAAAAAGACCCTGCAACGATTATGGCTGTTGCAGAGTTATTGAAGTCATATAAATTACTGAAGTCTATGGATTAGCTTCTGTGGTTTATATAACAAAATGGGAAAAGGAGAAAACATGAAACAATTAAAACTAAGTATTAAACCCAAGCAAGAACCTACTGAGGGTCAATCTCTTAATTCGTCAGGTTATTCAGTAAAAATCAATGACTGGGAGCTTGGCAGAGGGGTAACTGATTTTAAATTAGAAATGTCAGCAGACAAAAAACCAAAAGCCACCGTTACATTTACACCAGATGTTATTGAAACTAATGGCGTGGTTGTGGATCCTCAGGTTTTAGAAACGTTTGAGCAAGTTTACTCAGACTTTACTGCTAAAATCCAAAATGAGCAAGAACAATCTGAGCAGGAGCTGCAGGATGTGGCAAAATCACCGGCTATTATCGAACTCTATATTGGCTTGAGACAGTCTTTGGCTCGAAAAAGATGGGAAGAGCTAAACAGCCTTTACGATCACCAACTGAACGAAAAAGAGCGTAATTTGTCAAAAGACATAACACTGGATGACAGTGAAACCAATGTCTTTCGCAAACACGCTCTGATGATGATGGGGATTATCTAATAATCCCATGCATTCTATCTGTAAGTCTATTATGCTCATTGATAGACTTAGACAGGTTGCTAGCTACACGGCTATCTCTTGAAAATTCATCTAGGACTTTGGCGAGTGCTTTAGACAAATTTTCAGAGTTATCAATGCCGTACTCATCAAGAATCATCTTGATAACTAGGTCATGCATAAAATCATCTCCTTTCTGCTTACATTATAGCAGAAAAGGGGATTAGAAACAGAAAGGAGGAAAGAATGGACGAACTAGTATTATCAAATAATCCTAGTCAAATCGAACTGGAAATTAAACGATTTCTATCAGTTCCTTTAAAATTAAAAATTTTACGAGAATGTTTGTTGTATTTGTTCTTCAAAATGGCTAACGATACGACAGATATAACGGTAGAGAAGTCGACCGTACATTCTAGCGATGGAGCAAGAAAGACAGTCTATACAGTAACTGTATATGACTAAACAAAAAACACCTGACGGCAATCAGGCGCATGACAAAATTATTCAAGAAAATTATACCACGAAAGGAGCAAAAATGGAAGCAGTTCAAATCGTGAGAATTAAAGATGTGATCATCGAGAAGATTTCTGCAAACGATGAAGAACTAGAGCACATCTTTGGATGTTCAAAGCGACAAGCGGGAGACATGAGACGCGAGATGAAGAAGCTACCTAGTCAACAAAAACACCTCAGAAATGATGGACAGCTTGTCACAATTAAAGGTTTTGATGCTTATCTGCAATATCGAGGCAGTCAGTCATGGAAGAAAGAAATGGCTAAAATCGTTAAGATGACACGATAGCAGAATAATAACTACTAACAAACAACAAACTCATACTTATAGATAATAAAGGAATTACAGAGTTTTTACAGGAGGAGGAAAATGGCAGATTTAACATTTGCAGAATTGCAAAGAAAAATGCAATTGGAGAAGAGAAAAACCAAAGATGTCAAATATGCATTTAGAAATGCCGAAGACATTTACACAGCTTTTAAGGAGTTAAATAGTGACTGGTCTGTAATTGCATCTGATGAACTAATTGAGGTTGCTGGTAGGGTATTTATCCAATCAACAGCATTTGCGCTAGATAAAGAGGGGAATATCAAGCAACAATCAACTTCATTTGCTGAACTAAGTACAGTTCCAGTATTCAATACTCAAAAAGGACAGGTTAAGCAAATGCAAGATCCGCAATGGACAGGTGCAGTCAGCTCATACGCTCGAAAATATGCCTTGCAGGGGTTGTTTGCGATTGGTGAAAAAGATATTGATGAGTATCCAGTAGAAGAAAGCCAAGAACAAGGACAGACTAATCAGCAACAGAAAGCAAACAACCAGCAAGCCCAAGAACAAAATCAAGTAAGGTACATTGGCAACGATCAGTATCGAGAAATTAACGACCTTATAAATGATATTGCAAAAATTAAAGGGATGCCGTTCGATGCGCTTGCTAACTATGTGCTATCTGAAAAATTAAAAGGTTTACAAGATTTTCATAGAGTACAAGTTGGTGACTATGAGGCATTGAAAAACTATTTAACTGAACAACTAGCAAAGGCAAAAGCAAAGAGAGGTAATTAAACATGGTAAAAGATGTAACTAATAGCTTGACAGAAATTAAGGTAGATTTTCAACCTGCAGTAATTAATGTTGATTATGATAGCGTTGAGAAACAACTTGCAGCAATCGTTGCACAGTACACAAATTATGAGGTGACTGCATCCACTTACAAGATTGATTATGATGAGCGTACACGCCTAAATAAATTAAAAGAGGCGTTGGAAACTCGGCGTAAGGAAATCAAAAACAATATCAATAATCCATACAAGGAATTTGAGAAGTGGTACAAGAAAACAGTTGAGCCATTGGATAATGTCATTGCAAACATCACAGCAGGACTTAATGCAATTGATGAACATGAACGATTGATGCGCGTGGATGCTGTCCGAACTACCTTTGAGGATAAGTGTATGGTCGCAGGGATTGAAAAATCCACATTCGCTGACAAATACGATGAGTACAGCCTCAAGAAATATTTTAAAACAGGCAAGTACGAACTGAAAAAGACAACACTTGATGAAATGGATGCCTTGGTGCTTTCAGAATTTGATGCCCTGGAAGAATACAAGGCTAACAAGCAAGCTATCCAAGAACTAGCTCAAGAGTACGATTTGCCAGCTGATAGCTATATCAGACATCTTGAAGATGGTAAGAGCCTTGTTGATGTTTTCAAGATGATGAAAACAGATCGTGATGCTGAGATTGCACGCAAAGAGCAGAAAGAGGCTCAAGAAAAAGCAAAAGCTGAACGACTTGAAGAAATTGCTCAATCGGCCAAGGAAAATGCTAATGCGAACATCAAGGCTTATGACGCTGAAACAGGCGAGATTTTGGAACAGGGTACAATTACACCAGAACCTCAAAATAATGCGCGAGAGGTGGCAAAATTCGAGCCTAGCGAACCTTTAACAATTGACTTGCGTTTGACATTGCATGGCGGAAAATCTCAGCTTAACCAGTTGCAAGAATGGCTTGAGGATAACTTTATCAGCTTTGAAACTTTGGAGGGTTAGGTGGAATTTAGAAAGTATCAACTTATTTTAGAGTTTGAGGAGGCTAACAGGCCTCTCTCACAAATTGAAAAGAAAAGCCTTGCTATTTACTCTATCGAGTATTTAAAAGTGGGGCTAGATAGCTTAGAACGTGAATATTGCAGCAGGAGGTATGCACAATGAAATTTAATGAATTGATTGAAAATGTAAAAGGTTGGTCAACGGCTAAGGAGCTTGACAAAGCAAGCCCATTATCTCAAATGCTCAAACTCAATGATCAATGTGGGTGGTAGATATGACAGAAATTGAAAAAATTTCAGAAGAATTGGCTGAATATGGGGTGCCTGATGAGTTAATAGGCAAAATAGAGAACCTATTAGCGACTCTGTATGGCGAAAAAAGGAAATTGGAGATAGAAAAATCTTGGGATATTTCTCCAGAGTCAATGGGGAGGTAACCATGGAAATTAGAAAAGTATCTGACAGCGTAGCCATCTACTCGGACGGCAAGAGATTGCAGGTTATCCACAACCTAGGGGATGAGTTTATCCTGGATTTTAAGGTGGGAGAGGATAGCGTCTGGAACCTTGATGGCCAAGTCGTAGAAATTATTGACATGATTGAGCCTGTCTTTAAAGTTTGTGGCTTTTGCTCAAAAGCTGGAGAGGGTATGCAACGCTTAAAACATGCTATCGACCACTTTGAAAGATTTGATCAGTACATCAGAGACAATCAGGATGACCTGATGGTCTGGTGGCACAATCCAGGAGGGGAATATGAATTTTAGAAAGAGTGATTTACTTAATTATAGACAACTTTGGTGGCTTGATAAATTTCTAGTTGGACATAAAGGATATATCGCTGGAGGTTGCTTTAAGAATATTTTCAATGGCGAACCAGTTAAAGACCTAGACATATTCTTTGAAAACAACCAGGATTTTATCGAAGCTCAGAGATATTATAAACAACTTATAAAAGAGAAACCAAATGACTGGAAATTTTCGTACGAAAACAAAAATTGCTGGTCTATATATTCTATAAAAGATAAAGTTCGTTTAGAGCTCATCAGAAACACATACGGAAATCCAAAACAAGTTATTTCAAATTTTGATTTCACAATAACGAAGTTTGCTTATTACAAAAATTATGACAATTTGGATGAAGATGATTATATGGCTGTTTTTGAAGTCATATTTCATGAAGATTTCTTTGAGCATTTGCACACAAAACGTTTAGTTGTTGATAATGTTTTGCCATATCCCGTAAGTACATTTAATAGGATGTTGAGGTATGCCAAATACGGCTATCAGCCGTGTAGAGAAACGAAAATAAGAGTTGTCACAGAGTTGGCAGCATTAGACCCCAAAGATGAAAAAGATTTTGGGGAACAACTTGGAAAAAGTTTGTACGAAGGGATGGATTAAAAATGATAAATAACGTTGTGTTAGTAGGGCGGCTTACAAAAGATGCTGAACTGAGATACACGCAATCTAATATTGCGGTTGCTACGTTTACTCTTGCTGTAAATCGTCCATTTAAGAATGAGGCTGGAGAGCGTGAGGCTGATTTTATCAATTGCGTTATCTGGAGACAGTCAGCTGAAAATCTTGCTAATTGGGCTAAAAAAGGCTCATTGATTGGTATCACAGGAGTAATTCAAACACGTAGCTATGATAATCAACAAGGCCAACGTGTTTATGTCACAGAGGTTGTTGCTAGTAATTTCCAATTGCTAGAAAGTCGTAACAGTCAGCAAAATAATCAAGGCCATCAAGACAATCATGGTGGTTATCAGCAGCAGGGCTACAGTAATCAAGGCAGTTCTTTCCAAAATGGAAATAGTTACGGGCAACAAGGTAGTTTCTTTGAGGGGAACACAACAAATCCAGTTCCTGATTTCACCCGTGATAACAATCCATTTGGCAGACCGACAAACCCATTGGATATCAGTGATGATGATTTGCCTTTCTAGGAGGTTCTAAGTATGGTTGGATATAGATGGGAACCACCTAAACACTCTTTCACCATCAGAAATAAGATGAGAGGGTGAAATTACTTTTACAAGCAATATTAAACCAATTTGAAAAGGAAAAACAACATGACACAATTTGATTTTATCTTAATTCTAATCGCTATTATCACAACAACCTGGGCTGGTATTATTACAGCTGTTGCTAAAATTGCAGTTTCTGAGTACAAAAAACAAATCAAATACTATCAACAGCCAGAAATACAAGTAAAGATTGCACAAAATGCAATACAACAGCGTTTCTTTGAAAATGGAGGGGAGGTGTTTAGATGAAAGTATTTGATGGCGCTAAAATGCGTGCCATCCGTAAAGAGGCAGAGCTTACTCAGTATGATCTTGCCCCTATGGTTGGCATTAGTCAAAATCGAGTAAGTGACATTGAGAGAAATGTTACAACTCCAACGATTGAGGAAATTGAGGCATTTGCCGATGCTCTAAATACTCAAGTATCATCATTTTTAAGCAATGAGTCAGAAATTGAGGTTATTGCTAATACCTTTACCAAAAAGAAAAAGGACACTGATGCAGAGTCTCACTTTGACACCTCGACTGAGCAAATGGAGCTATTTGTTGATGATACTTTACTAGGTCATGACCTAGCAGGATATGTCTTGATCAGCCATAAAAGATATCTGGAGTTGTTAGATAGTCAAGATCGCTTACAGCAGTTACAAAAACTTTTGAAGTAAGGAGTTTGTGATGAAATTTGAACTTATCAATGACCACTTTGAAAATGCTAAGCGATACAACATACCGAGGGCGCAACTTATTATTGCTGATATTCCTTACAATCTAGGAAATAACGCTTATGCTTCTGATCCAAGATGGTATGAGAATGGTGATAACAAAAACGGAGAGAGCAGATTAGCAGGGAAATCATTTTTTGATACAGATAATGATTTCAAAATCAATAATTTCTTTGATTTTTGTAGTCGGTTATTGAAGAAAGAACCCAAGGAAAAGGGCAAAGCACCTGCCATGATTGTCTTTCATGCCTGGCAACAGCGAGACATGATTATAGAATGTGGCAAAAAGCATGGTTTTAATAATGCTTATCCGCTCTATTTTACAAAGAAATCAAGCCCACAAGTGCTAAAGGCAAACATGAAAATTGTTGGCGCAGTTGAAGAGGCAACGGTATTATATCGTGACAAACTCCCTAAATTTAACAATGGTGGGGCTATGATACTCAATCACGCTCCGTGGGAAAAAGATAGCTCTTACCCCGTTATCCATCCCACGCAAAAACCGATACCAGTTTTGAAACGATTGATTGAAATTTTTACAGATGAGGGCGATGTTGTCATTGATCCCGTAGCAGGTTCTGGCTCAACCCTAAGAGCTGCTATTGAGATGAATAGGTCAGCCTATGGATTTGAAATTAAGAAAGATTTCTATAAGGCTGCACAAGAGAAAATGCTATCGTCATTTCAAATTAGCTTAATTTAAAGCAGGAGGACAATATGGATAAAAAACTTATCGGGTTAGACCTAACCCACATTGCAGATGGAGGATTACAGGAGAAACTAGACAAAGAGCTTGAAAAAGTCTTTGACAACATCCTTGACCTAAATACAGATGCGAAAGCAAAACGAAAAGTGACAATCACGCTTACAATGTCAGCTAATGAAGAGCGTACAGTGGTTGATACTATCATGGAGGTAAAATCAAAATTTGCGCCTCAAAATGGAGTAGCTACAACAATTCTTGTTGGGCGTGATTTTGATACAGGACAAGTACACGCTAACGAGCTGAAAAGTACAGTACCTGGTCAAATGTACTTTGACGAAAACGGAGAAATTTTGACGGACATTGGGCAACCAGTGGCAGAAATTGAACAACAAGCAGAAACAAAACCAGATATTATTGATTTCAACAAAAAGAAAGTAGGTAACTAATATGACAACAGAAAATCTTAAATCAGCATTGGAATACGCAGTAGAACTAAATAAGTGTGGGTTAGAAATTTTAACAGCTGCAGATGGCACAGAGTACTATGATGCCAACAAATTCAACCTCAAAGAACTTGACCCCAAACGATATCCTAAAACTTTGGAGCTATCAACCTTAACAAGTCTAGTTGACTATCTCAAAACAGACCTCAACAATTTGAAAAACCAACGCCTGATTGTAGCAGTTGAGAAAAATGATGAGGTTTGTGTGTGGTCTGAAAATGATGAGTTAGAACGTCGCACATTACTTGTTGATGTTAAGGCACGCATCCCAGAGTTATCTTTTAGCTGTTTCCTATCATCAGAACAGTTCAATATCATGTTGCAATCAAACTTTATTGACGATAATGATCGTGGCACATTGCTAGAATTTGCTAGCGCATTGAAAATTGAGAATGGGGCTGAAATTGAAGATACCGGAGTATATCAAGTAGCAACAGTTAAAACAGGAGTGGCAAGTCTTGCTAAAGGGAAAACACCTAACCCAGTTACATTGCGCCCATATCGTACATTTGGCGAGGTCGAACAACCAGCAAGCCTATTTGTCTTTAGGATTGATAAGCAAGCCAATATGGCTTTATTTGAGGCAGATGGCAAGCGCTGGGTAGCTGATGCGGTAGGAAACATTGCAGCCTATCTAAAAGAGCAACTAGCAGACCAAAAACATATCACAGTATTAGCATAAGAGAGGAAAAAACAATGACTAAAGAAACTAAAAACGCAGTATCAGCTGAAACTATCGTAGAGAACTTGAAAGAATTTGCGGAGACATTACACGATGAGTGCAAAGAGGCAATGCTCTACTATCTTTCAGCAAAGAATGCGAGTAAATTTAAAATAGCTAATATTATGCATAATATTAGTCATGATTTGCTAGATATCTTAGACGGAAAGAGTGCTAAAGAAATTCTTGATGAATCTGGTGAGGAAGATAGCTCTTTTGTTGGTTCAATCGCTATCAATGTAGAAACTGGGAAAGTTGAGGGGATTGATGACATCAAGGACACCAAAGTAAAAGAACAGATTTTAGCAGCTGTAAGTAAAGTGGTTGAAGAGTTAGGCGGTAATTAGATGATCTTGTTTCTGAAATTGATGGTTATCAGCGCTTGCTTACTCCTTGCTATTCTGATTTTCGTTGCTGGTCATAAAACCTACAAAGAGGGGAGAGCGGACAAGGTGGTTTGGTTTATCTTTGATGTTTATGCTATCGCTTTGATTTATACAGTAATAAAGATTTTGGAGATATGACATGAAAAATAAAAATCGAGTTGGACTGTTTTGCGCACTTGTTGCTTTGTCGCTATCAATGCTAAATCTAGGTTTGATAATCTCTAAAAATCACTATAAACCGCAGGTGGTCAAGCTGGAGCAACAAGTGGATGAATTGAAAAAAAGAAAACCAGTCATTATTTATCAAGTTGACAATGCTGGTGGTGAGCTTATCGGAACAGTCACAGAAAAAGCTATTGTTGATGGGCATTATACAGTCACAATTGGAGCTTATGGCAAGTTTCTTGTTACGAAAGAACAGTATGAGAGTATCAATGTGGGCGACGATGCCCCAGGCTATTTGAAGAAATGAGGAAATTAAGATGAGTGATTACAAACAACGGATGATCGATGAATACAAACAATTAAAAGAGCGCGCTAACAAGTTAAGTTTGATGATTAGTAACTATTACGTAGGAACGCTTGATTTTAAACTAAAATGTCCTATTGAGTTACTTGAAACACAACATTATACAATGTGTGCATATCTCAAAATCCTTGAACAGCGCGCAGAAATTGAAAATATTGAGCTTCAAGGTAATCAAAATGAAATTTGAATTTTCTTTACCTCGAAACACTAAGCTAAAATCTCTAAATATGGTTATCAATAGTAATGACAGGCAACATCAAACAGATAAAGCTAAAGTTACTAAGCGCATCAGAGCTTTTGCTTATTGGCATACATCGATGAACAAGGATAAAGGGAGGGCTGCTTTTAGCCCCTCTAACCCTTGTGAGGTTACAGTTACAATTTACAGCCCTACTAAGTCTAAATTAGATCCGCCTAACTTATACCCAACAGTCAAGGCTATCATTGATGGCATGACTGATGCGGGTATTTGGACGGACGATAATCATAAAGTTATCAAAAAGTTATCCTTTGTTTATGGCGGATTAAGCGAGGAAAAAGGGCATTATAGATTAGAGTTTGATATAGAGGAGGTTTAAAGTGATTGAAGTTAATATAAAATGCGATAATTTTAAAGCGCATGTCCTTTACCAAGATGATACTAAACTAGGACAAATTAGAGATGCAATCATATCTCAAATGAATAATGGGCATGTGGTTATTTTAGGGGAAGATAGAAGTATTCTATTAAATCCTAAAGTTATTAAATGTGTACAATTTGAGGTTGTAGAAGATGACAAAATCTAAAAAAGTAAGGAGTAATTGGGATGATACCAAAGTTTAGAGTTTGGGTAAATAAAATTAAAGCGATTTTTGAACCAGATGACATTATCGGCATCAATTATGAAGAAAAGGAAATCTTTATGCAAGAAATCTATTTTGTAGACGGATTGCCAGATAGTAGGGTTTTACATCGCTATGACTTTGACGAAATCGAATCCATGCAATCAACAGGCCTCAAAGATAAGAACGGTAAAGAGGCATTTATCGGTGATATCGTTAAATGTACAAGAGGATGTTTCCATGAAGTATATCTAGAAAAAGAATACGGTGGCACATCCATAGGCGGAATGCCTGCCATATATCTAAAGGGATTGCTAAGTGGGTATGCGTGGACTGAGGATGAGGAAATCATCGGCAACATCTACGAAAATCCGGAACTTTTGGAGGACGCAAATGAGACCTAAAAAATATCCATATTTAGGAAGAAAGAAAAGGCAAAAAATCCCGTCGCCATTATTTTCTGCACGACCAATTTTTAACGAGGTTCCAATTGTGGAAGAGGTCAAAGTTGAACTCGGAGTTGAAGTTAAGATTGGACGTTCATATCCAGAAACGATAATACATTTAGATATTTCTGGATACGGGAATAGAGTGCATTCAGTACATCGTTTCCCTGGTGTCTTCCTTACTGTTGGTGAATCAATCCAGCTAAAGATACTCTTTTATAAAAGGCTTAGAAATTTGACCGCAGATCGTTTTTTGACCTTTAGAGAATCTGATTGGAAGTTTCTTATCAGCGATCTGGTCAATGAATTTGTGCGTTAGAAAGTTAATGAGGAGAAGAAAAATGAAATCTAAAAAAACAGGTATTATCATTGGTGCGCTATTTGTAATCGTTGCATCACCGTTCGTGGTTCAGTATGGTTGGAATGAAATTATCACAACGATTATTCCAGTCAGTAAAATTACAGTTTGGCAAGCATTAGGGATGGATGCACTACTATCTTTCATCTGGCCTGTATTATCCAGTAAAAAAGAATCTGAAGAGGATTATTCGTATGCTGTAAAGAGCAGTATTTCGAAAATCATTACATGTGCATTTTTAATTTGGTTAGCCAGTCTATTTATTTAGTGAGATTTGGAGGTAATGGATGACGAAGAAAAAAATAGAGCGATTATCTGTTATCCATAGGAGAGAAATCAATTGGCTCAAGTGGTATTTTTTGAGGGATAAGAAAAATCCGGAAAGAACCATCCTTGAGCAAAAGATACATGAGGCATTTTTAGAGAATAATATTGAGCAGTCTGTATTTTTGGTAAATCTGAAAACTGTAACAGATGAATATATCGAGAAGTCAGATAGAAAAATGTTAAAAACGATAAAAGAAGTCTATGTATTTGAAAGTATCAATGTGATTGGCGCGTGTCAGAAAATTTTATATCTAAGTCCTAGCCCGGCGTACACATATATCAACAAATGGTTTGATCAGTATTTTGTTTCAACTTACAAACACATCCCCCTATCTAAATAACCGTAAAAATACCCTATCCTATGTATCTATAATCAAGGTACATAGGTTTTTTATTAGGAGGATAATATGGACAATCTGACAACAAAACCATATCACAGACAGAATACTATTAACCAGTATAATTTGTTGGATTATGATGCCACGCGCACAGATGGTAAATATAATTTGCCAATCCTTGAACCAGTTGATCATATTCCTAAAAAGTTACAGGGATTTAACTATGTTTTGAATAAACCTGACTATTCAGCTACCGTGCATTTTTTCTTAGATGATTATCAGTTTGAAAGAATTTGGAAACGCCCAGATTTTTACTTAGAAAAACTAGCTGATTTTGATTGTGTACTTACACCAGATTTTAGCCTATACACAGACATGCCAATAGCTATGCAACTTTGGAATACTTATCGCTCAAGATTGATAGGCCAAATGATGCAGAATTGGGGTTATACAGTCATACCTACTGTATCATGGTCAAGTCCAGAAAGTTATGAGTTTTGCTTTGATGGTTTGCCGAAACATAGCACAGTGGCCATCAGTACAGTAGGCATAAAACAACGCAAAGAGCGCTTTGAATTGTGGAAAGATGGAGTAGATGCCATGATTAAAAAGATAGCGCCAAAGCGTATTTTGGTATATGGTGGTGAGGTTGATTATGATTATAAAGGTATCGAGGTAGTTTATTTTGGGAATGACACAACAGAAAGGATGGATAAATGGGCGGTAGAGGGGCAAGCTCTGGAATGAGCGACAAAAAGAAGAAATATGGCACAGAATATAAGACTGTACATAAAGTAGGCAATATAAAGTTTGTTACTCAAAACGAGCAAGGGTCACAAAAGACTCCAATGGAAACGATGACAAAAGGTAGAGTTTACGTACTTATTGACAAGAACAAAAACACACCCAAGAGTATTGTTTATTTTGATACAAAAAATAAGCGTAATAAGCAAATTGACTTAGATCATGTGCATAAAGGTATGAAACCACATGCTCATCACGGCTATAATCATGCAGAACATGAGAAAAGCAAAAAGGGCGCAACCAATTTGACGCCAAAAGAGCGTAAACTTGTTGAAAAAGTCAAAAAGGAGTGGTATAATTACACTAAGAAACGTAGGGAGTAGTATATAGGGATTACGCCTTGATGGAGGAGAATCCGGTTCGAATCCGGGCTACTACGTTACATCTTAGCCCCTTAATTGGGGCTTTTTTTGCGCCTTAAATCAAAAATAACAGTAAAACATCCCCTCTTTTAGCATATAAAATGAAATCATGAGTAGCAATACTTGTGATTTTTTTGTTGGAAAGGAGGTAGCGAATGAATGAAAGACAGAGGCGCTTTGCAGATGAGTACATAAAGACAGGAAACGGCTATCAATCAGCAATTAAGGCTGGTTATAGTGAGAGTTATGCCAATAATCGTATTACTGAACTGTTGGGAAATGTTGGGATAAAAGAGTACATAAATAAGCAGATGCAAGAGCTGCATAAGTCAAATATCATGGATGCGACAGAGGCGCTCTATATCCTTTCTGAAATCGCTAGAGGTAAACGAGATGAGGAGGTTTTGATACTTAATCCAACAACAGGAAAAGTAGAAAGACATATTAAGAAAGCAGATAATGCAACAGTTATTAAAGCTATTACTGAAATCTTGAAACGATATCCAACAGCTAAACAATCTGAAAAACTAGAGCTTGAGATTGAGAAATTAAAATCACAGTTGATAGATACACAAATGGAAGATGACACCATCACAATTATTGATAGTTGGGAGGGTGACGATGAAGATAATTGATATTCAAAAAAATGTCAATCCTCATTTCAAGAGTGTTTGGAAATCTAAGAAACCTTACAACATTTTGAAAGGTGGGCGAAACTCATTCAAATCATCAGTTATTACCTTAAAGCTGATTGTCATGATGACTTGGTACATCATAAGGGGTGAAACTGCCAATATTGTCATTATCCGTAAAGTAGCTAATACAATCCGTGATAGTGTGTATAATCAAATCCAATGGGGATTGTCGTTGTTTGGTCTAACTAGTCGTTTTAAGATGACAGTCAGCCCATTTAAGATAAGTCACAAAAAGACAGGCTCAACATTTTATTTTTACGGCCTCGATGACTACCAAAAGTTGAAATCCAACAACATTGGGAATATTATTGCCGTTTGGTATGAAGAGGCTGCTGAATTTTCAAGCGCAGAAGAATTTGACCAGACCAACATTACATTTATGCGCCAAAAACATCCACGCGCTCAATTTGTTAAAATCTTTTGGTCATATAACCCTCCTATCAATCCGTACAGTTGGATAAATGAGTGGTATGAGGAAATGAATACGCAAGATAATTACTTATGCCATTCTAGCACTTATCTTGATGATGAGTTAGGATTTGTAAATGATCAGATGTTGGCTGATATCGAGCGTATAAAAAAGAATGACTATGATTATTACAGGTATGTCTATCTAGGTGAGTCAGTTGGTTTAGGGAATAATATCTATAACATGAGTACATTTCACCCGTTAGATGCTTTGCCTAGTGATGATAGGCTGATAGGTATATCTTTTGCATTGGACGGTGGGCATCAGCAGTCAGCTACTGCATGTTGTGCTTTTGGGATAACTGCTAAAAGTAAGGTTATCTTACTTGATACCTGGTATTATTCACCAGCTGGTCAAGTGATAAAGAAAGCACCTAGCCAACTATCACAGGACATCAACAGCTTTATACAATCCGTTGTCAGTAAGTACAGAGTACCTATTTTGCAATATACGATTGATAGCGCAGAGGGAGCATTGAGAAACCAGATGTATCTTGATTTCGGTATTAGATGGCATCCAGTGGCTAAATTGAAGAAAGTGACAATGATTGATACATTCCAATCATTATTAGCACAAGGTCGCTTTTATTATCTTGATACAGAGAATAACAAGGTATTTATTGAAGAACATAAGATGTACAGATGGGATGAAAAGACACTGCAGTCTGATAGCCCAAATGTCATCAAAGATGATGACCATACATGCGATGTTGCCCAGTATTTTATACTAGACAATTCTAAGATACTTGGTTTGCGTGTTGGTAATTCATAAGGAGGGCAACAATGAACTTAATTCAAAAAGTAAAAGACTTTTTCAACCGTGGGAGGTATAACATGGAAACATCGAACCTAAACAGTATCTTGGAGCACCCAAAGGTAGCTGTAACACAATCCGAATTTAACAGGATACAGCTCAATCTAGCTTACTATCAATCTAAATTTGATGATGTGGAGTACATCAACACCGATGGCGACAGAAAGCGTAGAAAGATACAACACTTACCGATTGCACGAACTGCAGCTAAAAAGATTGCCAGCCTTGTTTACAACGAGCAAGCGGCAATTACAGCAGAGGATGAGACACTAAATAATTTTCTTGATAATATGCTAGGCAATGATCGCTTTAACAAAAACTTTGAGCGATATTTAGAGAGTTGTCTGGCTTTGGGTGGGCTTGCTATGAGACCTTATATTGATGGAGATAAGGTTAGAGTGGCATTTATTCAAGCACCAGTATTTTTGCCATTACAAAGCAATACACAGGATGTATCAAGTGCGGCAATCCTCACAAAGACAATTAAGTCAGAGAGCAAAAAGAATGTATATTATACGTTAGTTGAGTTTCATGAGTGGGTAACTCAAGATGGCAAAGAGGTAGGGAGTACAAAGGATAAGAACCTATACCGCATTACTAACGAGCTTTACAAATCAACATCAGACGGCACGCTGGGTGATCGTGTAAATTTGAGTGAGCTATATCCTGACTTGCAACCAGTAACAACGATACAAGGACTATCACGCCCATTGTTTGTTTATCTCAAGACACCAGGGATGAATAACAAGGATATCAACAGCCCTCTTGGTTTATCTATCTTTGATAACGCCAAGACCACTATTGATTTTATCAATCGCACGTACGATGAATTTATGTGGGAAATTAAAATGGGTCAAAGGCGCGTGATTGTGCCTGAGCAAATAACGCAACTCAAAGTACAAGATATCCACGGTGAAATCAAATTTAAGCGACGTTTTGATACTGACCAAAATGTTTACATGCAAGTAGGAGCAGGCAATATGGATAGTGGTAGCATTATTGACCTTACAACTCCTATCCGCTCATCAGATTATATTTCAGCCATTTCAGAGGGTTTGAAGCTCTTTGAAATGCAGATTGGTGTATCAAGTGGCATGTTTACCTTTGATGGGCAAGGAGTAAAGACAGCAACAGAAATCGTCAGCGAGAACTCAGACACCTATCAAATGCGAAATAGCATTGTTGCACTTGTTGAGCAAGCTATCAAAGAGCTTTGTGTTTCAATGTGTGAACTTGGTAAAGCAGTAGGGGTTTACAGCGGAGAAATTCCAGAGCTTGATGATATTTCAGTTAATTTGGATGATGGTGTATTTACTGATAGGCATGCAGAGCTTGATTACTGGATGAAGATGGTAGCAGCTGGATTTGCGACACAGAAAAGAGGTATTGCTAAAGTATTGAACATCACAAATGAAGAAGCAGAGAAAGAACTTGCTGAAATCAATGGAGAGTTACCACCAGAGAGTGATGCAGAACTGGCTTTGTATGGAAAAACAGAGAAGAAAGCAGAAGAGGGAGAGCTATAAACTGCTATAAATTACAATAAACGACACATAAGGAGTTGAGAATGACTGATAAACGTAAGATGCCAACTCTAAATGATCAGCGATTTTCTTTGCACATGCAGGGCGTGAGTGATATTTACTCTAAAATGCAAATTGAGTTGTTTGATAGTATGATAAAGCGACTAAAAGAGCGTGGCAATGCTGATCTTGCAAAAAATCCGTATATATGGCAACTAGAAAAGCTCAATGATATGTACATGCTGAATGAGGAGAACTTAAAGATTATTGTTGAGCGTACAGGAATTGCTGAAAGTCTTTTGAGAGAAGTTATTGCTAATGAGGGGTTAAAGGTCTATAAGGACACAAAGGAGCAACTGGAGGAAGATTTAAAAAGAGAATCTAGTGGCAAAGTTAGAAATGGTGTAATTGATGCTCTTGAGTCCTATACTCAACAAGCTATAAGTGACCTTAATCTTATCAATTCAACATTACCAGCAAGCATACAGACTGTTTTCAAATCGGTTGTAGAGCAGACAGTAGCACAAGTGGTAGCAGGTACTAAAACGAGTGATAGAGCATTAAATGATACTATCATGTCGTGGCAAAAAAAGGGCTTTACTGGATTTACTGACAGCGCAGGGAGAGAGTGGCGAGCAGATAGCTATGCCAGAGCAATTATCAAAACGACAACTTACAGGGTTTACAATGATATGCGTACGAGGCCTGCAGAGGAATTAGGGATAGATACTTTTTACTATTCTATCAAGTCGTCTGCTAGAGCTGCATGTGCTCCATTGCAAGGTAAGATTGTCACTAAAGGTCAAGGCAGAACAATAAACGGCTTTACTATTCATAGTTTGCTAGATTATGGTTTTGGTACTGCTGGGGGATGTCTAGGTGTCCATTGTGGTCATTATCTTACGCCTTTTATCGTAGGAGTAAATGAAATACCAGACTTGCCAGACTATATGAAAGACCTAACGCCAGAACAGGCAGAAGAAAATGCACGCATCGAGGCTAAACAAAGAGCCTTAGAGCGCAATATCAAGCATCATAAAGAAAGATTGCACTATGCTAGTACATTGGGTGATGATGATCTGATACAAGCTGAGAGGCTAAAAGTTAGAGCTTATCAAGGGAAAATAAGAGCTCTTGTAGAACAACACGAATTTTTAAGCCGTGATTACAGTAGAGAAAGAGCATATATCTAATTATCAAGAGGGTTACTAAACAACCCTCTTTTTTTGTGCCTAAAACCGTAAAAAATCCCATTCCATCCAAAGTAAACTGAAATAGTAAATAATATTTTGCTTTTCGGTGGGAGTTGTCCACCTAAAAAGAACTAAGGAGGTACAAATGGCATTTACAACAGAGGAACTACTCAAACTTGGATTGACAGAGGAACAGGCTAAATCAGTCTTTGCCTTGCGAGGAAAAGAGCTCAACGAGGACAAATCAGCCTTGGAAACTATCACCAAAGAGCGAGATAGTTTGAAAGGCCAGTTAGAAAAAGCAGAGGAGCAAGTTGAACACTTGAAATCGCTTGAAAGTATCAGCGCTGAACAAAAAGAGGCGATTGATAAATTGCAAGCGGATTATGACAAGTATAAACAAGAGGCTGCTGATGAACTGGCAAAAACAAATAAGGTGAATGCTATCAACCTTGCTTTGAAAGATACCACAGCACACAATCCATCAACCTTGATGAAGTTTATTGATGTTGATGCCATTGAACTAGATGACAGTGGCAAACCTAAACTAGATGACATCCTCAATGGTCTAAAGGAAAGTGACCCATATCTTTTTAAAGCAGAAGAAGATGGCAAGCCTAACCCAAATATCGTTGCGTTTGGAAATCCAACAGCAACAGACCCAGCACCAGATGCCTTTGCACAGGCATTAGGGCTAACAGAATAAAAAGGAGGAATAGTAGATGTCAATCAATTACATCACAAAACATGAGGGGCAGTTTGAAAAACGCCTCATGCAAGGCTCATTGACTGCCATTCTTGAAACGCCAAAAGTAAATTGGCTCGGCGCAAAATCATTTGAATTGCCAACAATCTCTGTAACAGGATATAAGGCACATACACGCTCTAAGGGTTACAACTCAGGTACAGTATCAAACGATAAAAACGTTTATACTCTTGGATTTGACCGAGATGTTGAGTTTTTTGTTGATACAGCAGATGTTGACGAAACAAACCAAGAGCTTTCAGTTGCTAACATCTCAAATACATTCATTTCAGAACATGCAACACCAGAAGTTGATGCTTACCGCTTTTCTAAAATTGCAACAGCTGCAATTAATGGTCATCATTTCAAACAAGAAGATAGCATTACACCGGAGAATGTCTATGGAATCTTGAAAGCTGCTATTTTGCCAATGCGTAAATATGGAGCATCAAACCTTGTCATGTATGTATCTAGCGAGGTAATGGATGCCCTAGAGCGTGCTAAAGACTTTACACGCGCAATCGCTACTACATCACCTCAAGGAATTGACACACGTGTAACATCGCTAGATGGAGTGCAACTTATCGAGGTTTGGGATGATGCACGTTTCAAAACTCAATTTGATTTCACAACTGGATTTGTGAAAGCTGGTGGCGGTAAAGATATCAATTTCTTGATCGTGGCTAAGACAGCTATCATTGCCAAAGCTAAATTTAACTCTATCTATCTCTTTGCTCCTGGGCAACACACAGAGGGTGATGGTTACCTATACCAAAACCGTTTGTACCATGACTTGTTTGTCTTGAAATCTCAAGAAGATGGGATTTACGTTTCACATAAATCAGCATAGGAGGTAGAAGATGAAGAAATACATCAAAGAAAATCAAGTTTATACCGTGCAAGAGGGTAGTGAGCTTGAGGTGCAACTTATGGCAGATGGCTTTGAGGAATTGGTGGAAGATGGTGGCGAGCTTGAAACACCAAAGGAAACTAAGGATAAAGGTAAAGAATAATGGCTAAGTATAAAGCAATTAAGAACCTAATTTTAAAGACACCTGGTATTTATGTGACAGAGGGAGAATTTGTTGAGCTTGAACCGAATTATGCCGATCAAGTCAATAAAGACCTCAAGCAAACATTTCCAGATGTCGATGCAGTTTTAGAGCTTGTAGAAGATGTGCCCACACAATTTGAGCAGGCTGAATAAATAAGGGGTGGCAACACCCTTTATTTTTAAGGGAGGTTACGCATGACTTATTTAACACAAGATGAATTTACTAAGCTAGGTTTTGATGAGGTTACAAACTTTGAAAAATTGGCAAGTAGGGCAAAGATAGCGATTGACCTATACACTAACGGTTTTTATCAGAAAGGCATTGACTTTGAAAAAGAAATTGCCTATCGAAAAGATGCTGTTAAGCTTGCTATGGGTTTTCAAATCGCCTATCTCGATGCCTCTGGTATTATGTCAGCTGATGACAAACAGCTAGCCAATAGTGTCTCTATTGGCCGTACATCAATCTCTTATAGCACCTCACAAAGCACATCAGCAGGTCAGCAATTCAATTTGTCTATGGATGCTGAAAATACTTTGAGACAAGCTGGCTTTAGCCTAGTTGTTGGAGTTGCATATGATCGATAAGCGGTTATTAAAAGGGATTGACAAGCGTTTGTTAAAGGATGTCCTAACCATAAAAAAAGTAGCTGATAAAAACGATTATGGGGATGAAGTATATTCAGAACCGTTGACTATTAAAAATGTACGTTTTGATAGATCAGTGGGGTCATCTGGTAATCGTAACTCAAAATCTGGTACAGGGAATTCAAAATCAAGGCAAAAACAAGGGGTTATATACCTCTATCCATCCCTTTCTTTTGTGACAGCCGATGATAATTGGATGGATGCAAAAGTAAACGATGGGATAAGAGATTACACAATTAATGGATATCAAACTAACTATTATGATGGTGAGATATTCAGTCAAGAAATTGAGGTGATCTAATGAGTATTGCTATTAAAGTTGACTTGCAAAAAGCCAAACAGAAACTTTCGAGCGAATCCATGACAAGAGGAAAGGTTGCAGTCGCTAGCAAAATCTTGCTAGACAATGAGCAATATATCCCCTTGAGAGGTGGAAAGTTGAGAGTTTCTGGCCGAATCGTTGGACAGGGTGATGCTGTTGTTTATGGCACAGTTTATGCTAGGGCACAATTTTACGGTTCAAATGGTATTGTCACCTTTAGGAGATATACCACTCCAGGGACAGGAAAACGATGGGATCAAGTTGCTACTCGCAATCATGCCGAAGAATGGGCTAGAGAATTTGTGAAAGGGATGGGGCTTTGATGCGAGAGAATGACTTTCAAAATGTACTTTTAAAGCACATCAAGACTTTAAATTTACCAGTTGAACCACGCTTTGATTATTTTGAGGATGACAAAGATGACCTTGTTATCAATCAGATACCAGGAGGAAAAGTGGATAGAGGCTATATGGATGGCACACAAGAGATTTCTTTGCCGTTTGAAATTGCTGTAAAGGCAAAAAAGAACTCAGTAGCAAATGACACTATCTGGTTAGTCACATCAGAACTATCAAAGATAGACTTAGTTTTGCCAAGTGACAATAATTCTTATGAGTATATGGGAATGGAAGTCAGCAGGCCTGCCATGAAAGGTAAGGATGAGCAAGGCTATTATTATTACACAATTGAAATTGTGGCGAAAATCGTAATAGAGAGGAAAAAACAATGACAAGACAAAAAAACGCCCTACGTGGCCATTTTGTAGCTCCATACAATGGAGGAACTGAACCATCAACAGAAGATGCATGGTTGGAACTTGCTAAATGGATCTCAGACGTATCAGATGATACAGACGAGAAAACAGATGATCAAGCATACTATGACGGTGATGGAGTTGAAGAAACAACCGTGGTCAGTGTAAAAGGTGCTTATACCTTTGAGGGTACTTACGATCCAGACGATAAGGCACAGGCTCTTATTGCTGGGATGAAGTACAAGACAGGGGATGACCGTAAGCTATGGCATAAGGTTGTTTCTTCTGACAAGAAGAAACAATGGGTGGGAGCTGCAACTGCAACAGAAATCAAAGCAGGTTCTGGCGCTGCCTCTGACTATGAGGCGTTTGGATGTAAGCTTTCTTACAACTCGACGCCAAAAGAGACAGGTATTGGGTAATAGCTTTTGATAAGGGCGGGCATTTAAGCCTTGCCCTTTTTAACAACAGGAAAAGGAGTAGAAACATGACAGATATTCAGATTGAACTAAAACGTACAGGATTTCCGGTAAAGATTGGAGAAGTAGAGCTATGGTTTGATACTAGCCAAGAGAGCTTAATGCGATTTTATGACATGGAAGAAGAACTCCAACGTCGCCTTGTCCAATATGAATTGGATGTGGTAACTGCAAATATCGATAACAAAATTGAGCGTGATGGAGTAACTAAAGAAGTAGTAGCTGGCGCTATTGAACTAGAGAAGAAACAGCTTGAAATTCAATACGATCTTGTTTTTGGGGATGGCACTTTTGACAAGCTTTATTCTGTATATCCAGACTATAAAGCCCTAAATAACGCCCTAGAACAAGCCTCAATCATGTTGCATGACAAGCTAGGAGAACTTGCTGAGCAACACAAAACAGTAGTGAAAGAGCGTGCTAGTCACTATTTAAACAAGGGAAAAGTCACTCCAGTCAAGAACAACAAGAAACACAAAAAGAATAAAAAGAAATAGCTAGGTAAAAATTATGTCTATGAAATTAAATGATGCTTTAATCACAAATTTTTCTATTGCTGATAAGGAGTATGACATAGACTTGTCTTTTAATAAGGTTCTGGATGTCTTTGAAATCTTGAAAGAGGAGGAAATGACGCATCTAGAACAAGCTCAGTTGATTGTCCATTTGCTAACTGGCCAAGAATTATACGACATCAAAGAGGTTGTGGATTGTTGGATTTACATAAAAGAGCATTTTTTAGAAATTGAAAAAGAAACCGTTCAGTATGATTTGTTAGGAAATCCAATGCCAACAGCAAAAGATGAAGAAGAACACGAAAAATTGATTGATTTTGAACAAGATGCGGAATACCTTTACGCTAGTTTTTTGCAAGCTTATGGCATCAATCTTTTAGAAGTTCAAAATAAGTTGACATGGACAGAATTTAAGGCGCTTTTGAACGCTTTACCGGACAACACAATCATGCAACAGATTATAGAAATTCGTGCCTGGAAACCAGAACATGGTGGGGATAAGAATAAAATGCGCAAATTACAAGCTAAATATAGTTTAGAAAAGGAGGGAGAAGATAATGGCTGATGGAAAAGTTACCATCGTTGTGGACGTTGATGGTAATAAAGTCAAGGTTCTAAACGATGAGTTAGATAAAACGGCACAGAAAGGTAACAGAGGGAGTAGCTCCCTAAAGAAATTTGCGGTAGGTAGTGCAGTTTTCCAGCTTGCCGCTAAAGGTGCTGAACTTTTGGGCGATGCTTTAGGAAGTGCTATTCAGCGTTTTGATACCCTCGAAAGTTATCCAAGAGTGATGCAAGCAATGGGACATAGTACAGAGGATGTCACACGCTCAACTAAGAAACTTGCTAATGGGATTGAGGGCTTGCCTACTACTTTAAATGAAGTGGTAGGTACAGCTCAACGCCTTACCTCGATTACTGGAGATATAAACAAATCAACAGATCTAACACTTGCTCTTAATAATGCATTTCTTGCCTCCGGATCATCTAGTGCGGATGCAAGTCGTGGTTTACAACAGTTTAGCCAAATGTTATCAGCTGGTAAGGTTGATATGCAAAGCTGGAAAACATTACAGGAAACCATGCCCTATGCTTTGCAAAAGACTGCTGAATCATTCGGTTTTGCTGGTCAATCTGCTCAGAATGATTTCTATTCTGCATTAAAAGAGGGGCGTATCACTTTCGACCAATTTTCAAGCAAATTGGTTGAATTGAATGGTGGCGTTGGTGGTTTTGCTGAACTTGCTAAATCTAATAGTAAAGGGATCCAGACATCTTTTGGGAACTTAAAGAATGCGGTTGTTAAAGGTGTAGCTAATACTATCAAGGCTCTTGACGATTTAACAAAGGCAGCAACAGGTAAGACGATTGCTGAGAACTTCGATGCATTGAAAGTAATCATCAATGCCGCTTTTGGTGTGATTGTCAATGTTATTAAGGCTAGTACACCTATTTTTCAGACCTTGTTTAGTGTTTTGAGTTCTGGGATTTCTGTAATCTTATCTTTGAAGCCAGTTTTGGATGGTTTATCAGTTGCATTAGTAACTATGCGTGTCGCTAACGACACTATAACTGCAACAAAAAACTTAATTAATACCTGGGAAACATTCAAAACAACAGCAGCAGGGGCAATACAGATTATTAACTTAATGACTGCTGCACAAGCAACTTGTGGTTCGGTAACAAAAGCTCAAATGGTCGCCAACTTGGCAAATAACGGAGCTTTGACAGCGTCTAATTTACTTTATGGTGTATTGACCGGTGCTATTAGTTTGCAAACTGCTGCAACTATCGCTGCGACTGCTGCAACAACAGCATTTAAAGCAGCACTGACAGCTTTAACCGGACCGATTGGTTGGATTGTTGCTGGTGTAGGTCTTGCCGTTGGTGCATTGGTAGGGTTATGGCAATGGCTGACTGCTGAAAGTGAAGAAACAAAACGCCTCAAATCAGAACAAGAGGAGTTAGTAAAGAGTACGGATCAATTAACGGATTCTGTTAAACAAAGTGCACAAGAACGTCAAAAAAATCTTGAGTCTGTAAAAGGAAATACAGAATCTTACCAAAAACTAGCTGATGAAGTTGTCCAGCTTGCACAGAAAACAAACAAGACAGCAGCTGAAAAGACAAACCTCAAGAAAAAGATTGATGCTTTGAATGCCTCTGTTAGTGGTTTGAATCTAGTTTATGACAAAAATACCGATTCTTTGTCTCATAACAGCGACCAAATCAAAGCTCGTATCTCAGCGATGGAGGCAGAATCAACATGGGAGACATCTCAAAAAAATCTGCTTGATATCGAACAAAAGCGTGCTGAAATTGGTGAACAACTAAAACAGATTGCTGAACAACGCAAAAAATGGAATGAAGAATCCAATGTTAGCGATAGTGTTCGTAAAGAAAAACTGCAAGAACTCAACGACAAGGAAACAGAGCTTAAAAATATTCAAACAGAATTGCAAACCGAGTACGAAAAAACATCTCAAGTTCAACAGGCGGCATCTGAAGCAATGGCAACAGCTGCTGAAAATGGGTCTAATCGACAAGTTATATCATATGAAGGTATGTCAAAAGCGCAACAAAAAGCGGTTGATGACATGCGCTCTAAATATAATGAGTTGCTTGAAACGACAACGAACATGTTTGATCAGATACAAATGAAGTCAGCTATTAGTGTCGATGAAATGATTGCCAACCTCCAAAAAAACCAAGAAGCGGTTAATAATTGGGCAACAAACCTCAATACACTAGCCGAACGTGGGGTAAACGAGGGGATTTTGGCTAAATTGCAACAGATGGGGCCTCAAGGTGGGCTGTACGTTCAAGAACTTGTCAACGCATCAGATGAAAAATTGGCAACATTGAACGAAGTCTTTACTCGAGGTGGTGAGTCAGCTATGAATGGCTTAACTGCTGGTATGGATACTGGTGCTTTGGGTATCACAGACAAGATCAAGGGCATTGTACAAAGTCAAGTATCGAGTTTGCAAGAGGAAATTGCAGCTGCTGACTTCCCTGAAAAAGGGAAAAATATTCCTGAAGGTGTTGGTGATGGTATTAAAGCTGGAGCTGAAATTGCAAGTGAAGCTTCTAAAAACATGGCTAATGATATAAAAGAATCCTTTACAAGTGAAATGGACATCCATTCTCCATCCCGTGTATTTAACGAATATGGAGGTTTTATCACTACTGGGTTAGCTGAGGGGCTAGATAAAGGTACCAATCAACCTGTATCATCTGTTACTAACTTAGCCAATCAGATTAAGAAACCATTTGATAGTTTGCAGAGTGATTTCACATACATTGGTGAAATGGCGATGTCTGGTCTTAATACAGGGCTTTGGAGTGGCTCTAGTTCAGTTATGGCAACAGCTAACTCAATTGCTGAAAGGGTAAAAAACACCATCAAGAGTGCACTAGATATCCATAGTCCATCTCGTGTTATGCGTGATGAAGTTGGGCGATTTATCCCTCAAGGTATCGCTGTTGGTATCGAGGCGGATGCTGGCGTTGTTAAAAGATCAATGTTGCGATTAAAAGAAAGCATGATGATTGATACTAGACCAGAAATTGCACTTGGTTTGAACAAGAAACTAGGTGCTCAAGTGACTGTTAAACAAAGTAGCAAGCAGACAATAGCTGAAAAAATCAAGGTCACTATGGACAAATCTAGTGAATTGTTGGAGAAAGCGCTAGATGTCGCAGAAACGGCTGTAAACCGTCCGTCATTCATGTGTCTTGATGACGGTACTTTAGTAGCTAAGACAAGTGACAAGTACTCTAGACAACAATCTGAGCAACTAAGACGAGATAACAGAATGAAAGGGATATTGACATGACAAAGATAATGACTTTCAACGGCGTTGATATGTCTAAGTTTTTTCGAATAACTGATATTATCCGCCCCATTGGAAACAAAAGGAGCGTATCAACAGATAACGCTCCTTTGTTGGGGGTTAATATTCAGCAAGTGAAACGTGGCGAGAAAGAGCATATCATAAAATTTGACATCAAAACCACAAATGCAATTGAAATGGAACAATTAAAGCATGATTTGGCAGGCGTGCTAAACGTTTTGGAGCCAGTAAAGATTACTTATGGTGATGAGCCAGACAAATACTATATGGGATTACCAGTGGATGAGATTACTCCAGAAAATTTGACAAGATGGTTCCAGCGCTCAGAGTTAAAAATACTAATTCCAGACGGTGTAGCACATAGCTCAGCTTATAAGAATTTCAATAGTGATTCAAACGCACAGACTACAACCGATAAAATGGTTTTTGACTTAGTAAACAATGGGACGGTTGAGGCCTTTCCAATTATCAGAGTTAAGCATAATGCTGAAAATGGATATATAGGTCTTGTCAATAATAATACGGCTTTTGAGATGGGAAACCGTGAGGAGGCTGATACTGAAACAGTAAAGCGCTCTGAGGTCTTGCTTGACTTTCGAGGCGACAAAATCGCTCAAGGGTTGACGCAAGCAGTAAAAAATAGCTCAGTGACTAATGGTTCAGAGAATTTAATTGGGACATCGGAGCTAATTACAACAGGCAGTAAGAAACGTGTCAAATTAAGAGAACAGTTTAGCGGAACATATAATAAAAGCTATTCAACAGGCTTATCATGGGAGATACCAGCTGACTCAACAGGTCAAAAAGGCTCTCTAAATGATTACATTTTTTGTAAATTAGTCTATCAACTTGAGTCAATAGCTCAATGTGGCTTTATCAAGGTGGCTGTATCTGATACAGCAGGTCAGTTTTTGTATGGGGTTGAAACTTACAAGAGATATAACGGTCTATATTGTGGATTTAATGTCTTTGCCACTAATAATAACGGAGATTATAACTTTCTCAATACTTTGGATTTTGACTCATCTAGCGATAGCAATAGAAATCCTTTTACATTATCAAGAGGACAGTTTGAAATTAAGCGAAATGATGAGAAAATCCAAGTTTACTACAACGGTTCATACTATAATTTTGTCGTCCCTGAAATCAGGGGCAAAAAGTCAGCTAAAATCCATGTCACGATAGGCGCTTTTCACGGAAAGCCAATCATCCCTCACTTATATCTTGATGAGTTGATGTATCGTAAGGACTTTGTGCAAGCATCAAGAGACATTCCTAATCGCTATCCTATCGGTTCAAATGTTGTAATTAACAGTGAAGATGATACGGTCTATATTGACGGAATCGCTAAAGCTGAAGAGGTTGTCGATGGCTCACAATGGCTATCTATACCGCCTGGAAATTCTAAACTTGAGATGTATTTTTCAAGTTTTATAAAGAAAAAACCAACCGTGACAATCGAATTTGAAGAAAGGTGGCTCTAATCATGCTTTTAACAATTCATGATGCAAACTTACAAAAAGTCGCTTTTGTTGATAACAGCAAGCAAAGCACACTTAACTTTTACAACGATACATGGACTAGAAGTTTACAAACAGGATCATCCACTTTTGAATTCACTGTATTTAAAAAGTCTATTAAGTCAGACACTCCAACCCAAAAAGCCTATTCTTATCTGAATGAACGGGCGTGGGTATCTTTCAAATATCATGACAAGAGCTTTATTTTCAACGTTATGCAGGTTGAAGAAAATGAGCAGACAATTAAATGTTATTGCGAAAACCTCAATCTTGAGCTTATCAATGAGATAACCAACCCTTACAAGGCTACAAAGGCTATGAGCTTTGCTGAATATTGTGAGGCTATGGGCTTGTTAAACTATACTCACCTATCCATCGGCATCAATGAAATTTCAGATTATAAGCGTACTCTGGAATGGGAGGGGCAAGAAACCAAACTGGCCCGTCTATTAAGCCTAGCCAAACGATTTGATGCAGAGATTGAATTTGATACACAGTTAAATGCTGACAGTACAATTAAGAAATTCTCTATCAATGTCTATCATGAAAATGATGACAATCATCAAGGCGTAGGCCGTATCAGAAATGATATACAGTTAAAATATGGCAAAAATATCAATTCTATCACTAGAAAAGTTGATAAGACTGGCATTTTTAACTCAATCAAACCAACAGGAAAAAGACGAGTTAAAAATAATAAAGGTGAGGAAGTTGAAGAAGTTGTTACAATAAGTGGTCTTGACGAGTGGAAAAAGTACAACAAGGATGGAATTTGTGAATTTTATCAATTAGGGGCTCACCTTGTTGCACCTATCTCTATGCAGCTATATCCATCAACATTCACGCACTCAACAGGTATTCTAGACCAGTACACAAGAAAAGATTTTAGTTACGATACCGACGATCCAAAAGAATTGCGACGTCTAGCATATAATGAACTAAAAAAACATTGTTATCCAGCAATCACTTATGAAGTCGATGGCTTTGTCGATGTTGAAATCGGCGATACAGTCAAAATTCATGATGAGGGATTCAACCCACTATTGATAGTTCAAGCCCGTGTTTCTGAACAAAAAATCAGTTTTTCAAACCCAGCAAGCAACAAAACAATCTTTTCAAATTTTAAAGCGCTTGAAAATCAGTTATCAGACGGCATACAAGAGGTACTTGAGCGCTTATTTGAACAATCTAAACCTTATATTGTCAAGTTATCCACTAATAACGGCATCATCTTTAAAAATCAAACTGGAGAAAGTGTTATCACTCCTACACTATATAAGGGTGGGAAATTAATAACCGCTGGCGTGAGCTGGAGATGGAGCTTGAATGGCAACATCACTACTGGTATGACCTATACAGTAAGAGGTCGAGATGTTACTACTGCAGTTACTTTGACGGTTGCAGCTTACATTGATAATGAAGAAGTCGCAGTAGATGAAATTTCTCTAGTAAATGTATCAGATGGACTACCAGGTAAAGCTGGAGCAGATGGAAGAACACCTTATGTTCACTTTGCGTACTCTGACAATGCGGATGGTTCTGGTTTGACAATGACAGATAATGGGCAGCGCTATTTTGGTCATTATTCAGATTATGAGAAGCTTGATAGCTCAGATAAAACGAAGTACAAATGGGCTGATCGTTGGGCTAAAGTTGAGGTTGGTTCACAGAACAGGTTTGTCCGAGATACTTCAGTTGCTGGGTATTTAGCAAATGCTGGGATCATTTCTCCAGCTAATTCTGTAAATAAAGAAAGGACGTCAGATTTTATTGACATCAATGGAACATCCAATCTCATCTATCAGCTTTGGGTAACTACACCTAACGGAGGAATGCCTTGGCATGTTTGGCAATTTTACGATGCTAATAAATCACCTATCGGAACTCGACTTACAGGTAAGGACAGTTATACTGTTCGTGCTCAAAAGTGGCATATAGTCAATAATATTACAGTACCAGCTACTGCTAAATTTATTAGACTATCTGCTAGAACTTACGAAGACGCTAAAATTAAATTAGAGATAGGCAATGTACCTACCGACTGGTCTCCATCTCCTGAAGATATTCAGAGAGACATTGACTCTAAAGCTGATCAAGGGCTGACTCAGGAACAAATCAATACGCTCAATGAGAAAGCTGGAATTATCCAGGCTGAGCTTGAGGCTAAAGCTAGCGCTGACACACTTGATAATTGGATAAAGGCTTATAAGGACTTTGTCAATGCGAATGAAACCGCAAGAGCGCAGGCTGAGAAAGATTTGATTTCAGCTAGTCAGCGTGTTTCAAACATTGCCAAAGATTTGGGAGAATTGTCTGACCGCTGGAATTTCATTGATACCTATATGAGTTCCTCAAATGAGGGGCTTGTGATTGGTAAGAATGACGGTAGCTCTAGCATGATGTTCAATCCTAACGGCCGTATCTCAATGTTTAGCGCTGGTGTCGAGGTTATGTATATTTCTCAAGGTGTAATCCACATCGAGAACGGTATTTTCTCTAAAAGTATCCAGATAGGACGCTTTAGAGAAGAGCAGTATCACATTAACCCAGATATGAACGTAATTAGATATGCAGGAGGTGCTTAATGGCTGATTTTTGGTCAAATACTAATAGAGGTTATCGTATAAGATTGTGGATAGATCAAACCTCGCAGAGCATTGAAGACAATAGCAGTCAAGTCAGGGTTAGACTTGCCTTGTTAAATACTTTTACGACTTTCGCAGAATACAACTGTACTGCTTCGGTGACTATTGATGGACAGATTATCAACTGGTCAGGACGTCCATCAATGCTTAGTCAAAATCAGGTAATCATGCTAATTGACCGAACTGTCACAGTCGGCCATAACGCAGACGGAACCAAGACATTTAATTTGTCCGCTAGCTTTTCAGGGAGTGGTGGATGGTCTCCTGGTGATCTAAATATTGATGGTAACTCGTTTACTTTGACAACAATCCCAAGATCTAGCTCTGTGAGCGTGAGCACTGGGGTCATTGGCAATGCGGTTACTATCAACATTAACCGTCAAAGTTCCAGTTTTAAGCATACAGTGCGCTATGCCTGGGCTGGTAAGAGTGGAACGATTGCGACGAATGTAGACACATCCACAGCGTGGATGATCCCTCTTGACTTCGCAAACGACATCCCCAACTCAGCGAGTGGGACAGGGACTATCTACGTTGATACGTATTCAGGCTCTACCAAGACAGGCACACAGTCAGCCACATTCACGGCAAGCGTGCCAGATAATCTCAAGCCTACATTTTCAGGTATCACATTGTCAGATTTGAACTCTGCAGCACAGAACCTTATCCCAAGCGGTAACATGTTCATTCAGGTAATCTCTAACATCAAAGTAGCGTTTAATGGTGCAGTTGGTTCTTACGGCTCATCCATCACTGGATACTATGCTGAGATTGTCGGCAAGAACCAATCCACAAGCTCAAACGGTGGCAGTCTTGGCATTATGAACTACCACGGAGCTATCAAAATCAGAGCAAGAGTCTCTGATAGCCGTGGCAGATGGTCAGATACTAGAGAGGTATCTGTAACAGTGCTTGAGTATTTTGCTCCTGCTTTGAGTTTTGGCATAGCAAGAACAGGCTCAACATCTAGCACCCTAACAGCTACAAGAAATGCCAAAATCGCCCCTCTGACAGTGGCAGGAAGTCAAAAAAACTCAATGAGATTGACATTCAAGGTTGCTCGGTTAGGTACTACTAATTTTCAAGCGGATACAGGACAAGCTACTGGAGCATGGACAAGTATCTCAAGTCTAGTCAATTCACAAGCTAACCTTGCTGGGAACTATCTAGCAAATCAGTCCTGGGTTGTGATCGGCACGCTTGAGGACAAATTCACACGGACTGATTTCATGGTCAATGTGGCCACAGAGAGCGTGGTTTTGTCTTATGACCGCTCTGGCGTGGGCGTCAATAAAATTCGTGAGCAAGGCGCTCTTGATGTTAAGGGTGACATCTACGCTAATAATCAGCCTATCCAACAGTATCAAATCACTGACAATAATGGATGTGGGAAGATCATCAAACAGGATTTTAATTCCATGAAAAATACTGGCTTTTGGTGGATAGACGGAAACTCTCAAAATAATCCATTTGGGGCTTGGGGGATGTTGGAGGTCTTCAGACCTAACCCTAACTCTCAGGAATGTATCCAACGCTTCACAACATCTTTAGGATATATGGCAGTTAGGGAGAATGGTTTTGATAACAACTGGAGGCCATGGCGCTACCTAGTGCAACAATCAAAATCCACTAACAATTCTGATTATGTAGCTCTGCTAAAATCAGAAAGCGATCCGACTTCTTGGCGAAACATAACTCTACAAAATGGGTGGCAACATCATCAGCAGTACAATGATGTACAATATTCAAAGTCGTTCGATGGAGTGGTGTACTTGCGTGGAGTTGCGACGAAAGGAAAGACATCTTACGGGACAGTTATAGCTCAATTACCAACTGGATTTAGACCGTTACATTCAACTTACGTTTTTGCGCTCAACGATGATTTTACAGTCGCGGTTTTATGCATTTTAACATCGGGAGAAATAGTTGTAAGAAAGAACGTTGACGCTACATGGCTCAACTTTGATAACGTATCATTTAAAATATAACAATCGTAAAAAATCCCTAATTATTAACGGATAATTAATTTATAAAGGAGGAAATGACAATGCTAAAAGTCACTAAAACACGTCAGCTAGTAGCTGAATTTTTCGCACAAGATGGCGACCAACAAAAATTGGTCAAAACTACTGTAGTCAACACAGACAATGAAGCTGTTTCAACAACATCTGAAACACTGCATGACCCGGATTTGTACGCTAAAAATCGTAGTAGCATGCGTAAACATGAACAAGAGTTGCGAGAAATGCGCTATAAGATTGAAGATGCTATTTTGGCAGAGTTAGAAACAGATGAACATAAAGAGTAGTAGGTGGATATGCATATTGAATTTTTCAATTTTTTTAGAAGCCTTATCCAAACAGAAGATGGTTTGGTATTGTATGCTCTAGCGCTAATTGTTTCAATGGAAATTATTGATTTTGTGACAGGAACTATTGCTGCTATTGTCAATCCTGATATTGAGTACAAGAGCAAAATCGGCATCAATGGGCTACTTCGCAAAATTTTAGGGGTTCTCTTGCTGATGATTCTCATTCCGATGTCTGTTTTGTTGCCTGAAAAGACAGGTTTTGCATTCTTGTACTCAATCTATCTCGGGTACATCGCATTTACTTTTCAATCACTCATTGAAAATTACCGCAAATTAAAAGGAAATGTCACTCTTTTTCAGCCGATTTTAAAAGCGTTTCAGCGCTTACTTGAAAAAGACGAAGATAAAAATAAAGGAGAATAAACATGATTAACTGGAAAGTACGATTTAACTTTAAAAATAAAACATTCTTATCGCGAGTGGCATTCGCAATAGCTTTGCCAATTCTCGCCTATTTCAATCTCAAAATGGAAGATTTGGTTAGTTGGGGAGTTATCTTTGACTTGCTAGGAAAATTTTTCTCAAACCCTTATCTTGTTGGTTTGACGATTGTAAATATTCTAAATATCATTCCAGACCCAACAACATCAGGAATCTCTGATAGCAAACGTGCTCTTGACTATAAAGAACCAAGCGAAGATTAGGAGAAAACAATGAAGAAAAACGACTTATTCATCGACGTATCTAGCCACAATGGATACGATATTACAGGTATTTTGTCTGACATGGGTACACAGAATACTATTATCAAAATTTCTGAAAGTACAAGCTATATCAACCCTTGCTTATCCGCACAAGTTGAGCAATCCAATCCTGTTGGATTTTATCATTTCGCATGGTTTGGAGGTGATATCGAAGAAGCTGAACGAGAGGCACGCTACTTCCTTGATAATGTACCTCAAAAAGTAAAATACTTGTGTCTTGATTACGAAGATCACGCTAGCGGAGATAAACAGGCAAATACAGATGCATGTATTCGCTTTATGGAAATCCTCAAAGAAAATGGCTATGAGCCAATCTATTACAGCTACAAGCCATTCACGCTCAATAATATCTATTATGAGCAGATTCTTGCGAAATTTCCAACTAGCCTTTGGATTGCAGGCTATGGTTTGAATGATGGTACAGCTGACTTTGAATATTTCCCATCTATGGACGGGATCCGCTGGTGGCAATATTCTTCAAATCCGTTTGACAAGAATATTGTATTGTTAGATGATGCCGAGGAGGATAATGTAACCAGTAAAAACGCTCTAAAAAGCCTTAATACTGTAGCCAGTGAAGTCATTCAAGGCCTTTGGGGTAATGGACAAGAGCGTTTCGACAACCTATTAAATGCGGGATATAATGCTCAAGCCGTGCAAGCTAAGGTAAATGACCTCTTAAATGCTGGAAACACTAGTAAAGACTTGGATACTATAGCAAATGAAGTGCTACAAGGCTTGTGGGGTAACGGTCAAGAACGTTTCGATAAACTAGAAAATGCCGGTTACGACGCTCAAGCTGTACAAGATAAAGTGAATAGTCTTTTAGGTGGCGAAGACACCGTGGATCTTAATACCGTAGCAAACGAGGTCATTCAAGGCCTTTGGGGTAACGGTCAAGAGCGTTATGATAGCTTAACAAGAGCGGGATACGACGCACAAGCAGTGCAAGATAGAGTTAACGAATTACTTTCTTAACAAACTCACTGAAAAACCTGTATAAAATCAAAAATATTGTACACTAGACCGCAGGCTCAGGCTTGCGGTTTTGTGTTTTACAAGGGGCAAAAAAGGGGCAAAAGTGTCGTAAACCTCTGTAAAATGATGTAAAAACATTTATTTAAAAGCTCAAAATATAGCTGTTTTAAAAGGTATTGTAAGATATAGCAAAACAATGTAAAGGTATTTGTAAAAGTAGACGGATTCTAATTTAACCTAGAGAACATGATCCTAAGTGATAAGCTCACTTGGGATTTTTTTGATCAAGAAGATAGTTCTCTTGGAAACTTTTTTCTTGACATCTTTTCTGAAAATGATAAAATAGTTCTCATGGAAACTCATTTAGTTCCTAGGAGAACTAAATGTGTTAGTTAGAAAGGAGTTAGTATGGATAAACCGATGTTAGTCTTTAAGCGTTTTGGTCATCAGATTCACCTCATGGTGCAAAAGGAAGCCAAACGTTGTGGTATTGAATTTATGGGTGGGCCTCAAGGTCAGGTTGTGCGTTTTTTGGATAATCGTGAGAAAAACCAAGACTTGGTCTTGATTAAAGATATCGAGCAGGAACTCAATATTACCAAGTCTGTTGCTAGTAATTTGGTCAAGCGTATGGTACAAAATGGTTTGGTGGAATTGGAGGCGAGTCCTAGCGATAAGCGGGCTAAGTTTGTTCGTCTGACAGACAAATCGCGTTCTCAAATGAAGCAGGTTAAGGCTTTTTTTGAACGCATAGACAAGCAGTTGATGGAAGGCATTGATGAAGATGAATTACTGATTTTTGAGAAAGTTCTCGGTCAACTACAGGAAAATATCAAGGGAATAGGAGGAGAGAATGAAGAAATTAGCCAAACGAATTAGTAGAAAAGAATGGGGGATGATTTTACTAGCCATTCTTTTTACTTGCTTTTCGGTCTATCTAGAGTTGGAAGTGCCGACCTATATCTCTAAAATTACGGATTTGCTAGGTAGTCAAGGAACTAATTTAGATGAGTTGTGGCAGCCGGCAAGTATGATGGTGGGAATGTCCTTTCTTGCCTTCTTGTCCGTAGTTGCAGTTGGATTTTTTGCATCCCGAGTGGCGGCTTCTTATACTAGTAGACTGAGAAGTGATATTTTTAACCGAGTTTTGGATTACTCACAGCCAGAGATTAAGAAATTCTCTATTCCTAGTCTCTTGACGCGTACCACCAATGATATTACTCAAGTTCAAATGTTGATTACCATGGGCTTGCAAGTAGTTACGCGTGGTCCGATTATGGCTATCTGGGCTATCGGGAAGATTTTAGGCCATTCAGAATACTGGCTCTGGGCCGTACTTGTGGCAGTGATTGTCAACGTTCTGATGACGACTGTTTTGATGACGCTAGCCTTTCCAAAACAGTCCTTGATTCAGGGGTTGACAGATAAACTGAACAGTATCACTCGTGAGAGTTTAACAGGTATTCGTGTCGTTCGTGCCTACAATGCTGAAAAGTACCAAGATGAAAAATTTGCAGCAGCAAATGATGAATTGACCCGTTTGAATTTGTTTGTAAACCGTCTAATGGCCATTTTGAATCCCATCATGATGGGGATTTCAAGTGGTTTGAGTGTGGCGATTTACTGGATTGGTGCCTATGTGATTAACGATGCTGCTCCGACAGCTCGTCTGCCTCTCTTTAGTGACATGGTTGTTTTCATGTCTTATGCCATGCAGGTTGTTATGGGCTTCCTTCTCATGGGGGCTCTCTTCATCGTTCTTCCTCGAACCATGGTCTCTGCCAAACGGATTAATCAGGTTCTAGATTTGCATTCTTCTATCCAAAATCCTGCTCAAGTGCAGTTGGCTGATGAAAATCTCAAAGGTCAGGTCGAATTTAAGGATGTGACTTTCCGCTATGCGGCAAATTCGGAGGCAGTTATCGAGCATGTTAGCTTTAAAGCAGAAGCTGGTCAAACAGTGGCCTTTATCGGCTCAACGGGTTCTGGTAAATCAACTCTGGTTAATCTGATTCCACGTTTTTATGACGTATCAGCAGGAGAAATTCTAGTGGACGGAGTTAATGTTCAAAATTACGGTTTGGAAGATTTGCGCAACAAGGTTGGGTATATTCCACAAAAAGCTGTACTCTTTTCAGGTGATGTCAAGGGCAATCTAGACTTTGGACAGAGTCAAGAAACACCGCTTAATGAACAAGCTATGTGGCAAGCCTTGGAATTGGCCCAGTCTAAGAACTTTATCGAAGACAAGGAAGCGGGCTTAGCGTCAGAAGTGGCCCAAGGAGGAACTAACTTCTCAGGTGGTCAAAGACAGCGTCTAGCAATTGCGCGTGCCTTGGCTCGGAAGCCAGAAATCCTCATCTTTGATGACTCCTTCTCAGCCTTGGACTACAAGACAGACCGTGTCCTACGCCAAGAGCTAGCAGAGAAAACCAAGTCTATGACCAAGCTTATCGTTGCACAGCGTATTTCAACGATTATGGATGCAGATTTGATTTTGGTCTTGGATCAAGGGAAAGTCGTGGGGCAAGGCACCCACAAGGAACTTCTAGCTAATAACGAAGTTTACCAAGAAATTGCCTATTCACAACTATCGAAGGAGGAATTGGAACATGGAAAATAAGAAAATGTCTCTTTGGAAACATAGTAAACCCTATCTTGCAGGCCTCCAGTTTGCCCTTCTGATAGCCTTTCTAGCAACAATCGTATCCAATATCATTACTGTATATGGTCCAACCCGCATCAAGGAAATGACTAATATTATTGCCAGTGGTCTGGAAACAAGTGTGGATGTCGCGGCGGTTGCAGCTATTGGTGGTTTTTTGGCCGTGATTTATGTGATCGGACTTCTATCAAATTATTTACAGGCCTTTCTGTTTACAACAGCTATTCAACGTTTTTCAGAGCGTTTGAGAAGAGCTATTGCAGAGAAAATCAATAGCCTACCATTAGGATATTTTGATGGACACTCTCAGGGGGATACTTTGTCTCGTGTAACCAATGACGTTGACACTGCAGCCCAGTCCCTTAATCAAAGTCTGGGAACAGTTCTTTCATCTAGTTTACTGGTCTTAGCAGTCTTGGTAACCATGTTTGGGATGAACTGGATTTTAGCCTTGGTGACGGTTGTGTCAACCCTTATCGGTTTTGCTTTCGTGTCTGTCTTTATGGGCAAATCCCAGGGCTTCTTTAAGAGTCAGCAACAGGATTTGGCAGCTGTCAATGGCTATGTGGAGGAAATGTACTCTGGCCATAATGTGGTGACCAGTTACAATGCTATCGAGAGTACGAAAGAAGAGTTTGCGAAATTAAACAATCGTCTGTATGATAGTATCTGGAAATCTCAGTTTATTTCAGGGATTATGATGCCGATTATGATGTTTATTGGGAACTTTAGCTATGCCTTGGTGATTATTGTTGGTGCAGCCTTGGCTCTGAATGGGCAGATTAGTATCGGGATTATTGTTGCCTTTATGGCCTATGTTCGTATCTTTTCTCAACCTCTTTCACAAATCGCCCAAGGGATTACCAGTCTTCAGCAGGCTAGTGCAGCCATGGGACGTGTCTTCGAATTCCTGGCTGAAGAGGAAATGGAAGACGAATCCCATAAAGAAAGACAATTGAGCGATATGAAAGGTCAAGTGGTCTTTGATCGAGTTTCTTTTGGTTATACACCAGAGCGAACCATTATCCATGACTTTTCTGCGACGGCTCATGCAGGTCAAAAGGTTGCCATTGTCGGACCGACTGGGGCTGGTAAGACAACTATTGTCAATCTTTTGATGAAGTTCTATGAGATTGATAAGGGAAGTATCCGCATCGATGGTGTAGATACAAAGGATATGAAGCGTTCGGAAGTACACGATGTCTTTTCAATGGTCTTGCAGGATACTTGGCTCTTTGAAGGTACTATTCGCGACAATCTTATCTATAACCAAACAAGTATTAGTGATGAGCGTGTGATTGAAGCCAGCAAGGCTGTGGGGGTTCACCACTTTATCATGACCCTACCAGATGGTTACGATACCGTCTTAGATGATACAGTGACCTTGTCTGTCGGGCAAAAACAACTCTTGACCATTGCTCGCGCTTTGCTGAAAGATGCGCCACTCCTGATCCTAGATGAGGCGACCTCTTCGGTTGATACCCGTACAGAGGAATTAATCCAGAAAGCTATGGACCGATTGATGGAGGGCAGAACTTCCTTTGTCATCGCCCACCGCTTGTCTACTATCCGAAATGCTGATCTTATTCTGGTTATGAAAGATGGCAATATCATCGAGCAAGGAAATCATGAGGAGCTAATGGCGCAAGCAGGCTTCTACGCTGACCTCTACAACAGTCAGTTTACAGAAGACGAAGCAGAAGAATAAATCGAAAGAAGGCTTGACGGCCTTCTTTTTCTGCACTATACTAGAAGACAAGTGCTTCCCTGTAAGCAAAATTTGAGTAAGTGATGAGAAAATATATGAAAAATTATCAAGAATGGTATGACTACATTGCTGCTAACATTGAAAATAGGCCCTTTCTTCTGAGCTTGTTAAGAACTTTCAATCGCTTCATGACGGTAGTTATGCCTATAATTTATCTAACCTTGTTAGCAACTATCTATCTCCAACAAGGACTTGGGAAACAGGTCGGAATCTATTTGTTTATCCCTGCATCAGGTTTTGTGATTTTGTCCTTTCTTCGTAAGAAAATCAATGCCCCTAGGCCTTATGAAGTTTGGGAAATTGTCCCGCTACTAGACAGAGATAGTCCTGGTAAATCTATGCCCAGTCGTCATGTCTTTTCAGCAACCATTATCTCCATGACTTGCTTGCATGCTAGTTTATCTGTAGGGGTTATCTTGTTGGTCTTGTCAGCCCTCCTCGGTCTCGTGAGAGTCTCAGGTGGCGTGCATTATCCCAAGGATGTAGTGGTTGGTTATATTTGTGGTCTTGCGTGGGGTGTGATTTTCTTTCTATGTTGACCTGTAAGTTAAGTTGGTCTTACAACCACTTACGGGGTTAAAGTAACCACTTGCTTTTTGCTCTTGTTTTCTTATTTTGGCTTTGATATAGTAGAGTCAGAAAGGAGATGTAATGAAGTTACGAATTGAAATTGACAGCAATTTAGAGGAAACTGAAATTGTCATCAAGGCAACGGCTTTGACAGATGAGATTGCGGATTTACAGCGCCTCTTGCAAGAGTCCAAGTCTCCGAGGTTGATTTTTTACAAGGGAACAGGTGAATATTATCTGGACTTATCGGAAATTCTCTTCTTTGAGACGGAAGGTAGCAAGATTTATGCCCATACCCAGAAAGATGCCTACGAGGTTCGGCTTAAACTCTATGAGTTAGAGGCTATTCTTCCTCGCTATTTCAGTCGAGTATCCAAGTCAACTATTGCTAATATTCGGCAAGTCTATTCGGTGGATAAGTCCTTTTCGGGAACGGGGACCATTTCCTTTTATCAGACCCACAAGGAGGTTCATGTCTCACGGCATTACCAATCCCTCCTAAAAGAAAATCTAAGAAACATGAGGTAACAAGATGAAAAAGAAAGCATTTGGTATTGTGTTGCTAGTATTGGCGGCTTTAGTATTATTGCAGGGCAATTTTGGAAGCCCTTCATTTGGTGGGCAAATTTGGCCCTTGATTGGTATTGCCTTTTTTGCCTATCAATCAGTTGGAGCTTTGTTGCGTCGTCACTTAACTTCAGCCTCTTTTACAGCCCTAGTGGCCTTAATGATTGCCAACCACTTTTATGGCATTTTACCAATTCCAAACCAGACACTAATCTGGGCAGGAGTTCTAATTGTTCTAGGAGTAAACATGCTCACTCATTCTAACAGAACTTGGAATGGGAAAAAATGGTGGCATGATGGTGAAAAAAACATTCTTATAGATAAGGAAGTTGCTTTTGGGACTGGGACTTTCTACAAGCAAGAGCAAGAATTGGTAGAAGACCAAGTTGAAGTTGGTTTTGGGAATGCCAAGATATATTATGACAATGCAGAGATGTTAGGTGATAGCGCAACACTGAAAGTGGAAGTTGGTTTTGGCAATGCAGTTATCTATGTTCCTCAACATTGGAGAGTTGATTTAAAGGTGGAAACTTTCTGTGGTGTAGCCAAGGCAGATACTTCTCTAGCCCCAACCAGCAAAACCTTGATTATCCGTGGGGATGTGGCTTTTGGAAAGTTGGGAATTGTCTACGTTAAATAAAAAAATCTTCCAATTCCCTTGCAAAAATGAAGAAAGTGTGATAACATAGTACGGTATGTGGTGCTAGCACATCCGCTATATTAGATCTAATAGGAGGAAAACACAATGGCTAAAGTATGTTACTTTACAGGTCGTAAGACTGTATCAGGAAACAACCGTTCACACGCGATGAACCAAACAAAACGTGCCGTAAAACCAAACCTTCAAAAAGTTACTGTTCTTATCGATGGTAAACCTAAAAAAGTTTGGGCTTCAGCTCGTGCTTTGAAATCAGGTAAAGTTGAACGCGTTTAATAATAAAAGTAAAGAAGACCTTAGGGTCTTTTTTCTTTTATTACGGGTATAACATCATTTGAACAATAGAGTAAATATCCGCTGAGACAGTATTCTGCTTTTACACTTGGGCTGAAATATGATAAAATAGAGTATCAACTAGTTGAGGTAAAAAGGATGACTGTAAAAATTAATACAAAAGATGGTCAAATCGAACTAACAGATGAAGTGATTGCAACTATCGTAGGCGGTGCAACAACTGAGATTTTTGGTGTGGTCGGTATGGCTAGTAAAAATGCCCTCAAAGATAATTTCCAAGCCCTTCTAGGTAAGGAAAATTATTCCAAAGGTGTTGTCGTAAAGGCGGCCGAAGATGGCAGTATTGCAGTTGATGTATATACCGTGTTGAGCTACGGAACAAAGATTAGCGAAGTGTCAAAAAACATTCAAGAGCGTGTTCGTTTTAGCTTGGAAAACCAGCTTGGAATTACTGCTCAGACTGTAAATGTCTACATTCAAAATATCAAAGTTGTAGGAGAATAACCGTGTCAAAAATTACTACTAGCTTATTTCAAGAAATGGTGCAAGCTGCATCAACTCGCTTGAATAAGCAAGCTGAATATGTCAATTCATTAAACGTCTTCCCAGTTCCAGATGGAGATACTGGAACAAACATGGGAATGACCATTGAAAATGGTGCTAAAGAAGTTGCAGACAAGCCAGCTTCTACAGTTGGCGAGGTAGCGAGCATTCTTGCCAAAGGTCTTTTGATGGGTGCGCGTGGGAACTCAGGTGTTATTACCTCTCAGCTTTTCCGTGGATTTTCACAAGCTATCAAGGATAAAGACGAGTTAACAGGTCAAGACTTGGCCCTTGCCTTCCAATCAGGTGTGGAAGTTGCCTATAAGGCAGTTATGAAACCAGTTGAAGGAACGATTTTGACAGTTTCTCGTGGGGCTGCTATCGGTGCTAAGAAAAAAGCTGAGCAAACAGATGACGCTGTTGAAGTCATGCGCGCAGCCTTGGAAGGTGCTAAAACAGCCCTAGCTAAAACACCAGACATGCTTCCAGTATTGAAAGAAGTTGGCGTTGTAGATTCAGGTGGTCAAGGACTAGTCTTCATCTATGAAGGTTTCCTTTCAGCTCTTACTGGTGAATATATTGCATCTGAGGACTTTGTAGCGACACCTGCTAACATGAGTGAGATGATCAATGCAGAGCATCATAAGTCTGTGGCTGGTCATGTAGCGACTGAGGACATCACGTTTGGTTACTGTACTGAAATCATGGTAGCTCTCAAGCAAGGTCCAACTTATGCCAAAGATTTTGAATACGACGAATTCCGTAACTACTTGAATGAGCTTGGAGACTCTCTCCTCGTTGTTAACGATGATGAAATTGTTAAAGTCCATGTCCATACAGAAGATCCAGGACTTGTTATGCAAGAAGGTCTTAAATATGGTAGCTTGATCAAGGTAAAAGTTGACAATATGCGTAACCAACACGAAGCACAGGTTGAGAAAGAAGCTGCTCAAGTTAGCAAACCAGCTGAAGAAAAAGAATATGCTTTGATTGCTGTGGTGGCTGGTAAAGGTCTAGCAGATATCTTCCGTTCTCAAGGTGTGGATTATGTTATCGAAGGCGGTCAAACTATGAACCCTTCAACAGAAGACTTTATCAAGGCTGTTGAACAGGTCAACGCTCGTAACATTATCTTCCTGCCAAACAACAAAAATATCTTTATGGCAGCTCAATCTGCAGCAGAAGTTTTGGAGCAACCAGCAGTAGTGGTGGAAGCTCGTACTTTGCCACAAGGTTTGACAAGTCTTCTCGCCTTTGATCCAAGCAAGTCCATCGAAGAAAACCAAGAGCGTATGACTGCTGCTCTTAGCGATGTCGTTAGCGGAAGCGTCACAACAGCTGTGCGTGATACAACCATTGATGGTTTAGAAATCCATGAAAACGATAATCTTGGTATGGTGGATGGGAAAATCCTCGTGTCAAACCCTGATATGCATCAAACCTTGACAGAAACCTTGAAACATATGTTGGATGAAGATAGTGAAATCGTAACCTTCTATGTCGGTGAAGACGGAAGCGAAGAACTTGCCAATGAAATTGCTCAAGAAATCGCAGAAGAATTCGAAGACGTTGAAGTCGAGATTCACCAAGGTCAACAACCTGTTTACCCATACCTATTTAGTGTGGAATAAGATTAATGAAGGACTGAGAAATCAGTTCTTTTTTCTTTTTAAACAATGAAATCGGTATCTTTTAAATAAAAACCAAAATAACATTCATAAATAAACGTTAAAATAGAAAATTCAGAAAATTTCTTCTTTTGTCTTGAAAAATTTTGAAAAAGTGGTATGATAGTAACAAGTTATTTTTAAGAGGAAAGAAAGGGGAACAATGGAGAAAATCAGTTTAGAATCTCCTAAGACGGGGTCGGACCTAGTTTTGGAAACACTTCGTGATTTAGGAATTGATACCATCTTTGGTTATCCTGGTGGTGCGGTCTTGCCTTTTTATGATGCGATATATAATTTTAAAGGCATTCGCCACATTCTAGGACGCCATGAGCAAGGTTGTCTGCATGAAGCTGAAGGTTATGCCAAATCAACTGGAAAGTTGGGTGTTGCCGTCGTCACTAGCGGACCGGGAGCAACAAATGCCATTACAGGGATTGCAGATGCCATGAGCGATAGCGTTCCCCTTTTGGTCTTTACAGGTCAGGTGGCGCGGGCAGGGATTGGGAAAGATGCCTTTCAGGAGGCAGATATCGTGGGAATTACCATGCCAATCACTAAGTACAATTACCAAGTTCGTGAGACGGCAGATATTCCGCGTATCATTACGGAAGCTGTCCATATCGCAACTACAGGTCGACCAGGGCCAGTAGTAATTGACCTACCTAAAGACGTATCTGCTTTAGAAACGGACTTCATCTATTCACCAGAAGTGAACCTACCAAGCTATCAGCCAACTCTTGAGCCAAATGATATGCAAATCAAGAAAATCTTGAAGCAATTATCCAAGGCTAAAAAGCCAGTCTTGTTAGCTGGTGGGGGGATTAGTTATGCTGAAGCAGCTGCAGAATTAAACGAATTTGCAGAACGCTATCAGATTCCAGTGGTCACCAGTCTTTTGGGACAAGGAACGATTGCAACGAGTCATCCACTCTTCCTTGGAATGGGAGGCATGCACGGGTCATTCGCAGCTAATATTGCCATGACGGAAGCGGACTTTATGATTAGTATTGGTTGCCGTTTCGATGACCGCTTGACGGGGAATCCTAAGACCTTCGCTAAGAATGCTAAGGTTGCCCACATTGATATTGACCCAGCCGAGATTGGCAAGATTATCAGTGCAGATATTCCTGTAGTTGGAGATGCTAAGAAAGCCTTGCAAATGTTGCTAGCAGAACCAACAGTTCATAACAATACTGAAAAATGGATTGAAAAAGTTACTAAAGACAAGAACCGCGTTCGTTCTTATGATAAGAAAGAGCGTGTGGTTCAGCCGCAAGCTGTTATTGAACGAATTGGTGAATTGACGAATGGAGATGCCATTGTGGTAACAGACGTTGGTCAACACCAAATGTGGACAGCTCAGTATTATCCCTACCAAAACGAACGTCAGTTAGTGACTTCAGGTGGTTTGGGAACGATGGGATTTGGAATTCCAGCAGCAATTGGAGCTAAAATTGCTAACCCAGATAAGGAAGTAGTCTTGTTTGTTGGGGATGGCGGTTTCCAAATGACTAACCAGGAATTGGCTATTTTGAACATTTACAAGGTGCCAATCAAGGTGGTTATGCTGAACAACCACTCACTTGGAATGGTCCGCCAGTGGCAAGAATCCTTCTATGAAGGTAGAACATCTGAGTCGGTCTTTGATACTCTTCCTGATTTCCAATTGATGGCACAAGCTTACGGTATTAAAAACTATAAGTTTGACAATCCTGAGACCTTGGATCAAGACCTTGAAGTCATCACTGAGGATGTTCCTATGCTAATCGAGGTAGATATTTCTCGTAAGGAACAGGTGTTACCAATGGTACCAGCTGGTAAGAGTAATCATGAGATGTTAGGGGTGAAGTTCCATGCGTAGAATGTTAACAGCAAAACTACAAAATCGTTCAGGAGTCCTCAATCGCTTTACTGGCGTTCTGTCTCGTCGTCAGGTTAATATCGAAAGTATCTCTGTTGGAGCAACAGAAGATCCGAATGTATCGCGTATCACCATTATTATTGATGTTGCTTCACATGATGAGGTGGAGCAAATCATTAAGCAACTTAATCGTCAGATTGATGTGATTCGCATTCGAGATATTACAGACAAGCCTCATTTGGAGCGCGAGGTGATTTTGGTTAAGATGGCAGCGCCAGCTGAGAAGCGAGCTGAGATTCTAGCTATTATTCAACCTTTCCGTGCAACGGTGGTAGACGTAGCGCCAAGCTCGATTACTATTCAAATGACAGGAAATGCTGAAAAGAGTGAAGCTCTATTGCGAGTCATTCGACCATACGGTATTCGCAATATCGCTCGTACGGGTGCAACTGGATTTACCCGCGACTAAAAATCCAACTTAAATTTGTTAAACCAGCCTAAAAGGCAATAAATAATAGAAAAGAGAGAAAAACTATGGCAGTTCAAATGGAATATGAAAAAGATGTTAAAGTAGCAGCACTTGACGGTAAAAAAATCGCCGTTATCGGTTATGGTTCACAAGGACATGCGCATGCTCAAAACTTGCGTGATTCTGGTCGCGATGTTATCATCGGTGTACGTCCAGGTAAATCTTTTGACAAAGCAAAAGAAGATGGATTTGACACTTACACAGTAGCAGAAGCAACTAAATTGGCTGACGTTATCATGATTTTGGCACCAGACGAAATCCAACAAGAATTGTACGAAGCAGAAATCGCTCCAAACTTGGAAGCTGGAAATGCAGTTGGATTTGCTCATGGTTTCAACATCCACTTTGAATTTATCAAAGTTCCTGCGGATGTAGATGTTTTCATGTGTGCACCTAAAGGACCAGGACACTTGGTACGCCGTACTTACGAAGAAGGATTTGGTGTACCAGCTCTTTACGCAGTATATCAAGATGCAACAGGAAATGCGAAAAACATTGCTATGGACTGGTGTAAAGGTGTTGGAGCAGCACGTGTAGGTCTTCTTGAAACAACATACAAAGAAGAAACTGAAGAAGATTTGTTTGGTGAACAAGCTGTACTTTGTGGTGGTTTGACCGCCCTTATCGAAGCAGGTTTCGAAGTCTTGACAGAAGCAGGTTACGCTCCAGAATTGGCATACTTTGAAGTTCTTCACGAAATGAAATTGATCGTTGACTTGATCTACGAAGGTGGATTCAAGAAAATGCGTCAATCTATTTCAAATACTGCTGAGTACGGTGACTATGTATCAGGTCCACGTGTAATTACTGAGCAAGTTAAAGAAAACATGAAAGCTGTCTTGGCAGACATCCAAAATGGTAAATTTGCAAATGACTTTGTAAATGACTATAAAGCTGGACGTCCAAAATTGACTGCTTACCGTGAACAAGCAGCTAACCTTGAAATTGAAAAAGTTGGTGCAGAATTGCGTAAAGCAATGCCATTCGTTGGTAAAAACGACGATGATGCATTTAAAATCTATAACTAATTGATAGAAATTAAGGTGAAGGCGAGTTGGGGGACTAACTCGCTTTTATAATCAATTCACCTCACTTTTAAGAGGATGGATTGCGATAAGTATGAAATAGTCTAGGAGAAAATGATGTTAAGTTCAAAAGATATAATCAAGGCTCATAAGGTCTTGAATGGTGTGGTTGTGAATACCCCACTGGATTACGACCATTATTTATCGGAGAAGTATGGCGCTAAGATTTATTTGAAAAAGGAAAATGCTCAACGTGTTCGCTCTTTTAAAATTCGTGGTGCCTATTATGCCATTTCTCAGCTCAGCAAGGAAGAGCGTGAGCGTGGGGTAGTCTGTGCTTCTGCGGGAAATCATGCGCAGGGAGTTGCCTATACTTGTAATGAGATGAAAATTCCTGCTACTATTTTTATGCCCATTACTACTCCGCAACAAAAAATTGGTCAAGTTCGCTTTTTTGGTGGGGACTTCGTGACTATTAAATTAGTTGGAGATACTTTTGATGCCTCAGCCAAAGCAGCTCAAGAATTTACAGTCTCTGAAAATCGTACCTTTATTGATCCTTTTGATGATGCCCATGTTCAAGCTGGTCAAGGGACAGTTGCTTATGAGATTTTAGAAGAAGCTCGAAAAGAATCGATTGATTTTGATGCTGTCTTGGTTCCTGTTGGTGGTGGCGGTCTCATTGCTGGGGTTTCTACCTATATCAAGGAAATAAGTCCAGAGATTGAAGTTATCGGAGTAGAGGCGAATGGAGCGCGTTCCATGAAGGCGGCCTTTGAAGCTGGTGGTCCAGTCAAACTTAAAGAAATTGACAAATTTGCGGATGGGATTGCTGTGCAAAAGGTAGGTCAGTTGACCTATGAAGCAACTCGTCAACATGTTCAAACTTTGGTAGGTGTCGATGAGGGATTGATTTCTGAAACCTTGATTGACCTTTACTCTAAGCAAGGGATTGTTGCAGAACCTGCTGGAGCGGCTAGTATCGCTTCTTTAGAGGTTTTGGCTGAATATATCAAGGGGAAAACCATTTGTTGTATCATTTCTGGAGGAAATAATGATATCAACCGTATGCCTGAAATGGAAGAACGTGCCTTGATTTATGATGGGATCAAGCATTACTTTGTGGTTAATTTTCCACAGCGTCCGGGGGCTTTGCGTGAGTTTGTAAATGATATATTGGGGCCAAATGATGATATCACACGTTTTGAGTATATCAAACGAGCTAGCAAGGGGACAGGGCCTGTATTAATTGGGATCGCTTTAGCAGATAAGCATGATTATGCAGGATTGATTCGTCGAATGGAAGGTTTTGATCCAGCTTATATTAACTTAAATGGTAATGAAACGCTCTATAATATGCTTGTCTGAGGACTAATAAAAAAATATCATATTATTTGCACAACTGATGTATAGGTGTTATAATGAGGGTGAAGAAAGGGGGCGATTCCTATGGACTTAGGAAATCTATCGTGCTATTTCTACTACAACTCACTATAGCACCTATTATTTTTGATTCTGTTTATATTAAGGCGATAGAATTACTTACTATATATAAGGAAATTTTTTGAAATCCCCAATGTATATATCCCTAATTTGAAATTTCTCTAAATATAATAGGAATCAGAAAAAATAATCAATGTTTGTGAGATAGTTGCTAGGTGAGTCGGCTGAAAAAACTCGTGAGATAAACAATAGCGCTAGACACGAAACGGCAAGTGCTGCTGTTTTCAAATGACTAGCTGGAAAGCGGGTATGTAATCAGAAGGTGCAAGATTTGACAAAGTAAGTAGTACCGGTTGTGAAATAAATAAGATATAGATAAGGACAGGAAAGGAACCAAAGAAGGAGAAAGAAAAACGGAATGGTTTAGAGATAGTGTGGAGTGAAAGACTATCTTTAGTGGACTTGTTGATTTAAAAGGAATATATAGAATGAAATAGTAAATCCTGTCTATCCTATTGAGAAACTGGCATTCAGTATACATGAATATTTTTACAAGTTTAAAGCTTAATAATACAATTATTCTTTAGGAGCTTACTAATGGGTCATAGTAAGCAAAAACCTATATATTATCGGCTTTAAAAAGGAAGTAAGAAGATTCTGAATCATTTATTTTATTGAATATATGTTTTTTTATTGACAAAAGACATAAAAACGTATAGAATAATATAACGTAAAGAAGAAAATAGGAGAAGAACATGGCTAAGTCAAACTTTGAAAAAGTAGAATCAGTTGTTGGCTGGGTTCGTGATAAGAAAATCACAGGCTACCGTATCTCTAAAGAAACGAATGCGCGTGAAATGTCTATCATTGCTCTAGCGCAGGGTCGTGCAAAAGTAAAAAATATTTCATTTGAAACAGCTCTAGGTTTAATTGATTTCTATGAAAAAAATCATGAAAAATTTGAAGATTAATCTTTGAATAATGGCGGATTCTTGAATTGGGTCTGCCTTTTCATTTTGAGGACAGCAAAAAGACTGCACGATTGATGCAGCCTTTTCTTTTTATTTGAGATAGCGTTGAAGGAACTCTTTTGTACGGTTTTCTTTAGGATTGGTGAAGAGGTCTTCTGGTTTGCCTTCTTCAGCGATTACACCCTTATCCATGAAGATAACACGGTGAGAGACATCACGGGCAAATTCCATTTCATGGGTTACGACAATCATAGTCAAGCCTTCCTGAGCCAGGTCCTGCATGATTTTGAGGACCTCTCCAACCATTTCTGGATCGAGAGCTGATGTTGGTTCATCAAAGAGAATAGCGTCAGGATTCATGGAAAGGGCACGAGCGATGGCCACACGTTGTTTTTGACCACCTGAGAGTTGTTTTGGTTTCGCTTGCCAGTAGCGTTCTCCCATGCCGACCTTTTCCAGGTTTTCTTTGGCAATCTTTTCAGCTTCTGTACGTTCGCGTTTAAGGACAGTTGTCTGAGCGACAATTGTGTTTTCAAGCACGTTGAGATTTTCAAAGAGGTTAAAGGATTGGAACACCATCCCCAACTTTTCACGGTATTGCGTGAGATCATAGCCTTTTTCGAGGACGTTTTGTCCATGATAAAGAATTTGTCCATCAGTTGGCGTTTCAAGAAGGTTAATGGAGCGTAGGAAGGTTGATTTTCCGCTTCCAGAGCTTCCGATGATAGAGATGACTTCTCCCTTGTGGACAGTCAGAGAAATGTCTTTTAGCACTTCGTTTTGTCCATAGGATTTTTTGAGGTGTTTAATTTCAAGGATTGCTTGTGTCATTATTTCAAATCCTCCGTTTGCATTTGGTTAGCACCTGTAGTATAGGTATCCATGTCCATGCGGCGTTCGATGAAGCGTAGGATACGTGTTACGGTGAAGGTGAGGACAAAGTAAATCACGGCGATGATTGTAAATGTCTGGAAGTATTGATAGGTTTGTGTTGCCACTGTATTTCCTGAGAAATAAAGTTCGACAACAGAGATAACGTTCAATACAGATGTATCTTTGATATTGATGACAAATTCATTACCAGTTGCTGGTAGGATGTTACGGACAACCTGAGGTAGGACAATCTTACGCATGGTTTGGTTATGAGTCATACCAAGAGCAGTCGCAGCTTCAAATTGTCCCTTGTCAACTGCTAGGATACCACCACGAACGATTTCAGTCATGTAGGCACCAGTGTTGATCGAAACGATGAAGATAGCAGCAAGTGTGCGGTCAAGGTTAATACCGAAAGCTTGGGCAGTTCCATAGTAGATAACCATCGATTGAACGATCATTGGGGTACCACGGAAAATTTCAATGTAGACATTGAGAATCCAGCCGACTAGTTTTTGTAAGCCATAAATGGCCTTATTCTCAGATAGAGGAGCAGTACGGAAGACACCAATGGCAAGTCCAATAATGAGACCTGTGATGGTTCCGACGATAGAGATTAAAAGAGTGACACCAGCACCACGCAAGAGTTGTTGCCAGTTTTCAGAAAGAATTTTAGCGACTTGACTAAAGAAACTACTGCTAGTCTCTTCAGTTGTTGTAGCTTCGGCAGGTTGTTCCTTGATCATACGATCCATCAAGGTAACTTGATCGTCTTTTGAAATGGTTTCAATGCTGGCATTGATTTGGCTAATACGGTTGTCATCTTTACGAAGTCCGATGGCGATAGCTGTATCTTCTTCTCCAGTTTTGAAACCTGGTTCTACTTGAACCATCTTGAACTTAGAGTTAGCAGCTTCGGCAGTCAGAGCTTCTGGACGTTCAGAAACATAGGCATCGATGACACCAGCCTCAAGAGCTTGGCGCATTTGAGCGAAGTCTCCCATGGCAGTTTCTTTTTTAGCACCTGGGATTTGACCAATCAAGTCATAAAGATAGACACCTTGTTGAGAAGTGATTTTTGCACCGTTAAAGTCATCCAAAGATTTTGCGTTTGCATAAGTAGAATCTTTTTTGACAAGCAAAACTGGTTCGCTAGTGTAGTAACTGCTTGAAAATGCAATTTCTTGTTTGCGTTCGGCAGTTGGACTCATACCTGCGATAATCATGTCAATCTTACCAGAAGTAAGGGCAGGGACTAGACCTTCCCACTTGGTTTTAACAACCAAAGGTTCTTTACCTAAGTCCTTAGCGATTTTCTTGGCGATTTGGACATCGTATCCATTAGCGTACTGGTTGGTCCCATCGATTTTGACAGCCCCATTGCTATCATCATCCTGAGTCCAGTTAAAGGGAGCATATGCTGCTTCCATCCCGATGCGTAAATATTCATCAGCTTGAGCAACATTGACAAGTCCCAGCATCAGCAAGAGACTTGTGAAAATAGATAAGTATATTTTTCTCATGATTTCTCCTATTTCTAATCTATTAAAAAATAACTGTCTCCTATTTTATCGAAAAATGCGTAATTTTTCAACATAAGTAAGCCTTTACTTACGAAAAAATGCTATAATGATAAGAAAGATAAAAAGGGGGCTTAGTTGATGAAAAAAATTTTTTTATTACTGGTGTTAGGCTTGTTTTGCTTTCTGCCACTCTCTGTTTTTGCCATTGATTTCAAGATAAACTCTTACCAAGGGGATTTGTATATTCATGCAGACAATACAGCAGAATTTAGACAGAAGATAGTTTACCAGTTTGAGGAGGACTTTAAGGGCCAAATCGTGGGACTTGGACGTGCTGGCAAGATGCCTAGTGGATTTGACATTGACCCTCATCCAAAGGTTCAGGCTGCGAAAAACGGTGCTGAGCTAGCAGACGTTACTAGCGAAGTGACAGAAGGAGCAGATGGTTATACTGTGAAAGTCTACAATCCGGGTCAGGAGGGCGACATAGTTGAAGTTGACCTTACATGGAACTTAAAAAATTTGCTTTTCCTATATGATGACATCGCTGAATTAAATTGGCAACCTCTGACAGATAGTTCAGGGGCTATTGGAAAGTTTGAATTTCATGTAAGGGGAGACAAGGGGGCGGAAAAACTCTATTTCCATACAGGCAAACTTTTTAGAGAGGGAACGATTGAAAAGAGTAGCCTTGATTATACTATTCGTTTGGACAATCTTCCAGCTAAGCGTGGAGTTGAATTGCATGCATACTGGCCTCGAACTGATTTTGCTAGCGCTAGGGATCAGGGTTTGAAAGGGAATCGTTTAGACGAGTTTAATAAGATAGAAGACTCGATTGTTAAAGAAAAAGAGAAAAGTAAACAACTCCTTACGTGGGTGTTTCCTGCCATACTTTCTATCTCCTTGTTATTGAGTGTCTGCTTCTATTTTATCTATAGAAGAAAGACCACTCCTTCAGTCAAATATGCCAAAAATCATCGTCTCTATGAACCACCAATGGAATTAGAGCCTATGGTTTTATCAGAGGCTGTCTACTCTACCTCCTTGGAGGAAGTGAGTCCCTTGGTCAAGGGAGTTGGAAAATTCACCTTTGATCAACTTATTCAAGCTACCTTGCTAGATGTGATAGACCGTGGGAATGTCTCTATCATTTCAGAAGGAGATGCAGTTGGTTTGAGGCTAGTAAAAGAAGATGGTTTGTCAAGCTTTGAGAAAGACTGCCTAAATCTGGCTTTTTCAGGCAAAAAAGAAGAAACTCTTTCCAATTTGTTTGCGGATTACAAGGTATCTGATAGTCTTTATCGTGGGGCAAAAGTCTCTGATGAAAAACGGATTCAAGCAAGAGGGCTTCAACTCAAATCTTCTTTTGAAGAAGTATTGAAAGAGATGCAAGAAGGAGTGAGAAATCGAGTTTCCTTCTGGGGGCTTCCGGATTATTATCGTCCCTTGACTGGTGGAGAAAAGGCCTTGCAAGTGGGGATGGGACTTTCTACTATCCTACCATTATTTATCGGATTTGGTTTGTTCTTGTACAGTTTAGACGTTCATGGCTATCTTTACATCCCCTTGGCAATACTTGGTTTTCTAGGTTTGGTTTTGGCTGTTTTCTATTATTGGAAGCTTCGACTAGATAATCGTGATGGCGTCCTAAATGAAGCAGGAGCAGAGGTCTACTATCTCTGGACCAGTTTTGAAAATATGTTGCGTGAGATTGCACGATTGGATCAGGTTGAATTGGAAAGTATTGTGGTCTGGAATCGCCTCTTGGTTTATGCGACCTTATTTGGCTATGCGGACAAGGTCAGTCATTTGATGAAGGTTCATCATATCCAAGTGGAAAATCCAGATATCAATCTCTATGTAGCTTATGGCTGGCACAGTATGTTTTATCATTCAACAGCACAAATGAGCCATTATGCCAATGTCGCAAATACAGCAAGTACCTACTCCGTATCTTCTGGAAGTGGAAGTTCTGGCGGTGGCTTCTCTGGAGGCGGAGGTGGCGGCAGTATCGGTGCCTTTTAAAGAGAACTGCCATAGACTGAAAAAATATGCTATAATGGAAGATAGAAAAAAGGAGTAATCTATGTATCTTATTGAAATTTTAAAATCTATCTTCTTCGGTATTGTTGAAGGAATTACGGAATGGTTGCCGATTTCCAGTACAGGTCACTTGATTTTAGCAGAGGAATTTATCCAATACCAAAATCAGAATGAAGCCTTTATGTCCATGTTTAATGTTGTAATTCAGCTGGGAGCGATTTTGGCGGTCATGGTTATTTACTTTAACAAGCTCAATCCTTTCAAACCGACAAAGGATAAGCAGGAAGTTCGTAAGACTTGGAGACTGTGGTTGAAGGTCTTGGTTGCCACTTTACCTTTGCTTGCCGTCTTTAAATTTGATGATTGGTTTGATACCCACTTCCATAATATGGTTTCTGTTGCTCTTATGTTGATTATCTATGGGATTGCCTTTATCTATTTGGAAAAACGAAATAAAGCGCGTGCTATCGAGCCAAGTGTAACAGAATTGGACAAGCTTCCTTATACGACAGCTTTCTATATCGGACTTTTCCAAGTTCTTGCCCTTTTACCAGGAACCAGTCGTTCTGGGGCAACGATTGTCGGTGGTTTGTTAAATGGAACCAGTCGTTCTGTTGTGACAGAATTTACCTTCTATCTTGGAATTCCTGTTATGTTCGGAGCTAGTGCCTTAAAGATTTTCAAATTTGTGAAAGCAGGACAGCTCTTGAGCTTTGGGCAATTGTTCTTGCTCTTGGTTGCGATGGGAGTAGCTTTTGCAGTCAGCATGGTGGCTATTCGCTTTTTGACCAGCTATGTGAAAAAACACGACTTTACCCTTTTCGGTAAATACCGCATCGTGCTTGGTAGTGTTTTGCTACTTTATAGCTTCGTTCGTTTATTTGTATAAGAAAAACCTTGAAGGGGGAGCTCTTCAAGGTTTTAAAATCCAGTCACGGTAATCCCCAGCAGGCGGACACCTCTTTCTTTCTCGCTTAATTCTTCGTAGAGTTGCAGGGCTATTTGGCTTATCTGACTAGCATCCTGTGTTTTTTGAGGCAGACTTTTTCGTTTAGTAAGAGTTGAAAAGTCTTCGTAGCGGATTTTCAAAATGACAATTTTTCCAGCTTTTTCTTGCTGATTGAGACTGAGAGCGACTCTTTCTGATAGAAGAGTCAGCTCTTTTTTGATGTCTTCCTCAGCACGGAGAATCTTTCCATAGGTTTTCTCCTTGCCAATTGATTTACGGATGCGATTGGATTTGACTGGGGAATTGTGGATACCTCGAGCCTTTCGATACAGGTCATAGCCCAGTCTGCCAAAACGGTCTATCAGAGTCACTTCAGGAACTTCAAGCAAATCAGCGCCGGTAAAAACACCCATTTGATGAAGTCTTTCCACTGTCTTTTTTCCTACTCCATGAAACTTGGAAATATCCATTTGTTTGAGAAAGTTCTCAGCTTGCTCAGGTAGAATCACTGTCAGACCATGTGGTTTTTGATAATCACTGGCCATTTTAGCTAAGAATTTGTTATAAGAAACGCCAGCAGAAGCAGTTAGATGGAGTTCTTGCCAGATATCCTCTTGAATGAGGCGAGCGATTTTGACCGCTGACTTGATACCGAGTTTATTCTCTGTCACATCCAAATAGGCTTCGTCAATGCTCATAGGCTCAATCAAATCTGTATAGCGCTTAAAAATAGCTCGAATCTGGAGTCCCACAGCCTTGTATTTCTCATAATTTCCTGAGATGAAGACGGCTTGGGGACAACGCTCATAGGCTTCCTTTGAGCTCATGGCTGAATGGACACCAAAAACTCGTGCCTCATAGCTACAGGTAGAAACGACTCCCCGTCCACCTGTTTGCCGAGGGTCGCTTCCGATAATGACAGGTTTTCCTCTGAGTTTAGGATTATCTCTGATTTCCACCGCAGCAAAAAAGGCATCCATGTCAATATGGATGATTTTTCTTGACAAATCATTTAACAAAGGAAAAATCAACATGCCTAGCACCTTTTTACTGCTTATTTTATTTTATTATACCCTTTTTTCTGAAAAAAAGAAAAAAGGACTTTATTTTTTCAAAAATATAATACAGTTCGGAACAAAATATAGACTGTTTTAGAAAAGAAAGTGTAAAAATAGGGATTTATTACTTGTTGAAAACGATTACTGTATGGTATACTTGTCTCATGAATGTAACAGATGGTTGTTACTAGAAAGAAAAAAGAGGACATTAACATGGTTGTTAAAACAGTTGTTGAAGCACAAGATATTTTTGACAAAGCTTGGGAAGGCTTCAAAGGAGTAGATTGGAAAGAAAAAGCAAGTGTATCACGCTTCGTACAAGCTAACTACACACCTTATGATGGAGACGAAAGCTTCCTTGCAGGACCAACAGAACGTTCACTTCACATCAAAAAAATTGTAGAAGAAACTAAGGCTCACTACGAAGAAACTCGTTTCCCAATGGACACTCGTCCAACATCTATCGCTGATATCCCAGCAGGATTTATCGATAAAGAAAACGAAGTTATCTTCGGTATCCAAAACGATGAACTCTTCAAATTGAACTTCATGCCAAAAGGTGGTATCCGTATGGCTGAAACTACTTTGAAAGAAAATGGATACGAACCAGACCCAGCTGTTCACGAAATCTTCACTAAATATGTAACAACAGTTAACGACGGTATCTTCCGTGCCTACACTTCAAACATTCGTCGCGCACGTCACGCACACACTGTAACTGGTCTTCCAGATGCATACTCACGCGGACGTATCATCGGTGTTTACGCACGTCTTGCTCTTTACGGTGCAGACTACTTGATGCAAGAAAAAGTAAACGACTGGAATGCAATCGAAGAAATCGATGAAGAAACAATCCGTCTTCGTGAAGAAATCAATCTTCAATACCAAGCATTGCAACAAGTTGTTCGCTTGGGTGACCTTTACGGAGTTGATGTTCGCAAACCAGCGATGAACGTTAAAGAAGCTATCCAATGGGTTAACATCGCCTTCATGTCTGTCTGCCGTGTTATCAACGGTGCTGCTACATCTCTAGGACGTGTGCCAATCGTATTGGACATCTTTGCAGAACGTGACCTTGCTCGTGGTACATTTACTGAATCAGAAATCCAAGAATTCGTTGATGATTTCGTTATGAAACTTCGTACAGTTAAATTTGCTCGTACAAAAGCTTACGACCAATTGTACTCAGGTGACCCAACTTTCATCACAACTTCTATGGCTGGTATGGGTAACGACGGTCGTCACCGTGTTACTAAGATGGACTACCGTTTCTTGAACACACTTGACAACATCGGTAACTCTCCAGAACCAAACTTGACAGTTCTTTGGACTGATAAATTGCCATACAACTTCCGTCGCTACTGTATGCACATGAGCCACAAACACTCTTCTATCCAATACGAAGGTGTAACAACAATGGCTAAAGACGGATATGGTGAAATGAGCTGTATCTCATGCTGTGTGTCACCACTTGACCCAGAAAATGAAGAACAACGCCACAACATCCAGTACTTCGGTGCGCGTGTAAACGTATTGAAAGCCCTTCTTACTGGTTTGAACGGTGGTTACGATGATGTACACAAAGACTACAAAGTATTTGATATCGAACCAATCCGTGATGAAGTTCTTGAATTTGAATCAGTTAAATCTAACTTTGAAAAATCTCTTGACTGGTTGACTGACACTTATGTAGATGCTTTGAACATCATCCACTACATGACTGATAAGTACAACTACGAAGCTGTTCAAATGGCCTTCTTGCCAACTAAACAACGCGCTAACATGGGATTCGGTATCTGTGGATTTGCCAACACTGTTGACACATTGTCAGCTATTAAGTACGCTACAGTTAAACCAATCCGTGACGAAAATGGCTACATCTACGATTACGAAACAATCGGTGAATACCCACGTTGGGGTGAAGATGACCCACGTTCAAACGAATTGGCAGAATGGTTGATTGAAGCTTACACAACTCGTCTACGTAGCCACAAACTTTACAAAGACGCAGAAGCTACTGTATCACTTTTGACAATCACATCTAACGTTGCTTACTCTAAACAAACTGGTAACTCACCAGTCCACAAAGGTGTATACCTCAACGAAGATGGTTCTGTGAACTTGTCTAAACTTGAATTCTTCTCACCAGGTGCTAACCCATCTAACAAAGCTAAAGGTGGATGGTTGCAAAACTTGAACTCACTTTCTAGCCTTGACTTTAGTTACGCAGCTGATGGTATCTCATTGACTACACAAGTATCACCTCGTGCTCTTGGTAAGACTCGTGACGAACAAGTTGATAACTTGGTAACAATCCTTGATGGTTACTTCGAAAACGGTGGACAACACGTTAACTTGAACGTTATGGACTTGAACGATGTTTACGAAAAGATCATGTCAGGTGAAGATGTTATCGTACGTATCTCTGGATACTGTGTAAACACTAAATACCTCACTCCAGAACAAAAAACTGAATTGACACAACGTGTCTTCCACGAAGTTCTTTCAATGGATGACGCCTTGGATGCATTGAGCTAATCAAGTGTTTAAGTAATGAAATAAGGAACCCTCTGTCAGTCGAGAGCCTACTGAAAAAGTCATCAAATTGATGGCTTTTTTGTTATACTAGAGATGAGGTAAAATAATGCTTGATAATCA